>CAZZDL010000001.1:0-62080 GCA_964652335.1 Microcaldota archaeon
CGCGAGCCGACGTATCGGCTCTAGCTCACTTGCTTACGTATCCCGATATCAATTTTATCAAGAAATTTGTCTCTTAGATCAGGAGTAATTGTAGCACCAGCAGCTATATTATGTCCTCCTCCTTCGCATCCAAACTCCTTGCACAACTCACTAAACAGCTTTCCAAGGTCAAGCCCTCTCTCTATAAGAGAACCGTTTGCTCTACCAGAAACTTTTATATTCCCTCCCTCATCCCTAGCTAGAGCAATAATTGGCTTATCTCTCTTCACAAAACCTGCATTGTAAAGTATACCAGCGACCACTCCTATAATAGTATCCTTTATGACATCAATTCCATCCAACAAATAAAAATTCTTGCGCTCCTCAATCCCATTCTCATAGACCCATTCCAACGCATCATGTATAGCCTGCCTATGTTTCTGCAAAACATTCAGAGCCTTCTTGTAGTGCTTTCCCCTATCTCCCATTGCCACCATTATCCCTGTTTCCATCTCGCCGTGCCTACCACACGCATTTAGTAAAGTGGCAAAATCCTTAACATCTCTCAGATAACTCTTCTCCTCTTCATTCTTGAATTCATAAACCTCTCCAACCAAAGCCCTTAATGCTTTTTCATCCATTCCAATGTTCAAACCATATACGTACAGTCCAGTAATTAGTCTTTTCTTTTCTTCCTCTGTTAAGTCCACATATCTAAGCCATTCATCTCCTCTCTTTATAGGAATTCCAAGATCAGATAGAAATCTGACACACGCCTCTTCATTACCGCTCAAACCTAAAAAGAATGGTTCTGAAGAATAATTAAGGAATTGCACTAATGGTCTTGTATGTCTCCCGAATAATCGGATATCTTTTTTAACAGAGAGAACGTCTGCGATCACTGCATCCTCTAATATTTTCCTATTGAACCCAATCAATTCCCCAGAGGAATCTTGCATATCTCCTACTGCACCAACTATGGCCAATCCAGACAAATCCCTATTGGCATTGGATAGTTCCCTTGCAACTAAGTACGCCATCCCTGCCCCTGAAACCTCTCTAGCTCCATCTAAACCAATCAAATGCGCGTTAAGATGATTTGGTAGATCAAACCCCTCAACCTCGTGATGGTCGCAAACAACAAAATCTGTTAGATGAGCTTGAAGCTGGCTGAACTGGCCGCTCCCCAGATCAACAAATATCACTGGAGAGTCTGAAGGCAGTTCAGATATAGTATCCTGATCTAGTTTCTTCACTGGGTTAAGTGAAAAGTTCTTTCCTAATCTTTTCAAGGCCTGCCCCATTATTCCAGCTGCAGACAATCCATCTGCATCGTAATGGCTAACCAAAACGAAATTATCCCTTTCTTTTATGAACTCTGCTATCTCCCTTGCCCTGGCTAAATATTTAGATTCTATCATCCAAATCCCGACTCTTATATATTTTAGAAATGGGTCAATATAAGTTAGGTGGAATAGATGGATATAGCTATAACCCTTGCTAGCTTGACAGTGGGGATAGTCATCGGTCTAGTAATTGCTTTGTTCATATTATTCAAAAAAGGGAAAGCCCCTGTACCTATGACTGTAGACAAACTAGAAGCATGGAAGCATTTGGAGGAGCTGGCCAAGAGGAAAGCTGAATTGCTGGCAGCGAAAAGAACGCTAAATGAAACATTCAAAGAGAAAAAGATAGATGAAAAAACATTTGTGGAAGAAGGAGCAAAGCTAGACTCATTAATAGAAAGTGTAGAAGACGAAATGGAAAAAACCATGTTCATGATTGCAAAGGGCATGGTTCCAGACTTCATGTTGGACGCTAGAAAGGAAGTAGTGGAACTTGAAAAGGCAATAAAGTTGTATCAAGCCTACAAAAAGCTGAAGGAAGAATTGGAAAAGGTTAAGACAGAGAGAGACTCCTTATATGTAAAGCTAGAAGATGCAGAGGAAGACAAAAAGGAATTGAAAGCAAAGTACAACTGGCTTGAAGAGAACACAACAAAGACGATATATAATTTGCAGGAGAAACTTAAGGAGCTGGAAAAGGAGGCCACTAGGCTTAGGAATGAAAATGAATTCTTGAAAGGAGAAATAGGAGAAGCCACAAAGCCAGAATCTGAGAAACTAAAAAACCTAAGAAATGAAAACAAGCTATTGAGAGAAAACCTCAATTCCCTAAAGGAAAGAGTAAAACAAATGGAAAAGGAAATTGAAGTCCTACTGACAATGATCTCTAGGTATAGCAGAACAATAAAAGAAAAAGAGGAAAAGAGTGTTGAAGAGTTGAAAAAACTCATAAAACCAAGGGCTCAGGTGATAAAGGATCTTGTTAAAACCTATAATGATGCTATAAAGATCTATACTTATGTTAGGGATCACGTATCAGAGGTTGAACTTCCAATTGAGACTCCTTTCTGGATGAAATTGGATGAGATAGTGAGGATAGGGGCCGGAGATAACCATGATAGGGCAGTGTTGCTATGCTCAATGTTAAGAGCCATTGGGGAAGACGCGCAAATGCTAATAGCAGAAATGTCCACTGGAGAAAACAGGGCATTTGTCCTACTAAAGAAAGCTGGGAAGGTTTATCTATTAGATCCATCGGATAAGCTAGAGTTCGATGCATTCAAAGGTAAAACAGAAAAGGACGCTATAAAGTCATACAAAACAAAACACGGGAAGATAGTAAGACCATTATATAAGATAGATGAGAAGAAGGCTGTTGTATATTAATACCATTTTAGTTTAATCTGCCATACTCCATACCATCCCTTCATCAATATCTGGAGGCATCGGCTTAACCTCATGTGACTTCTCATACTTCTTACCTTTGCCCAATTTAATTGGTTTTCCCTTTCTCTCTGACTTCTTAAGGACAACTCCAAAACCAAGCTGACCACCAAATGGCTCGTTTCCTGCTTTAATCTCCCTTATCTCCTCAACAGAAAAGCCATGAGACTCAAAAAACTCTTTTAATGCATTCGCATTTGACGGCATCCGGGTTATCCTTTCCAATAAATAAGCGTATTCATCAACGTCTCTTTCTATATTTGATATATCCTTTAATTGCTTCTTCCCTTCTTTCACATCCCTCTTTCTGAAGCTTAAACCAAGTGTAGCCTTCTGATGGGCATCTTCTAGGAGATATTTCACAGTAGAACTTGGAGAGTGCACAACTAGTATTGCCCTTCCATCATCCTTCAATACTCTTCTTAGCTCAGATAATGCTTTTTCTTCATCTGTATATGCAAGCGTAAATACAGAATAAACAGCATCAAACTCATTATCATTAAATGGTAATTTTTCAGCTGGAACTTCATGGTAGATTATTCCCTCATGCTTTACTGGGATGTGAATATCAACGCCGTGTAGCTCTATTTGATTATTAAACAACTGCTTTATCTTCTTAGCTAATCCACCTGGGCCAATTCCTATTTCCAAGATACGCAGTTTGCCCTTAGCTTTCTCGCTGATATGCTTTGATATCCAATCTGATACAAACTGATGCAACTGTGGGTATCTCTCACTATCTAATGAAGAGGACTTACTGGATTCTATTTTCTCTTTCCAGTAATCTCTCCAAAACCTACGGGCTGGCATAATCTCTTTTTGACGGCAAACTTTAAATAGGATTGGTAGCGAGTATGGAAAGTTTTAAAAATTTTAAAAATTGTAAATAGACACATGGAGGAGCTACTAGATCAGTTAGAAATGATATTCAGGGCTAGAGGGCTCACTAGCGCTCATGGTAGAATATTCGGCGCTTTGCTACTGGCAAAGAACCCATTAACCCAAAAGGAAATAGCAAAGCTAACCAATTACAGCATACCTGCCGTATCCCTTGGCCTAGACGATCTTCTCAAGCTAGGCTTAGTAAAAAGCAAAAAGCTGACAGGGAAGAGGGAAAAGGTATATCTGATAACTGGGGACCTAGTAAGGATGTTCAAAAACTTCCTAAGAAACCTAAAAGAGAAAAACGTTGCCCCTCTATTGGAAACTATAAAAGTAATGAAAACAATAAACCGAACTTCTGGCATTTTGAAGCTAGAAAAAGAGATAGAAAGATTAAACAACTATCTAGACGCCCTCTTGAAGGTACAAATAGGTGAATAAAATGGTAGCTAGAGTGAATAAAGACAAATGTATGTACTGTGGGGCATGCACCAGTGTATGCCCAAAACTAGCTTTAGAACTAAAGGAGACTTATATCCATGTGTATGATGACAGATGTATAGACTGTGGCCTATGTGTATTAGCATGCCCTGTAGGGGCAATTAAGCTGGTTAAATTGGAGGGAAACAAATGAAAGAAAACTGGGATGTAATAGTTGTTGGAGCCGGGCCAGCAGGTATAAAGGCTGGGGAAGAGCTTGCAAAAAGAGGACTAGATACTCTTGTGATAGACAGAAAGCAAGAAATAGGAGCTCCAAAGAGATGCGGAGAAGGATTATCAGACAGGTGGATAAAGGTTTCTGGGCTTAAACCTGACCCAATATGGGCAAGACAGTATATCAACGGAGCAATACTCATATCTCCAAAAGGAAAAAAGATAATAATTGACTCTGAACGACTTGGCAGAACAGGTTACATAATAGAAAGAAAGATGTTTGAAAAATTTTTAGCAGCCAATGCAATACGAGCAGGGGCAAAATTCATGCTAAAAACCAATGTAGAGGATCTAATCATTGAAGATGGATTCGTAAAGGGAGTAATAGCAGACAACATGGGGGACACTGTCGAGCTTAGGTCAAAGATAGTAGTAGCAGCAGATGGGGTGGATTCCAGGATAGGAAGGATGGCAGGAATAAATACCACTCTACCCCTGGCAGAAATGGATGCTGGTTATCAATATGAAATGGTTGGTGTCGATCTATTAGACAAGAATAAAATGGAATTGTACTTTGGAAAAAGCGTTGCCCCTAGAGGATATGTGTGGGTTTTCCCAAAGGGGGATGACGTTGCAAACGTTGGCGTTGGAATTGCTGGGACAGATCAAAAAACAGCCAAGTATTACTTAGATAGATGGCTGGAAGGAAATGAAAGATTTGAAAGTGCAAGTATAATAGAGATTAATGCTGGTGGAATACCAGTAACAAAACCAGTGGACGAATTCGTTGGGAATGGAATAATGCTCACTGGAGACGCCGCAAGAATGGTCAACCCAATACACGGCGGTGGAATAGGCACAGCACTAGAGGCAGGGGAAATGCTTGCAGAGGTGGCTAAAGAGGCTATCTCCTCTGGTGACGTAAGCAAAGAAAAGCTAAAGAGATATCAAGATACTTGGATGGAAAAACATGGAAAGGAATTTGCAAATATACTAAAAATTAGACATTTCGTTGAAAAACTCAATGATGAGCAGTTAGAAGCAATAGCAGACGCTGTAGTCAAGGGTGGATTAACTCCAGATGTGTTTATTGAATTGAGCCACGGGCAAGGTCTTTCCAAAATAGCCAAGGCGGTTATAAAGGCTAGCCCATCACTAGCAAAATTCATCCTTGAGTTCATAAAAGGGTGAACCTGGTGGATGTTAAAATACCGAGGGCGACTATAGCTTTAATTACGTTCTCTATAACATTTTACCTCCTTGCAACAAAATTCTCCCCGTACGTATCTCCTCTAACTATTCTAGCTCCATATGGTGTGTCTGTTGATAATTTGTTGTTTGGTGGATTTATCTACTCATTCACCCATATAGGCCTAAAGCATTTGCTAGCAAACATGTTTTTCCTATTCGTCATAGGTAGCCTGCTTGAGCAAAGGTTGGAGTCTAAGCATGTTCTGGCAATATTCATACTGTCCGGTTGGATAGGTGGGGCATTATACGTACTAATAAAACCGGATGTATGGGTATTAGGTGCTTCTACAGCTATATGCGGGCTTATTGCAGCCTTGATAGTAACAGATATAAAGAAAGCTGTAGTCGGGTTAATAATTGCCATGTATCTCACTCCTGTAGTAGCCTATCCGTTAGCTGACTGGATAGTGGAGAATGTGCAGAAAGAAAAAGAGAAAGAAATTATCATCAATGTGCAAAAACTAGTCAACTACTCTCAGAGGATAAAGAATGCCACAGAGGAGGAGAAGGTTCAACTGGAGCAAGAGATTAACCGGACATACAAAAATATTGCTAAGGTTGTACAACAAAAAGAAAGTATAAAAGAAGGTGTAAAAACTGAGGCCGTAACCCCAACATCTAATCTCATCCATATTCTTGGTGGATTGGTGGCATTGGTGTACCTAGCTATATTTAATAGAAAATCTTACAAATATCTGTGGGATGACGTAAATGGCATTATCAAACTTGGAAGTTCACTGGTTGGTAGAGGAGCTAAAAAAGCTAGAAGGGGCAAACTTCGTTAAGTTCTGGAAATGTGAAAACTTCTACAAAATCAGGTTTAGAAAGGAATGGAACATTGATATCGTGATCAGCCTACCCAACCTAATGTTCATAACAAAAAGAGAATTCAAATGCTCAGCTGACAACTTCTCAATGAAGATAAGGAAGGAACTGTCCGGGTCAAAGCTAATTAAGGTTACTCAGCTAGACTTTGATAGGATAGTTGTGATGGAATTTTCAAGAGGAAGCTTGATAATTGAGCTGTTTTCGCATGGAAACATCATTCTAACCAGAGAAGGAAAGATCCTGGCAGCTCTAAGGAGAGAAGAATGGAAAGATAGGACAATAAAGCCTGGTGAAATCTACAAACCACCAGAGCATGGACTAGATCCATTTGAGATGAGCCTAGAGGAGTTCAACTCCATATTCACGGAAAAGGACATTGTAAGAAGTCTCGTGAAAAACCTTAAGCTTGGAAAGAGGTATATTGAAAAACTAATATCTGAATCTGGTGAAGACCCAAATGCAAGGAGGCCAAAGAACGCAAAGAAGATGTTTGAGACATTGAAAACAATTCTCTCAAGGTTTAAACCTGGTATAGAGGATAAACCAACATTGTTCCAAACTAGGGATGGATTCAAACCAACAAATAGCTTTAATGAAGCTCTGGACGAATTTTACGGCGATAAATTGGCAGAAAGAAGGGTGGATAATAAGCTGGAAAAGAGACTCAAAAATCAGGAAAAAGCACTAAAGGAGATGGAAGAAAGAGCAAAAAGATACAAAGAGATTGGCGATCTCATCTATAAAAACATGCAATACCTGGATGAGCTAGTTGGTAAAATAAAGAAAATGAGAAAAGAAGGGAGAGGCTGGAAAGAGATAGAGAAAGAGCTAGGCGTTGAGATAAATGAGAAAACAGGCAAATTAAGGGTTAATTTAGACTGAAAGAAGGGATTCATCAACCACGGCAACGTCGCTTACTGCAAATAGCGCTTTGTATGGGATAATAATTAAATCTCCTTCTCTTGGAAGTTCCTTAGCTAGCTTTGATTCTGGGCTTGGCTCAACAAGTATATACTCCAACGCGCCTGTTAATTCGTCAAACTGAATATCACTAATCCTACCAAGCTCCTCTCCCTTATTTGTGATAACTCTCTTTCCACCTAGCTGTCTAGCAATGGCAAATTTCCTGGTTGGCATAAAGAATCACCTAAGATAATTACTAGACCAGTGTTTAAATACTTTTCTATAATCAAACTCTGGTCACCTCAACGAACTTCCTTCTCCCTTTCCGTCTTATATCCACCAACCCAAGCTCTTCAAGCGGCTCTAACTTTCTAGCCACAGACATGATTGCAGACTTATCAGATCTACCAAAGGCTCTCTTAGCAAGCTCTGTAAGAGAATCCCATCTGTCTCTCCTTCTCAATACCTTCAGGAAACGTATATCCAACCCAAGGTCTACTGGTATCTTCGGAATTTCCATTAGCCTGCCGTATCCTGGGATCCCCTTGTATGAAGAGGCAGTGGAATAGGTTACTTTTAGCCCAAGATCACTAGCAATAAGGAATAGTACTATTGTAATCAGCTTGTTTCCAGAGGATATGTCTATCCTAGCATCCTCTGCTGAAGATATCTGCTCGTATAAATCGACCAAGGCATTAACGGGAGAGAAAAAGTCTACCCAAACCTCATTCCATGAGATATTTACAGGAAATTGAGATGACTTCTTCTTCACTGCAGAAAGATTCTTTTCCACCTTTCTACTCAGCTCAGCAGATATATCCCTTTTATTTCTTATTATGACGACTTGGTTTGGAAGATGATAGGCTACAGCAGCAAGCATTCTATCTCTTTCCAGGCCCTGAGCCATGAATAGAGTGGCCATGCTAATCTTTTTGTAAAAGTAACATAAATTAGTTACTATTGGATACTGTAAATGAAAAACCAGGGAAATACATATATAGCTAGCCGAAAAAAAAAGAAACACATGTTAGTCAAACTGATTGCGTATACACCGGACCCTGAAAAAGTAACTGCTGTGGCGGCATACACTTCAATATCAAAAGAAGGGCCAACAGAGAAAATGAAAACCCTTGACGAAAAGAGGAGTAAAAATGTGTTAAGACACGTGGTTGGATATGGCCACCATTCTGTTATAGAGCATGCAAGTTTTACATTCGCTGTGGAAGGATGTTCCAGGGCTTGCACTCATCAGTTGGTTAGACATAGGATCGCATCATATACCCAACAGAGTCAAAGGTACGTAACGTTTGATGAACTTGATTATGTAACCCCACCAAAGATAGAGAATAACGAAAATGCAAAAAAGATTTTTGATGAGACTATGAGGGAGCTGGCAAATGCGTACAAAAAACTCGTGGATATGGGGATTCCTGCAGAAGATGCCAGATATGTCTTCCCAAATGCGGCAAAGAGCAATATAGTCATAACAATGAATGCTAGGGAGCTCTTGCATTTCTTTAGATTGAGATGCTGCCTAAGGGCTCAATGGGAGATAAGAGAGCTAGCCAATAGGATGTTACTTGAGGTTAAGCGGGTCGCTCCAACAATATTTGAAAACGCAGGTCCAAGTTGCGTGCAACTAGGATATTGTCCAGAAGGGAAATTCACCTGTGGAAAGTTTAAGAAAGTAGTGGAAGCGTACAAATCCCTGGACGAAGATGGAGGTAATGGAATTGACAGATTACTCAAACTTGGAGAAGACTAAAGAAGAGATAATTGAGAATGTTAAAAGGAACAATGAATGGAGAAGATCATGTGTAAATTTGATAGCAAGTGAAAATGTAATGTCTCCCTTGGCTGAAAGCTTGTATATCAGTGATTTTCTGCATAGATACGCAGAAGGGGAGCCATTCAAACGTTATTACAATGGAACTAGGTATATAGATATTATAGAGGAAACAGTTCAGGAATTAATTGGCAGTCTGTTGGATGCTAGCGTAGACATAAGACCGATCTCTGGAACGGTAGCAAACTTTGCTACATTCTCAAGTATAGCTAAACCTGGAGATGCTATAATCTCATTGTCCACGCCTAGTGGTGGACATATATCCCATAACAAGTATGGGGCTCCGACGGCATTAGGACTTACTGTGTATAATTATCCCTTCGACACGGAAATCATGAACATAGATGTGGATAAAACGAGAAAAGAGATTGCGGGCCTGGAAAAGAAACCGAAAATATTCGTTCTCGGTGCCAGCTTGTTCCTATTCCCTCATCCTGTGAAAGAGATAAAAGAGATTGCAATGGAGTACGATGCAAAACTAGTTTACGACGCTGCACATGTCCTCGGACTAATAGTTGGAGGACAATTTCAAGATCCAATAAAAGAAGGTGCAGACATAATAACCAGCTCAACTCATAAAACATTCCCAGGGCCACAAGGGGGATTGATAGCAACAAATGATGAACTTATGCTAAAGAAGTTGAAAAGGGGTGTGTTCCCAAGGTTGACAAGTAATCATCACCTTCATAGAATTCCAAGCCTAGGTATAACGGCAATAGAAATGATTGAGTTTGGAAAAGAATATGCAAGACAGATGGTGAGAAATTCAAAATCACTTGCAGAGAGGAGCCATGAGCTTGGCATACCAGTAATTGGGGAGGAACTAGGATTTACAAAAAGTCATCAGATAGTCGTAGATGTAAGCAAGATTGGATTAAGCGGTGCAGAGGCGGCCAATATCTGTGAGGGTGCGAACATAATTGTAAATAAAAATCTACTCCCTGGAGAGACACTAAAGAATGTTACGGATCCAAATGGTATCAGAATTGGTGTCCAAGAGATGACAAGGTTTGGAATGAAAGAATCCGACATGGAAGTCATCGCAGATTTTCTAAAAAGACTGTGGATAGATAAAGAAGATCCAAAAACAGTAAGAAATGATGTAGTAGAGTTCAGAAAAGAATTCCAAGAAATTGAATACGCACTTAAGAAATGATTATAAAGCTAATCTCCAATAAGAAATCATGGGATTATTGGACTTATTCAGGCCCAAGAAAAAAGAGCTAGAAGAAGTTGAGGAAGAGGAAGTGTGCTCACTCTGTGGAAAGCCAATAAAAAAGGGTGAAGGGAAATACTACGGGGGTCAATGGTGGCATAAAAAATGCTTGAGAAAAGCTAGAAAAATGGCAAAGGGGATGATCTAGTCCTTTACCACCTCTCCACCTGGCTCTATTTCTCTGAATATCTCTCCTTCAAATATGTATACCCTTGTCTCTCTATCTTTCCAACACCCATTAGGTAAACCTGCCTTCTGGCAAGTTCCATCTAGAAATTCCTCTGGTGTCCTCCAACCAACTTCTGCTGGAACCTGTGGTAACAATAAGCCGCTATACATTCCTCTCTCGATTATTAACCCATGTTTGCCAACTATTATATGCCTAGGCCTTTCCAATGGGGAGCAAGTTAGCTCCTTTGGTGGGGTTAATACGGTAACTTCTATTGTTATGTTATCCAGTTCATCCAGCGATAATGGAAAAAACCTTGGGTCAGATGTGGCAGCAGATATTGCTGAATCTATCACAGCCTTCCATAATGGCTTGACTGGGTAAGGGTATCCTATGCAACCCCTTAACGCTTCTTCTGGATAGGTCCTTAGAGTAACGAAGACTCCTCTCTTTTCATTTAGCCAGTCAGCTAGTTCGGGCTTTGTCTCCTTTCCTAGAAAATAATCATTTATTGCGCTTCTTGCTAACCTTACGAGGAACTCCCCCTGTTTCTTGTTCAACCTCCTCACCAACCCATTTCTTTATCTGCAAAGCCAAAATAGCTATGATAAATGCTATTATGCCAATATCATACTGTCCAAATCCGATTGTAATGCCAAGAGCAGCTGAAAACCAGACGCTGGCAGCGGTTGTCAGTCCTCTAACATGTCCTTCTGTCTTTAGTATAACACCCGCTCCAAGGAAACCTATGCCCTGAACCACTGCTGCTACTACCCTGGCTGAGCTATCAGATAAAGGGAATGCCACTATGGAAAGAACAACAAGCAAAGATGCTCCTAGTCCAACCAACAAATGGGTTCTAAATCCAGCTGGCTTATGAAGTGTTTCCCTTTCCCAGCCAATAAGCCCGGTTATAACAGAGGCCACCAACAACCTTATTATCAAATCTACATGCATAGCTGGTTAATGAAACTAGAATTAAAAATATTTCTGGTTAGTATTAAAAATTAGGAATTCTAGAAACTAGGGATGATAAACGAAGCAGAGTATGAAAGGTTATACAAACAGATCAAGTCAAAAAGAGATATTGAAAGGCTAGCTAAGAAAGGGTGGAAACCTGATTTCTTACTTGAACTGCTAACAATGAAACTAGCTAGAGAGACTAGAAGAAGATTTTACAGGCTTCCTAGAGACAAAATTCTAATGGAATGGAGAGCTGGAAAAACAGCCACCAAACTGGCAGCCGAATATGGTATATCTCCTGTAATGATGCTTTACACGATTCTCCTTGCTCAAGGCTACTCTAAAAAGAAAGCTAGAGCAATGATAAATGGAAAGGTAGACGTAAGAGGCAGGATAAAGAAGGAATTAGAAGAAGCAAGAAAGGAAGACGTTGTTTACTCACCTTCAGGATTAGAGATTCAGCTGAAAAAGGGGAAGGAGGGAGAAGAAAGGATAAAAAGATTTCTTGAAAAAAGAGGAATAAAATTCTTGAGAGAAGTAGACCTAAAAAAGGAATATTCAAAAACTCCTGATTTCCTCCTAGCAAAGATAATAATGATGAACAATGAACCAGTAAGATGGATAGAAAGCAAGGCTAGCATTGGTGATCTGGAAAAGGTAAAAAGAGACTATACTAAACAACTAAAACAATACATGGAAATGTTTGGTCCCGGAGCGATAGTATATTGGTTTGGGGTGTTACCATCAGCTAAAAGATGGTTAGAGGATAAGGGTGTGCTTGTACTTGAATCATTAAGGGGTGTTAGAATTGAATGAAGTATATATCCCAGACACAAGTGTCATAATAGATGGGAGGATAAGTGATCTTATCAAAAAGGAAAAGATAAAAGGAAAAATAATCATTCCCATGGCAGTCGTTGCTGAGCTTGAGTATCAGGCGAACACAGGTAGAGAAACAGGATTCACTGGATTGAAAGAACTCCAAGAACTAATAAAATTAATGGAGAACAAAAAGATTGCTCTTGAATTCATAGGAGAACTACCAAAAATAGAGGATATAGAGTTGCATAGGATAGATGCAGTAATAAGAGAAGCTGCAAGGGAAAGGAAAGCTATACTTGTCACTTCTGATAGGGTGCAATCAGAAGTAGCAAAGGCAATGAACGTTAAGGTAATGTTCATAGAGCAAGAAAAACTTAAGAAGAAACCAAGTTTTACAAAATTCTTTGATCAAGATACAACCAGTGTCCACATAAAGGAGAATTGCTACGTTATGGCAAAAAGAGGAAAACCTGGAAAGGCAAAGTTGATAAAACTGTCTGAAAAAAAGCTGGATTACTCAGAGGTTGAAAGGATAGCTAATGAGATAATAGAATTTACAAAAAGATCCAGGGAAGCATTCGTTGAAATAAACAGGAAAGGAGCCATGGTCATTCAATACAAAAACATAAGGATAACAATAGCGAGGCCTCCGTTCTCAGATGGGCTTGAGATAACTATGGTAAGACCAATAATGAAGACGTCTTTGTCTGACTGGAACATGTCTAAAAAGTTACTAGAGCGCTTAAAGGAAGAAGCAGAAGGGATACTAATTGCTGGTCCTCCAGGTCATGGGAAATCAACTCTCGCTTCCGCCATAGCTGAATTTTACAAGGAACAGGGGAAGATTGTAAAAACAATGGAATCTCCAAGGGATTTACAAGTATCAGATGATATAACACAGTACACAAGTCTAGAAGGGAGCTTTGAAAAGACTGCTGACATACTACTTCTAGTAAGGCCAGATTACACTGTATACGACGAAGTTAGAAAGACCAATGACTTCCAGATATACGCGGATATGAGGCTGGCCGGTGTTGGGATGATTGGTGTTGTCCATGCAAGTAAGGCAGTGGACGCTATACATAGAATGATAGGTAGAGTGGAACTAGGATTGATCCCACAGGTAGTTGATACCGTAATCTTCGTTAGGGATGCAGAAGTGAAAAAGGTCTATTCTCTAGATTTTACTGTCAAGGTTCCGACAGGTATGAAAGATGCAGATCTAGCAAGGCCTGTGGTGGAGATAAAGGACTTTGAGAATGGCGAGCTAGAATACGAGATATATACCTTTGGCGAGCAAACAGTTTTATCAGACGTGAAGAAGGCGAGGGCGAGTAAAGGAAAGAGAACAGGAAGAATTGAAAAGATGTTATCAAAATATTTCTCAGGCGATATAGAAGTTAAGAGGAACAAAGTAATAGTCCATACCACACCCAAAGAGGTAAAGGGCGTGTCTCCTAAAAAATTGAAGAGGCTGGAAAAGAAAATCAGAAAACAAATAGAGATAACATTTGAGTGATCGTATGGAATGGTTTATAGCAGCATTGTTAGTTCCAATTATCCAGGCCACCGCCAACCTACTCCAGAAAATAGGGCTGAAAGAAAGGTCCACGTCTGTTTTCACATTTTTGTTCACAGTGCTCAGCTTCTTTATGCTTTTGCCCTTTCTACCGTTTGTTGAATTTGACTGGAGGGTAATAGTAATATTCCTCAATTCCATTTTAGGATCTATCGGATTCTACTATTCAATGAAAGGGATAAAAGAGCTAGACCTTTCCGAAGCAGGGCCAATAATAGCTAACCTATCGGTTGTGTTCACAGGAGTTATAGAAACATTAATAGGGCAGAGGTTTGAATTAATTGATCTCATTGGGATTGGAATGATATTGGTTGGTGGGTACCTGCTAGAAACTAATTTTAGAAGAACTAGATTCAGAGTGACAAAGGGGTTCAAATATCTGGTAATAAACGCGATAATATACGGGATTTGTGTAAATATTGACAGAAGAATTATGCTAACTGGTATGTCTCCATTCTCATTCATATTCTTCATAACAATGTTTGTATCTATAAACCTTGGCATACTAGTATTGGTAAAAGGAAAAGTAAGCGAAGTTAAAACCGTGTGGAAAAGATCGTCAAAGCTAGTACTAGGGATAGGTGCCCTCGTGGTGGCTTACAGAGTATTACAATTATATGCGGTTTCACTTGCTCCAGCAACCTTCGTGATAGCGTTGAAAAGACTGTCCGCTCCAATATCTGTAATATTGGGTGGAAAGATACTTAGCGAAAAATACCTTAGGTATAGATTCCTAGCTAGTATTATAATGCTGTTTGGAGCATTAATATTAATAATGTAGGTGGTAACATGCGGGGAGAACATAAAGGAGAAAATGGAAAACTGCTAATAGTTGGTGGGAGCAAGGATTATGTGGGTTGCCTTTCAATGGCTGGGCTAGCTGCTCTAAGAACTGGGATAGACCTTGTGTATATCGGAGCTCCAGAGAGGGTTGCTTGGACACTAAATGCATATTCGCCAGACCTAATAACTATAAAACTTCCTGGGGATGTTTTATCGCCAGATCATTTTGACTATCTAGAAAACTGGATTGATAAATCAGATGTTATCTTGCTTGGAAACGGAGCAGGGACAAGCAAGAAGGCTGGAGAATTATTTGAAAAGCTAGCTAGCGTACGAAAACCAAAGGTTATAGACGCGGATGCGCTAAAGTTAGTGGATTGCACATCAGTCAAAAATTGTGTCCTCACCCCACACGCAGGGGAGTTTAGAATGGCATTTGATACAGAACCAAAAAAAGAAAATATATTAAAATTCTCAAGGCCAGACAGAGTAATAGTCCTAAAAGGAAAGATAGATCTAATAGCAGACGGGAGAAATGTATATGAAAACAAAACAGGAAATTCAGGTATGACTGTTGGAGGGACTGGAGATATACTGGCTGGAGTCATATCCGGACTAATTGCCCAGGGGTTTGATTTGTTGGAAGCCGCAAGATTAGGGACAAAGGTCACTGGGCTAGCTGGGGATATGGCATTTGAAAAATTTGGTTATGGCCTAATGGCAAGCGATCTAGTTAACTTAATCCCAAAGGCAATGATCACTGAGAAGATTTGGACAAGATAAAATTGACTGCATCAATGTTCAAAAAAAGAGTCATTAAATCATTGGGGTCTTTCACCTTATTTCGTATATCCTCTACACTCTGGATATTATATTTCTCTATAAGTTCTTCAAGCTTTTTCACCAATTCCTCTCCATACATCCTCTCTTTCCATTTGTACATCTCTTCTTGAGTCATCCCAATCTTTTCTGCTTCTTCCCCAAGCCTCTCCAAGGCATACTCCACATCTACCTCGCTGTTCACCTTTGCCTCAGCATCTCTTAGCTTTGATTCAATCTCTTCAAAAAATTTCTCATCAAAATTTTTGAGTTCTGGAAGGGCTTCATCCACATATGAATAATTGCCCTTTTTTATCTCATCCTGTATCCTTCTCACTATCTCGGCCCTGGAACTAGTTTTTGAGTTAAACAAAAATAGCAAATCTGTTTTTACATCCTCAGGAAGCCTGTTTATCCTCTCTCTCAAATGTATTATTTTACTCTTGTTTGCGTTTAAGTGTTCCCACAGCTTTTCGCTAGCTTCCTTTAGCTTTTCTCTTCTTTCCTGGGACGGTGGGATAATCCTTTTCTTAGGGATTTTCTTTACTGGTTTTGCCATGATTATCTTTTGGAAACAGTTAATAAATAGATTACATAGATGTAACGGAAAAGGTTAAAAAGAATTAAGAATCCAAATAGTATGGGGGAGAGGAAAATGAAATGGTTTGTTGTGTTTCTAATTTTAATGCTGTCACTCGGGGCCGGTTATTTGTACACAGAAACTAGCTCAATATCTGCAAATTTTGAACTTGCAAGAGATGTGACGTTAGACTACATCAATCTATTATACACAATAGCTGACTGGGCTAAGTTAGATGCGTTAAAATCTATGCTACTTCTATCCGCTGGAGTTGAAAAGATGAAAACATCCAAAACACTAGAGAATTGTACATCCTGTAAAATAATGAAAGAATCGTGGGAATCTGCACGGAATGCAAAAAGATTGGTGTACTCTAACCCGGACAAATCAAAAAAGGAGTTGGAAAAAGCACTAGACTATGCATCTGATGCATTCTTAATTGAGATGCTAGAATTAACAAAGAAGATAAAAGAAGCTGATGAGATTGGTTTGGACAAAATAGATGAACCGACATATGAAGGGAAGCAATCATTTGAGGTTTACAAACAAGTGAAGGATATGGAAACAGAAATATGTGAGATGGCAAACAAATATTCAGCTGAAGAGCTGAACAGAAAAACAGAGTTCATAAAAGAGGTTATGGAACTAGATCCCGCCAATGGGATAAAGAAACTTGGCGGTATACTAGATTTATCCTATTACTATAACTTCATAGCAGCGCCTGGAGGTATATACTCACAAACATTAGAGAGCAGAAAAAGGCTTGAGGAAGCTATAGAAGAGACAAAGGAGAGATGGGAAATATCCACTGAAAACTATCAATCCATCGTAGTTAATGTACCAAAACAAAATCTAACATCAGAAGATATGAATGGTTTGGCAGATACAGAAGAGGAGCCAAGCAAATACATATCTAAAGGGAAGGCTTTACTAAAGAAAGCGGATTTGTATTTTTCAATTGGGATGGAAATCGAGAAAGAAAAGAGTGATGACTATCTAGTAAATGCAATAAATAAAGTTAGGGAGGCAATTAGGTTGAAGAATGAGGCTAGTTCCTTGTTTGAAAGAGCAAGTCAAATAGAAGCAGAATGGGCACTTCAAATAAGGGAAATATGTGAGACAGAGTATACTCCAAAAACTGAGATCTCTTATCTGTATTACCAAGAAGGGAAGAAAATATGTGATTCTGGTTTTGAAAGCTCTAATCTGAGAGATGCCGCATACGGAGCCAGGCTTATAAAGAATGCGGTTGAGATAGACAATAACCCAGAGGACTACAGGGCAAGGATGTATAAAGAATTGGAGGACATGGCTTCTGATCTATACCATCTTATACAAAAGGCAAAGATGGATGGGATAGAGTGCTCATCAGAAGAACAAGTGTTAAATGATTATCAACGCTCAAAATCTGACATAATGAATTATATTTCTAGCATGGAAATTTGGAAAAGAAGGTTGGGTTATGCCAAGGAAAGCTTGGTTGACAAGATTAAAGAAAGTTACGGCGTATTGGAAGAATACTACAATGAATATGGAGATATTGGTGTTGGGGGAGTATTCACAAACGGAACAATAGATATTGAGAACGGGATTGGAAAACTCAAGGAAGTAAAGGAAAGATACGAAAAATTAATGTCTGAAGCAGAGCCGGATGTGTCTCTAAAAACCATAACCACAGGAGTATGCAATGAGTTAATGGACTATCAATATGAGATAAACATTAGAAATCCATATCCTGTTGGGATAAATGGAAGGATGGTGGAAATTGAGGATTTGAAGTTCTGGTTAGACGAAATTACTGCCTATGAAACTAAAACTGTTATGCTAAACGTTAAAGAGATTGGTGTGACATGCGATATATTAAATGAAAAAAAGGATGAGAAAAAAACCATTTATTCAATAAAGATAAAACCAAAGCACAGAATGGATGTACTAATCCCAATAAAGGGAAGACTGGTTAATGAAAACGCATTCATGAAAGGAACAAATGATGGGATACTAATTAGGGATATATCAAAAGAAGAAACAATAACCATAGCTGTTGAGAACAGTGCGCCCCAAACCAATATCACACTCCCAAAACAAAATTATAGCGAGTACAAGGTATTGAACAAGACAGTATTAGAAAGTGATGTCATTGAACTAGATAGGGATATGGAAACGAAAGATAATGCAATTGATGAAAAGATAGCGATGATAAAGAGAGCTGGAAAATGTCATGTGTATTATGGGGATATAAAGAGTGTAAAATCCTATGAAGAGGCTGACGATATATACAACAGAATGCTAAGAGACGCTATAGAAAAAGTAAACATTCTAAGACTAAATGGCCTAGATGATAAAGCAGATGAGGCAATGACCCTAATAGAAAAGGGAAAATTGTGCGATATCATAAACATGGAGGTACCTGAGCCTAAGTCAGTAGAGACTGCAAATATTACTGGCCTGACAGCGATGGATTTGAGCTTTGTCCCAGTGATAAGCATAATAATACTGGCCTATCTAGCATTCAAGGGTGGTGAAAAGAAAGTGGATAGAGTGAAGAGGATTCTAAAGAGATTTGAATAACTGATCGCTCCAGTCAACATCGTCGTCTTTGCCGCCTTTGATTATATCCAGTATTCTAACTGCAACTTCCTTCGGAGTAAGGTTTGTAGTATCTACCTGGAATACCCTAGGATAATTCCTCTCAGATTTTATCAAACAGTAATCAAGGTATTCTGCCTCTACATTTGTCTTTATCTTATCTGAATCCCATCCTTTTAGGGCCAGCCTTCTCTTAAGCTCAATCGGGTTGCATCTCAAAACTATCATATAATCTAAATTCAACTTCATCTCGCACAATAGATGACTCTCAAAAATAACATTCCCATCAATATTTCTAAGCTTCTCCTCCAATCTCTCTACATCTATAACGCTACTATCCTTGTACACGTCTATGCTAAATTCTAATGCAATATCGTTTACATGGACAACCTTCCAACCAGTAATCCTGGATAACTCGCTTGAAACACTGGTCTTCCCTGTTCCTGGTGTGCCGGTTATCCCTAACCTAACCATGCATGTATCAACCCATCAAATATTGCTAGCAGTACAGGACCGATAACAAATCCTTTCGGGCCGAATACTAATACTCCTCCAATAAACGCTAACAAAACTAGCAATGGATGTATATCTGTTGTCCTGCTAAGGAGTATTGGTTTTATCACATTATCTGGAACAAAGAAAAGGAAAACAGCTAATAGGAACAATATAACTGCATGAGGAAAATCACCCAAGAGCAGGTAATACGCTGTGGCAGGTATGAGAAATAACTGTGGACCCACCATTGGGATAAATTGCAGTAAAGCTGCAATGAAACCAGATATAAAGGCATATGGTATTGAAGCTATCTCAAATACTACTGTAGTTATCATACCAACAGTAAACGCAGAGAAGATTGAACCGACAAATATCCCTTCTATATTTGCGTCTATCCTGTCTATCTGCTTTGATATGCGCCTAGGCAATAATTCCTCCAAGAACTTCCTCAACATTTTTCCATCCTTCAAAAGGAAAAAAGCTATTACAAGAGCCATTACCAATGTAACAATAAGGTTAACCAATTGAAACACAAACTCAAACAGCTTCGTGCTGGCCATAGATATATATGTGTTCAGCTGGTTTGATAGAGATGAAATAAATGGTGATACCTCTGGATGATTTGATATGAATGTTGATAAGTATTTGCTCGCAGTTATAACACTACTCATCCAACTATCAACAGAAAGCTTGTTTAATTCTGCCAGAACCTGGACACCTGTGTATAATATCAGAAGAGTTATAACAGAAACAAGTACTAATAAAGTTAGCAGTGGAGCAGCAATATCTCCAAGCACTGGTCTTATCTTCCTGACTATTGGTCTTGATAGATATGCAAAAACTATTGCATATGCAACTGCCTCCATCAAGGGAAGATAAACCAGTCCTACAAGCAACGCGAAGCCTACCAACAATACTGGCAGCCAGTATTTATCAGATTTCATGGACCCCATAACGAAAAACTAGTTAAAAAAACTATTCAAACTTCTTCTCAACAGCTGCTATTACCTTTTCTGGATTGTATGCCAGCCTTATTAACTGTGTGTTCCCTCTTATTCCCTTTCCAGACATCGTGATGGTTATCAAACCCATCATTTCCAACTCTTTTAAGTACTCCCTGTACCACCTAGCGCTCCTTGGTTTCTTGTTCCATTTCGTGCAAAGGGTTTCGTACCTCTCATAAACCTCTCCTGAGAACAAGACCTTGTCACCAACTTCCCTGCTAATACCCGTCAACTTTGCATATCTCCCCCCTTCTTTTGATAGCTCTGCTATTGAATACAAAACTATGGCAGGATGCTCTGGTAATGTCTCTATCAGATCCACAACTATATCCTCTTCCACTGCTGACCTCGCTAACTTTACATGTTTGTCTGTAACCTTTTCTCCAGACTCATCGGCTATTTCCCCTGCCTTCAACAAGAGCTTTAACGCGTATCTAGCGTCCCCAGATTCCTGGGCGGCATATGCCGCGGCTAGCTCAAGAGCAGAGTCGTCGCACATTCCCTCCCTGAACGCTAGTTTAGCTCGCTCAGCTAATATTGCCTTAAGCTGTATTGCATTGTATGGAGCAAAAACCATCTCTTCCTGCATTAGTGTGGATTTACTCCTTGGATCTAACTTTTCCAGGAAAGTCACATTATTGGATATACCAATTATGCTTATGTGCCCTTTTTCTATATGATCATTCGCCCTGGTTAGCATATACAACAAATCATCAATATCCTTAACCTGATCAACTTCGTCCAAAACAGTTATGAACACTATATCCTTTGAGGATATATTCTCCAATATTCTGTCATACAAATGGGTAGAAGCAAAACCCATGAAATTTTCCCCGGGATACAAAGACTCAACCATTTTGAGAAGTACTTGGTATTTTCTGTTGTGCGTTCGGCAGTTTATGTATATATGATCCACAGGTGAGTTATATTTTTCCTTAGCCTGATCAAACTTCTCCATTACGTGCTTAACCGTTGCGGTTTTTCCTGTTCCTGTTTTACCGTATATAAACAGATTACTCGGTCTCTTCTTTCTAAGTGCTGGAGCGAGAACCTTCATTATCTTTTCTATCTCCTTTTCTCTAAATGGAAGGTGATCTGGGATATAATGCGGGGAAAGGACATTTCTATCCAAAAAAATACTGCTCCTTGCCATCTCTCTATCAAATATATCCATCATATCACCTATGTATTTATTAATATGGTATTTCATAATTTAGATTGCATAATTTGGTAAACTTCCACTATTAAATACTTAAGGAGGGAGATAAAATGGTTGAATTTCTCAAGAAACTTTCTGCTAGGATGGGAGGTACAACAGAAGAGGAAGAGATAGAAGACTACCTAGAAACCCTTGGTGTAGAAGAAGAACATTTTGAAGAAGAGGCTGACATGTGGGTAAAACCATTCGTCCTAGACTCTGTAGATGTGGTAAATCAAATAGTAACAGCCCTAGACGGGGGATCAATTGCCTTGATAAACATAGAGCCAATGTACAAAAGAAATAAGGCGAAACTGAAGCAGGCTCTAGACAAAATAAAGAGATACACTGCTGATGTTAACGGTGATCTTGTTAGAGTATCAGAATACAAGATACTCGCAACTCCAAGGGGCGTGAAGGTTGACAGAAGGAAGAAAAAGTGATAGGACATGCTAATAGATAACCCCGCCCTCCAACTCTCTATTTCTAGCGACAACATACCAGGGATACTGCACGCAATATTAAAGGAGAAACATTGGAAAAACTTTCAAGTGGCAAATGTAAAGCTAGTCTATGTCCCTCATTGGTTCTTCAACTTTGACATGTATTTTGAAACCCCTGAAGGGATACAAACCTATTCATCCCAGATGGCACTGGATGCAGTAACTGGGAAGCTCAATCCAATAATCGTTGAAATATTGAAGGAAATACCTGTTGGAAAAACCAACGAGATAAAAGAAGGAGAGGTTGAGAAACCGACAATATCAAAGGATGAATTGAAGGAAGTGGCAAAGATAAAGATAGCTGGCGAGCTAAAGATTCCAAAGGATAAGCTTACAATCTATGGGGCAAACCTTGTCTATGTCCCTGTGTATAGGGCTTGGGTAACTCTTGGGAAGAGAATTGTTAGGCTAGACATAGATGGAATATCTGGTTCACCCATAAATATCCAAGATGTTCCTGAAAAGGAAAGGGGAGTAATAGAGATAACTGCAGATATGATAGAAGAGCTAAAAACTCCAGAAGGATGGATAGATTACTCAAAGAAGGCAGGGAACTGGATTGGAGAGATAGCAAAGGCAACTGGTGGAGCAGTAGCAAAGCAAGTAAAATCTGGGATAATTAACTGGTTATTTACGACAAAATCTGGGCAGTATACATTACTAACTGTTGTGGTCCTGGTGTTGTTGTACCTCGTTCTAAAGAAGTATGGAATAATCACATAAAATCGGCTATAGATGACTGGCGAACCTTGTCGTTCTTAAATATGGACTCTATATTCTTTTCAACGATTGCTAGTCTCTGGTTTGCATAATCAGATAAACCAAATTCTAGGGCTATCTTCCTTGATATGTCTAAATATTTTCTAACCGATCCTTCTGTTATCGTTAGGATAATCTTCCCCCCACACTTTGTGCATTCACCAATAAGTGGAGGTCGTCTATACTTCGCATTGCAAGAGACACATCTAAATACCTGCTGCCCGAATGATCTAAGGTTACCGTATATATCTCTTATGAAATGGAAATCAAGTATTTTCTTAGCCTCATCTCTTTCATCCACAGCTCTTATCTTTTTGCCTAGGTTCAACTGGGCATACACCTTGTCAACCATATTCTCAAATTTTGTGTAAGCAGACTTGTAGTTGCCAAGGTTTATGTCAGACGTATCTAGAGCAAAATCAAATCCATCGTACTGGTTTTCTTTTCCAAGCCTATGTTTAACCAGCTCCATGTCAATCTCATCAGGCATAGGGGTTGACATTGACTTAATATAGAATTCCAATGGATAGACTCCAATAGTCTCCATCTCGTGCACTTGATCGTCTACCTGGCTGGGATCAATTATTGTGGTCAAAACCAACGGCGCATCCATCTTCCCTCCCCTAGAAGCTGGAAGGAAAAACTTTGAGAAATTAAGGAAAGCGTCCAAAGCCAGCATGCATGCATTTTCATCCCCATCACAGTCCCTTCTTGTGGCTGCATGGAAATATGGATGAGCATACCATGCATTTGCCTCGGTAAATCCTATAACTCTCCCAAGAACCCCGGCTGATGTGTGCGGCGCAAGTCCAATTATAAGGTGTCCAACAAGATCATCCTTGGAATTAATGTTGTAATACCTCTGGAGACCGTAAAATTTCTCAAGCAAATCATCAATGAACATGGCAACCCTAACTAGGTAATCCCCTGCTCGCTTTGATATAATAACATCCTGTGGGAATAATTCAACTATCTGCTCCTCACTTTCAAGCGGATTGCCCTTGTAATCAGTGAGATAGCCTAGCTCCTTCAGCTTCTGAACACTGACTCCTATCTCCTTTGGTTTGAAATGTGTTAGTGGCAGATTAGTAGAATCAAATCTAATTGTTCCATCCTTAAATACATAAACATTGTATCTGGATCTTATTATTCCCTTCTCCAACGGCTCAAACATCTTGAACTCTGACGTTGTTCCAATCACTCCTTTGAGTCTATCCCCTGGTTTACCAACTCTCTCTATTGCCTGTTTTAGCATGTCATTCAATGGAACCTGTCTTTCTGAATATGGCTTTCCTTTTCTTCTTACTATAACTGCCCTTGTCCCGCAGTCAGGACATTTATAGGAGAATACATCCTTTTTGCATTTTGGACAAAATAGATTTACAGTTTCAACGTTTATGTTTGTCTCCTCAGCGGCTCTCAGTACTGACCTCGTTGAACCACCATACTGGCCAACTGGGAAAAGAAGATGAGGTGGTGGGCTCATCTTTCTCTCCCTTGCCTTTTCTGGCCTTCCCATTCTGCCCCCAATGTATGCGAATGGATGAGAAAAATGCATTACCTTCACAGGTGAAACTGCATTTACCAGATCAAGACCATTTTCTGCGTTAATTTCATTCAATCTGTCCAACGAGTCTGGAAGGCCCAATACAAACATCAAAACCTTATCAAAATCCTTGTCTATCTCAATAGTATCTTCGTTGATCCTATGAGGAACCAACAACTTTTCAAGTATGCGCTTTTCCTCTGAGATTTTCCTATCTCCCACTAGCCATTTGGCTAATTGCTTAATCTCATCTACTGACAGCTCATTGAATGGTAATGTATATCTTGGATGCAGAGGGATGTTATATCTCTTTGATAAATCTATTGCATCATCTATGCTAACGTTAAACGGATCTTCAACCGCTCCTCCAGCTTTTACCAACTCTTGCATCCACCATTCTTCCACATAGGGAGAAGGGACTATTGGATGATTGCTCTTCAAAAAATCTCCAAATGAAACAAGCATGTCTCCGAGGAATAATATCTCTGTAACCCTTCCCCTAATCTTCCTTGCCTGTTCTATATTCTCAACCCATACAACAGAGCCATCGTCAAGTCTTACAACTGGACCCCTTATCTTATCATTGGTCGTTAGTGTGCATCCCTTTCCAGGTCTCTCAAGCTTAAGTTGTGTTCCTATCGCAGGGAATTCATCAAGGATTATCATTGTTGCTGGATGAATCGCTTTGCTCATCAAACCAGTATTTCGCCCTCTTCCATATCTCAATCTAAAACCACCAACCCTAGACGGATATGCAAATATCGGTCTCCCAGCAACTAATTCAGATAGGTATTTCCATTCTGGGGAAACCTTAACCTTATCAGATTTATCCACCTTTATCAGAGAATTAATCCATGACCAGTCAAGTCCAAATATCTTAGAATACTTCACTAACTTTTTCGCCTTTTGGGCTATCCCCTCAGCAATAACAAGGCACATCCCACCCCTGACCCTGTTGCTTGGGAACCTTTCTAGATCCTTATAAGCATCCACTTCAACTTGCGCTGTCGGATCACCACTTATACATACAGGACAGTTTCTAACTATGTGCCTGACTTCGTCATCGGATGGTTTATACTGCAACCTTGCAACCGCACTATGGTATAAGTTTATTTCTTCAACATATCTCTCAATCTCTGTGTCCGTTGGTTTGAACCTGTCCAACTTAAGCATCTTCCTAGTGTAATCTGCAAGCAACACAGATAATGCCTGTGCTGTTCCACCAGCCGACCTTATTGGTCCAGCATAATGCACAGTGAGATAGTATGATCCATCAGGGTTTTTATCTATGCTTACCTTGGATATTCCTTCAATTGGGGCAGCAACAACTCCTTCTGTGAGCAAGGCTAAGCTACTCCTTATTGCTGTTTCAGCCAGTTTCTCTTTATCCTCCCCCCTGGATAGTATCTCCTCTATGAGCTTTAAAGCTAAAAGCTCTCTCGGCATAGAAGAATTCTTTCTTATGAAATCAGCTATCCCCTCTGGACCAACCAATCCCTCAACCCTATCTGCTAGGTCATTAGCTAATTTCACTTCAACATCCGTATCAGGGTCAAGACCTCTCTCCCTCGCAGATTTCGCAATAGAGTAAACATTATTCAGATTAGATAAAAGCGTTTCATAGTAATCCCTGACTCTAGGAGATGCGTTAAGTTCCATATCCTCCCCTTCTAAACTTTAGTAATGATGTTCTCCTGTCCCTCAGAGTCATAACTGGAAGTATGCAAGGTGTTGGGTGATGTCCCTGTTTTATCTGATATGGAGTAATGTCCTGCCATGTGCCTGAATTCACTATTGTAACACCGCGGTAAGTGGTATATCCATTCTTGTGTACATCTCCAAAGTGCATAATATCTGGGACTCTCTCTATAACAAAATAATCTCTTTTTTCTGGAGTTATTGGTGGTTTTTCACCATAGACAACGTGAAGATTCCTCCTTTTCAAAACCTCTACCCCCAATTGCTCCGGCTTTGAGTAATCAAATCCAGATATGTGTGGAACAAAGCTATGTATGCTCTGTCCATGGTAAAGCAACACCTCAATGCCATGGAGACTAACATACGATGGAGAGCCAAGTAGATGGACATTCTCCATTGAATGTAAATCTGGAGCCAACTCCTTTGGCAACGCTGGTTGTGGAGCAGCAACCCTAACGGCATCGTGGTTCCCAGGAATTACAATAATTTCTATATACTCTGGTATCTCAGCAATGAGCCCCTCAAAATACTTATACTGTTCGTATATATCCAATATCTCAAGCTCATCTTCTTGACCTGGGTAAACACCTATACCATCAACTAGGTCTCCAGCTATGGTTATATATTTTATCCTCTCTGCGAGATCCTTTCTTTCACCTTTACCATTAAGCCAATCAAGGAACTTCCTAAAATATTTTTCAAGAAATAGATTACTCCCAACATGCAAATCAGATATCATGGCTAAAGCAATATCCTCATCTGATGTCTTTGGCTCCTTTTTGGGTATGTCTGGTTGTATTATATCTGACGCTATGAATAAATCTCCCCTTGAGAATCTACCATCCACAGCTATAACTTCATCTGGGAGTATAGACGATGCCTTCGCCATTAAGGATTGGTTATCCTTCGGGACTAAAACTGTCAGATTATCCGATAGGTCTTCAATATGTATAAGGTAATGCCCGGTCCTTGACATCCTCTTGTCACTGACCATCCCTATTATCCTGGCAGTTTCTGTTGGCCTAATCTTTTTTAGCCTTTTTATATCCTTGACTGTTGGTCCTGGCCGTGATCTTAATATCTCAGATATCCTGTTAAACCTGTCTCTGAAAAAATCTATAAAGTCATTAACAGAACCAGATGATTCAGATTTTCCAGTCACATCAAATTCTTCAAATATCTTAATTCTTGGTTCAATATCCTTTGCAATCGGCTTAAAATCAGATGGTAGATTTATCTCTTTCTCTTTGGTCTCAACCTTCTCCTGTTTTATGACAACATCCGAAAGAGTAAGGAATTTCTTTCCTTTATTCTTTTCCAAAACAGCCCTTGCATAAGCATCTGGCTCATCCTGAGAGAGTATATAATCTAATGCGTCCTTTGCCAAGAATACTCCTCTCTCAAAAAAGAAATTAGAAACATCCATGGTGTATATTTTTGAAAATCCAACTATAAATAGAATTAAATTGGAGGTTTTAATCCTTTGCACGGTTTCAGTATTTCAGACAACGCTTCCGCGACAGCCCGTTTTAGATCAAGTGGGTGCAACCCTGATTTAAACGCATCCTCTAACTCCTGATAAGAATTGAGCTCCAAATCGCCACCATATTTGGCGTCCCTCTCGATTTTTAGGGATCCCAATTCTGGGAATATGACTAGCTTGGCTATTTGTAGGATCGGATTGTCCTTGATCTCCTGTTTGGGACAATAGGCAGAGTTTATCTTCTTCATTATACTCTCCTTGTCCTCATGAACAGCAATTATGGTTGAAGGGTCAGATGAACTCATCTTTGTCCCAGGGCCTTTTAACGAGACTATAAGCTCGTGATGTATGCACACCGGTTTCTTCCACCCCATCTTTGGAAGATATTCCCTTGCAAGCATGTGTATCTTTCTTTGCTCCATTCCACCTAGAGCTAGTTCTACCCTCAAATGCTTTATGTCCATAACCTGCATTGCTGGGTATATTATTTGAGAAACCCTCGCGTTCTCCACGTCCCTAGCCACCTGCTGCATGCTTCTAAGAGCCCGGTTTATTGTTAACTCGTTTGCAAGTAGGAAAACATCCTTGACATAATCCTCTGAAAATTGGTAATCACTTCCTAGCACAAATTCTGCCTCAACGCCAAGTGCCTTGAATACATTCTCCCAATATTTTGCCCACTCAGCTATATCCGTAAGATCACCCTTCCTGTTCAACCAGGCATGTACGTCCGCAAGTAAAATCTTCACTCTTGCCCCTGCTGACACAAGATCCTTTACCTTTTCTATGCTGGCTAGATGGCCCAAATGGACTGGCCCACTTGGTTCGTATCCACAATAAGCGGTAGGACTGTCACCAAGCCCAGACAACTCTTTCTCTTCAATTATCTCAATAGTATTCCTTTTAATGAGATCTAGCTTCATACAATCACTTTATCTTTTCTTTAATCCCTTCAAGCTCAGATATAACGGACATTATATCTGGTCTCGCATGGAATGGCAAATTTATATCGTTCAAAGCGTCGTCCAGGAGGTATATAGCCTGAGCTATGTTCACCTCCAATTCCTTTTCATTGTTGCTAGCTTCCACTCTCTTCTTTGCTTCCTCAACTGTCCTCCTTATATTCCTCGGTATGGTCGTATCCGAAAGAAGATTATCAAGGAGCTCTAAAACCATAGATATGTTTTTCTTGATAGAATCCTTCATATATATCACCTCGGTGATCTCATGATACTACTTTCGTCCAAATGGGCAAAGCCATTGTTACACAATGGAAACGTACGGTTCTCTCCTGACCTTGGTCTCTCCTTTGCAACAGCCAATGTGAGCGATGGAAAGGCCATTCTTCCTGATGGGCAGGTTTTAAATCTAAAAGACATCAGGAAGATCGTAAGGGATAATAGACACGTCTATTGTATTAGAGACAATCAGATATTTAAACTTGTAATCTCGGCTGGGAAAAATACATACAAACTAACACCCTCAGATGGCGCACCAACTTTCGAGATAAATGGAGTAAGAATGCATCCAATAAAGGATACGACCCCTGACAAGATGGTAAAAAAGGTTATGAACGCTGTAAGAGTAAAGTCTAGAGATACTGTATTGGACATATGCACTGGTCTAGGATACACAGCTCAGGAGGCGGCTAGGAGATGTGCATATGTTACAACAATTGAAAAGGATGAAAACGTATTAGAGCTTTCAAGACTGAACCCATGGTCAAAGGAGTTTTGGAAATTTGTGAAAAGCAAAAAAATAAAGATCTTGATTGGAGATGCATTTGATGTTGTAAAGGAATTGAAGGGAAAATACAACGTTATAATACATGATCCCCCAAGGTTCTCTCTAGCTGGTGAATTATACTCATTAGAATTCTATGAGAACCTTTGGAGGCTGGGGAGAAGAGGTGCGAGATTATATCATTACACTGGTTCACCTGGAGAAAGATTTAGAAAGAAAAGTGTGGTTAAGGGAGTTATGGAAAGACTGAGAACAGCAGGGTGGAAAAGAGTTAGATGGGTCCCAAGCATACAGGGTGTACTGGCTGTTAAGGAATAGTCTGTTATATTATCTTTTATTTCTTAACACCCAATATATTATCTTGTTCTTCAATTCCTTGATACTCCTATCATCAAATATTGAAACGGCAATATCCACATGGAAGTTCGGTTTTGATATATCTGACTTACTGGCCACAACAAGAACGTCAAAACCCTTTAGCGATTTTAACAAATTCAACTGCTTCTCTATAGGATATCCACAACTCTCGCTTGGATCAACAACAAATATCAGTTTGTTTGATAAATGCTTTATTGCAGCTAGGGCCTGTTTCTCAATTTTGTTCATCTTTTCAGGTGGCCTATCCAAAAGACCTGGTGTATCCACCATCTGTATCTGATCATATTTATCCCTTAAGTAACCGACAAGTATCTGCTTTGTGGTGAAGGGATACGATTTTATCTCCACGCCTGAACCTGTTAGGGCTTTCATTAAGGAAGATTTTCCAACATTCGGATATCCTGCGAACACAACTGTTGGCATGTCCTTTATCTTGGGTAGGCGTTCTAGCTTTTTACTCGCTTCCTTCAAGGTGTGAAAAGCATCCTTATTTGAAAGAACTAAATCTTCCAACCTTGCCTCAAACTGCTTTCTGAGTCTGGTGGCCTCACCCACATCTTGGTTTGTTATTTTCCTTGAATACTCTGTTGTCATTTTCTTCAGTTTTTTTGCTAGCCAGTCCACAGCTGCCAAGGCTTTCTTAACCTCGTTTATATCTATTAATGCGGATATCAACTCAGCATAAAATGGGTTGAGCTGATTAAAATTAACTGTTGACTTCACTATGCTAGCTAGCTTATCCGACACTCTATCCCCAAGGACCTGAACCCTTGCCAGTTCCCTCTTGATTAGCCGCTTCTTCCTATCCTTTTCCCAGATCTGCTTAGCGCTCCTTTTTGCTCTCTCAACACTAGACTTAACTAGCTCCTTTGGGTCAGGAATATGAGGTATAAAAGACATACATAGATATAGATAAACCAGAAATAAATACTATCTTTTTATTTGAAAAATCCAATATATTATCATGAAGTATTTGGCGCTGGTTGTGTTGCTAGTGATGGCTTTGGCAATCGCTCAGGAGATACCTACCGCTTGCAAGCAGATAGAAATAGAGATAAACGGTCTTGAGGATTCTGTATCAGCATATTCAAATCTGACTGTTTATTCAATATACGCTAGGCTTGGAGATAAGTACTTGCAGTTAGGGGAATGTTATAGAGATGCCGGGCTACCTGCGAATGCGTATTTTGCAATGGCTGGAAACTACTATGAAAAAGCTGGAGATTCCTACATGGCAGACATGCAAAAGAAATATGATTACTATTTATCAGCTGGAGAAGCCTATGCCCAATCAGGAGAAAAGGAAGATGCACTAAGAGCATTTAGGGAGGCCAAGGAGATACTAGAGTCAAATCCAGATATAAACATAAATCCAGCGTATGTAAACCAGAGAATATACGAAATACAGTATCCACTTGTGGAGCGAGCCCCCCATGGTAGCGAAAACATAAAATGGATAGGTTGGATGATTGGTGGTTTGGTTGTTCTAGCCGTTGTGCTTACCTTCTACTATATTCTCAAGAGGTACTGATATGGAAGTAAAATATAGAGATCTAGCTGGGAGGATAGGTAAACTAAAAACAAAATCTGGCAAATATGAAACTCCCCTAATTCTCCCAGTCATAAATCCAAATAAGATGATAATATCCCCTAGGGAAATGAAAAAAGAGTTCGGAGTTGATGGTGTAATAACTAACTCCTACATAATATGGAGGAACGAAGCACTAAGAGAGAAAGCAATGAAAGGAATTGATAAACTGCTTGATTTTGATGGCTTAATTATGACTGATTCTGGAGCATTTCAGTTAATGACGTACGGCAAAATAGATGTTACGAACAAAGAGATTATTGAATTCCAAAAAAGGATTGGTGTGGATATAGGTGTAATACTTGACCTTCCTGGGCTTGGTGACTACAAAGAGATGAGCGAGAACCTTAAGCTAACACTGGAGAGGGCAAAGGAGGTAGAAAAAGGAGATACAATATTTGCCGGTCCTGTGCAGGGAGGGATTTACAAATCACTGAGGCAGAAATGTGCAAGACAGTTATTAAAAATGGGATTTGATTATTTTGCTGTTGGCTCTGTTGTTCCTCTGCTAAATGATTACAGGTTCACAGATGCATTCAATGCATTGGTATGGACAAGAGAAATACTACCTGTGGATAAAACAGTCCATTTTTTTGGTGCCGGACATCCAATGATGTTTGCCTTTGGTGTTGCGTTGGGTGCGGACGTGTTTGACTCTGCTGCATATGCAATATTTGCCAGAGAAGGCAGATACTTGACCGTGGACGGAACAAAAGACATAAACGAAATCAGTTATTTGCCTTGCTCTTGCCCTGTGTGTACGAATCATTCCTTGGAAGAAATAAGGAAAAACCCTAGCTTACTAGCGAGACACAATCTGTATGTAACAATGGAAGAAATGAGAAGAGTCAAAGAAGCAATAAAGGACGGAACTCTATGGGAGTTACTAGAGAGGAGAGCCAGAGCACATCCTGAATTGTACAAAGCGTTTAGGGCTTTCAAGAGATATCTTCCATATCTAGAAGAGAAGGATCCAATAACAAAGAGAAGATTTTTCTATCTATCATCCGATACAAAAAACAGAGTAGAGGTATACAGGCACAAAAAGAAGAAGCTCAAATCAAAATCGTTTGTTAGACTGCCTATATTTGGCAATGTCCCATCTGAAGTGCTAGACATGTATCCATTTGGTCAGATGGGAGGTATTGACGTTGACATTGACAAAAATAAACTAAGGGACATTGATGTCGTCAGGGGGATAGTTGGATATGTCTATGGATTCTATGACATAATCCCTGAAGACGTAAAAATAGAAAAAAGCAAAAAGACTGGTAGGATAAGATTCGTTTATGGCAATGAAAAACTATTACTAGCCCTTAGAGCGAGTGATTATATGCCAATAATTCACTGGATTGGTGAAGAATTTGTAAAGAGAAAATCCTGGTTTGTAATGGTTCCGAGAGATATAAAACAATTCATAAGAGATGGCAAATCTGTATTTGCAAAATTCGTAAAGGATGCAGACGAAAGAATAAGACCGGGTATGGAAGTTGTAATAGTTGACGATAGCTGGAATATGCTAGCCACAGGGACAGCAGTTATGTCTGGAACTGAAATGGTTTCTGCCATGGAAGGTGTAGCTGTAAAGACTAGGAGACTACACCCCAAAAAATGAAAGAAACCATTGGATAATTTTTTCTAGAAACCCAACTGGCTTTGTCTCTTCCTTTGATATCTTGCCATCTACGCAGATATTGACTGTTCCTCTGGCTGACTGGGACTCAACTGCTATCCTCCAGTATCCTGGATTTAACTTGACCTTCTCTATGTCATACACACTTGGATCTTGAAATCCATCATCTATTTTGAAGACTTCTCCACTAGGCGAGTAAACAACAAGTGCAAAGTCTAGCAATCTGTTACCTGCCTCTGCCTTGAGAGTCGTTGGTTTATCTACATCTACATAAACCCATGCAGGATAGCTCAAGTCAATGTAAACCTGGGTACAACTGGCTAAAACAAAACCTGGTAGAAGCAAGGATAACAATAATCCTTTCATATCCCTCCCCCCATTTATTGTTTGTCGGAATGTTTTTAATCCTTTCCCTTTAGCTCATTTACTTTATTTATATAGGTCTGTTTATCATATTCAATCCACTCATTAACATCGTACTCTATGATGTTGCCTCCTTCATCCTTTGTCACGACTTTCTTTATACCTGCATTTATCAAAACTCTCTTGCATCTATCACATGGGTGGCTCGGCGTTGGAGAGCCGTCTGGCCTTGCTCCATATATGTAGAGCACCCCACCAAAAACCTTCGCTCCGTTCCTTGCCGCGTTCACAACCGCATTTTCCTCTGCATGGACAGCTGGGCATAAATCATAAGCAGAATAACTGGGCAAATCCTTCAAATCCTTTATACATCCAATATCATAGCAGTTAACAGACCCTCTTGCTGGACCATTGTAACCTGTGGACACTATTGTATCATTAACAACAATTATTGCTCCAAATCTTCTCCTAAGACAAGGAGATCTGAGAGAAACTGCCTTTGCAATATTTAGATAATATTCGTCTTTTGACGGCCTATTCATGCAAACACCAGCCTATTTTTATATAAAAAGATTTAAATGGGTTTCCCTTTAGCTAAATTATGATTATCGTGATAGACCTTGTAGTTACCGGGATAATAGTAATCACTGGGTTAGTCTTGATAGCCTATGGATGTAAAGATGTTATGGGAAGACCAGCGTTGCTTTTTGGATTAATAATGGTCCTTTTGTCTGTTGACAGCTTCCTCATTTTTAATTACAGATTAAATTATGTCATGCATTGTCTATTAAGGTGCTCTGCCTTCCTGCTTGGTTTAGTTTTGGTATACGAGTTGGTGTTGAAGAAAACAAATAGGATAAAATTGCTCGAGAATAAAGTGAGGAAAATAGAGGAACTGAAGAACTTCACCAGAATGCAGTATAAACAAGGTCTGATCGCAGAAACCGAATATAAGAAGCTGATGCTGAAATACGACGAAGAAATAATGAAGCTGTTGCTTGAGATAAAATCCCTTAAACCAATAAAGATACCTCTCTTGGAAGAAGTAACAAATCTAATCTTTAGATAAATGGTTTTATCTCTCTTTCTATCTTTTTTGCTTTTTTATAAAAATAATCTCCAACATCTAGATGTGTATATGCATCCAGCATGGCTTTTATGAAAGGATCGTTAAACTTGTCCTTTGGAATATTCTCAGGCAAGGCCTTTATAGACTCTTTCAAATTACGTGGGATTACCTTTCTCCTAGATGGCCAATACCATCTCCTCAAATTTTTTATGTCTGACTCTAACCTTTTCCATATTTTTTCTGGATCAAGAGGTACACTCCTAACTTTCATAAATATTGGTAATGTCACTGGTAAACTGGATCCCTCCATAGACCTACCTACTTTATACTCTCTTTGTAGTAAATTCAGATATTTTGTGATAAATGACTGATAATGTAAAGCTGCCCTTACCTTGTGTAAATTCATCTCCCATATTTTCTCCAAAATTGGTTCTAGTTTGTCCTCCGGAACCTTCTTCACTACATTCTCTATCTCCTTGTGTATCTTAACCCCTGCGATTCTCCAAGCGTCTTGATGAGCTCTGACTGGATGGACATTCCTCTCTTTAACTGTAGCAATCAGGTTTCCAAGTTCCTTGGCAAACTTGTCTTGAATATCTAATATTTTCTCATTTGTCGGTGATATCATTCTAAACCTTTCTATATCCATATATGGAGTATGCATTAAAAACTCAACCGCTGCCTTTTGTGCCTCTGAAAAGCTGATCTCCCCGTCAAGGAATGCTCTTCTCTTATGTCCATTAATAACCTCTTTTGTCTCTGTAAACAGAGACCATATGTCTCTTACCTTCTTCCTATAAGACCTCGGTACATAAACCAGATTAAAACCCTTTGGTCCTGGAATCGTCGCATAGCTCAAGGCAATTAAGTCATTTTTTATTGTCTCGTATGAAACACCTTTTTTCTTTGCAAAATCAGATAAGACAGAATATCTTATCCCTTCGGGGAAGGAATTCATCAAATTTATCAGTTCTACTAATCTTTTCTTTCTTTTTGGATGCATGTTTTTATTGTGATAACAAAGGTTAATAAGGATTGCATTTATGATACTAGAATTTTGTTCCCCATACAAAAAAACCAGGAAAACCAAATAATCTCTGGGAGAACCTAGCATATTTCTTAACAACTATTTTCCTAAATCCTAATTCTATTGCGTTTATTGAGACAAAACCTTGATTCTCTAGCTCTTTCCATACTGGTTTAATACTGTCAAATATTGGTGTGTACACTCCAATCCTGCCACCATCCACTAGGAGATCCACAAGCTCTGGTATTAAGTCATCCGGGTTTTGTAGATCTAGAAAGATTGCATCCACTTTGCTCACGTATCTACTAGCCTCCCTAACGTCATCATTAACCAACTGTACATTATCCACACCTGCTTCAGATATGTTCCTTTTCGCTATGTTGTAAAAGCGTTCATCCTTTTCAAATGTATAGACCTGCCCCGGATGAATGTAATTTGCAAACACAATTGCAGATCCACCAGAGCCAGTTCCAGCCTCAATAATAGATTTTCCCCTCTTTAATCCTAGGAGGTAAGCAAAAATAGATGTGTCATATCCAAACAGCGGTTTCGCACCCATTCTCATACTCTCAACTAGGTCATCCAGACCCGGATGGGCTATTACATACTCTTCTCCCTTATGTGTTTTCAATTTTCCTGGCTTGATCTTTGATTTTGGTATGACTCCTTTATCCGTATGTATATCTTTGCTGGAATCAACTAATTTTCTTTTGCCTGACCTAGATATCAAAACAAATCTCATATTCTGTTTTTAGCTGATCCAGATTTTTACATTTTTTGGAAATCGTTTTTATACTAGACTATGTAAAAATATTGTCTTGCGGTGATTACATGATATACTCCAACAGCTACTACAAGTACTATATTATAATTCCAATCACTTTGGCAATAATTAGTATTTTGGCGCTTCCTTATCTACCAAAGGCAGTGGATATAACCGGTGGGACAAGCATATCTGCTGTCGTCCCTGTGTCTGTGAATGTGGATGACAAACAGATAATATCCGCATTATCAGACCTTAATTTACGAGACTTAAGTGTTAGTGTAGCAGAGAATCCGTTAAGTAATCAAAAGATGTATCTCGTGGAATTTGCCCCAATTAAAAAAGAGGATAACGCCACATCTGTTAATGTAGAAATAAAACGAAGGTTGGCAGGGTTGCTGGGCATATCAGAGTCAGATATAAATGTTCAAGAAATAGGTCCAACAATAGGAAAGATGTTCTGGGAGAGTGGGTTGAGGGCATTGGTATTTGCGTTCCTATTCATGGGTGCGGTCGTATTTTTAACATTTAGAGAACTAGCACCATCTACATATGTTATATCCGCCGCAATACTAGACGTCTTGTATGCATTGCTTGGAATGGTAATATTTAGAATCCCATTATCACTTGCAACCCTTGCAGCAATGCTAATGTTAATAGGTTATTCTGTAGATACAGACATATTGCTAACGAACAAGGTTATAAAGAGAAAAGAAGGGGATGTTGACTCTAGAATAGCATCAGCAATGAAAACAGGTCTAACAATGACTGGGACAACACTAACAGCATTGATTGTGATGACTCTAGCTGCATGGATGCTACACACACAAACACTTGTGTGGATAGGTGCAACGCTCACATTCGGTTTGGTGGGTGATCTTATATCAACTTGGTTGATGAACGCGGTGATATTGAAATGGTGGGTAACAAGAAAATCTTAAAGGATTGGAGAATCTTAATGCTGGTAGGATGCCTTATATTCCTGGGGTTGCTACCTCTAGGGCTCAAGGGACTAAAATTTGGTATGGACTTCTCCGGTGGGTCACTAATATACCTCCAACTTGAGAAGCCCGTGGACGAGAATACCATGGACACAATGGTTTCAATACTCCAAGCAAGGCTGAACGGTTTTGGACTGAAAGATATTAGTGTTAGACCTGTTGGTGATCAATACATTATGGTCTCTGTTTCTGGTGTTAGTAACACTAGCCTAGAGGCAATAGAAGATGTATTGCAGAAACAAGGTAAATTTGAAGCAATAATAGATGGAAAGATAGCATTAACCGGAGAGGATATCTTAAGGGTGAAAACAGATCCGCAAAGTGGATATGGTTGGCTACCAGGCACTGGCCAATGGAATGTTCCGTTTGACATATCTGGGGACGGCGCAGCTAGATTCGCTGAAGTTGCTGCGGGGAAATGTAAGAAGGTGGAGGGGGAGATAAAATGTGACAAGATATACATGTTTATTGATAGACCAGAGAATGCAGCAGTTATCATCCCAGGGGGATTGTATGAAAAGGAAAAGTACATGTACATGGTCCCAGGAAATCCAAGATCTGAATTCGTAGATATTGAAGATATCAGAAAGAATTCAAATGTTACTATAATTGTGGCTGATGATCTGAATGAATCAGTCATCTCTATGTTAAAGGATGTAAATGTGTCCACTGTTATAATACCTGAAAACTCAACCTATAACATAACAGCTTTGAACGAATCTGGCTTCTCAGTAAAGGTCGTCGGAAAAACTAGTGATTACTGGTTATGGGATGCCGTTGGACTAAAGTCTATATTAAATCTTACGCCTGGAGTAACCAGCGGTGAGCCAGTAACAAGTGCCGTAATCCAAGGCCATTCAGCCACAAGGGAAGAGGCAAACACTGAAATGACAAAGATGGTAGTTATACTCAGATCTGGAAAACTGCCAGTTAAACTAGATATTGCAACAACAATGCACGTGTCTCCAAAGCTAGGAAAGCAATTCTTGAGCTATGCTGGTTGGATAGGAATTGTTGCATGGATTATGGTTGGCTTGGTTGTGTACGTAAGATATAAACATCCAAAGCTGTCTTTGATGATAATGGCAAATAACCTGTCAGAAGTAATAATAATCTTGGGCATCGCATCTTTGATATCATGGGAGATAGATATGGCTGCCCTTGCTGGTCTAGTTGCGGCGGTGGGGACAGGTGTTGATCACATGATAGTGATATCCGACGAGATAGTGTCAGGTGAAAGGGAAAAAGAAGTCTCACTAGTAGGTAGGATAAAGAAAGCATTTAAGATAATATTCGCAGCTGCAGCAACTACTACTGCAGCAATGCTTCCATTGATAACCCTCGGATTTGGTATTATGAAGGGATTTGCAATAACAACACTAATAGGTCTCGGGGTTGGTGTGCTAGTGGTAAGGCCAGCCTTTGCAAGGATAATAGAGGAAATCTTATGATAGGTAAACTATCTTTTCTCTGCCTTGCTTCTTCTTTTTTATATGGCCTCTCTTTTTTAGTTCCTTCAGTAAGAGGCTAACTTTGGCTTCAGAAAAACCAGTTAGATTAACTAGTTCCTTCTGCTTTATTTTTCCTCCGTTCTGTTGGATGAGGGATATGATATAGTTTAGATCCTTCTCCCTCAGCTTATTCTTTCTTTTTGATATGAGTATAAAGAATACCCCGATGCATATCAAAAGGATACCAATTATGTACCTTATCAGTGGGTTGGTGGTCTCTTGATTAAATTGAACTGGTTGCTCTTCATTCAGCTCTCCAGTTGGGAGCTCCAGCTCTGTTAATGGATCATAGGGGAGCTTGTCAAACATAATTATGTCTATCTTTGTGTCACCTAAAACAGACACAGTCTCGTTGTAAAATAAATCTGTCCCGTACTTCTCTGCAACTAGTCTGTACGTACCGTTTTGGATATCAATACTGTAATCCCCTCTGTCGGACGATAACGTTCTTGACACTAGCGTGCCGTTCTCATACACAGATATAACAGCATATGGAACCGGCTCAAAGGATATATCGTATACTGTCCCATGGATAGCAAAGCTAATTGAAAAAAACAATACTAATGTTATAATGCAAAGTGGCTTGTTCATGTGTTATTTTTGGATCTAAAACTTTAAAGCTTTACTTAAAGGATTAAGGATGATACATTTTTAAACTGTGGGTAAAAGAATTTCTCGGAGGTGATAAGATGGATAGAAGGATTTTGAGTATCTTAGTTGTGCTTGGGTTTGTTATGCCAGTGTTCGCAGTGGGCTTAAATGGAGAGTTTAAAGCGAATATTGGGAAAAACGGACAAGATGTGAATCTATCAGCAAATGTATCTAATGGAGAGATAAACGCATCTATTTCTATCAGCAGTGGAGGACTAAACGAAACATTCGAAGAAATACAAAAAGAGATACATCCGGTTGCAGTGAACAGGAGTGAAAATGTATGTGCACTACAAATAAAGGATCTAGCTAAAATCGTTAGAAGAGCAAGAATGGAGAATATGATTGCTGTTGGAAAAGCATTGGATAAAATCAGGGCTGAGGTTATGCTCGCTGGAATGAATGCGACAATTGAAAAGGCAAAAGAATACGGAGCAAACGCCAGCGAATTGGAAGAGCTTAGAAATACCTACATACAGGTGATTGAAGATTTAGCAAACAGTCAGACAAGAGAGGAGCACAGACAAAATGCAATGCTGATAAAACAAATAGTAAGGGAATTCAGGGAGAAGGCACATAACATATCAGAACTTGAGGAGCACGCAGATGAGGTTATCGCAGCAGTAAAGGAAGCAATGAAACAAGTCAGAGAGCAAGAGAAAACAAGATTGGAAGAAAATTGGGAAAGAGCAAAAGAGGTTGGCCTAGCGGTCTTTGACCTGCATATTTGCCTAGCTGAGAGCAAGATAAACAGATTCTACAATCTGGGATTCAACACAACACTAGCGGAAGAGAAGTTAGAAGAGATAAAAGATCTAAGAGATGATTTAGAAGCTGCATACGACTCAATGAACGGATCCCAAGTGGCAATGGTGAAAGTAGAAATTGCAAAAAAATGGGGTGAATTCCACAGAGCATTTATAAGGATAGAAAGAAAAGTCATAATATACAAGTACGCAATGGCAAGAAAGAAAATGGAGGCAGCGATAAATAAGCTAGAGGAACATGGAGTAAATGCAACGCAATTAAAAGAGAAGCTAAAATTAGTGGATCAAAAAGTAAAGCAATTAAACGAAACAGATAAAAGTCTTGCAGAGTTTAACAAAGAATACAACAAGATTAATAAAAAGATAATAGAGCTAGCTAAAGAAAAGGTAGGTGTTGCTTAATGAAGGTTGCTGTAATAATTGCTTTACTTATGGTCGGAGTAATAATCGCTGGATGCATTGGTGGACAAGAAACCAAAGTTGGAGGGGGTTACCAGCCCCCACAGAACCAGTCATTGGAGAATAGATCAGTTCCAGATCAAACAGAAATAGAAACCGCAGTAAACGAGACAAACATAAGCGATTCAACAGAGATCGGAGACTTAACAGAAGAAATGCCTTTCTGACACAAAAACCCAACCCTTTTATTCTATTTTACTGTAACTGATTTCGCAAGGTTTCTAGGTTTATCTGGGTTCACACCCCTTTTGACAGCAAGGTAGTATGCAAGCAATTGCATTGGTAAAACTTCAAGTATTGGCGTAAATTCACCAAGATAAGGAATTTCAACGTTTGTGTCAAAAATATTCTCCTCCTTAGATATACCTAATAAGAATGCGCCCCTTGCCTTCAGTTCCATGGCGTTGGATATAATATCTTCTTTCGTTTCATCCTCGGGTGCAAGGACTATAACTGGCGTTCCGTTTTCTATCAAAGCAATGGTGCCATGTTTTATTTCTCCACCGGGGAAGCCCTCTGCGTGAACATATGACACTTCCTTAATCTTTAATGCTCCTTCCAACGCGATAGGATAATTCGCTCCTCTGCCGATTATGTATATGTTGTCCTTATCCAGATCATCGGCAAGAAGCTTGAATACTTCCTTACTGGATAGTATCTCGCTCATCTTCGTTGATGTAGACACCAATAACTGCCTTGCTTCGTCCTCCCTACCCACAGATGCATAGGCCATAAGAATCAACAAAGCTAACTGGTTTGTGAAAGACTTAGTAGCTGCAACCCCAATCTCAGGTCCTGCCCTAATATCAAAAACCCAGTCCGCTAATCTAGCAAGGGTTGATCCATGGACATTAACTATTGCCATTATCTTTGCTCTTTTTTCCTTGGCTGCCCTAACTGCATCTAGAACATCTGCTGTTTCACCCGACTGAGATATTGGAATAACCAATGTCCTGTTCGTTAGGAAATCCTTGTAATACGGAAATTCGCTAGCTAGGACTACGTTTATGTGTCTCTTTGCTATCTTTGAAAAGACATAGGAAGCTGTAAGGGCTGCGTGATAGGAAGAACCAGCAGCAACGAAGAAAACACCATACGCAGAATTTATTATCTCAACTGCCTTATCCAATGCTTCCTTTGGATAATTGGCAATTGCAGATATGGCCATTGGTTGTTCATCTATCTCTTTGAGCATGAAGTGTGGATACGATCCCTTGTCCGTGCCAGTGATATCTATTTTCATCTCTTCTGGTTGTTTGTTAATAATGTTACCAGAAAAGTCGGTGACTCTGTAATCTCCATCAAAGAAAACTGCCTCTCCATCGTTGAGGTATACAACCTTGTTGGTATATCTAGCAAAGGCGATTGGGTCGCTTGATACAAAAAATTCATTATCTCCTATACCAACAACTAGTGGTGAGAATCTTCTTGCTGCCGCCATCTCCCCGCTTGTATGTATAGCCACTATAGCAAAGCTACCATTTAGCCTGCCAACTGCGGATAAGAATGCAGAATCAAACTCCTTGTCCTTCATCTCCTCCTCTATTAGATGTGCAATGACCTCAGAATCTGTGTCAGACTTGAACGTGTGTCCCTTGGCAGTGAGGTCTTTCCTTATCTCCTGATGATTTTCTATTATGCCGTTATGGACGATGGCTATATTACCATCGCATGATGTGTGTGGATGCGCATTTTTCTCGCTTACTCCCCCATGGGTCGCCCACCTTGTATGGCCAATGGCTAGATGGGATTCGGGTATTGATTCTAAATCAGTAAACTTTCCTATTTCGCCAACTTTTTTTAACAAGAACATGCCTTTCTGGGTAATCTCTGCTATTCCCCAAGAATCGTATCCTCTGTATTCTAGTGTCTTCAACCCGTTTATTACAATATCCCTTGCGTTTCTGTTTCCCTTGTACCCAATAATTCCGCACATGGGATAGTTTTTAGAAAAACTATTTTAAAATGCATTTGGAAAAATAACCCATGCGATTTATAGAATTTATGTACAACGGCGTCAGAGCTGGTCTGGGATTGAGGGAGATTCTTACAACAAGAAGGTTCAAAGATAAACTTTATTCCATGCTAGTCAAAGAGATGCAATTTAGCCCTAGTGTCTTGTCTGCCAAAGAAGATCTACTGATAAGGGAATTCAATCTAGCTCATTGGGATGGGACAATAAGCAAATGGAGGATTGAACATTGCCATAGAGTAAAGAAAATATCATTCTCGCTCTGCAAACAGTGCAATCCAAGAATATTAGAGATCGCTTCAAGGCTTCACGACATAGGAAAGGTTGGTGGAGAGAGAAGGCATGTGGAGTTTGGAGTGAAGCTTGTTAAGCCTTTCTTATCCGCGTACTTCCAGGACGAAGCTCTGCCAGTCATTGAAGCAATACGCCTTCACCAAAAGCCAGCGAATGACTGGGAACTCCTGAATGCTAGTCAGGAAGCCAAAGTTCTAAGAGATGCAGACAAACTAGAGAAAATCGGTCCAAGTGGTATTGCCTTGCAAGTGGCGAAGCTGGCGTTCAGCGGAAAGCCTTTGAAGCTATTGTTCTCAAAGGACTATGATGAGGACTGGCTGAAAAAGCATCTGCTCACAGAAGAAGATTTCATCCTAAAAAAATCAAAGAAGCTAGCAAAGGAGAGAATTGCGTTTGAAAAGAAATACCTAGCTAGGATCTCCAAAATCTATGTGTCCTGATAAATTTCCTCTCTGCATCTATTATCTTCTCCACCAATCTCTTTCCTCTGTTTCCACTGGCTAGTATCCTGGCTGCCGTCTCTGGTCCAATTCCCTTTCCAGCCAGGACCATCAATGCCCTCTTCCCATACTCCCTAATTAATGTAGCAACCCTCACTTTATCTCCTGGATAGTCAGGTATGAAAAACATTCTTCCACCACATTGACAAACTATCTTGTCAGGATAATCCTTTACCTTCCTGTACATGAGTCTCCCACAGTTCATGCATTCTATGCTGACGTATGTATTCATGAGCCTTTCCTTGACTATCTCAACTATCTCCTCTGTTGGCTTCTCAGCAAGGAAATAGCTTGTTCCAGATGACAAAAAGCTGGCTAATTTTGAAAACTGTTTTCTCTTAACCCGTTCTATTCTCACACTTCCTTTCTGTATCCCTATTAGTAATTTCTTTGTTCCTTGTATGTCCATTTTATCAAAAAAGACTTCCTTCATTGCCTCGGTGTACACGGGAGAATTTATCATTGCAGATATTATCCTTCTTATACTTATCCTTGAATAATCAACGTCCTTAGCTAAGAGGCCAAACCTTTTTGCTACGTGAATGAATCTAGACTTAAAACTAGAACTCCTAGACAGGTATGAAGAAAGCATCGTCTCTACGCTATTTGGGTCTATCTCTTTTATCACTCCAATTACATCATCAGCTCTTGCGTCTAAGCCTATTCTGTACGCATCCACCCTTTTGTTTATTGACCTCCCGTACTTCATTGAGAGATGACCAGCAATTAATTCTGCAAGTGTTTCATTTACCTTGTTCCCATATGGAGAATGTATAACTGTGGTTCCAGGGACCTCTTCTACATATATCTTGTTGGGTGTCGGGATAAATTCTAGTTTTGATGCGAATTTCAATATTGCCTTCCTGTCAACAATCTCCTTTGGTGGGTTCTTCCATCTAAGTGAAACTTCGTTCGCCACTTTAGTAGAAACAGGTATCTCCTCTCCAACCCAGTCAGGTATGGCTGCTGTGAAGTCGGACGCTGGTTCAACTATAACTTCGTTTTCTGTTATGTCTATAACCTTCCACGGAGAGCCTTTTGTTATGAAGACCGCTCCGAGGTATAAATGATCTGATACAAATATCTCGTCAAGTACACCAACATTCTTTCCTGATATTCTGTTCTTGACCCACAATTTCTTTTCGTCTGGGATGGTGGAAAGATTTGAGAAGTAATACACATATGCCTTTCTTCTTGCTTTGTAGCTATCATCATTTAGCCATATCAACCTCTCCTCGTCTAACGTTTTTAGGACGTCTAAGAACTCTGTCCATGTCAAGTCATGATATGGATATGCCCTTCTAACTAAATTGAACGCATAATCTAGTTTAACTCTACCAATATCTAGGCTCAGACCGACTATTTGATGAGCGAGGACGTCTAGTGGTTTTTCTGGTATATTCAGCTCCTCAAGTTCCCCTTTTTTGGCAAGCTCGGCAATTACTCCTGATTCTAGTGTGTCCTCTTCATCTCCAGCGATTATTACCCCTCTTGGTCTCTTTTCTATGGAGTGTCCAGACCTTCCAATTCTTTGAACAAGCCTTGTCACTTGTCTCGGGCTCATATATTGGATTACCAAATCAACCCTACCAATATCTATCCCTAGTTCTAAACTGCTTGTGGCTATCAAACCCTTTATTTTGCCTCCTTTAAACTTCTTCTCAGCTAGAAGGCGGACGTCCCTAGATAAGCTTGAGTGATGAACAGATATATTGTGTCTCTTATCCCAGGCAAGGTATCTGGAAGCTAGAAGTTCTGCCATTGACCTTGTATTAACGAATGTGAGAACAGCTCCATGATCTTCAACTAGCTCGTGTATTCTTCTAAGTCTTGCAACAGCGGATGGGTGTAATCCTAGTGCCTCTCCAGTCCTCTTGTCGTCTTGATTGGGTCTTGGTGATTCAACTGTTATATCTATTTTCCTTTGTTTAGCTAGGGTTATCTTTTTCTCCAATCCAAGAAAATTCATGGCCTTATCTGGATCTCCTATTGTGGCAGAGATACCTATCCTCTGAAACTTTGCCCTGTCTGCCAGACGTTCCAATGCCAGGACAAGCTGGCTTCCCCTCTTGCTCTCTATTAGCTCGTGAAGCTCGTCAACCACAACCCATTTTACATTGGCTAGATGCTTTCCAATTCTCTTGGCTGGGAGAATACTTTGAAGCGTCTCTGGTGTTGTAACCAATATCTTGGGTGGTTCTTTTGCCTGCTTCCCTCGCTCTGATTGCTTTGTATCTCCGTGTCTTAGACCAACAGTTATTCCTAGTTTCTTTGCCCACCAGAATGTTCTCTCAAATATGTCTCTGTTCAACGCCCTTAATGGGGTTATGTATAACATAGCTATAGATGGGGGGTTGTCTTCCAGTATTTTGCTCAAGATTGGAAGCAGGGCTGCCTCTGTCTTTCCATAGCCTGTTGGTGCAACTATTAACACATTCCTGCCAGAGGCCACCTCTGGGAATGCCTTTTTTTGTATTTCTGTGGGTTCTGGGAACCTTTCCTTGAATAACTTCTCCACTTCTTTGCTTAGATAACTCATGCTCTTCCTCTCTCCTTCTTTCCTGTAAACCTGTGGAATCGCGGGTTTCTCCTTATTCTATCAACATCAAACGGGATATTGTGTCTTGTTCTGTTCTCAGGAAAAAGATCCTGTGCAACTATCCCTCTTTTCTTAAATTCGTTCATGATCTCCTCCCAGAATAAATCCCGTATCTTTGATAGTGTCTTTCCAACGTGGAGGGCGTCAATGCCAAGGAGCGGCTCTACCTCTCTCTGAAGATAATACCAGTTTTCATCGTCCTCTGCATGAGCTATAAATGGGTTTAGCTCTTCCCAGTTTTTTACCTCCTTTTCAACTTCGTTTTTGTTTAGTTCTCCATTTGAGATAAGGTCATTCACCTTCCTTTTCACATCCTTTATGGCCTTTGTCACTACCTCATCTATCTCCTTCGGATCAACTGGTTCTCCATAGAATGCATCCACTGCGTCTTTCGGCTTTTTGTGTTGAACCTTGAAATAATACGTCTTCCTTTGGCTGGGACCGGCTTCAATAATAACCTTGTAGACTGGAATTGCTTTTCCTACGCTTTCTATACTAGATATCCTATAATTACCCAACGCCTTCAGTATCTCATTTAGCTTAGCCAAATGCCTTTCCTTTATGTGTTGCCCTGAACCAGATTTTGTTTTCGATTTCATCTTTATCCCTCTTGTTTTTTGTTTTTGGTTTTTTGTTTTATTATTCGTTGCGTAAACAGCCTTCTAATCGGCCAAATCCGTTGCGGGCTTGATCAAGCCTGATTCTAGGAAAAAGAAAAACAAAAGTGAGTGTTTGTTAAAAAAATGTATTGTAAAAAATATACTTTAACTAAATATCTAACAAAAGTATATTTTTCGTAAAATTCTTTATAAAGTATGTTTACGAAAGGATATAATATAAAATAACGATTTTCTCCAAAAAATTTGAAATGGCCAATATGGCGTTTTAACCAATAGAATCTCTTGTATATTGGTTTAAATAGTAGACAAACATTATTTTCTTCGTTTTTGCCATAAATAGGTCAAATTTTCGCAAAATTATCAAATAATAAGTCAAATTGTCCCGTTTCAAAAAACAGTTATTTTTTCGTGTTTTTTCACCGGGAAACCAAGGGGTTAGCAATAAAAAATTAAACCATTCTTATTATTTCCTTTAAGACCGTCTCTGTCCTTGATAAACTCTGGTTTACAGCTGACCTAAGATTTTCAAGGCTTGGCTCTCCCTCAAAGTTTGTATGGACGAAATAACCACCCCCTTTTTTGTCTATTATCCCTATCTCCCTCATCCTTGATATGTGGTAGTTTACAAGCCTCTCTTCTATCCCTGTCTCCTTGCTTATTTCAGATGTTTTTGCCGGTTTACCGTTTGAGAAGTTTATCTCTATGATTTTATCAATTATCCTAATCGCTGTGTCCCGCTTGTCATTTGGGTTTGCAAGCCCTACCGCAAGGGCGAACCACCTTACAAGGCTCTTCCTTGCTAGAGCAATGCTTTTGGGTCTCTTCATCTCCCTTATTACAAAAGTTCTCTCTATTATGTCCAGGCCCATATTAATACCGTCTGCTCCCATAGTTTTATATTTAGGTAGTCATAAAATAAAAAGAGGGGATCAAAATGAAGATAAGAACAAGCTTTCTACCAATAAGGCTAGTAATAGGGCAGGAAAGGCCAGTCACCCTAACTGTTGAAGTAAAAAATACAGAAGAGGAACCTAGAAACTTCTCTGTTAATGTCTCTCTCCCTAAGAAGCTTGGATTTGACAGGGCTGGTTTGACAACAGAAGCTAGACAAAGACTAGGAACAATAGAGCCTGGAGAGTGGGGCTCTGCCAGTTTCAAGATATACTCAAAGTTTGGAATAAAGGAAGGAATATATGACATTGATGTATATGTGAGAGAACACCCAATTGGCAGGTTTGACAAGGATTTGGCAGTCGGGAAGACAAGGGCATCTCTTAGGGTTATATCTGGTTGAAGCCTTTGAGCTTTTGATTTTGCTAGTATTATGGTAAGATGTATAATAAACTAGTGTAGACACATAAACCCATTATCTTTGACTCCTTTTTCTGGGAAATCTAGGTCTAAGGAGCCAAAGAAGCTGTTATTAGGACATGAACTAGATTGTGTGTGCTCTGTTTTTTAGTGGATGTTCTGTTTATTCTAGTTCAACCAAAACAATTATAAATCTTGGCTGAATAAAACCAGTCATGGCAAAGTACGAAACGACAATAAAGATCAAAGCCAGGGAGCGAATCCCTGATCTGTTAACAATACTGGAGGGTTTATTCTATAGAAAACCAGAGCTAGGAAAGAAAGCATTGGAGCTTGTGTACAAGATTATTGAAAGAAAAAGGATTCCTGCAGAAGAGTGGAAGAAACTGCAAGAAGAATTAGGTGTGTCTCATCAAGAGTATTATACAATAATTGGAAAGTTGAGGGGAGCAGGGATGATATCAAAGGAAGATGGGGAATGGATCCTATCAAGGCAGTTTGGTAACAGAATGGGAGAGATGAGAGATATATGGATGAGCTTTGTTAAGAGGTGGGAAAATGCCAAGGTTTAGGTTGTATTCTTCCCTTACTGGGGCTAAGATGATAATAGAAAGGGATGGGAAAGAAGAAGTAATAGACATTGAAAGACCTTTCTGGGAAGATGTGTTGTTGGCGAAATGGATAAATGAAAGATATAAGATAGTCAGGTCTGGCCTCCTGCTGCGATCTGCAAAGATATTTCTAAAGGGCGAGTTAATAGGTAGAATAAAGGAGGTTTTTGGATTCACTACGAGCATATCTGTTTTTTCCAAATCAGATAAGGTATTTGACATTGTTGAAAGGGATTATCTGTTAAAACAAGAGTTTATAGTAAAGAAAGGCGATCGGGTTGTTGGAGTAATCAGGCCCATCGGCGTCTACGTGCCATTGCTTTCAAATATTGGAAAGGGGTTTTCAGGTGAATTTTATGGTCTGTCTCCTAGCGAAGAAAAACTGCTTGTCTTGAGCATAATTGCTCTCGGAGTATAAGCTGAGTAGCTAGAAAAAAGTTTTTTGAAAAGGAAAAAAGTTTTTGATAGTGGTTTTTGATTGCTTTATATCTTACCTAAACGCCTTAGAACTGCCTCAAACTCATGGGCAAGCTCTTCCCCTGTATCTGTAAGCCTCACTAGTTTTATTCTTCCCTCCTTTTCAAATATAACAAGGCCTAGCTCTGCCATTGTATCTAGCAACTTAACCATGTGGGCATAAGTCGTGTCTGTCTCTTTGGCTAGCATCCTAGCGTACCAGGCCTTTTCCTTGTCGGCAAGCAGAACCAATGTCCTAACCGGCTTTTCATGCAGGAAAAAGCTTATTGGATCTATGTCTGCCATTTCAATCACCTTTACATATAACGCATGTTTTATTTAAAAATATATCTTACGTCCGTTTTTTTCTAACGAATTCCTTTACACATATATTTTACTTAATGTGTTTTCTATAAGATATTATAAAAAATGTTTATTCAAAAATGTATTTTATAAAACAAACATAATTTTCGAAAAAGTGAGAGTTCTATATCGGGTTGGCAAGACAAGGCAGAAAAGCAGAAAATGAAAGAAAAAGTGAGAGAGGAAAAAACCAAAGGATAAAAATAAAAAGGGAAAACAAGTAAAAGATAATCGGTGATAAAATGGGCATAATAAATGCCTTAAAAAACCTGATAAAGAAAAAAAGTGAGAGATCTCCTGAGATAACGGAAAAACCGAGCATAGGGGAGGCATCCGATCTTGCAAAAAGGGAAAAAAGTGAGAGATCCAATAAAATAATGTTAGACGAGCCAGAGGAGCAAGGCAGGGGCCATGAAAAGCCCGCGTTTTTCGGAAAAAGTGAGAGATCTGTTGGGATCCTAGAACTAAAAGAAGCTAAAAAGGCCGAAGATGGTTCAAAAAGAGTAAAAACAGGGTTTAAACAAGAAGAAAAAGAAAATTTGCTGGCTATTTATGAAAAAATAGCTAAAATTGAAGAGATATTAAGAATTATAGATGATAGGTTGGTTATTTTGGATGCAAAAGTGGCTACAAAAGATGAAATGAGAGATATACGGCAAATTTTAGCAGAAACAAACCAAAACAAGGCAGATTTGTCAGAAAAACTCAGTTTAATCAATCAAAAAATAGATATTTTAGCTGCTAAGAGGGAAGAACTTAGTAAATTGGAGTCCGAATCAAAACATCTGGCGGAATCCTTTAATAAAGAAGCTAAAAAGGTTGAAAAAACGCTTAAAATACTTGAATCTCACAGAAAAATACTTGAAGCCTTGAGAAACGGAGAAAAAAGCACTATAGATCTCGCGAATGAGCTAGGATTTACAAGGCAATATGTGTGGGAGAGGCTTCAAGAACTGAAATCTGCTGGGTTCGTTGATCAAAAAAAGAAAGGAAGGAAAACAGTATATTTCCTAATTAATGAAAGCGTCAACTGACATATAGTTTACGTAAGCTGACGTGTCAGTTGACATGTTAGTTTACGTAAAATTTCTTCCCCCTCAAAACCAGCTATTTGATTAATTTTTATGTCAGCTTACGTAAGTTGACATGTTAGTTTACGTAAACTTACGTAAGTTTACGTAAGCTGACACATCTGTTGAGCCATTATTGCGGTGTTCTGGGACCCCCCTTAGTTCCGGTATTCTGGTCCGGTTGTCTGAATAGATCTGTCAGAAACATCCTTGCCCTTTCCATGTCTGGCTTAAATGGGAGGTCTATTGTGCTCCCATAGTCTAGAATTTTCTCTAATGCTTCAATTTCTGGATAATCTGCAGGCAAAGAATACAAAAATAGCCTAATCTTGTCCTTTTCCTCTTTGCTCTTTGACAAAAGGGCTAAATTTAAGAATTCTAAAGGCAAATCTACAGCTATTACTTGCTTATTCCTTAATACGCGCTCCAACATTGCAATTATAGCCAAATTCATCTCTGGATCAATGCTTGGTAAAAATAATGTTTTTGCCTTGCTCTTGTTATTATTCTTGTTATTATACCTCTTCTCTAAATAAACAAGAAAGTGAGTAATGTACAGGTTCCCTGCCCTCCTTGGCTTTGTTTCAAGGAAACGTTTGTTTAGCTCTTTAGCTAGCTTCCATGCCCGCGTGCCTTTGTTTATCTTGACAATAAGACCTTGCTCAACCAATTCGTTTATTAGTGGTCTTATCTTTTCCCCTGCTTTGTCCGGTCTTTTGCTCGGAAAAACCCTTCTTCCGATTTCTGTTATAGTTATCGGAATGGGAGATGAGCATGCTTTAAGTATTCTTTCAATTATCGGTTCTCTCCTATACTCTCTTTTTTCCATCTTTCCATTGTCTCTCATCTTTTGATATAATTAAGCTATAATATAAATATTTAATCCCCAATATCTGGGGTGTTAAACAACAGAAAAAGTGAGAGATTTGCGCTATGGATTTAAACATGAAAAACCAAAAATAAACTGCAGATGATGAGGATCTTGAGTGCTGATAATGATGAAAGACGGGCGATCTGATGCAACAAACAGCAAACGTTTTTAAATCCATAAGTTAAAAATATAAACTCAGCAGCGGGGTAGGGTAGCCAGGAGTGCCCGCCGGGCTCATAAGAGGTGGCTGGAGACGCTGACAAAAAAAAGAGAGGGCCTGATACTCTATTGGTGCGAAGGAGACAAATATACCAGTAAAGGAAAATACAAAGTGGCAGTAACATCCACAGACCCCAATTATTGCGGTTGTTTGTTGGTTGGCTAGAAAACCATTATGGGGTTCCTAAGGAAAAGCTGAAAGCAAGAATTCAGCTTTGGCCCGGGAAAGATGAATGGCTTGCTGTCGGTTGGTGGTCAGAACAATTGGGAATTCCCAAAAACAACTTCATAAAAAGCAACGTAAAGAAACAGAGCGGAAAAAAAGACAAGGCCCGTTTTGGTGTCTGCCGAGTTTATCTTGATTCCAAAGGACTGCTCGCAAGGATATTAAATGACATTGATCTGGAGTTCGGCCATCCAGCCACCTACTGAGACACCCGGAGATCGGTGGTTCGAATCCACCCCCCGCTACTTGCTACCAATTTCTGGGTTTCTTCTATCTCTAGAATAGATAATCAGAAAAAGTTGTCGGTGGCCCATCCGACAAGGAATCATAAATCATCCCTGCCCAGCCAGGACCACCAAGAATATTCTGACAACAATAATTAAAAACCTTTTCTCCATTAGTCTTTTTATGCGGGCACTCATGCTAATACTGGATGGTCTTGGAGACAGACAGTCTAAGAAACTAAACTGGAAGACGCCGTTAGAAGCAGCTAGGACATCAAACCTAGATAAAGCAGCAAAAACAGGGGAGACGGGCGTCATGTACACGATTGCTCCTGGGATAATCCCTGGTAGCGACACCGCACACTTGGCTTTGTTTGGTTATGATCCTGTTGTTTCTTATGCGGGTAGGGGCTATTACGAGGCTCTCGGCGCAGGCCTGGCTGTTAATGAAAAGGACATTGCATTAAGGACAAACTTTGCCACTGTGGAAGGGGGGGTATTGGTAGACAGGCGTGCTGGAAGAAACGATTTTCTTTTAGATGACATAGCCAAGGACATAAACGGCATGAAAATTGATGGTGTAAAATTCTTGTTTAAACACACTGTTGAGCATAGGGGTGCTCTTGTCCTGAGGGGCAGGGGACTTTCTCCAGCAGTATCCGACAACGATCCACACAAAACAGGAGAACCACCCAAAAAGGTTTTACCATTAATCAACGATGAGAAAGCAAAAAGAACAGCGAATGTGTTGAATGCTTTTCTCAAGGAAGTTTCCATCCTTCTAAAGGACCACCCAGCAAACAAGAAAAGGATAGCAAGGGGCATCCCACCAGCAAACACGCTCCTCCTAAGGGGCCCGGGACAAGCAAAACAAATAGAGCCAATAACAAAGATATATAACATCTCCGCCGATTGTGTCGCCGGTGGTGCGCTGTACAAAGGCGTAGCAAAGGCCGTTGGAATGCGAGTTTTAAATGTGAAAGGAGCAACAGGGGACAAAAGAACTAACCTGGAAGCCAAAGTGGAAGCAGCCACATCATCCAAAGCGGATCTGGTTTTCATGCATGTAAAAGCAACAGATTCCTTCAGCCATGACAAAGACCCACAAGGCAAAAAGAAATTCATAGAAAAGGTAGATAAGGCAATAAAACCAATCTTCAAAGAGTTTGACCTTGTGTTCGTTTCTGGAGACCACACCACCTCGTCTGTTCTAGGTGAACACGTTTCTGATCCATTGCCTATTCTGGTTTGGGGAGACAGGAAACTAGTAAGGGCAGACCCTGGCAGATTCAATGAGACGAAAATGGTTCTTGGGCAACACAGGGTTGTTGGAGTAAATATCATGCCGATTTTAATGAGCAAAATAGAAAAGATAGAAAAATTTGGGGAGTAATATGGTTGGTAAAAAAAAGAGAGAGAAAAGAAAAAAACGAAAAAAGAAAAAGACAAAGGCAATCTACAAACTTGTTCTAGACACCAGCATATTCGTTAATCCAGAAATAAGGTCGGCGTTTGGAGAAACACCAAAGGAAGCATTAGAGAATTTCCTAGATGTAGTAAAGGACATTAGAGATATTGAATTTTATATGGCGCCAACAGCATGGGAAGAGCTAATTCATTTCGTTGAGGACGCACCGGCCATGGCTGAAATAAAGATAATAAAGAGGCCACCCAGGATAAGGGAAATGAGTGTTCCGTCTAGTTTGATATACGACTTCGTTTCTGAAATGAGAGATAGAATAAACAAAGGGTTAAGGATTGTTGAGAAAGGGGTGAGAAGTGAAAACACAGATGAAAACATAAGAAAATTTAGAAACCAATACAGAGAAGCACTTAGATATGGAATAATAGACTCCATAGCAGATCTAGATACTCTTCTTCTAGCTAAGGAGATTGATGGCATTGTCGTTGCTGTGGATGAAGGCTTGATAAAATGGGCAAAGAAGCTTGGGGTCCCCTACATAAACGCAAGAAAGATTAAAGCAATATTTGAGTTGATAAATAAATGAAGAATTAATCAACAAATCTTTTCCCAGACAATCTTTCTCTCCAAAACCGTGTTGCTTTTTTGTATCTTTTCCTAATTATCACTTCTAAGTTTTTTCCCTTCTTTTTCATGTCAACAACATCTGTTTCTATGTTTTTGCCTGTTTGATTAACTAGCTCTTCTGCTGTGTTGGGTGAAGAGACAAGGACAGGAAAATCTTCATATATTTCTCCTTCGGTTTTTATCATTCTTTCAGCTTCTTTCTCTCCGACTAGGAACGCGTTCCCCAACAAAGCAGAGTAGTCAAGGTCAAATTCTGTAGAGAAGATTGTCACCCTTGTCGCTCTTTGGATGAAGTATCCCGCAGGAACATCTGGTAGGAGGGGATAGTTGTCTTTGATGTCCTCTATATCAAACACAGGAAAAACAAACTTTACTGCCCGGCTTCTATCCTCGCTTTTCATCACTATTCCTTCAATTTCATCCCTTTTCTTCATGATTAGTTCTTTTATCTCATCAAAAGACAAGAAACCATGGCTAGGAACTGTGTTTATTTGGTATGTTTCAAACAAGTCGTTTCTTTCTTTTATACTCCAAAATCCGCTTTCACCATAAACATCAAATGCAAGATAAGTTGGCCGTTTCGCATATCTATAACTCTGCTTATTGAATGGATTTCCATATCCAACCATTTCAACATTCAAAATAATCTTATTGTCTGTAACTAGCTCTACTACCTCCTTGTGTTTATTTATCCATTCCGTTGAAAATGGGCAGACAAAACCACCACGAGTTATGGCTACTGCCTGATCACCAAATCCAACCACACGAACATTGTATCCATCAACCTTTTCTTCTACAAATGGATCCCCGCGAAAAGCTTTTTTGAATCCTTGTTTGAATGAGAAAAGCCTTGGTATGTGTGGGAATGGAGGAATAACTCTGCGTTTTCCGTTTTCCAGCAACACACATTTGCCTCTATCCTTGCCCGCTGCTGGAGTTATGAAAGAGATTCCTAGCACGCTAGATCTTATCTCCTTTGCACCTTTTTCAGCCATGTGGACACCTGTTCTATTTTTTAACCTAGTCGTTGTTTTAATTGTTTTGTCATTCCTGACTAGTTAGCAACTTAAACTTGGTAGAAAAATATGATTGAAAATCCTAACGAAGAAATTAAAACGAAAGTTTTTAAATAAGAATCTGAGTTATATAGGAAGAGGTGTTCTAAATGATGAACTTATCAGAGTTGTACGGAATGGATATTTATACAGAAGACGCAAGATATTTGGGAAAGGTAAACGACGTTATCATAAATCTAGAAACAGGAAAGATAGTCAGATTAACAACAGAGCCGCTGAGAGCAGTAAGCAAAGACGCAGCAAAGAAGATCTTGAAGGAAAAAAGCGTTCTGTATAAGTATGTAAAATCTGTTGGAGACATTGTCCTTGTTGGGAAGACACCAAGAGAGCCAATATCTGGAGAAGAAGTGGAAGCAGCCAAGCAGACAAACTGGAGAAGTAGAAGACCAACACTCCTTGGGAGGAGATAATTTTATTTCTTTCCCTTTTTCCAAACCCTGAAATATTCTACTTCTGCTCTTCCCTTCTTGAACAAGCCCCAGTATCCAACCATATTTTTATAAAACGTTCTCCAGAAACCTTCTTCCTCAAACCGCCTTGTAGACGTCCTAACCCACGCCTTTGGACAAAAAACTTCTTTACCTTGGCTCTTCATTCTATTCGCTAATTCTACATCCTCAAGCATGCTTGTTTCCTCGTTGAACCCACCCACAGCAAGGAATGCTTTCCTATCATACGCACAGTTATTTCCAGAGAATTGATGAAAACCAATAGCAGACGAGATGCGATACAAAAGATCTTGATCCAACCAAAAGATAAACCTCAAGTACAAGCTGGGAGAGTTTGCATAAACAGGTCCGCCAGCACCGACAACGCCCTTGGAAAAACAAGCATCATACGCCTTTAGCCAGTTTGGGTTTGGCCAAGTATCTGCATCTATGAACGCGACTATCTCCCCCCTGGCTTTTTTAGCACCAAAATTTCTAGCTGCTGCTGGCCCCCTTGTTTTTGGTGGTTCCCTGTAAACCTTGTTTGTATACTCTTTGGCTATATCATATGTAGAATCATCTCCACCCACAACCACAATAATCTCATAATCATCAAAATTCTGGTTTTTCAAGCCGTTCAGAGCTATCCTTATCCAATCTTCTTCATTATAAGCAGGAATTACTACTGAAAAACGCATAATAGAATTATGAAACCCCATTTAAATAATTTAACTCGCCTGGCCAGCTTTTTCAAGCTCTCTAGTTATTATCCCGGCCACAATGTTTCTATCTCTCTTTGAATAAGAGAAGAAACCAAGCTCATCAAGGACCTTCTTGTTCTTTTCAAAATCAGTAGTAAATCTTTCTGAAAACAGTTGCAAAAGTTTTTCAGCCTTTCTTTTTAATGGTTTTGTTCTTTGTTTTCCCATTATTCCCTCACCACGTTTATCGGAATTGCATCATTCTCAAACTCAATTATTGCTAGTTCCAATGGCATTCTTATCTTTTTGGTTTTCACAAGAGTGGGTGCACCCATGGCTAGTTGTAGCGCCCTGGCACCCAATATCCTAGCCACCTCAAACCGAGTATACCCTTTGTTGTCTTCTATTATGTCCATTTAATCACCACGGCAGAGATAGTTTTATTGCTAAACTCTTTTAAAAGCTTTTTCTCATAAAACCATTATGCGCAAAAATGTTTTCCTTGTTAGGTTTGGTGAGATATGGTTAAAATCTGAAAGGACAAGGAGAAGACTAATTGCAATGCTAGAGCAGGACATATCTAGACGGTTGTCTGATGAAGGAATAAAAGCAAGGATTTATAGTATTAGGGGAAGGATAGTTGTAGATCCTGAAGATGGTTGGGAACAGAGAGAAAAAATAAAGCGGGTTTTGGAAAGGATATTTGGCATCGTTTCTTTTTCTCCAGCAATAATGGTTGATACAAGACTTGAGGATATAGAGGAAGTTGTTCTCCAATTCGCAGAAAAAATTGACGGGACGTTCAAACTAGAAGTGAACAGAGCTGACAAAAGATTCCCAATTACGTCTATGGAACTGGCTAAGCGGTTGGGGGGCCGTTTGGTGGAGATGGGAAAAAGGGTTGATCTGAAAAGGCCAAAACATATAATTGGTGTGGATATAAGGCAAGAGGCTAGCTTTGTTTTTATGGAAGAGTTTGCAGGGCCGGGTGGATTGCCCTATGGAAGCCAGGGCAGGGTTTTGGCTTTGTTCTCTGGGGGAATAGATTCTCCTGTCGCTGCTTGGTATATTACAAAAAGGGGTTGTGAGGTAGACTTGCTTTTTGTTAATATGTTTGATGAGTCATTAGAGAAGAGAGTTTATGACACTTACTTTACTTTAAAGGATTGGTTACCTGGAGCAAAGCTCTTTGTAGCCAGAATACCGGAACTAAGGGGGGTATTGGCCAAGATAAAGGAAGGATACAGGCAAATAGCTTACAAGCGGTTTATTTACGGATTAGCAGAGGAATTTGCCATGAAAATTGGAGCGGATGCCATTGTAACGGGCGAATCTCTTGGTCAAGTTTCATCTCAAACCCTGAAGAGCCTGGTTGCGATAGAAGATAAGGTCAAAATGCCTGTTTTTAGGCCACTAATAGGCTTTGATAAGCACGAAACAATGAAAATAGCCAGGAAAATTGGCTGTTTAGGGCCAAGCGAGAGGGTTCCAGAGGTTTGTAGGATGGAGACCCATTCAATAACTAATATTTCTTTAGATGTTGCTAGGAAACTGGACAACGAAATGCCAGACCCAAGGGGGTTCTTAGATAGGATAATTGAGGCAAAGACAGCGAAAGACCTGTTCTTTGACAAGGAGAGCATGGAAGGATACGAAATAATACACTATCCATTTGATAAGAAGCTGGACAAGGGGAAGAAGTATATATTTGTATGCAAGTCTGGTTTGGAAGCCAGCCTGGCAGCCTCAAAGGCAAGGGAGAAGGGAATAGAGGCATATTATCTAGACGAAGCAACCTTCATGAAGAGGAATACCGGAACTAAGGGGGGTCCCAGTGAGAATTCTTTGGAATGACTCAGCAGTAATTATCGACAATACTCTGATCCTTGGCGACCTGCACATTGGTCTAGCCGAAACATTGAGAAAATCAGGGTATAGAATTCCATTTCTAAACAGCCAGGTTATTGCTGGATTAGTTGATTTAATCAGCAAAGAGAAACCAGATAAGCTTGTGATCCTTGGCGACCTGAAGGATTCAATAGGAAACCCAACACAAGAAGAGCTTGCAGATTTGGAGAAACTGTTTGATTCAATTGATTTGGAAACTGTTGTTGTCCTCGGTAATCACGACGGGGGGCTAAAGGACTGGCTTTCAAGCAAAGGAATCACATGGTATCCTAGCTCTGGATTTTATCTAGGAGATTACTTTTTGTTTCATGGGAATGCAAAGCCAGCCACAGAAACAAGCCCAGTTCTGCTCTTGGCTTGCCATTGGCATCCTGTTGTCAGGCTAGTGGATGAGAATAATAGAACGTATACTGAGAAGGCGTGGGTGTTCGTTGAGACAGAATTTGGCAGAATGTTAATGCTACCAGCGTTTAACCCGTTCCTCGGAGGAGTGGATGTCAGGGAGATAAATGAAAGATGGATAGATATGGAAACCGCAGAAATATATCTGTCAGATGGGACGTTCCTCGGGAAATTGCAAGACCTGGAGAAGGATTAAATAAAAGGAAATTTTTATTCAAACCATGTTCAAGCAAGTGATTGTCGTTAGAAAGGACATACGTATGAGCCCGGGAAAGCTGGCAGTGCAGGTTGCTCATGCTAGCTTAGAGGCATTTTTGAAGGCCCAAAAAACACATCCAGAGTGGTGTGAGTTATGGCTAAGGGAAGGACAGAAAAAAGTTGTCCTAGAGATACCAAGTAAGGAAGCATTGTTAGCTTTGTACGAGAGCCTGAAACCATCTTTGCCAGCGGCTTTGGTGATTGATGCTGGGAGGACAGAACTAGAGCCTGGGACGATAACCTGTCTAGGGATTGGACCAGCCCCAGAACCAGAGATAGATAGGTTCACAGGCAGATTAAAGCTGATCGGATAGATAGTAGTATAAACCGGTTTGTTAAAAAGATAGTTGTAGGGGTGATTTAGATGTTGGTTTCAGAGGTTATGAACACCAATGTAATATCCATAACACCAGATGATACGCTTGCAAGGGTAAGAAGAATATTTGTCTCCCATAAGGCGACGAAGATACCTGTGTTTGATGATGGTTTACTGGTTGGAGGTATAACTGAGCTAGAGGTTGCTAAGGCTCTTGCAATAAGAAGAAGCGGGATAGAGGACATGAAGGTTAGAGATGTAATGACTGATAACATTGTGGCAGTCTCACCAAACGACAAAATATCAAATATAATTGAAAAAGTAATAAGCTTCCCATTAACTGTTGTGATGGACAAGATGGACTTCGTTGGTATAATCACAAAGACGGATCTCCTCAGGAGACATTTGGCTGCGTTTGAAGGGACAGTTTCTGTTGGTGGTGTTTGTACAAAGAAGGTAAAAACAGTAAAGCCAGATCAATCAATATTTAGAGCAGTAAAAATAATGACAGAGAATAAAATCAAGCATCTACCAGTTGTACAATCAGGAGATCTTTTAGGCATTGTTTCTGCTAAGGATATTGCCTTGTCTACATTCGGACTGAGACCAGAGAAGGTTGTTTACCAGAAGAGGACTGGAGAAGGCACAAGGCAAGCAGTCAAGATAGTCGCTCAGACGGTTGGTAGCGTAATGAATGAGAAGGTAGAGACAGCACCGACGAGAGCAGATATAAGGAAGATTGCAAGTAGAATGTTGAACAGAGGCATTGGGAGCATTGTTATCTACGAGGACAAGGTAAGGGGGATAGTCACAAAAACCGATTTGCTCCATGCAATGAAGGGAGCTATTGAGTGACAAGAACGAAAACAAATAAATACCCGTGGGTCAAAAACATTTTGTGCGCCAAGGGTGGCCTGGGGACCAATGAACCAAGGTCAACATGGTGCACTACAGCCCCACGGGTCAGCCTCCCGACGCATGAAAGGAGGTGTTACAGTGGGGCAACAAATCATATTCGTCAATGTGATCCCAAGATCACGTAAATTTGAGATACTCTCCTTTGATGAAAAGGAGAGGGTTCTCAAGGTAAGACTGAAAAGTCCTCCAGAGGGAGGGAAGGCAAACAAAGAGCTGTTGACCAAGCTTGAAAAAATAATGGGATATGGTGTTTCCATATCAAGGGGTTTTCAATCAAGAAAGAAGATATTGATTGTGAACTGCCCTGATAAAGAGTTTACTGTTGCGTTGAATAGGATTCGTGCCTATGTCAAAGAGAGACATTGAAAAAGCGAGAGAGATAATAGACGAACTGGCAGAGGAACAGGGAGCAGTTATTATCGTTGAAGGAAAAAGAGACAAGGAAGCGCTTGTGTCTCTTGGCATTGAATCCGGCCGCATCATGACCTTGTCAGGCAGCATACAGGAAACAAGTGAAAAAGCAGCGAGGAAATCAAAGAAGGCAATTGTGCTGACAGACTACGACAGGACAGGAAGAGCAATTGCAGGGAAACTCAAGAGATGTTTGGTGTCTGAGGGTGTAAACCCAAACTTTGAGTTTAGGAGAAAATTGAGGAAACACCTCATGTTCACATTTGTTGAAGAAATACCTTCCCTCCTTCTGAAAGGATAAAATAACAAGAGAGGTGAGATTGAATGGCAAAGACGTATCTTGATACAGTCAAGTACATTGTAAAGGCAAAGATATTTGTTGATGGTGTTGTTGAGAAACCAGACGTTGTTGGAGCAATATTTGGTCAGACAGAAGGATTGTTGGGCGAAGAGCTAGATTTAAGAGAGCTCCAAAAATCTGGTAGAATTGGAAGGATAGAGGTTGAGCTAAACAAGAAAGGAAACAAGATAGAGGGCGAGATAGTTATCCCTTCTAGTCTGGATAAGGCAGAGACAGCAATAATTGCGGCAGCATTGGAAACAGTAGATAGAGTTGGACCATGTGAGGCAGAAATAGAAGTGCAGAGCATAGAGGATACAAGAGCGAAGAAGAGAGAGTATATAGTGAACAGAGCGAAGGAGTTGCTTAGGAAGCTAGTTGAAGAGAAATTGCCAGAGAGCAAGGAGTTAGCAGATCTAGTGAGGGCAGAGGTTAGGCAAGCTGAGCTGGTGGAGTATGGGCCAGAAAAGTTGCCAGCAGGACCAGAGGTCGAGACGTCAGAGGAGATAATTGTTGTTGAAGGAAGAGCGGATGTCTTGAACTTGCTCAGACATGGATTTAAGAACGTCGTTTCACTGAAGGGAGCAAAGATACCACAGTCAATAGTTGAGCTTTCAAAAAAGAAGACAACAATACTCTTCGTTGATGGTGACAGAGGAGGAGACATGATAGCTAAGCAGATGGCAGACATAGCAGAGATAGACTTTATAGCTAGAGCACCTGATGGCAAAGAGGTTGAGGAACTGACAAAGAAGGAGATAATAAAATCATTGAGAAACAAGCTACCAACACACCAGTATCTGACAATGAGGGGTCTTCTGAAGGAAGGTGAAAAGGAAGAAAGAAGGCAGAGACAACCAAGGCCAGAAACTAGGCCAGCGAGAAGACAAGAGAACAAGGAGATAGAGTCAAAATTGCTAGAGATATTTTCAGGTGTCAAGAACACCATGGGAGCAGTTTTGCTAGATGAAGCATTGAACAAAATCTCAGAGGTAAGTGTTGCAGATATGATAAAGGAGATGCAGACAAAGAAAGGAGTGTTTGCAGTTGTCTTTGACGGGATAGTTACTCAGAGACTAGTGGATATAGCCAGCAAGAACAAGATAAAGTATTTGGTTGGCCTGAAGGCTAGTAGGATAAAGCCAAGCGATGTCAGAGTGATTGTTTCTCACTAGTTTTAACCCAAACCCTTATTCTATTTCTTCTATAGGGATTAAGCTTCCCTCTAGCTTGTAAACCATTGCCCCAATTAGCAGTAAGCCCAACCAGAGCATTAGCCATGCAAGAGGTTGCATTGATCTCCCAAGGATAATATCTGGAGTTATCTGACTTGGGGTTAAGCCAAATAATTGTATAGCTAGATTTGTGTTTGAAATTGCTAGATCCGCCTGCTTTAATGTTATTAGTAGGTCTGATACAGAAGACAGAACGCCAAAGGCAGAACCGATTATAACCAGCAGTCCGACCATTTTTAGTAAATGAAGCCTTGTTTTTCCGAGATGCAATATGATTGTTCTCTTCATGTTTATCACTCAAAAGAATTAAATAGGAAGCATATAAAAAATTAATGCTTGGGCCCGTGGTCTAGCTGGTTAGGACGTCAGCTTCACACGCTGAAGATCGCCGGTTCGAATCCGGCCGGGCCCAC
>CAZZDL010000001.1:62180-77400 GCA_964652335.1 Microcaldota archaeon
TTCGAATCCGGCCGGGCCCACTAGAGGGGTTGCACCCCCTCTACCCCTGCACACGGCACGAGGCCGAGTTTGCACCCCTTCTATCCTTGCTATGCAAGGTAGGCCTCCGGCCCGCAGTAAGTTTGGCGAAATAAATAAAAACAACACAAAAGAAAACTAATCCGTCGGGGAGGTAGCTCAGCCTGGGAGAGCATCCGGCTGAAGACCGGAGTGTCCCGGGTTCGAATCCCGGCCTCCCCATATGGTGAGGAAATGAGATTAATAGGAGACGTCGTGAGTATTAGGAAAAAGAGGGGAAAGGTGCTCGCCCCCAAAATAAAAGAATCTATTTCTGAGCTGGCTAATATAAGACTGTCAAATCCAATATTTGAGCACGAGCCTGGCGCAGCAAGGATAAAGGAAGGAAAGGAACAAGCAGTCAAGCTAAATAGGTTCACAGCAGTTGTTGACTTGTCAAAACATTCTTGGTTGTTTGACCTTGCACATGAGTGGTCACATGAAGCACAGGCAAAAAAAGGCCTGGGGCTTGGTCCGGTGGAGGATCTACACGCGCAGGTTCTAGCAACTCTAGCTTTGGATCACGCCATTAAAAGAGAGAAGGACCCCACGCTAAAGGACGAACTTAAATTTTCCCTCAAAGAGGGACTTAACAGATTCAGAGGTAGCGAGTACGTTGTTGGGACGGTTTTATCAAAGATGTATATGGACGGAAGAATAAAGAAAGATGAACTCTTGAAGCTTATACGATCTAGCTCAAAGGACGAGTTTTTCCAAACACTAGAGGAAATTAGAGAAAATCACAAGGAGGAGATACTGAAGGAGCTTGAAAAGATGGTTAATCACAAAAAATACGAATACCTTGCACATACATATAAAGAGTTTTGGGAAACACCACTACACGAGAAAGCGAAGTTCATAAAAAAACTCAAATCATAATGCTTTTATTCTAGTAGGTGCTTCTATACTTTATGACCATAGATATATCTAATTTAATATCTATCCTAGCAGAACCAGCAAATGAACCCGTACTACTACTGGTAAAGGTGTTCATCCTTTTGCTGGCATCGTTTTTCATAGCCAGATTTCTAGGTTGGTCAATAAACAAATTATCTGGGAGAAGGAAGCTGGCGAGGTATGCAGAATATTTAGTCATAATAATTGGTTTGTTTCTCTCTTTGACTTATATGAGCCCAGAGGCGACGAGCGATTTTGTTAAAAAGTTTATTATATATCTCCCTCAGGTTGTATCTGCCTTGTTTATCCTTGTGCTTGGTTTCTTTTTAGTAAACGTCACCTTAGCGATAATTGAGTGGGTAGTTGACTTCATAAAATTAAAGAGCTATCTGGTGGAAATGGGAATAGGATCTGGCTTGCTGTTTGCAATAGATCTAGTTATCAGAATAATCCTTTATCTGATTGTTATACAGGTTGCTTTGAATGTACTGGGTGTTTCATCCGAGGTGACAAACACACTCATATCTGCAATAGGCTGGGCAAGCGCAATTTTAATGGCCGGGCTAGTTTTTTATGGCACAAAGGATCTAGTGAACAGTTGGTTTTCCAGTTTGACTCTTAAGTCTTCAAACCTGTTCAAGCCAGGTCAAAGGATTGTCTTCAAGGACATCGAGGGGGAGATAGTCGCAATCACTTCATTCTCTACTGTTTTGGATACTGGGAAGGGCAGCTATTTCTGGATTCCGAATTATACATTAGTCAATTCGCCAATACTGATAAGGAAATCAAGGTTTGATCTTAAAACATTGGAATCACTAAGGAGGCATTATGTCGCTCAAGAGGCTTCAATGTGTGCGCCAGCGTCAGCAGAGATGATGTTGAACTTCTTTGGATTTAAAGTTAAGAAAGGACAAAAGGAGATAGCTAAGCTAGCAGGAACAAAAGTTCCTGGAGGAACCAATGCCAAAAAATTAATAGAGGCTGTGAAAAAGCTGACAAAAGGACAAGTAATCGGATTGTTCGTCCCTTACAAGGATGTAATAAACCTTAGAGAAGAGATAAAGTCTTGGCTAGCTGATGGCGGGTTAGTGATAATAAACTTCTACAAGGCGGCTTTGTTCCCTGGTGTGAAGAGAGAACAGAAACACGCGGTCTTGTGCGTTGGTGTTGAAGGAGACAATTTGATAATAGTTGATCCAAATCCAACCACTGGAGGAGTTTATCAAGTAAACTACAAAGATATGGAAAGGGCCATGGGTCCGTTTGAAGGCGAGGAGAGAGGGTATGTGGTTTACGCACCAAGAGGGACAAGAGCATACTGGAGGATACAGAACAAGCTGTATTATTCAAATCCAATGTATTATGAGAGACTAACAAAAACGTTTGAAAGAAAACTGAAGCAGGTGCTTAGGGAGACAAGGAGGATAGAAAACATACTGCCCGAATACATAAAGGAATTATTGGATGAGTACAGGGCAGCAGAGGAAGAAAAGATAAAGAGGTTGTGGTCTCAATGAAGTTTGCTATCCTTGCAGGTTCAAAGAATTACAAGGAAGTAAATCAGATCCTTGAGGAGAAGGCAAAGAAGTATTTTGACAAAGTGAGGATAGCCCCCATAAAGGAATTAAAGCCAGTTGCAAGAGTTGGAGAGACGACAGTCATACATAAAGAAGAGGATCTTTCAGATTATGATGCAATCTTCCCAAGGATATCTGCTCCAGATACTGTTCCTGCGTATATAGCAATAGATATACTAGTTGATAGAGGAGTTTATTCACCAATTCAGCCAGACGGCATGCTGATTGCAAAGAATAAATTTTATACCTTGAAGGCAGCAGCTCAAGCAGGTATTCCCTGCCCTAGATCGGCTTTGATAATCTCTCCCAAAACAGTGGATGATGTAGTAAAGGAGTTTAAATTTCCAGTTGTTGTCAAGCTTCTTGGTGGGGCTGGGGGTAAAGGAGTTATGCTCATAAAGACGCCTGATGAACTTTCGCCAGTCATTGAGACTATGGATAGATTGAACCAGATAGTAGCAGTGGAGGAATTCATAGAGAATCCAGGAGAGGATCATAGGCTATTTGTGGTTGGGGATCAGGTGGTTGCTGCAGAGAGAAGGAAGGCAACCAAGGAAGGAGAGTTTAGAGCAAACATTGCGGTTGGTGGAAAGTCATTAGCCTACAAACCAAAGGATGAGGAAGTTGAAATAGCCATAAAAGCAGCCGAGACAGTTGGGCTTGAGATTTGTGGGGTTGACATTCTACAAGGTAAGGATGGGTTTTATCTTATAGAGATAAATGACGGTCCTGGTTTGAAGGGGATAAGTAAAGTAACAAAGGTGGATTTGTACGATAAGATTGTTTCGTTTATTCACAAGAAGGCAAAGGGGGCTATTTGATGCCAAGTCGCTTTGCCACTGCTGGTCTTAGATCCAGCTCCTTTGGTCCAGAATGAGTCTTTGATATGTCTATTACAAAATTACCCAATATTATGTCCCTTCCAACTAAAACCTTAAATGGGGAATGAGTTCTCTTTGCAGTATTTGCCACAATTTCAAATTTCTTCCCAAATAACATTATCACTGCTTTGACTAGTTTTCTCTTTTTTCTGGCTGATGAGCTAATTACTAGTTTTTCTTTCTCCAAAAATTCTAGGCCAGCCTTCTTTGCAATTTCTTCATCTATGCTCGTCCTGGCAGCTCCAGTGTCAAATTTTACTAGAACGTTAATTCTCTTTTTTCCTATGATCTCTCCCTTTGCAACTAGGCCAACAGTTCGCATTGAATTATTAATTCCCACAATCTATAAAAACAATCTCCTCGCAAATTAAACAGATGCTAGACATACGATTGTTTAGAGAGAAGATTGAGTTAGTGAGGGAATCACTTAAGAAGAGAGGGCTAGACCCTTCTCTAGCAGATAAGGTAGTTGAGTTAGACAAGGAGTGGAGAGAGACCAGGGTGCTGGCTGACAAGCTAAGGCACAAGAAGAATGAGATAAGCCTAGAGATAGCAAAGTTGAAGAAGGAAGGTAAAGATTTCTCCAAAAAGATTGATGAGATGAAGGAAATTGGAGAGAAGCTTAAGGCTGTGGAAGCAAAAGAGAAGAAGCTTCTAGAAGAGAGAGACAGGCTGAGAAGAGGGATGCCAAACATTTTACATGAGACTGTTCCAATCGGCAAAGACGAATCAGAGAACGTGGAGGTTAGGCGTTGGGGAGAACCTAAAAAGCCAGAGTTCGAGCTAAAGACTCATTGGAAATTATTGGAGGAACTTGGCCAGGTGAATTTTGAAAAAGCGAGAGAAGCCAGTGGGAGAGGTTTCTATTACTTGATGAGAGAGTTTGCAATCCTTGATCTTGCTCTTCAGAGGTTTGTAGTGGATAAGCTGATTAGTAAAGGCTTTACCTTTGTTGTTCCTCCATTTATGACCAGGCGGATTGTTGAGGAAGGGGCTACGCAGTTATCAGATTTTGAGGAAGTTATATACAAGGTTGAGGATGAGGATTTGTACCTAATTCCTACTTCAGAACACCCATTACTGGCTTTACATATGAATGAGGTTATCCATGAGGACGATCTCCCTAAGAGATATGTTGGATTATCTCCCTGCTTTAGGAAGGAGGCAGGAACCCATAGCGTAGATGAGAAGGGATTGTTTAGGGTTCACCAGTTCGCAAAGGTTGAGCAGGTTAGCTTGACTAGACCAGAGGACTCATGGAAGGAACATGAGTTTTTACTGTCAAATCTAGAAGAGGTATTTCAGGATTTAGGGATTCCATATAGGATAGTTAATATTTGCACTGGCGACCTTGGAGCAGTAGCAGCAAAGAAGTATGATCTTGAGGCATGGTTCCCAAAGCAAGGTAAATATAGGGAGGCAGGTTCATGCTCAAATTGTCTCTCTTGGCAGTCCACCAGGTTAAACATAAGGGTTGAAAGGAAGGATGGAACAAGGGAATTTTTACATACCCTGAACTCAACTGCAGTTGCTACCAGCAGGGCTTTAGTTGCAATAGTTGAAAATTATCAGAACGAAGACGGGACAATAACCATCCCCAAAATCCTGAGGAGCTATACTGGGTTTGATGAAATACCAATGGAATAATTGAAGGAATAAGGTTTAAATATCTTCAGAATGAAAACTATTCTTCGTTGGGCTCATAGCTCAGCCAGGTAGAGCATCCGGCTCTTAACCGGACGGTCGGGGGTTCGAATCCCCCTGGGCCCACTATGGGACTTTATGTCCCATCCTTGCGGGGTTCTAGTTTTCCCAAGGCTTTTCTAAAAGGCTTTTCGAATCCCCCTGGGCCCACTAAACCGACACGTCGGTTTACGCCGGAGCGAAACATGCCACACAAGGTGGCATACCTCACTGACGGCAATGAATCGCTTTGCGAGAAGAAAGTTGAGTAGGGGTTATCATCCCAGGGATTTCATCTGCCGTCGGAAAACTACTACAAGCAACTGCCGAAGGACGTCAAAGGGACAAGACAAATAGTTAGGAAGAATAGGTGTCTAGACCTTTTTTATTCTCAATATCTCTGCTACTTCAACAAGTATTGCTATCCAGGATGCAGCTGTCAGGACAACAATTAGACCAACGAGGACGATAAAACCAGTGTTTATCCCTATGACGACTCCACCGATGTCTTTGACTGTGAGGACTGGAGGAATTAGATTAATACCAATGAGTATCAAGACAAGTATCTCCAGGGCAATGTATCCAAGAATCTGATAAGAAAAAAGCTTTGCCAGCCTTTTTGATTGCTCGTTTATATCCATAAAACCACCGTTTTAATAAAAAAGATTCAAGTTTAAAAAGATTTGTATGCAAAAGAGAAGACGGCCAGCTTGGGTAAAGGATATAGCGAAACGATTTATTAATAGAATGATCTCGCTAGCTGAAGAAACAGAGGATACGGAGCTTTCAAGGAGATATGTAGAAATCGCGTTGAAAGCATGTAAAAAGTATAATGTAAGATTACCACTAGATTACAAAAGAAAGATATGTAAAAACTGTTATGCAATACTTATACCAGGCAAAACAGCTTTGGTTAGGATATCTAAAGGAGTAGCAATATGGATATGTAAGGAGTGTGGCCATGTCAAGAGGATCGGATCTAAAAAAGAAGGCCAGGGAGCTAAGACCCCTGGTAAGGATAGGGAAGGCAGGGCTAACAGAAGGAGTCATACTGGAGATAAAAAGGCACCTAGACACAAAAGAGTTAGTGAAGATAAAGGTTCTGCGCAGTAGTAAAGAGGATTATATGTATATAGTAGAAACCCTTTTAAAGGAGACAAATTCAAAATTAATAAGCTCTGTAGGGCACACCTTTGTTTTGTATAAGCCCAAAAAGAGGTGAATTTATGGCAACAGTGTACGATGCACCATCAGGAGAGCTCATATCAAGAGTGGCTGATAAGCTGAAAAAGATTAAAGAGATAAATCCCCCAGAATGGGCGAAATTCGTTAAGACTGGGCCACACGCCGAAAGGCCACCAACTCAAAGAGATTGGTGGTACATAAGGTGCGCTTCCATACTCAGGAGAGTTTATATTGATGGTCCAATAGGAGTTGGTAGGCTTAGGACATGGTATGGTGGAAGGAAGAATTATGGTCATTCACCTGAGCATCACGTAGATGCAGGCGGAGCCATAATAAGGAAAGCCCTTCAGCAGTTAGAGGCTGCTGGGCTTGTTGAAAAGGCAGATAAGGGTAGAAAGGTATCTCCAAAAGGTCAATCCCTTCTTGAGAAAACCGCCTCTGAGCTAACAAGTGTTGAACAGAAAGAGAAACCAAAATCAGAAAAACCAAAGGAAGTAAAGCCAGAGAAAAAGGAAAAGAAGAAACCAGAAAAGAAGGAAAAGAAAAAGCCAGAGAAGAAGACAAAGAAGTCCACCAAAGCAAAATCAAAGAAGGGTGGAAAATAAGATGGATGACCTGGAGGAAATAAGAAGAAAAAAATTGGAGGAGTATCAGGAAAGACTGAAACAAAAAATGATAGAAGAACAGGAAAAACAAAAATTGCTTGCAGAGAGGGAAGCCATATTATCCTCTATACTCACTCCAGAGGCAAAGTTAAGATTGAACAACGTTAAGCTTGCTGATCCAAAGAAGGCGTTATACGTTGAAAATGTGCTAATAGCCCTGTATCAGAGTGGTAGGTTATCCAGAAAGATAACAGACGATGATCTAAAAAGGCTGTTATTAAGAATGTCCCAGAAAAGGGAAACTAAAATTAAGATAAAGAGGAAGTGATAGTATGGGAAGCAGGAAAACAGAAAAGGAAAAGGAGAGGCTTAGTGCAAAGGCAAAATCAAATAAGAGAGTTCCTGTTTGGGTGATTCTTAGAACAAAAAGAAAATTTAGTGAAAACCCTAGGAGGTACCACTGGAGAAGATCAAAACTAGGTAATGAGATAAAGGAGTGATCTAAATGGCGAAGGAAGAGGTGAAAGAGAAGAAAACAAAGTCCAAACCTGAAAAGAAACCAGTGGAGAAGAAAACTAAGGAAGAAAAACCAAAGGAAGTAAAGCCAGAGAAAAAGGAAAAGAAGAAACCAGTGGAGAAGCCAGCAAAGGAAGAGATTCATAAAATAAAACTTTCCAAGGCATACGATACACCCAGAAAAAGAAGAGTAAAGGCAGTTATGACTATAATTAGGGATTATGTCAAAAAGCACAAGAGGAAGGAAGCAATAATTACCCCAGAGTTGAATTCTGTTATAATGGAAAGGAGTATAGAGAATCCTCCAAGGAAGATAAAGGTAAAACTGGTTGAAAAGGAAAAGGTGTTCGTTTATCCAGCTAGCTGAGTGATTGTATGATAAGCAAGGGAGAGATCTGGGGAAACCCATTTATTGGTTTATATGCAGTGGCCAATGAAGACTATTGTTTTATTCCACAAAACGCGCCAGATAAGCTTGTGACCCCAATAATGGAAGCCATGGATGTGGATATAATCCGTGCAAGTATCTACAATTCACCTTTAATCGGTCTTTTTTCAGTGATAAACAAAAGAGGAGCTGTCTTGCCATCTGTTGCGTATTCAAGTGAAATAAAATTATTTGAGGAGCATCTTGACGTTTTGATCCTTGATGAATACACTGCAATCGGAAATTTGATATCTACAAATGACAAAAACGCAATAATATCCCCAGTTATAAAAGACATATCCTCGGTGGAATCTGTCCTTGGTGTGAAGGCAAGACCTATGACGATTGGAGGAATAGATGTGACAGGTTCAATGATAGTTATCACCAACTCTGGGTTTTTTGTATCTAGTTTGGCTAGCAAGAATGAAATGGACGAGGTGTCAAGATTTTTAGGTCTTGAAGGTTCTTCTGGTACAGTTAACTATGGAAACCCAATGGTTAAATCTGGGATAATCGCAAATACTAAAGGGGTGGTCGTTGGCGAGGCCACCACCCCATACGAGATGGGACAAATAGACGAAGGGATAGGTGGTAAAGATGATAAAAATATTTAGGGTGTTTGGTAAGGTCAAGGGAAATAGATTTGCACTTGACGTAGCATCCACAGACAAAGAGCATGCAATAGAAAAAGCATATGCAAATCTTGGTTCAAGACATGGAGCAACCAGACATGATATAGTTATTGATGATGTAAAGGAGATAGATCCAAAGGAAACCAAGAGCAGAGTTTTAAAACAACTTCATGGAGGCGATTGATTTGGAACTTACTGTAGATCAGGCGATTCAGCTTTTAAGATTTGAAGAGGCTAAGCTAAAGGATGTTGAAGCAAGAATGAATCAGAGCATGGCTTTACTCAATGAGCTCCAGCTAGCGAAAGCCACATTGCAGAACCTACCAGGCAAGAAGACAGAGGGATTGTTGCCAATAGGTGGGGGAGTTATGCTCCCAGCGTTAACCGAGAAAGGCAATGTACTGATAAATGTTGGCGCAGGTGTTGTTGTTGAGAAAAGCCTTGAAGATGCAGTCTCATTCCTTGATAAAAGGATAAAGATGATTGAAGAAAATATGAACAATCTAGCTAGACTTGCGCAAAAAACAGCAAAGAACATCTCTGTTTTAAGGGCAAAGATAGATGAAGCCATAAAAGCTAGACAAGGCCCAGCAGTGGTGGGTTAGGTGTTTGGCTTTCTCAAAAAGAAGCTGTCTGAATTAAAGGAAAAGATAGTTGGTAGACCAGAGGAGCAGGAGAAAAGGCTAGAGGAAGAGAAACCAAAATCAGAAAAACCAAAGGAAGTAAAGCCAGAGAAAAAGGAAAAGAAGAAACCAGAAAAGAAGGAAAAGAAAAAGCCAGAGAAGAAGACAAAGGCAGAGGAAAAGAAGGTAAAGAAAAAGGAGAAGCCAAAAGAAGAAGCAAAGCCAAAAGAAGTAAAGACAGAGAAAGCGAAGCCAAAGGAGACAAAAGCTGAGGAGGAAGCCAAGGAAGCAAAAGTAGGTGTCCTTTCAAGGATAAAAAAGGCATTATCAAGGAAATTCAAATTGTCTGATGCAGAACTTGATGATTATCTATGGGATATAGAGATTATTCTACTTGAGGCGGATGTGGCCCACGAAATAGCAGAGGAGATAGTCTCCAAATTGAGGGATAAGCTGTCCAATGTCGAATTTTCATCCAAAGAAGAAGTTTTTGATAGGATAAAGCAGATCCTAAGGGATATCCTGTCGGATATTATAATAGAAGGGGAGGACATCACAAGCATTCAGAAGAAACCAACAATTATTATGTTCATTGGCCCAAACGGTGCAGGTAAAACAACGACCATGGCAAAGCTCGCAAAGAAGTTATTGGATAACAATAAAACAGTTATATTTGCAGCCAGTGATACGTTTAGAGCTGCAAGTATAGAGCAGCTAGAAGAGCATGCGAATAGGCTTGGGATAAAAGTGGTAAAACACAAATATGGGGCAGATCCTGCAGCTGTTGCATACGACGCTGTTAAATCAGCCGAGGCAAAGGGGATAGATTTTGTAATGATAGACACAGCTGGAAGGCAAGAGACAAACTCCAATCTGATTGAGGAATTGAAGAAGATAAAGAGGGTAGTTAATCCAGATTTTGTTATTTATGTTGATGAAGGGATAGCAGGCAATGTTATATATGACAGGCTAAAAGCCTTTAGAGAAGTAGGTATTGATGGTGTTGTTCTCACTAAGATGGACCTTGACGTAAAGGGTGGGGGCGTTGTCACATGTGCAAGCATGGGGATACCGATAGTCTATTTTGGTGTTGGTCAAGGTTATCAAGACATCAAAAAATTCAAAAAAGACGAGTTCTTGGATGAATTATTGGGCTAGGGTTATTAAAACAAGCTAGTAGAAAAATATATCTATGTTGTCTAGAGTAGCTAAAGGGCTACAGGATTTTCTTTCTAAGCTAGCAAGAGCAGGGGCAATTGATGAGGCATTCATAAAATCCAGCATAAAGGAACTACAAAAGATCCTGATTTCGGGAGACGTCAATGTAAGGTTAGTTATAGAGCTTAGTAAGAAGATAGAAGACAGAATGAGGAAGGAAAACATACCAAAGGGAGTTAGCCACAAGCAGTATTTTCTGAAAGTGGTTTATGACGAGTTGGCAAACCTCCTTGGCGCTGAGGGTGCTGTGGAGATAAAACCACAAAAGATACTCTTGGTTGGTTTGTATGGACATGGGAAAACGACCACCGCAGCAAAACTCGCAAAGTTCTTTTCCAAGCGTGGCCTAAAAACAGCGCTAATAACAACAGATAACTGGAGGCCAGCTGCATACGAACAATTGTCCCAGCTTGGAAAACGGATTAATATCCCAGTGTTCGGTGATCCGAATTCAAAGCCAATAGAAGTTCTTAGAGAAGGCATGAAAAAATTTGATAAATATGATGTTCTAATAGTTGATTCTGCTGGTAGAGATTCTCTTAATCAGGAGCTAATAGATGAGATAAAAGAGTTAAAGGAAGAGCTAAAACCAGATAACGTTTGGCTTGTTATGGGTGGGGATATAGGCCAAGCTGCAGAAAGAGAGGCAAGGTCATTCAATGAGGCTGTGGGTATCACTGGTATAATCCTAACTAGAATGGATTCATCTGCAAAAGGAGGAGGAGCCCTAGCTGCATGTAAGTCAGCAAATGTTCCAGTGGTCTTCATAGGAACAGGTGAAAAGCTTGATGATATAGAAGTATTTGATAAAGACAGATTCATATCCAGGTTGCTCGGTTTCCCAGATATAGCCAGCGTCCTTGAGAAATTTAAGGAGAGCGTAGAAGAGGAGGAGATAGAGGACATAACAAAGGGAGAATTTACATTAACAAAGTTTTACAAGCAGTTGGAGGCAACCAAAAAAATGGGTTCTCTTTCCAAAGTACTTGAAATGCTTGGTCTAGCTCAAAAGCTCCCTCAAGAAGTGGTTGAACAAGGAGAACAGAAGATGAAGGTTTTCAAGGTGATAATGGATTCAATGACAAAGGAAGAGCTTGAGAATCCAGATATCCTGAATAAGAGCAGGATAGAGAGAATAGCGAGAGGATCAGGAAGAACAGAAAAGGAAGTAAGGGAATTGTTGAAACAGTACAAAATGGCAAAAAAGATGATAAACAAAATGAAATCTGGAAAAAAGAGATTTCCAATTCCCGGCTTACCAAAGGACTTTAACATGGGGTTGGGAAGATGAAGATAGTTGTAATTGGGGATTTTCATATACCATCTAGAGCAAAGAAAATACCTGATTGGATAGTTAGGAAGATAATTGAGGAAAAGCCAGATATGATTGCATGCACAGGAGACCTGGAATCAGAGGATACTCTCAGTTTTCTTCATTCTTTGGCAAAAACAAAGTGCGTTTCTGGGAATATGGACTGGCTAGACCTTCCCGATCACCAGGAATTTGAAGTTGGAGATATCAGGATAGGTTTGATTCATGGGAAAGGGATAGTACCTAGGGGAGATATCAATCAGCTAAACAGATTCGCGGAAATGATGAGAGCAAATATTTTAATACACGGTCATACCCATAAGCTTTCTACTGAACTAGCCTACGGTAGGCTTTTTGTTAATCCTGGCACCGCCACTGGTGTTTGGGGAGGAGCAACAGGTGGGGAACCACAGAGCTTCATAATAATTGAAATTAATGGGAAACACATTATAGTTAGGAAATTTGTGGATGAAAAAGAGGTAGTGGAGAGGTATGAGTACAGAGATGGATCGGTCAGACCAGTTTAGAAAGAAAAAGGAGTTGCTAGCACAGTTCAATCCTTGTGATAGGTGTTTAGGTAGGCAGTTTCATAACTTGTTTAAGGGCCCAAACCCCAGTATAGGATGGGCAGTTAGGAATGCAGAGAAAATAGAAGACGTAAATGAGTTACTATCCAAAGAGCCAAGACCAAATCTGTTTGAATGTTATTTATGTGATGGGATGTTTACAAATCTAGATAAAAATGCAAAAAGGGTTATTGAATTATTGGCTAACTATGACTTTGACACGTTTTTGATTGGTGTTAGAATTCCCAAGACCCTGGCTGCCAGGGAAAAGGAGGTATGGCAGAAAGTTGGAGATGAATATGCAGAGCCATTGAAAAAGGAGATAGCAAGAGAGGTTGGAAAGAAGGTAGAAAAGGAAACAGGTAAATCCTTTGACCCAAACCCAGACATTGCTGTGGTTTTAGATTTCAATTATTCTCCCCCAAAGATAGAGTTACAGATAAAATCCCTGTTTGTGTATGGTGAGTATCAAAAGCTAAAAAGAGACATACCTCAGACAAGATGGCTTTGCCCAAAATGTAGAGGGAAGGGATGCAGGTATTGTGATTTCACGGGCAAACTTTACAGAACAAGTGTGGAGGAGGAGATAGGGAGACCAATAATAGAGCTAACAGGAGGAACTGATTTTAAGTTTCATGGTTCTGGAAGGGAGGATAAGGATGTTTTGAATATAGGTTGGAGACCATTTGTCATAGAGATTCTGAATCCAGTAGTGAGGAGGATAGATCTTGATCTAGTGGAAGAAAGGATAAATAAAGGAGAACTGATTAAGGTTAAAGGGCTGCGATTCTCATCAAAGGAAGAGGTAAGAGAGCTAAAGTCTGCCAAGTTCGACAAGACATATTTAGCTTTAGTGAGATGTGATTGGGATGAGGATATGATAAAGAGGATAGAAAACGCTTTTAATAACGTAGTGATAAACCAGAGAACTCCAACGAGGGTATCCCATAGAAGGGCGGACAAGATTAGGAAAAGAAGAATATATTATGTAAAGATAACCCCAGTGGACAACAGTCATTTCAGGGCAGAGATAAAGGCAGAATCAGGAACATACATAAAGGAGCTGGTTTCCGGGGACAATGGTAGGACAGACCCAAGTTTCTCATCCATTGCTGGCAAACCGTGCATAGTTGAAGAATTAACTGTTCTGGAGGTGCATAAATGAACTTTTTTGATCTTGTTTCAGTTGCCGTTGCTGTGGTTGGAACCGGTTTATCTGCCTACTTTGATCTTAGGACAACATATATACCAGATGAGATAACTCATGCAATGATAGGGATTGGAGCAATTTTGTTATTTTTTAGATATCCATTACACATGGCAATTTCATACCTAGCTGTCGGAGCGTTGGTTTTTCTTATTGGGTTTTTACTTTACACATTTGGCCAGGTTGGTGGTGGAGATGTTAAGTTATTTGCAGGTATAACCTTGTTATTACCAGAGCATATCGTTCATTCCACAATACAATCGCCGTTCCCCCCAATCATCTCAATATTCTTTGCCTCTGCAATGCTGGCTACGTTGTTTGTTTCTATAAAATACATGGCAATGATCTACAAGAAAAAGGAGAAAATAGCTAGTTTTCATCAGAAGCTCACAGTCGGATTGGTGTCTGCTGGGTTGGTGTTCGCCGTTTTTGTATTCTTGTCAACCATTGAAAGAGCTATGCTGATCTTATCAATACCAATAATCGCAGGATTAATTGTATTCCCATTCAAGGAGGACATGGTTGACATGTTTATGTTAAAGACAAAGAGGGTTCTAGATCTAACAGAGGATGATATCATCGCTGTTGACAAATTACCAGATAGGATTAAATCTTCTCTTGGTATAGGGGTTAGAAGGACTTACCTGAATTCAGAACTTGAGAAGATAAAGAAGAAAGCAAAAAGGCATAGGATAAAGGAGGTTTATGTATACGACAACCTTCCGACATTTGGTATATACATATTTCTAGGACTGATAATTGTTCTTCTTGTTGGTGACCCAATGTTCTTCTTGTTTAGTCATCTCTAGACCTTTTTCTTTCCCTCTTCCTTTATTGCTTTGACAAATCTCTTAACTTTCTCTTTCATTTTGTTTCTTTCAGCTTCAAAGGCAGTTCCGATCTGTATACCATCTGCCCCGGCTTTTATTATCTCCCTAGCTTGCTCAGGTTTCCTTACTCCACCCCCATAGAAGTAAGGGACATCACAGGCTGAAGCCACAGCTTTAACAAAGCTAGTCGGAGCAGGTTCAGGTGCCCCAGAACCAGAATCTGTGACAATTAGTCTAGATCCTAGATACTGTCCAGCCAACGCTGCAGCTGCAGCAATATATGGCTTTGACCTTGGCAGAAGCCTTGCGTCTCCAACCCAACCCACAGCTCCTCCTGGCTCAACTACTAGGTATGTGGTTGGGATTGGTTCTATTTTCATTTCCCTAACAACTGGGGCAGCGACTATCTGGGCTGTGGTGGCCCAGTAGACATCTCTTGAGTTTAGCATTGACATAAAATAGACTGCGTCCGCATAAGGAGTTAGTGTTCCAATATTTCCAGGGAACAAAACTATAGGTATGTCCACATTTTCTCTTATCATCTTAACAGACTTGTCCAGATACTCTCCTTGAGCACCTATTGATCCGCCAATTAGTATTATGTCTGTTCCAGCCTCATAAGCATCCCTAGCCATCTTTGCTCCTTCCTCTGGGGACTGGTCAGCTGGGTCTATCAAGGATAATAGGATTGCACCTTCTGTTTCTATTTTGTCTTTAATGTATTTTTCTACCTTCCCTATTCTCATACGATCACCATTGGTTTAGTATTATATACTCATAATCAATATATTTATGTCGGTTAATATGAGGGTATTAATCACTGGAGTCACTGGGCTAGTTGGATCTAGGCTAGCTAAAAAGCTAGTAAAGGCAGGTCATAAAGTAATTGGTGTTTCAAGGCGAGATATCAAGATACCTGGAGTTGAGGTAATCAATGCAGATATAACAAAATGGGAGGATGTTAAGAAAATAAGGAAGAAGTTTGATGTTGTGTATCATCTCGC
>CAZZDL010000001.1:77500-177600 GCA_964652335.1 Microcaldota archaeon
AATGGGAGGATGTTAAGAAAATAAGGAAGAAGTTTGATGTTGTGTATCATCTCGCTGCAGAGTTAGATGAATCTTCCCCTAGGCTTTGGGAGGTAAATGTTACAGGGACAAAAAATATGCTTGAATTAGTGAAAAATAGGAATATAGAGAGATTCATTTATCTAAGTTCTATTGGTGTACTGGGTGAGACAGACTCTCCAGCCACAGAGGAAATGCCGTATAATCCCAAAACGAAATACGAGAGAAGCAAGGCAGAGGCAGAAAGGATGATAACGTACTATTGGCTTAAATACAATATTCCGTATACAATTTTGAGATCAACCATAATTATCGGACCGAACAAAACATGGGAAAAGATATTCAAGGCGGCCATAGAAGGGTATCCAATAATAGGTAGTGGGACAAACTATTGGCATTTGGTTTATGTAGACGACGTGGTTAACGCTTTGGTGAAGGCCCTGAACCCAATTGCAAGGAACAAGATATACCACATAGCCGGGCCAGATGTGATGACATACGAGGAGGTTTACAGGCTGATATGCAAAAAGCTAAGAGTTCCATTCCCTGGGACGAGAATAGCTCCCCATATTGCAAAGGCTTATGCAATAGCTCACGAATTACGAGCTAAGGTGCTTGGTGGGAAACCAGAACTAACAAAGATGAGGGCAAGCATAGATCGATTGATAAGAAATAGAATAGCTTCAACAGAAAGGGCAAAGAAAGAGCTAGGTTGGAAACCAAGGTGGAAGACAGAGAAGGCAATAGAAAAAGCAATTGCTATGCTCAGAAAGGAGGGGAGGATATGATCCTAAACGACAAAGCAATAAGGCTGTTGATAAGAGATAATAGACTGGTTGAGGGATACATAGATCTAGAGAAACAACTACAGCCAAACGGTTTTGATCTAACAATGAAGGAGATAATGAGTTTTGATGGTCCTGGTCAGCTAGACTTTTCTAATGCTGAGCGAAAGATACCATTCGCTAAACCGATGGATTTTTCCTCTACCGGCTGGATTAGCTTGAAGCCTGGAGCATATCTTGTAACAACAAATGAGTATGTTAGAATACCAAAGGACATGATAGCCCTTGCATACACAAGGACTTCACTGCTCAGGATGGGAGCATTTACTGCCCACGGTGTTTGGGATGCCGGATTTGAAGGTAGGTCTCAGTTTTTATTATATGTACAGAATCCGCATGGCATAAAGCTTAAGAAAAACGCAAGGGTTGCGCAGATGATATTCATACAACTGGGTGACGAGGTAGAAAAGGAATATCAAGGGGTGTACAAAAAGCTTATTTAGCCCTTGGGATTATTGCAGAGTTTCCTGTCCTGTCTTCTAGTATTAAAGTGAATTTTAGCTTTCCCTTCCTTGCTAGCTCAAGCTTATCTAGGAATTCATCCAGCTCCTTGCTTTGAGGAAAATTACTTTTCACCACTTCTTCTATCCTTATTAGTAACCCGTCAACATTGGTTATGAATGCCTCTGAGAATCCAGTGGATTTTATTTCTAACCCCAGTTCTGGAATCTTTATGTCACAGTGGCTAGATCTGATTACTCTGTAATTTAGCTTGGATTCATCATCAACCACTAGCTTGTAGGTCTTCTTTTTTCCTTCCATAGGTATTATTACGTCGGATGATTTGTATCCACAATCACATTCTATGGTGGAGAGTATGGCCTCGCCAAAATTAGGTATTTCATATTTTTCTATCACTGCCCTAGCGTCGCCCTTACAAACAGGGCATTTTATTTTGAACTCCATAACTAGTCAGTTATCCCACCAGGCGTTATCCTAAATACTGCTTCTCCCTCAGGCAGGTAAGGCGAGTCAACAAGTCTAGCTATCCTCTTATCTTCCTTGCTCTTTCTCAGATAGATCCTGAATGTTGCTTGATGACCTACTATATTACCTCCGATTGGAGTGGTTGGGTCTCCGAACAATAAGCCAGGATTTTCCATAACTTGGTTTGTTACGTATATTGCTATGTTAAACAAATCTGCTAACTTTTGTAGAGTATGCATGTGCATATTTAGCTTTTGTTGCCTTTCTGATAAACTACCTCTTCCTATGAACTCTGATCTGAACCTTGATGTTAGTGAATCTACAACCAGAAGCTTGATGTTCTTTTTCTCTATTATTTCACTTGCCTTTTCAGCTAATAGCATTTGGTGTTCTGCATTGAAGGCTTTGGCCACGTATATGTTTGATAGAGCTTCATCTGGGTCAAGCCCCTTGGCCTTTGCTATCTGCAAAACCCTCTCAGGCCTAAATGTGCTTTCAGTATCTATGAATAGACATGCGCCGTCTAATCCACCTTCATCTTTTGGCAGTTGAACATTGACTGCTAGTTGCAATCCTAGTTGTGTTTTACCAGAACCGAATCTACCGTATGCTTCTGTTATTGCTTGGGTTTCTATACCTCCACCAAGGAGGGCATCAAGATTCTTTGATCCTGTTGTCAGCTTGGATATGTTCTTCCTTCTTTCTAGAATATCCTTAGCTGTTTCGTATCCGATATCCAATGCATCCCTTGCTGCGTTTATAATCTTTGCAGCAGTTACCTCTCCTATGCCTATCCCAACTAGCTCTGTGGTGCTTGCAACGGCTATCTTCTCCAATGAGTCATATCCAGACTCAATCAGTTTTTGAGCAGTAGCCTCACCGACTCCAGGTAGATCTGAAATTGAGTTAATCTTCTTTGTCACCATTCTCACCTCTTATTTCTTCCTCAGGATTAGGATATTCGAAATCTTGAACAATAAATTCCTTTCTGTCAAATAAATCATTCATTTTAACTTTTCCATAGAACATAAGCTCTTCGCCTAGCCGGTTATCTAGATTTTCTCCAATGAACTTTTCGGCTATTCTCCTGAACATTACTCCCCTAATGACCCCAGTTCCGTCGTCTAACTCAGCATTCACTATATAAGTCTTTCTTCCTTGATTGTGTTCTGGACAGAGCTCATCTACTATTGCTCCACATACTGGGCATATGGTTATTTGCGTTGGTGGGTATATCTTCACAACTGTTGCTCTGATAACAGCAGTGTCTCCATCCTTTAGCTTATCTATCTGTTCCTTATTGAATAATTCAGATATATCTGGATGATCTTTTGGATTCCGTATTATTCTGCCCTTCCAGCCGAGATGCAACTCTATTTTTCCTTGGTTATCTTTTACATTTGCATTTTCTACCTTTATTAAATCACCAATGGATATCTCATTCACATAATCTGCATTTGCTCCCCACAAAACTAGCCTTGCATTTGCTGTTCCGTCTCCAAGGATTATGCTAGCCATTTTACCTTCGCTTCCATCTTCTCTTTTGAATGTTGTTTTTTCGAACTTTCTGATCACTCTACCATATACACTTACTCCATCCATGTCGGCTGATAATTCGTTTATTTTTACTATGTTCTCTTTCAGTGATGGGATTTCAAATTCTACATTTGGGTTCAAGATTACCCTTCCACGCATGCCAACGCTTAGTTCCAGTCTGTTTTGACCTTTTTTTATGATTGCATTTTTTATCCCTATTATGTCCCCGAGTTTTATCTTCCCAGAATTAACGAGCTCTGCATCTTGGTTCCAGAGAGTTACCCGTATATCCCCTGTCCCATCATCTATTATTAGGCTGACTACTTTCCCGGATTTTTCACCAGATGTCCAATCCTTTACCTTTGATATCATCTTTACTACTCCAGACACACTTGCGAACCCTAGCTCTTCCTTTAGGTCCTTTATCCTAACCCAATTATTGTTGGATGTTTGGACATCTATTTTTACTCCCAGCTCTTTAGCTATGGAAAATGCAGCTCCAGCTTCAGTGAGCAGTCCGCCGTATTCCTTCACCTTCTCCCTTATTCTTTCTTCAATTTCATCTTTAGTTAAACCTTTTTCTGAGACTATCTTTTCAACTATTTTTTCTTTATTGTCAAGTATGTTCATTTTCTTCCACATCCAATTTAAGTTTCTTCTTTAATTTTTCATAAATATCTTCGCTTGATAGGTCTTCTGTTTCTAGGAACATGTCTATTAGAGCCAACAGAATTTTTAGTTTTGCTCCATATTCTATCTCTTTAGGTTCAGGTATTGGGATATCCAAATCCCTGATGTTACCTACTTCTATACAACTAGGTTCTTCTCCATAAGAGGCTAAAATAAACCCCTTTTTTTCTGCGTCCGGATTTATTTCAGCTATAAAAGAGTTGTGTCTTTCCATCGTTTTTCCAGTGGCGATAGTATCATCAACTATAGCGATTCTTTTCTTCCTGGCGATTATATCCTTTATGCGATCCTTTGTGTATTGTGGCATTCTCTCTGCGAAAACAATAGGTATTTTTTTCCCAGTTTTCTTCCAGACTATGTGTTGTATTATCAAGGCTGGAATAACTCCCCTTGTTTTGATAGCGTATATAAGATCTGGATTGTAATTTTTAACTTTCTCTGCCAATCTTATTGATGCGCGAATGAATCTTAATTCATTAGATGCTTCCAGGAACAAGTCTGAGTAAGAAGGATTCATTGATTTTCGTCTATTCTTCCAAGCAGTTTCGATCAACTTCTTTTGGATTTCTTTTATTTTTGTTGTCATCAAGTAAACACCTATAAACCTTTTCACCAAGGCCACTTTCCAGCTTCTTTCAATGCCGTTTGAATATCTGTTTTCATATTGATGGCTGCCTCTCTAGCTGCTGTGTCAAACTCCCCTCCAGATTTTTTGTATGCAAATATTATCCCTCTGGATGAATTTATTATTGACCCATATCCATCATTGTTAAAGAACCAGATTAGGTCTTTACCCTTCCCCCCTTGTGCACCGTATCCAGGGACAAGGAAATAGGAGTTGGGCATAATCTTCCTCAGCCTCTTAGCGCTCTCTGGGTGAGTAGCTCCTATCACTGCACCGACTGCTGAATAGCCTCTTTCACCTGTGAACGGCTTCCCTAGCTCATTAACCAGTTCTCCAACCACTTCATATACCTTCTTTCCATCCTTTGTTTCTAGGTCCTGTAGCTCCTTTGATGATGGGTTGCTTGTTTTGACCAAAATGAATATTCCCTTTTCTTTGTCAGCCAGTTCTATGAATGGTATTATTCCGTCAGATCCTAGATATGGATTTATTGTCATAGCATCTATGTAATCTTTGTCCCATGCTTTTGCATATGCCTCTGCAGTGCTCCCTATGTCATTCCTTTTTATGTCTATTATGACAATTAACCCCTTCTTCTTTGCATACTTACACGTTTCTAGGAAAGCATTTATCCCTTCTGGCCCAAACACTTCATAGAATGCTACTTGTGGTTTCACAGCTGGGACGATGTCGTAGATTGCGTCTATTATTCTTTTATTGAATTCTAGTATGGTGTCTGTAGGCTTGTCCTCTTTAATCTCATCTGGAATTAGATTGATTCTAGGATCCAGCCCAACAACAGAAGGATTTTCTTTTTTGTCTATTGCATCCATAAGTTTATCAGAGAATAGCACCTAGGCACCCCCAAGAAAGCAAGTGCGCCGGCCGGGATTGAACAGAGGAACCTCCAGCGGGTTTCCTCTACCTTCCTGCAGCCAACTCATAACCCCGGCTGCCGCCAGCCTATCGCAGAGCGATAGGCTTCGTCTGCTCCCGCGAGCCGGAGCATGCGGCTCAGTGCGCCGGCCGGGATTTGAACCCGGGTTAGTGGCTTGGAAGGCCACAGTCCTAACCAGGCTAGACTACCGGCGCTTGCGTGATATTTGTATTCCATCTTATTTTTATTCATTTCTTTCCAAGCTTTAGAAGCCTTTCCCATTTCTTTTGTTCCTTGAACGGTATCTTTTTACCCTTCAATGCAGGGACACTTAATACGAATAAGATGATTATCACAACTATCCCTATAGACACCCAGAATAATGTATTTGACTTCTTTGTTATTCCACTGAACAAGGATTCATTCTTTGTGCTCTCACCACTGCTTACAGCTAAGCTTATCTGTTTTTGATCAGTCACGTTTCCTGTTACTGCCTCAACTATGAATATATGGTTTCCAGGAATAGCTTGGAACTCAAATTCAACTTCTTTCCTTTCTCCCACAAGTAATGTTATATATTTCATCTTCAGTCCAAGATCCTTTGAGTATGCTTTCACCTCAACGTTGTCAAAGTCTACGTTTCCATTGTTCTCAACAAACACTGTTATTTTTGCCTTATCCCCAATCTTCTCTGCATATACCTCATCTATCCTTAGACCTGGAATGCTAGATACAGGAAGTGACCTGTCTATATGTACTTCCACCAATTTATCAACTAACGGCCCAACAATTCCTAAATAGTATTTGTCCTTTTCTCCAAACGGGGACACAACGGTCCATGATATGGTTTCTTCCTTTCCTGGATAGACTATTGCCACAATCCTTGGATCTCCGAGAACCTGAAATCCCTCACTAGCTTGTAGGAGATATGTTGGGGTGACTATGATCCTGTCGTTGTTTCTTACTTTTACCATTACGCTGAACATATCCCTTGGAGCGATTGAGTCATTCACTGTTATGTTTGAGATTATATTCAGTGTATAATTGCTGTATTCTGCAGAGGTAACAGTTAGTCTTTGTGTTGACCCAGTTTTCATATAGCTTATATACGTCGGAGCAGAGTACAACTTTATGTGAGTGGCATCTATCTGTCCCATTTCCGCAAATGTTGGATCCACAGGTATCCATCTGTCTCCAACCAGACTTTCTGCCCAAGCATGTTTCCTCCATCTAGAACCAGTGTAGACCAAACCAACCACTATCCTAGTAGGTATGCCAACAGACCTAGCAAATGCAGTGTATAAATTAGTAAACTCATCACATACTCCCTTTCTAATCTTCAGTGTTTCAATAGCAGACAATGTTGAGTTGGTATATGATTCGTCATAGGTTATATGTCCATGAACCCAAAGCATTAGTTTGGATATTGCCGCTAAGTTTGTGGTTGCATCAGAGGTTATCTGCTCTGCAGTTGATTTTATTAATTCGTTATCTGAGTTTATGAGTTGACTAGAACCTAGATAATCACTCTCGTTTGTCCAACCAGGAAAACTAGTGTCTTGAGTTATTGCTATTCTACTCGAGTCTACTGTGATCTGGAATTCTAGATCGTAGTTTCCATAAACAACGACATATCTATTTCCATAATCATCAAATGAGTAGTTTATACCCACAGGCCCAATTACTGTTTGCATTCCTTCTGTTTTTGGTATGTATATCTTTTGTCCTTCCACACCGAATCCAGATATTGAGAGATTGGCTTGCATGTGGCCAATGGTTAACGGTTTTACAGACATTGCAATACTCATAATAAGCAGTATGAAGAGCAAATGCGCATATCTCATAAAGAAAATTAATGTAGTTTAGATTAAAAACCTTCTTCCTAGGGAAGGGGACACCCCTTCCCTTAAGTTAACCTAACCCCGCCTGCCTTCGGCAGGTTTACCCAGTCTTGTCCCTGCGGGGCGTTACTAAAGGCCTACCTTGTGTAGTCCGCTCCCGCGAGCCGGAGCATGCGGCTCTATGCAGGGGGAGGGATAAAGCCTTTTAACAAAAGCCTTGGGAAAACTAGAACCCCGTATGTGGCACAAGGCCACATAGTGGGCCTGGCGGGATTTGAACCCGCGGCACCCGGCTTAAAAGGCCGGTGCTCTAACCTAGCTGAGCTACAGGCCCAAGCGCTTATATTATGCTAAATCGTATTTAAAAAAGATGGCTATGAGGGTAGTGTTATTAGGTTCTGATAGGAAAAGGATAATGAAGGCAACTGGCATTTCAGCTGATGACCTAGACTGGCTTGAAACAGAACTAGCTAAAAAGCTAGTGGAGTTAGGAGAGGTAGTATTTATCCCAGAGGGTGAGCCTCTAAGGATAGCAAGGAAATGTAAAGAGCTAGGTGGAAAGACAATTGCTGTTTTACCGTCTGAGGATAAGAGATATGGTGTTTCTCATATACAAACACCTGATTTTGTTGACGAGGTTGAGTATCCAAGAAGAACGTGGTATGACTTGAACGCGGAGATTACAATGCTAGGGGATATTGTTGTTGTGATAGGGATGTCCCCAGGAGTGCTAATAGAGTTGGCTTACACAAAGTATTTGAGGAGATATGGCTTAGCGGATCCGAGGATATACATATTCAAACAGACTATTACCTCCATTCCAAAAGAATTAGAAGCTGAGATCAGTTTTAGATACGTTGAATCTGCAGAGGAGATAGTATGATTGCCGTTCTTCGTTTGTCTCACAGGCCCGAAAGGGACAAGAGAATATCAACTCATGTTGCGCTGGTGGCAAGAGCATTTGGAGCAGATAAGATTGTCTATTCTGGAGTAAAGGACGAAAAGATGGAGTTGAGCGTTAGGAAGGTTGTGGAAAAATGGGGAGGGAAGTTTTCAATAGAATTCACCAAAAACTGGAAAGAATTCATGCGGGCTTTCCCCGGTATTAAGGTTCATCTGACAATGTATGGAGAACCAGTTGACAAAGTAATACCAAAAATCAGATCAAGGAAAGATATTCTAGTAATTGTTGGAGGAGAAAAGGTGCCTGCAGACGTCTATGGTCTAGCTGACTACAATGTCGCAATAGGTAATCAACCACATTCAGAAGTCGCTGCTCTTGCTATCTTCTTGGATAGATTTTTTAATGGAAAAGAGCTAGCAAAGCAGTTTAACGGAGCCAAGCAGAAGATAATCCCCCAACCAAGAGGAAAGAAACTTGTACGATTAAAATGAATAAATACCCCTTCCTTACAAAAATATACCAATGCCAATTAAGCTTACTGATTCCCAAGTAAAAAAGATGCTTAAGGAGATAATAGGGAGAAATGCTTATCTCATTCTTAACGCGTGTCAGGTAGGTAGGACAGACGAAGAAATAGCAAGGATAACGAAGCTGGAAATACCAACCATAAGATCATTGCTGAACCAATTGCATTCTGAGGGATTGATAACATACACAAGAGAGAAGGATGAAGAACATAACTGGTTCAAGTATACATGGTATACTAGAAAAGACATGATTGCAGATGTTTTGAAGTTACATTTGGAGGAGGATATTCAGGATCTGGAGAGGAAGCTTGACTTTGAAACCAGCTACATATTCTTTACATGCCCAAATGGATGCATAAAGGCCCCATTTGAGATAGCGGCAGAGTATGATTTTAGATGTCCAGACTGTGGCTCACCTCTGAGATCTTACAATAATAAGAAAGAAATAATGCAGATAAAACACGAACTGAATGAAAAGAAGAGATTACTTAGACAATTGGAAAGATATCAAAAGGAGAAGATAAAGGCAAGGATTAAGAAAACCAAACCAAAATCAAGAAAAAAGAAAAAGTGATCTGATGCGTGAGGCATTGCAATTTCTTAAAGATAGGGGAGTCCCAGAAAATGTTATAAGGCATTCATTGGTTGTTGCCAAATATGCAAAGAAATTCGCAATTGCTCTTTTGGACAAGGGAATAGATGTAGATGTAGACAAAGTGGAGATAGGAGCCCTTCTTCATGATATTGGGAGAAGCCAAACCCATTCTATTAAGCATGGAGTAGTGGGGGCAAAGATTCTCAGGGATTCCAAGTTCAAAGACTATGCTAGGTTTGCAGAGACGCACATAGGGGCGGGAATATCTAAAGACGAGGCAACGAAGCTAGGCCTAGGGGAGAAGGATTTAGTCCCAAGAACTCTGGAAGAGAAAATAGTTGCATACATAGATGATAGGGTGATGGGGGAAAAATTCGTCAGTGAAAAAGAAGCATTAGCAAGATTCAAATCAGAGCTTGGGGATACACCAGCATATCACCGCATAGAGTCTTTGTTCAAAGAAATGAGGGATTTATACGGTAGGGAATGGTCAGACTGCTAACATGGCGATGGCTGAAGCGATGGATATCACAGCAGATATTGAAAATGCAACACCCGAACCAAAACTGGTCCATGCCAATCCTATTATGAACCCACCAAGCATTGTTGCGATTCCAAACACAAAATCTAAAATTCCGTAACTCTTTCCAAGGTTCTCTTTTTCAGACAACATTGAAACAAATGACCTGCTTGCGACTTGGAAGATAGCATAGAATATACCGTACATTATTAGTACTAGTATAAATTCAATTGTTGTGTGTATAAAGGCAAATCCTAGAGCCACAAAGCCAAACAATAAATAGCTTAGTGTCAGCATTTGTTTTTTGCCAAATCTATCAGACGCCTTTCCTGCAGGGAATGCTGTCAAGGTGTATGCGATATTGAAGAGTAGATATACTATCAATATGTCTGATATGTTCAGTCCGAGCTCGTTTGCTTTTAGTATTGCAAATGCGATTGGGAAATAACCCAGCCCGAACAAACCAGATACAGCAATAAACCTTTTGAATCTAGGAGTTATTCTTCCCATTACTCTCTTTTTCTCAAACTTTGTGTCTTCAACAAAGAACAGTATTAACGGGATGGTAGCTATCCCAGGAATGAGCATTAACACAAATAACAAATTTAGTTCATGCAATGGAAAATGTAGAATTGCCTTTAGCTTTGGAAGAAAAGGCATTATAGCCAATGTTAACACTGGCGCTATTATTGCACCAGCAGTGTCAAGCGCTCTGTGTATACCAAATGCAGTTCCCCTTACGTCTGTATCACTGAATTCTGCTATCAGTGCATCTCTTGCTGGTGTCCTAGCTCCTTTTCCCAATCTGTCTAAGAATTTACCCATTAACACCATGGGCCACATCGTTGCTATTCCTATTAGTCCCCTTCCAATTACTGACAAAGAGTACCCAGCGATAACGAAGGACCTCCTTTTTTTGAATTTGTCTGATAACCATCCAAACACTGGTCTGGAGATCCTAGACGTTGCTCTCCCAACACCCTCAATTAAACCGATTATTGCTGGAGATACTCCTAAAACATTGGTTAGAAATATTGGTAGTATTGGAACTATTGCCTCAGATGTTATATCATTTAGTAATGAAACTATCCCAAGAACCCAAACATTTCTCTGTATCTTTTTCATCCCTTATTTAATTATTGTTTAGCATAAAAAAATTGTGGCAGGTTTAGGTTTAGATGAATTGGATCTAGAGAAGATCACTAGAATGTTGGAGGATGCAAAAACCCTAGTATCGTCTGGTTTTGATTACAAAGCAATAGCTAAAAGGTTCAAAATAGGTTCTAAATTAGCTAAGCTTTTATATGAGTCAGCATTGTCCCACGTAAGATTCAAGGACAAATTCACGCATCCGTATCTGATGTATATAGAATCTGCAAGACTTGCCACACACGAAGTAGTAGCGGATTATCACGCTAGACGACTCAAAACAGATAGCATAGCAGACCTTGGTTGTGGAGTGGGCATTCAGCTAATCCATTTCGCTATGCATTCCAAGCGAGCAATAGGTGTTGAAATAGACAAGACAAGAGCAGAGATAGCTAGAACTAATGCTAGAATAGCTGGGGTGGAACCAGAGGTAATAGTTGGAGATGTTTTTTCGGACGAAGTAAAAAAGAATTTGGATGTAGACATTGTATTTTCAGATCCAGCTAGGCCTGCATCTGAGAAAGTTAGAACATTGAATTCGTGCAAACCAGATCCTAGAAGGATAGTTATGGAGTACAAATCCAGATATGCCTTTGATTTACCTCCCCAGATATCCAGGGAGAAAGTAGATCTTCCAAAGCCAATAGAGTTTGAATACATATCCCTGAATCATAGGTTGAACAGGCTCACAGCATATCTAGGAGACCTTGCTAAATACAAAGTATCTGCAATCGCGCTTCCAAGCGAGGAGAGAATAGTATATGATTCAACCATAGACAGGAGGATTAGCCAATCAAAACCAGAACCAGGAGAGATTGTTTATGATGTTGACCCTTCCATAATAAAGGCAGACCTGCTACCAGAACTATCTGCTAAACATGGGTTGTCTCTTTTTATGTCTGATGGAAAAAGAGCTCTTGTTTACGGGAGTAAAGTAGAATCTGCATTTCTGCAGCCTTTCGTTTTTCTAGGTGAGACAGACAGGCTAGTGGATTTTTTAAGAAAGCAAGGGATTGGCAAGGTTATACTAAGATATAGTATATCTCCAACTGCGTACTACAAGGAGAAACAGAAAATTGAGTCAAAGCTAAGCGGAAATGATACCGCGTATATCTTTAAGTCCAAGAGGTATATCCTACTGAAAAAGATTTAATGATAGTCTTATTTCCCACTATTATCTTTAACGTATAATCTCCTTCATCTAGATTGTGGAACGTTAAATAGACAGGGAAATTGCAACAGTTTCCATCTGTGCTTACTGTTATCTCTATCGTCTTGTTATGATACTTCATCCTGAGTCTTGGTTCTGTGCATGATTTTATGTTCTCCACCACTGTTGCTTTTCTGTTTTCTACTTTGATTAACTCTTTCTCTGTCTCATTGCATTTCCCGAAGAAATAACTTGTTATAATCGGGAGCTCTTCACTTTCATAGCTGTTCTGATTCTTGTATGAAACATTTTTGGTATTGTTTTGTGTGAAGGTTTCCTGCAAATTAGTCCCTTCATTTATTCCTATGCATCCTGTCCATAATACTAACACAACTACTATAGCCAGACCGAGTATCCAGTTATTCATTTATCACACCCATTATTTTGCTATCTGTAACTGCTCCCCTCCTGATTATTTTGAGTGTGGTTGAATCAAAGACAGTTGATGCTACTCCAGGAAGCTCTCCACCGTCTACGTATATATCTGCCCCTTCCAGAGTAAGTGCATCTTCAAATTTCTTTGGTGGTTTTTCTCCAGATAGGTTGGCTGAACTAGCTGCTAACGGCCTTTCTGCTAACTCTCTTGCAAACCAGTGATTAGGGACTCGTAGCCCTATCTTTCCTCCTTTGGTGGGTACTATTATAGTCAGTGGACCTGGCCAAAATTTATCTGCTAGCCTCTTTGCGATGGAGTTAAACTCTCCTAATTTGTATGCCATTTTTTTGTCTCTTACCAATACAGCCAAGGGTTTTGATCTTGATCTTTTCTTTATTATGTATATCCTCTCTACTGCATCCTTCATGTCTAGATATGCTCCGACACCATAAACTGTGTCTGTAGGGAATACAGCTACCCCTCCAGCCTTTAACACTCGTTTCGTTTCTTCTAGACATTCCTTTGTATCAGTACATATCATAAACTGATTAGTGTTCTTTGATAATAAAAATCATTCATATCTTAGTGCGTCAACAGGGTTCATCTTTGCAGCTGCTCTGGCTGGCATCACACCAGATATCACTCCAACTATAAATGAGAAAGCTAGCGAACCAACTATAAGCAAGGGATCAAAGCTAGCTTTCAACAACTTTGTTTGCATAGCAGATGCTGCATAAACTTCAACAATCTTTGCAAAGCCTAAACCAATGGATAATCCAATTAATCCACCAATTAGTCCAATGATACCAGACTCAAGCAGGAATATCATCATTATATCAACATCTCTTGCTCCAACAGCTTTCATCACACCAATATGTCTAGTCCTTTCAACAACAGCCATATACATTGTATTCATTATTCCTATGCCACCAACAACAAGTGAGATTGCAGCTACAGCAATGAATACAATACTAACAAGACCAAGTATTGTTTTGGCTCTCTCTAACAATTCCTTTGAGGTAAGCACCTGAAAATCTTCTGTTCCTCTGTGGTTTTTTAGCTTGAGTTTTATAGCCTTAGCAACGTCTTCAACGTTTCTTCCTTCTTCAACCTTCACCATTATCATATCTATCCTGTCACTCTCTCCAAATATTTCTCTAGCTGCTTCAAGTGGAATAGATATCTGGTTATCGTCCATCCTATTCCCTATCTCGTTCATTATCCCTATAACCTTGAACTTTTTTCCTTCAATTTTTATATAACTACCAACGCTAACTTTGTCATTGAAGACGTTCTTGTAAACATTGTATCCAACGATTGCCTTGTACATGTCCCCCCTCTTCAAACTTCTACCTTCTTTTAGTCCAACGCTTGCAAATAGGTCCGTTAACTTCTCCCCATCTTTTGATGGGATGGCATACATAAAGATGGATTTTTTATCTCCTCTGAATTCAACGTTCACTGCTTTGTAGTACAACGGAATTGAATAATCCACTCCAGGAACATTTTCAACCACATCATTGTCACTCATCTTTAAAGGTGACCCGAGCATATTTAGAATTGGAGATGTGCTACCCTCTGTTCCTGGGAGTATCATTATTGTGTTTGTTCCCATGCTTTCGAATTGGGAGTTTATAGCTTCCATCAGACCTTGATTTATGGATACCAAAGAGGAGACAGCAGCAATACCAATCACTATCCCTAGGATGGTCAGCCAACTTCTCAATCGCCTGTGTTTGAGGTTTATCACTGCTAGATTTATGTAGTCTTTCACTTTACTATCCTCCCATCCTTTATTTTTACTATCCTCTTAGCCTTCTTAGCTATGCTTTTATCATGCGTAACCACCACAAGTGTTTTTCCTTTTTTGTTCAATCCCACTAACAGATCTAGAACTTCTTTTCCTGACTTTGAGTCAAGATTACCTGTTGGTTCATCAGCTAGTATCATTTTGGGGTTGTTCGCCAAAGCCCTTGCAATTGCAACTCTCTGCTGTTGCCCACCGCTCAACTGATTTGGTAAATGGCCCATTCTATCTCCAAGACCTAGCATTTGTAGAAGTGAAACTGCTCTCTCCCTCATTTTTCTTTTCTCAACTCCTTGGAAGATCATTGGCAATTCTACGTTTTGCAAAGCTGTTAAGCTAGGTATCAAATTGTAGTTCTGGAACACAAACCCAATTATCTTTCCTCTAATTCTTGCTAGCTCAGATGGATCCATCTTTGATATGTCCTTTCCATCCAATAGTATTCTCCCTTTAGTTGGGATGTCCAGACATCCCATCAAATGCATTAATGTTGATTTACCGCTTCCACTAGCACCAACTATTGCTACAAACTCCCCGTCCTTTATAGTTAGACTAACTCCTCTAACTGCATGAACTTCCACACTCTCACTTGGTCTGTAAGTCTTCCACACATTTTCTAGTTTTATCAATGTGTAATCACCTTATGAACTTCTTGTATGCTATGTATCCAACGGCAATCAACACAATTAGGCCAATGATATAACCCCATGGAATAGGCTTTGGATACACCCTTATTTTTACTGTGAAATTCTGTGCATATCTGTTCCCTTGGTTATCTGCATACTCTGCAGTTATTGTTATCTCCTTAGTACCACTACCTTCAATTAGCCTAAAACTTGCAGTGCTTGTGTCTTCGCTTTTGATTGTCCCCAAGAACACCGTTTGATCGTCTATCTTTGCAACCACATTTCTCGCGTCTCCACTACCTTCATTTTCCAACTGTACAGACAACTTAAATGGCTCCCCTGCATATATCACATCCACGTCTTCGTCTAAGTCAGATATGACAAGGTGGGGGATGCCTTTTAGATTTATTCCTATCTTTTGTGTTATTGTTTCAAAATCTCCTCCAGATATTGTCAGGTCTATTGAATACGGTCTTTCCTCTGCATCCTTTGAGAAGGCGATTTCAAATTCAACACTTTTCTTTTCACCTGGGCCTATTCTGTCTACATATCTAGCAGAACTTCCAATCACAGAGAAAATCTGCTTTGTAGTCGCTCCGCTTGTTAGCCCACCAGTCTCAGATATGTAGATTGGAGCAAGAGACACATAGAAGCCCCTTAGTGCAGAGGAACCATGGTTGACTAGATCTATCACCATTTTACATTCCTTACCTGGCTCTGGGGGTTTATCAAATCTGATAGATTCTATAGCCAATGGCGGGTACCCAGAGACGTCAATAATAAAGTTCTCTGAGTAAGAGTTTCCATTGTATTCAACAGTAATTGTTCCAGTGTAACTGCCAGATGAAGCCAGTTTACTTGCATATATCTGGAAGTCTAAAACAGTTTCTTCACCAGTTTTCATATCTATCTCTTTTTCTGATGGGGGCTTGACAAATAAAGGGGATGGAACAGATAAGCTAACTTTTATGTTGCTTATATCTACGTTTCCATCGTTCAGCAAATGCACAGTTACATTACCTTCTTCCCCAGGCCCAATACCACTTACGTCAACACCACTAACTTCTATTTTTTCTTTGTTTTCCACATTTATCCCAATTGTTTTCATTGATTCAATCTTCCAATATCTTGTCTTTTCTTCAGACTCGCTCCATTCAGCGTAGTAATAAGTTAGCTTATGATTCAGTGTGTACTGCCCAGGGTCAGCGTTCTTGTCTACATGTAATATGTACACCACAGTGGATTTTTGCCCAGGATCAAGCCTCGGTATAAACCCTTTCACTTCTACACCACTGAATGGATAGGAGGGTATTACCTCTGTAGAAATGTTGTAATAGGTTTCTTTTCCCCAGTTTTCTATTGTTACCTCCAGCCTCACATCACTCCCAGGCACAGCTGGATCTGGGTATGCAGTTGGGAAGAAAGAATGGAACAACAAACCAGATGTCTCTCCAACTGCCAGACCGGTAAAGAGCAACAACACAAATAAAACCTTTTTCATAACATCACCTCATGAATATGTCCTCAATCTTTTTTCTAAAGAACCTTGATATTTTAAACGCAAGCCTTAAGCTAGGATCATACTTACCTTTTTCTATTGAGATAATAGTTTGCCTAGTAACCCCTAGTTTCTTAGCTAGCTCTTCCTGACTTATGCCCCTTTTCTCTCTCAGTTCCTTTATCTTGTTTTTCATAGCTTCCACTCATAGTATTTTGTGAATGCAAATTTCAGTATGAGGAATGTTATCAGTGCAATTTCAAGTCCAGCTGATAGTTCTCTTTTTTCAAAGGCAGACAATATGATTATCCCAGTGAGTAGCAGAATTGCAAATACCTGGCTAGCCCTGGTGGACGCAAGCATATGTATTTGCATTATCCTCTCATCAATCAATGGTTCTTTTACTAATCCCTTGAGGAGGTAAATCAAAGTTATACCAGAAACAAACAAGAGAATGGCTGCCCATGTAATGTTTAGCCAAATCAAGATCATAAATCCTATGAATACGATTGCGCCGATGCTCCTAGCGACCAATGTAAAGGTTTCTGCCTTCATGTTATCACGTAAAGGAAACTTTACGTAAAGTTTTGTTTACATAGTATAAAAGATTTACTCAAAGATTTAAATCTTTCTTTCAAAAAAGAGACATATGCAATCAAACAGAGACCTAGTAGAGTACCTTGTAAAGGCGGGATATATACGTACATATTCTGTGAAGCGTGCATTTTTGGCGGTGGATAGGAAGGATTTTGTGCCGTGGAACTACAAGCATTTGGCCTATGTGGATGAGCCTTTGCCGATTGGATATGGACAAACCATTTCTGCTCCAAGTATAATAGCAGAGATGATTGAGATATTGAAGGTCAAACCAGATAATAAAGTACTAGAGGTTGGAACAGGATCAGGATATGTTACCGCTATCCTTTCAAAGCTAGCTAAGGAAGTATATTCAATAGAAATAGTCCCTCAGCTTTTAGAGGAAGCGAAGGAAAAGCTGAAAAGATACCCAAATGTTCACTTGTTCATTGCTAGTGGGTGGGAGGGGCTCCCCGCGTATGCACCATTTGATAGAATAATCCTTGGCTGCGCTCCAGTAGAGCCACCAGTTAAGCTGTTAGACCAGCTTTCTAATGGTGGGATTGCAGTATTCCCACTAGGTCCTAAATGGAACCAGTATTTGTACATGGCTAAAAAGAATAAAGAGATCCATCTAGAAAATCTTGGTATTCAGGTTGTATTTGTTCCAATGGTAAGGTGATGTCATGAGACCAGTTTGTGTAGATGCAGTCATAGTGAAGGGTGGAAATATTTTACTACTAAGAAGGAATCATGATCCATTCTTAGGGTATTGGGTTCTCCCAGGAGGGTATGTGGAAGAAGATGAAACAGTTGAAGAAGCTTTGGTTAGGGAAATCAAGGAGGAAACAGGGCTGGATGTTCGGATTGTTAAATTGGTGGGAGTATTCTCTGGCCCAGATAGAGATCCAAGGCACACAGTATCTGTGGCATTTCTAGCTATTCCCAAGTCAGGGAAGCTAGCTTTGAATAAAGAGGCCACAGAGGCTAAATGGTTTCCAATCCACAAGCTACCGGAAAACATTGGGTTTGATCATAAAGAGATAATAAAGGAAGCAATTGCCCGATTGCCTGCTAATATTTAATAACTAGTTCTTCAAAAACTAATGTGGTGAAGTGTATGGAGGTTACCTTTGCTTCTGCAAAACAATTTCAGTCTTTGATAAGTGCAGTCTCAGCCTTAGTAGAGGAAGGAGAGTTCTTCTTTGATGAGGAAGGAATGAAGCTCAGAGCCATGGATCCTTCCCAGATAGCCATGGTTGACCTTTTTTATCCAAAATCAGCATTTGAGTCATACTCAAGCTCGGGAGAAAGCATTGGAGTGAATATGGCCGACTTAGAAAAAGTAGTAAAAAGAGCCAAGGCAGAGGACAGGCTTACAATAAAAAAAGGAGATGGTAGGCTAGTTCTAGTATTCAAAGGGAAGACAAAAAGGACATTTACCCTGCCGTTGATGGATCTGGGAGGAGTTATGCCAAAGGAACCAAGTATCCCATTTGATGCAGAAGTAAAGGTTTATGCTGACTTCCTAAAAGATTCATTCAAGGACGCAAGCATTGTTTCTTCTCATGTTGTTCTCAAGGCAACGAAAGAAGCCTTTTACATAGAAGCTAGGGGAGACAAAGGAGAGGTCAACATAGTTGCAGAGAAAGGGGAAGACGTTATCGCTGGTCTTGACGTGAAGGCAGATTCCAGGGCAATATTCCCATTGGGCTATCTGAATGATTTGATCTCCTCTGCGGAGTCTACTATGATAGTATCTCTTTATCTAAAAACAGACGCTCCATTGAAGATGGTATATAATATAGGAGATGGTAGGGTCTCGTATTATGTTGCTCCAAGGATAGAATCTGCTTAATGAATCTATTTATACGCATAATGTGTATCTTTATCCATGGAGAATTATGTATTCATGTGGGGTGAGGAGAATCACAACAATTACGACCTTACCCCTTTATTGCTAAATTACGGGAGAAAAGCAATCAGCAAATTTGGGATTGGACTGAAAAATGCACTAGTTTTTAGCAGGAACTTTTATACAGAATTTTACATGCCAAAATCAGAGCTAAGAAGGGCTAAAAGATTAGGACTGGAGTTTTATCGTAAAAAATCCAACCTAAAAAAACTCATTAATGATTCAATGAGAGCCATGGAAAATGTTTACCATAGGGCAGAAACACTAGTTAACACAGATCTTAGGAGATTAACAGATGAAGAGTTTTTTGATGTATACATTTACTATGAGTCTACACTTGGTGAGATATTTACTTGCTACTCAATAACGCAACCGCATTATCTTAAAGGATTTGAAGAGCTGTTATTTAAATTTCTTGATGGGAGAGTGGAGGACGTAAATGCCGCAGCAGCTTTACTAACAAAGCCGGATGTTAAATTTAGATTTGACAAATCAACAGACATATTCAAGTCCTTTGACGAAATTGTTAATAAGGAATCTGTTAAGATTGACAAATCTCTCATTGGCAAGAGAATATACACATTGGTTAAGACACGCAGTAAGGAAAGAGATAAATTAATTTCAAAATTGAATCCCCCCAAAAAGATTTTACACGTGATAGATGTCTTGAAGGAAGTAGCAAGAATAAGGATGGAGATGAGGATATCTTGGATGATTGGACTGTATTATAGGGAGTTGTTGTTTAATGAGATAAAAAGGAGGAGAAAGATTAGCAGGAGAGAGCTTAGGGCTTATGACAGTGATGAGCTTGATGAGTTGGTGAGAATAGGGAAGAAATTGCCAAAGAAAAAGTTAGAGAAGAGAAAAATTGGATTTTTGAAATTAATGGAAAACGGAGAGATATTTACGTTTGAAGGAAAGAAAGCAGAGAAGATGTTTAATGAACTCATAGGAAAACTTGAAGACAAAAAAACATTGGCAGGTATTGTTGCATCGCCTGGATACACAGTTGGTAGGGCAATAATACTTAGCTATAAAAAATCAAGGGAGCATTCGTCAAAGATTCAAAAGATGGAGGAAGGGCAGATCATAGTAACAGAAATGACTAGGCCAAATATTGTAGAAGCATGTGAGAAGGCGGGTGCAATAGTTACAGATGAAGGTGGGATAACGTCACATGCAGCAATAGTTTCTAGAGAATTAGGTATCCCATGCATAGTTGGAACATCCATTGCCACCAAGGTCATAAAAGATGGAGACTACCTTGAAGTAGATGCAAACAGAGGTATCGTAAGGAAATTGTCCAAAGATGAATATGAACAAAAATTGTCCCACCTTGAAAAAAGAAAGCGCAAGGGGGAAATGAAAGCAAAGGTAAAACTAGCCAAATTGAAGAAAGGATATGTGTTTTGGTTTAGTGAAATAGGAAAAGAGGATGTTTTGACAGTGGGAGGTAAGGGAGCGAACCTTGGAGAGTTGTATAAATTCGTGGATGTACCAGATGGTTTTTGTGTGTCAACTAATGCATACAAAGAGTTCATAGAGATGCATGGAATAGACAAGAAGATAAAAGACTTATTGACAGGAATCAGTTTGGATGATCCACATAAAATTGAATTAGTATCCTCAAAGATAAGAAAAATTATACTAAGTTATGAAATGCCCCAAAGAATAGAGAAGGCAATTCTTGATTATTATAGAGAGTTGAAGGCTGAAAAGGTTTCAGTTAGATCCTCAGCCACGGCAGAGGATATGCCTGGGGCTAGTTTCGCTGGTCAGCAGGATACATACTTGAATGTTTCTGGAGAGAGGCGCGTTATTGATTCAGTTAAAAAGTGTTGGGCAAGTCTGTTTACTCCCAGAGCCATATTTTATAGGGAGAAAAATGGCATAAATCATTTAGATGTTTTGATAGGCGTAGTTATTCAAAGGATGGTTGATGCCAGATATGCGGGGGTTATGTTTACCAAGGATCCAATACATAAAAAATACATTCTAATAGAGGTTGTCCAAGGCCTTGGGGAGAAACTGGTTTCTGGTAAGGTGACTCCAAACTCTTATTTAGTTAGTATAGAAGGTAAGGATAGGATAATATCAAAGAAGGAGAAATTTAGGTTCAAGAGGGAGCTCTTATTTGAAATTGCTCAAATAGGAAAAAGGATAGAGAGGCATTATAACTTCCCTCAAGATATAGAATGGGCTATAGATAAAAATGAGAAGATATACATACTACAATCAAGACCCATAACCACATTGTGAGATGAGCGGAATGAAAGGTGCAAAAGAAAGAGGGAGAGGAGCCCCTGGGAAAATAGGACTGAAGTTGGACGTTGGTGGCGTCCTGGTCTCAGGCGAACACTTTAAAATAGCTGATAAGGAGCTTCTTAAATACGTTGAGAATGGAGATAAGGCAAAGTTTAATGAACTTTTGAGTAAAGCGTTAAACGGTGGAAAGAAAGAATGGAATGATTTTATTAAATTTAAGCAAGAAATTAGGAGAAAAGTAGCTAAAAGGAATCCAGATAAGTTTAAGGAAGTTTTTGAGAAAGTCTTGGGCGAGGATTATATAAAGGCTGTGAGAAATGCAATAAGTTACTATAGGGAAAAAACAGGAAAGGGAGTAGCTATCCATACCACAATGGATGAAGCTGTGGCAAAGATATTCAGGGACATTTTTGGTGCAGATACAGTCGTGAAGAAGTTTTCTGATAGTGAGGGAATAGCAATAGACGATCTAGAGGCAGGAACATTTAGAAACTTGGAAGAATACGCAAAGGCAACAGGAACTGGAGTCAGGCCCGAGAGGCTAATTCTCTATTACAATTTTCCAGCGGCAATGCAAGTCGTGAAGGGGAGGGGGCATTTGAGGATAAGAGGAATAGCAGTCTTGGATAATTTTGCCAAAGGAGGAGAGATAAAGACCCCAACTCTGGCAGAACTCATACGAGAGATTGCGAAAAAAGAAGCAGGAGCGAAGAACTAATAAACTTATTAAATCTGGAACTCTAAATCTTAAGAGCTTTCTGTTTAGGTGGTAATATGAAATGGATATACTTTTTTGAAGAGGGAAGTAAGGACCTGAAATTCTTGCTAGGTGGAAAAGGAGCAAATTTAGCTGAAATGAAGAATTTGGGCTTACCAGTTCCAGAAGGATTTACCATAGTAACCAAGGCTTGCCTGGAGTATATACGAACAGGAGACTGGCCAAAGAATGTGAAATCCCAATTATACAAATCCATGAAAAAATTAGAGAAAAAAACTAAGAAGAAGTTTGGAGATCCAGAGAGACCATTATTGGTTTCTGTTAGATCTGGAGCGCCTGTCTCAATGCCTGGGATGATGGATACAATTCTTAATTTGGGTCTGAACGATGAAGTGGTTGGTGGACTAGCCAAATTAACAAATAATCCAAGGTTCGCGTATGATGCGTACAGGCGGTTAATACAGATGTTCGGAAATGTTGTTTTGGATATACCTCACGAGGAGTTTGAGGAAACGCTTGCAAAATACAAGAAGAAGATAGGAGTGAAGTATGATTATGAGCTTGATGTTGATACATTAAAGGCATTGATAAAAGAGTACAAGAAGATAGTAAAGGAGTTCCATAAACCAGGATTCCCTCAAGACCCATGGAAACAGCTGGAGATGGCAGTGGAGGCAGTATGGAGATCATGGAATAATCCAAGGGCAATAGTCTACAGAAAAGCGAACAACATACCAGATGACATGGGGACAGCTGTTAACATTGTTGAAATGGTATTCGGTAACATGGGGGAGGATAGTGGAACAGGCGTCTTGTTCACGAGAAACCCATCCACAGGTGAGAAGAAGATATATGGAGAGTTTTTGATAAATGCGCAGGGTGAGGATGTAGTTGCAGGTATAAGGACACCACAGGACATAAGTCAGTTGGAAAAGGTCATGCCGAAGATAGCAAGGCAGTTGAAGAAAGTAGCTAAACTTCTGGAAAAGCATTACAGGGATATGCAAGACATAGAGTTTACGGTTGAAAAGGGTAAGCTGTACATACTGCAAACAAGAACAGGAAAGAGAACCCCGCAAGCAGCGATAAGGATAGCTGTTGACATGGTGAAGGAGAAGCTAATAACAAAGAAAGAAGCCGTCATGAGAGTGGATCCAGAAGGATTGACAAAACTCTTGCACCCAAGGATTGACTATTCCTCTAATCCAAAGATAATTGCAAAAGGACTTCCAGCATCCCCAGGAGCAGCAGTCGGTAAGGTTGTTTTTGATTCAAATGAGGCGAAGGAACTTGGCGATGCAGGTGAAAGGGTAATCTTAGTTAGACCAGAGACAACACCAGATGATGTTCATGGAATTATAGCTTCAAAAGGCATTCTTACATCTAGAGGTGGAATGACATCACACGCGGCTGTTGTAGCTAGAGGAATGGGCAAGCCTGCAGTGGTTGGATGTGACGATATAATCATAGACTTGGAGAATGAGAGATTTGTTGTTGGGGAGTATCTAGTCAAGAAGGGAGATATTATAACAATAGATGGGGCTACAGGTAATGTTATATTAGGAGAGGCAAAGGTCTTGCCTCCTGGAGTTTCAAAGGAAATGGACCAGCTGCTCAAATGGGCAGATGGGTTCAAGAGGCTAAAGGTAAAGGCGAATGCAGACTTGCCTGGAGATGCTAAAACTGCCAGGGAATTCGGAGCTGAAGGGATTGGGCTTTGTAGAACAGAACACATGTTCCTTGGTCCAGATAGATTACCGATAGTCCAAGAGATGATTTTGGCGACGTCAGATACAGAGAAGAGAAATGCGTTAAGGAAATTGCTTAGAAGGCAAGTGAAGGACTTTGTTAAATTGCTAGAAGTCATGGATGGTTTACCTGTTACAATTAGACTTTTAGACCCACCTTTGCATGAATTCCTACCAGATATAACAGACCTAGAAGTAAAACTGGTGGAACTAAAGCTAAGTCATGGTGATCCAGAGGAGATAAGAAAGCTAGAAGAACTTACAGCAAAGGTTAAGCAATTGAGAGAAGCGAATCCAATGCTTGGTCATAGAGGATGTAGGCTTGGAATAACGATGCCTGAGTTGTATAGGATGCAGGTTAGAGCAATAGCAAAAGCCACGGCTGAGCTAAAGAAGAAAGGGAAAGATCCGAGGCCAGAGATAGAAATCCCGCTTGTAGCATTTGCAGAAGAGGTTGATTATCTAAAGAAAGAGATCCTTGATGAGCTTGACAAGGTTTCAAATGAAGAGGGAATCAGATTAAAGATAAAAGTAGGGACAATGATTGAGCTACCTAGAGCCGCCATAATTGCTGGAAAGCTTGGAGAAAGAATTGACTTTATGAGCTTTGGGACAAATGACTTAACACAAACAACTCTTGGGTTCTCTAGAGATGACGCAGGAAAGTTTATTCCTGAGTACATTGAAAAGGGGATATTGAAGTTTGATCCATTCCAGGTCATAGACACTGAAGGGGTTGGATTCTTGATGAAGCATTGTCTAGAGAATGCGAAGAAGGCGAATCCAAAAATAGAAATAGGTATATGTGGTGAACAGGGAGGAGAACCAAAGAGCGTTGATTTTTGCCATAGAATTGGTTTGGACTATGTCTCTTGTTCACCATTTAGGATTCCAGTTGCCAGGCTAGCTGCAGCCCAGGCAGCCATAAGAGAGGAGAAGAAGTGACTCACTCACTACCAGAGCTAATTAACGTCACTCTAGTCGGCTCGTTTGCAGATTTATCTCTTTCAAACCGATAGAGAGTCCCAGAGACAGCCCTTTCCATTTCATCGTCGTGCGTAATTATAAATATCTGTTCTACTAGACCTGGAAGGTGGTCCTTTAGAGTTAATGCAAGAGTTTTCACACCCTCTTTATCAAGATTATGTGTGGGTTCGTCTAGTATTAACCAGCTCAGTTTTTGAGTTAGTACCAACGCAAAGGCCACCCTCAAGGCCAAAGCAGCAGAACTTCTTTCCCCACCAGATGCTATTCCCTCAACATTGACCCATTCCCCATCATTCCTTTGCAGTTCCAGCACATAGTCCTTTTCAGCCACGTTTAACCTAAGAGATTGATAATCCTCATATGGGTATATTCTTGGCCATATGTCTGCCAAAGCAGCATTCACAGTATCTACGAATTCCTCTCTAAGTTTTAGCTGACTTGTCTCAAGCGCTGTGGCCAGGATAGCTAGGGATTTTGATATATCCTCAAATATTTTTATCTCTTCCTCCAATTTCCTTCTCCATTCTAGCTTGTCCTCTAACTCTTTGATTAACCTCTCCTTTTCCCTCACTATTTCAAATTTCCCGGCTAGTTTTGCCTTGATAGAGGAGAGATCTGAGTTTAGTTTTATGTATTTTTCCTTTACCCTTTCGTATTCGGATTCATCAAATTTTATTTTATCCAAGTTCTCTTTTAGCTTTGATATCTCAGAATTTATCTTCTCTATTTTTTCCAGAGTGTTTTTCAGCTCTGTTTTCATTTCGTCTATTTTTCTCAGCTCATTTACCTTCTCGGTAAGCAGCTTTACCTGATCCATCTTAGTCTTTTTCTCCTCTCTGAGCTTGTTTATTTTATCCTCAATTTCCTTGACTTCATTTGCCAATTGCTCTTCATTCTCAATCTTTATCTCTCTAATCTCTTTTTCAATGTTCTCAACGCCTTTCTCAGCCACAAGAATGTCTCTTATGATCCTCTCAATATCCATCTTTTTCCTTTTTCCTTCGTTTATCTTTTCCCTTACTAATTTGATTTCACCTTTTGCTTTCTTAATTCCATCTTTGGCATCCATTAATAATTTCACCCTTTTTTCATTAGGTAGATCGGATTCACAAACAGGACATACTCCTTCAGCCTTTGAAAGAGATCGCTCCCTGTCCTCAAGTTTGTTTATCAATCCGATGAGGTTTGTCAATCTGTCATTCAACTCTTCTAATTCTTTATCTGCCTTTTCAAGTTCTTTATTCCATTTCTCTTTCTCTTTAATCTTTTCTTTGAGAGAAATAAGTCTTTTTTCCAGCTCTTCCTTCCTCTTTTTTGAGCTTCTTGTTTTCTCCAATTTTGTGGCGAGGTCTAGTTTAATATTGGATAACTCGTTGATGCTGTTGTCTATTTCTTTTATGTTGTTCTCAATATCCTGAAGAGATGCCTCTGCTTTCTCAAGCTCTGGAGCTATATCTATTTCAATATATTTACCTAGCTTTGTTACCATATTTGATTTCCTAGCGTTTAGCAACTCCAATTCTCCGCTCATTTTTTCAATTTTCCTCAAGTTTTCTTCCCTAGCAATTCTTTTCTTTTCAAGTTCATCTTTTTCCCTCCTAGTTTTGTCTAGTTCTGTTTCAATCGATTTTACTTCTACCTCTAGGCTGGCTATCTCCTTTTTAGTATTTTCTATTTCAGATTTGATCTTTTCTATGTTAGATCTTATTTCCTCTATCCTCATACCTTCAATCTCTTTCTTTCTGTCTTTGATTCTATCCTTCACCCGGTTTAGTGCAGAGACTAAGTTTTTCCTAGCGTCTTCAAATTTGTCTATCCCAAGCAGTTCATCTATTTTCTGTTTTCTTTTACCGGCAGGAATTTGAAGGAAGTAGTCTATCTGGTTCTGTTCGGAGTATATTGCTTTAGAGAATAAGTCGTAGTTCATTCCTATTATCTTTGTAACACTTTCATTTACTCTGGAGATTATGGCCTCTTTTAACTTTCCTTCCTCAAACAGTTCTGCCTTGCTAGTCCCTTTTCCCCTTGTTATCTCTCTTATTATCCTATACTCTTTCCCATCCACTTCTAGATCTAGCTCTATTCTAGCTTTGTTCTTCACCTCAGGCTTATTCATTATGTAATCCTCAAGTTTCACCTTCCTTGACTGAACGTTTGGAAATGTCCCAAATAAAGCAAAACATATAGCATCCATAACTGAAGATTTACCAGAGCCCATTCTCCCAACTAGGACATTAGTCCCTTTAGAAAAGACCAGTTCTGATCTTTGGTGGGATCTCCAGTTCTCTAATAGGATTCGCTTAATCATTGCCTAATTTTTTGTTTGTTTGTGTTATAATTATTTCCGGTTATGGTTATAAACAGGAAGAATCATTAAACTAAAGGACAAAGGTGGTTATATGAAGAGAAAGCTCAAAAAAGATGATAATAAGGGAATATCCCCCATTGTTTCCGTCGTCCTGTTGATTGCTATTGCAGTCATAGCCGCGGTTAGCATTTATTTCTGGTCCGCAGGCCTAGTCACAAAGCAACCGACGCCTGAGGGCCCAATCCCAATAACTGCTGTTCCTTTGGACAATCAAGGCCATGTGGCTGTTGCAAACCTTGGTAACAAGCCATTGACACTTAGCAAGTTAAACTCTACTGCGGGTGTTGAGTGTGACTTTGGTGGGACCGTCACAATCCAGCCTGGAGGGCAGGCTATTTGTACTATTCCTCCAAAGTCTGGGAAGATTGTTTTGTGGGGTTCTGGGACAGGTTCAACAGAGATAGAGCTTTCTGGTGTTGCAGAGGTAACTGTTACGAGCTCGCCTGGGTTTTCCACTTCATCCGTTACTCAGGCAACTGAAGAGGACTTTGAAGAGGGAGCGTTCACAAATACAAGCACAGGATCAGACGAAGTCACATTAAAGGAACAATCCGTGGTGAGCATCGCCGACGTAACAGATTCAGGCTTTTTTGGAGGAGGGAGTGACAGTCATTTACCAAACGCAGGTTATCCTGGAGGTCTAGCTGTAGGAGACATAAACGACGATGGGAAAAAAGACATTATTATCTCCTCCCCAGGATCATATTCAAACGATGGTAGGGTTTACATATTCTTTGACATAGAGAATACTCAATGGGATCATGGCATAGGTTATGCTAACATTACAATATATGGAGCCACTGATGGAGTTATTACTGGTCCGAGTGGGGTCTTGGGAGACATAAACAATGATGGGAAGGATGATCTGATTATAGGAGAACTTTGTGATACTTCATCTTGTGACGGTAAGGTTTTCATAGTGTATGGTCCATTATCTCCTGGTAGTTACAATATAAAGTATATAGCTAATGCAACGATATCTGGAGGACAATATTCCAACCTTGGTTACGGAATATTCGTTTATGATATAAACAAGGATGGAAAGATGGATTTCATGGTCGGCGCATCTAATGAATCAGGAGGGAACGGTAGTTATTATTTAGTATATGGGAACAGCTATTCAGGCAACTATAACATCACAGATGTTTACTCAGCTAAGATAACAGGGAATCAATCCAGTGAGCATGTGGGGTATGGACCAGTAGCATTTGGAGATGCAAACGGAGATGGAAAAGTAGATATTTTGATAGGTTCTCCTTATTACGATGTAGAAACAGGTTTAGCGTATGATAATCCATATGATGGTAGGGCTGTATTGTTCTATGGGCCCATCTCTGGTAACCTCAGCATGAGCTCAGGGAATGTTACTATCTATGGTAGAAGGATGTATGATTACCTTGGTTGGGACGTTGCTCTGTATGATATAAACAAAGACGGCAAAGACGATCTTATTATCTCTTCTCCAGGGTATGATCTATATGGTCCAGCTGCTGGCACTTGGAAGGATAGAGGTGCTGTTGCAGTCTTTTTCTCTCCAGCATCTTCAGGAACGTTCCAGTTCAATGATACACTGGATGCACATGGCAAATGTACATTTTCTACGAATGCGGATATGGCATTCACCTTTGACAACTCCACAGATCAGAAATTTGGAAGTGCAATAGGAATAGGTGACTTCAAAGGAAATGGAGATATTGATATTGTTATAGGAGCAAAGGATATCAATAGAGCTTTTGTATATTATGACATTGAACCCACTAATGAAATATATGCTCAGGCTTATGGTATCGAAAGATATTGCTCAGGAGCCGATGTTACTCTTACGATTCCGTGGGATACAAGCGCATCTCTTGGAAGTTCCATATTGACTAAGGACGTTAACAGTGATAACAAATACGACCTATTAATTGGATCTCCTGGTTACCATGGTGATGAGGGAAGAGTGGATATTCTATCAGGCAGTTTTCCATTTACACTGGCAAGCGATCATGGGAAATATTACTCAAAGGTCTTTGACTTAAATCATCTCTCTAATCTGACATATGTCACATGGACGTCAGATGAGCCAACTGGAACAGACCTAACTATAGAGCTGAGAATAGGGAATGCATCTGACGTAGATAACTCCTCAGGGTATGACATCTTGAACGTAGCTGGAACGAACGTTTCTAAGGGAAGTATCTCGTTGGGACCTGGAACCAAAGCTCAATACATAGCTTACTTCAATACAAGCGATACATCAAAGACACCAGTCCTCTACGACATACAGCTTACCTACAAACCGCTCTACACAAATGTAACCTATACAATAAACTACGCCTCTGGCTTAAAATGGGTTGCACTAAACAGGAGCGATGGGACATTGGTAGCCAATGAAACAGTGAGCAATTGCGATACATTCTACACGAATACTAAGGAGGTTTCCACAGCGTATAGTTATACAGTTATATACAAGGGATGCGATGGTCAGACAAAGACATATGCGGTTTAAATGAAGTTTATCTGCGATGCAATGCTCGGAAAGCTAGCTAGATGGCTCAGGATTATAGGATATGATACTATCCTGGCAGATAAGCAGAAGGATAGCGAGTTAGTTAGATTGGCCAAATCAGAAGATAGAGTTTTGCTGACCCTAGACAAATCAGTTCCAGGCGTACATCTTCCGTCCAGCGATCTTGAAGATCAACTAGTTTTTCTAGCAAAGGAATTGGGAATAGAGATCCCTGGGGAGCCAGTCCCTTTATTCTGTCCAGAGTGTAACGGAAGGCTGAAAGAGACAAAGGACAAGCTGCCAAAGTATGTGAATAAAGGATGGATCTGCACATCTTGTGGAAAAGTCTATTGGGAAGGATCGCATTGGAGAAGAATTAGGGGATTCTTGAGCAGAGTTAGGAGGAGGTTATAGCCTACCTAGGTCTATTACCTTGACATCAGAAACCTCTGGGATTTCAGCTAGCTTCTTCTCTACGGCCTCAGTCCCACCTTCTTCATCCTTCACTACTACGGTTACCTTCAAAGCTTTTAATCCAAAGGCTATTGGCTCTTCCTCAATCTTTTCTGCCTTTACAGCAGAGGCAACCTTTTCCTTCATTATCTCAAATTTTTCTGGATCTTCAGGCATGATTCTCATAACAGCAACTACTTCTCCCATAAAAACACCTCATGGTCCTTGGAACCCACAGCTCGGGCAGGTCCATCTGACTGCCTTTGACCTGCATTCCAAGCATCTTATTATTGTCCTCCCGCAACTAGGGCACTTAAACTCTACATATTCCTCTGTCTCCTTGTTGCATGATGTACATCTAACCACTTGCATACTCTCACCTATCCTGTTTGGCTCTATAATTTTAAATTGGGTCATTTATAAATCTAATGCCAAATGCCCCAGTAGTCTAGCTGGATAGGATCAGGGGTTGCGGACCCCTGGACCCGGGTTCAAATCCCGGCTGGGGCACTATGGGGCCTTGTGCCCCATGTGGGGTTATGAGTTTTCCCAAGGCTTTTTGTCAAAAGGCTTCTGGCTGGGGCACTATGGGGCCTTGAAAGTAATATAGCTCACGCTAGTTAAATCTCTTTCGTTAATGTTCAGATTAGAGCTTTTTAGATATCAATATATCAATCAGTGCTAGTCCAGCTATCACGAGATCTGTCTGCCAAGATCTCAGGATAACTGGATTCACTAGAATCAAGAGCAAAATTACCAGCAATGAAAGATCAAGAGATACATGGACAAGCAACAGTACTATGTATCCTAGGGTGGAGGTTACTGTGGAAGTTATTTGTTCTCCAACCTTTTCAGGCGGTCCTACTCCAGGTGGACCCAATCCATATTCCTTTTCTATATTCACCATTTCCCTCACCTCCGTTTAATCTAATCTAGTTTTCTAGGATAAAAGACTTTTCTAAATTTTGCTTGATTAGGGTTTCAATATTAGGCAATTTTACAGCGTAATTGATAAATATGGTAAAAAACTATAATACGAATATGGAAGAACTGACAAAAATAGAGAAAAGAGTGTTGATTTATCTGATAGCTCATGGCCTTTCTGAGCCTATAACAGCCGTTTCTAAGAAATTAAGGATAAAAACATCTACTTTAAGCTACATACTCAAAAAAATGGAGTCAAGGGGATGGATAAAGGGGTATAGGTACAGACTGAACCCATTAGCATTTGGTTATTCATATCCTTTTTGGTTTTTTGTCAAGGCAAGGCACCACAAAGACATGCATCTTCTTGATGATGCCATATTAAACCACCCAGAGGTTTATTCCACAAACAGGATAACTGGACCATACGACATAGCTTTTCTAGCATTCTTTAGGAATCAGTATGAATCAGCAGACTTCATGAACAGACTTGTAGAGGATACATCAAAGTACATGAGAAGGATATACTCTTATCCTGTTCTCTCTCTGGAAAAGTTTCATAACATAGAAATAAGGAATAGAAACCAAGTAAAATTGGACAAGAGGTCCATAATGATCATCAATTACCTTATGGAAAATCCAGTGTCTAACGTTTCCAAAATAGCCAGTGATTTAGGGCTCCATAGAGACACTGTGTCTAAGAGACTTAAATGGATGAAAGATAATCAGGTAATAATCAAGAGGAGCGTCGTTTTAGATAAAAGAATAACACCTCAGTTAGGCCTGGCTATAAGAAGCATACTATTCCTGAACGTTGAACCATCAATAAGGAAAAAAGCGTTAACAACAGCCAGAAGAGAGGGATTTGTTCATGAAATGTTTTTACTTGGTTCTAGGTTTGACTCCCTATTATTGACTAGAGCTGACAGTGTTGATTGCCTTTATTCAAATATACAAAACCTTTTCTCAAAGGGCATAGCAGTTGCCACAGAAACCAGCATAGTCTTTTATTTCAAAGAAAAAGATTCACCAATCCATTTCCTCAATGATTCTTAATATCTTGCTCGTTTTATGTAATTTCCCATTTGTCATTCTTTTTATCCTTACTATCTTTGGCTTTAAACCCCTCTTTTCCAGCTCTTTTTCTAGATCATCTTCATTTACATCCTGATCTGGACCAAGCGCTATAATATCTGGCTTTATCTCTTCTATTACTCGCAAGAGATCATCTTCATGTCCTAGAATCGCTTTATCCACTGGCTTCAACGCACTTACCACTACGAGCCTTTGCTCTTCAGGAATCGGACAGCCACCTTTTTTTCTTGCAACGTTTTTATCTCTAGCTACAACAACCACTAGACGATCCCCAAGCTTCTTTGCCTCCGTTAGATAGTATATATGTCCGGGATGGATAATCCCAAATGTTCCAAATGCCATTACAGTTATCTTTTTCATGGATATACCCTGTTTATTGTTCTTGGGAAAGGAAGAGCGTCCCTTATATGCTCTAGATTGAGTATCCATTTAAGGAATCTTTCTGTTCCCAGCCCGAATCCAGAGTGAGGGACAGAGCCATATCTCCTCAGGTCTATGTACCATTCATAGTTTTCTTCCTTCAATCCCTCTTCCTTTATTCGCTTGACCAGCTCATCAACTTCCCATATTCTTTCAGACCCTCCAATTATCTCTCCATGCCCCTCTGGGGCCAATAAGTCGGAGCATTTAACCAGCTTTGGGTCGTCTGCCAGCTTCATGTAGAAGGCTTTGCTCTCCTTTGGCCAGTCATAAACAAATAATGGCTTTTCCAAATCCTCGGTTAGAGCTGCTTCATGTGGCGCACCGAAGTCATCTCCCCATTCTATCTTGAATCCCTTCTTTTGCAGAGTTTCAATAGCTTCGTCATAACTCATTCTTTCAAACGGGTATTCTATCTTTTTCAGCCTGGCAATGTCTGTGAATTGGGAGATTAAATTGGCATTTTTTTCCACTAGGCTTTGAACCACATGCGTTATCATCCTTTCCTGCAGCTTCATATTATCCTCATTTGAGAACCAAGCCATCTCAGCCTCCAAATGCCAGAACTCTGTCAAATGTTTTCTTGTTTTTGATTTTTCAGCTCTAAAACTTGGTGTGAATGAGTAAACCCTTTCAAGGACATATATCAAAGCCTCAAGATACAACTGCCCTGTTTGGCTAAGATATGCCTCTTCTCCAAAGTAGTCAAATCCAAACAAAGTAGATCCACCTTCAGCCCCAGTTTTTGTTATTATAGGAGGATGAACCTCCCAAAATCCCTCATTGTGGAAGAATTCTCTGAAATACCTCAAGCTTAGATCCCTAATCTTCAGTATTTTCCCCATCTTCTGGCTTCTTAGCCATAGGTGTCTTACATCTAAGAGAAACTCTGTTGACTGGTCTTTTGTAATTGGGAATCTTTCTGCCAGATGGACTATCTCTATCCATTTACCTTCTACTTCAATACCTGTTGGTGCTCTTGGGTCTTCTTTCACGATTCCTTTGATCTTTACACTTGATTCTATTGACAAATTAGCAGCTTCAGAGTTTGGATCTTTGAATACAACTTGGACTATCCCAGATGAATCTCTTAACACTACGAAAACAGCATTCTTGGTAACCCTATGCCTGTACACCCAACCCCAGATTTCAACTTCTTCTCCGACTTTTCCAGCTAATTCAGAAATCATAGTTCTCATTTACCACACCCACATCTTCTTTTTGTACTCCTTCAAGATATAACTAGTTTCTGGTTTGATTATCCTAGTCTTTTTGCCTAAATGCTTTGGGGATCTTGCTAGCAGGGATTTCACCAGCCTTTTGGCCTCCTTGAACTCTCTCTTCTTTTGACTGACAAGCCTGTCTTTGCTAATATACACTCTTTTATGCTTCTCAATAAATCTCTCTGAATTTTTAAAGTCAAACACACTTGGGCCTTTCACTAGTTTCATATCCGGAAGTTCATCAACTTCAAGGTCAAGTAGGATTTCAGCTTTTCTCTTAGAATCTGTCCACCACATCTTATCAGACACTTTGAACCCATTTAGCTCTAATTGCTTTTCTAGGAAATTTGCAAACGCCTCTAGCTGACTCCATATTATTTCCTCATTTTCTTCTTTTATACTCCAAGATATAACTAAAGGCCTTTCAGGAACCTTTCTTCCCTTTCCAGGAAGTTTCCCAGTTTTTAGGAACATTCTGGCTGCGAGAACAAACCTGGCTAGGGATTCTAAGCTAACTGGTGAGGCTACATTTCTATTTGGATCAACAGGGTCAATTACTATTAGATGCCAATTGAACCTTTTTCTCAGGTAATTTGGGTCACAGTCATCAAGACAAATAACAACTGGAGGCTCCCAAACACTGGCTTCCTCCAGCACTCTAATAAAGCTACCATACTTTATCACAAGTAATTCACACAAATATCCAGAGAACCCTCTAACGCGGATTTCTGCTCCATAAACACCAATTTTTTTCATGAACCATTTTAGCTTGATAACTTCCTCTGGATTTTTTAGGTGTGAGATCACATAGTCTGTATGTAGAGGAGTTCTGTCCACAGCTGATATTATCCGCTCTCCTGGAGATATCTTGTAAGCAGGGACAATATCTATGAATCTTCCCTTTAGTTCTATCCTTGTGTATGGGTGCTCTGCATAATGTATTCTGGCTTTTCCCTTAAGGAGCGAGGCAACCGCCTTTCCTATTCTCAACCCTTCCTTTCTTAGAGTATCCTTGTCAATCCCCTTGTCAAATAAGACAAAGATATCCATATCTTTTTTTCCTCTTATAAACGTCCCCTTAGCTATTGAGCCAACAAGCCTGGCTTCTAATCCAAATTTGTCATTTACGAATGAGATTATCTTTTTAGCTAACCTTTTCTCTCTTTCCATTTCAGATCTGGATGGGAATATGCTCCCAGGTACTATTTTTTCAACCTTGTCCATCAAATCAACACCTAGTTTTTTATGTATTTTTTGCTTTTCTATATTTATGTCTTCCATTAAGAAAATCAATGATATTACCGTATATCTTGTTGATCTTCCAAAGTTAAGCGAGGAGGAAAAGAAATTCATTGATTCAATAATAGAATCTGCAGTTAGGGATTTCACAGACGCAGAGTTATCTAGGATATTCTTGGTGGATGAAAAGAAGGGTGAATTCATCCACGACGTAAAGGCATTGCTGTCTAAAGTGCAGTTTACTGTTTATCCACACGAGAGGGATCTTGTTAGATCAAGGGTTGAGAAGTTGGTTGCGAAGTACATTGGTTCAAAAAGTAAAAAGATAGTTGACCTTGCGATAGATTACTTGTTTGGTTTTGGAAGGATAACGCCTCTGCTTTTGGACCCTGATATTGAGGAGATAATGATAAATGGAGAGTCCAAGCCAGTTTTTGTAGCTCATAGGTCCTACGGTATGTGCAGGACAAATATTGTTTATGATTCAAGAGAGGAGCTAGAGCTGTTAGCTGAAAGAATATTGAACATGAGGAAGCCAACGAGGCCAATAATAGATGGCTCATTGGAGGATGGCTCTAGGTTTAGTTTGGTCTTGCCACCCGTGTCACACGCTCCAACGATAACAATAAGGAAGTTCACGTCGGAGCCGTTTAGTATAGCCGAACTAGTCCTGAATGGGACAATGAGTATAGATCTGGCAGCTTTTCTTTGGATGGCAGTTGAAGGGATGAAGGTGAGGCCTTCAAATATCTTGATAGCTGGGGGAGCAGGATCTGGAAAGACCACGACTCTTAACGCGTTAATAGGATTCATCCCTTCTGGTGAGAGGATAGTTACAATTGAAGATACCCCCGAGCTAAACCTAGCCGAACGAGATAATGTGGTTAGATTGTATTCTTATTATGATAGTAAGAATTCTGTTAGCTTGGCAGACTTGGTTAAAGCTTCATTGAGACTGAGGCCAGACAGGATAATAGTTGGTGAAGTTAGAGGTAGTGAAGCAGAATCAATGTTTACAGCAATGGATGTTGGATGCTCAGGATCAATGGGGACTATCCATGCTAACTCTGCAAAGGAAGTGATAAAGAGGTTAAAGAATAAGCCAATGAATGTTCCAGAGACTTTAATTCCATTGCTTGATATAATCTTAGTACAGCATAGAGTGAACGTTCCAGGAAAAGGGATAGTTAGGAGAATAGTTGAAGTGACAGAAGTGGATTATCTAGACAAGATAACGCTTAATACAATATACAGATGGGATAGAGAATCTGACAGTTTGGTGAAATCAGATATACCTCCAACCTTGTTTGATAAGCTTTCCTCCTTGACAGGTCTTACTAAGCTGGAGATAATGGACGAGCTTGAGAAAAGGAAAAGAACATTGAAGAACGCGTTGAACAGAGGAATTAAGACTTACAATGAGTTATATCCTGAGATATCCAAAGACCTTAGTTCCAGATCTATGTCTTAGTGATTACTCCTATCTCAACAAGTTTTTCTACAGCCGCTTTCACTAGAACTTTACTGTAACCTAATGTAACACTTGCATTATCTACATTCATTACTCCACCCCTGGATTTTATGTACTCAAATACGTCCATTAGTAGCGGATCCTCCGTTGAGAAATCAGGTCTCGTTATGTGGTATGTGCCGTCTACCACTAGTCTCTTGGTTGGCTTCTCTGCCATCAGTCTAGCTATTAAATTAGATTTATATGTTATTCCAAAGAAGCCGATTATAGTTAGCAGGACTACCACCACTATTAGCCAAATTACATTGATACAGAACTTCCCTATACATACTATTCCAACTTTTACCGCACTTTCAAACGCGCAGTTTCCTATTTCATCTTTACAAAAGTAAGGATCTGGTTCCTTGTATATAACGTCGTATTCTGTCTTTAAGTTGAATGGGTCGTATTCCCTTGTTAACTCCCCAAGATTCGTTTCAACCCAAGCATAGTAGTTTCCCCCTCTTTGTTTCCCTATAATCAGCCTGGCAGGAATACCTACCCTCCTTGCAGATTCTCTAAATATCAATGCCTTTTCCAAACTGTCATATGACGATTTATTGCTCATCACTAGCCAGTCTACATTCGTTGTCAATGGGAAATCTGGACTGCCTGATGGCAAGTCGTTCACGTAGTCTACAATTGTTGCGTATATCTCGGAGGAGCCAGATGTTAGGTCTATGCTCGGTACGAATGTTGAGGAGGCGTATTTGTTTTCTTCATTTAGTAATGGATCTTTCTCAGATAGTAGGAACACTTCCTTGTCAACAACTGATTTCACAGGAAATGCATTGAGTATTGTTGATTCTGCAAAGTACGCTCCCAAGTAATGAAACTCTAGAGTATAGGTGGATTTGGCAGGAATCTTAACTGCCCATATGAACACTTTAGATGGTTGCATAGTAACATTCACATCTGGGAGAGGATAACTTGGAGGGTACGGTTCAAAGTATATTATTAACATGTTTCCATACAATCCCCTATCTGTTGGAGACAAATATGCAAAATGTTTTGATTGATCCTTTGCAAATGGTGCGTACATTGAATAGGGATTGTTTTCATCAGTGATCTTTACCTCAACTATAACGTCTGTTTCCTTTGTATTTTCTAATTTTATCTCCTGTATAACATCCTTGTCAGTTATAGTCACTTGAACGTTTGCATAGACATCCTCTGCAAAGGCTTCAGGATACGTTACCTTGAAGTTACTTATGTCTGATCCAACCACAGGCTTGTCAAATCTCGGTTCAGGCATCTCTATCTCAGAGTTTAATACTCTCATGTATGGAAACGGGAATATTGGCATTAGATTGTTTACTAGCATTCTGTTCTCTGATGGGTTTATCTTTACTAAATGTTTGTCAGACGAAAAAAGCATGAAATTGTTTTCGTCTTCTCCAACGAAGGTTAGAGCAAATACAAATTGCGACGCTAGTAATAAACCAGTAATGATGACTAGTATGTTAAAGCAATTTTTCATGCACAATTTCATAAACTGGTCCCTCCCTCGTTAGTTTGCTCTTCATCAGCAAGATCTTATCAATTTTAAATTCTCTCTCAATCTTTTTTCCGATCATGCTTGATAATGCACTATTCGGCCTTTCCTTTACTCTTGCAAGTGTTATGTGTGGCACGTAGTTCTTATCTCTTTGGAATCCGATTTCAGCCAACTCTGCATCTATAAAATCATGTATACTTAAAATGCTTTCTGATTCTACACCCAGCCATATCACTCTTACATAGTTTTTGTTTGGAAAGGCTCCTACACTAGTAGTATGGCATTCAAACGGTCTTTCATCAACTAGTTCAAGAATATTTACCAATTTGTCAATCCTACTCTCTGGGACTTCTCCCAGGAATTTTAATGTTATGTGCAGGTTCTCCCTCTCAACCAATTTCATTTTTACCCCAGTTTTCTTTAGCTCCTCCTGGAGAGAAAGACATTCTTTTATGATATCATCGGTTATTGGGAACCCGAGAAACAGTCTCACGATAACCGCCTCTCGTAGGTCTTTGTCCTAACCCATACATTGTCCTTTAGCCCTGCTAAGAATTCCTCGTCCCATTCACCATCTATATTTAGTTTTGGATCCATGCAGTTGCCCTTCTCAAATGGCACGATGACCCATTTTCCAGGAATGGATTTACTCATTTTAGCTAGATCCTCTCTATCCAGCTGGGGATGCCATACCGTTACTACTTCCCAATATCCATTCCAGCCGGTCAACGCCTTCAACGACTCTATTACTCCATCCCCACTCGATCTAGTTATCTCTTCATATTTTTCAAATGGTCCTTTTACGTCCAGTCTTACAAAGTCAACAAGCTTTCTATTGATTATTTTTTTCAACATTTCTGGATTTTCACCATTTGTCTCTATCATAATCTTTAGTCCGAGAAGCTTAAGATTTCTCAGAAATATTGGAAGATCCTTTTGTTCTGTTGGCTCCCCACCAGTTACACATATGGCTTGCATGACTCTTGACGCTTTTATCTTTTCCACAGCTTCCCTTCCACTCATACCATTTCTAGCTTTTACTATCTCAGGGACGAAGCAGTATCCACATTTCCATTTACATCCACACGTATAAACCTTTCCAAATATCATACCATTCCAATTGAAACTTTGCAGATCTAACCTGCACACCTGCATAGAATCACTTTCCTAGTATGAACACAGACGGAGCGTCTTCCAATATATCATAAATCATTTTGAGTTTTGGATCTTTCCCTTTCTGCTTTGCATACTTTTCCAAACTAACAGAAAACCAGTTACCACCCAGGCTGGACTTCTGCAGGTCTCTTTCTGCCTTCATCCAACCAATTAACTCTGTGCTTTCATTTATGTATGTGTTATAGTAAACATCTTTGACGCCAAAGTTTCTGTAGTTAAGATCCATGAATCTTTTTCTCACTTTTTCTGTTTCTATGTTTGCTAACTCTATGTAGACACCATCATTTTCCTGGAAGGATGTAAGTTTATTCCTAACAAAGGACACCACTTTTTCTGCGAATAGGAATGCATCTTCATCTTTTACAATGCTTTTACCTTTAAACTCCTGTATGGACGAGTCTAGGCCAACCAGATTGACTAGGGAAGGGGCGAGGTCAAGTTGGAAATATACTTCATCGTTTGAAGAATTTGTCAAGAAAGGCAATATTCTGTTTTCAAACATTCTTCTTTCTATAATCTTCCTTTTAATTACTGCGATTTCCTTTGCATAATTCAATGCCTTTTCCAGCATTGAGAAGAATTGCGTTTCATCCTTAGCTTTCAATCCTATGTAGGGCATATTCACTGAGATCTCTTGGAGGACACCAGTCCTTAGAGTTTCAAACCACTTCCCCTTTCTACCCAACAACATATGATTTGGTGCTATTATCCCAGCGTTTTCCTTTATGATATCTGACCTTGCGTTTACTATCATAACTTTATTCTCCTTTAGGAATTCCTCTAGCTTGTTCATCGTGGAGTTTGGTATAGGTCCATCCCTGATCTTTATCACTATCCTTGGTGTCTTGAACGGTTTTTTAAGGAAATCTCCTTCACTCATGACATCAAGGAAAGAATTTAGGATCCTTACCGCTTCTCTCTCATAGTCTAGATAAGTATCTGTGGAAGTCACTCCACCAGGGAGTATAGCCTTTTCTTTCTTTATGAAGGATGGAGCTTCAAGCTCAAAGTTCAAACTAGCTAGTGCTAGTCCACCCTTCACTCCTAGAAGTTGGTTCAGCTGATATAAAAAGCCTTGAACCAGCTGGCTTAGTTGGTTGTTATTCAAATGCATGGTATATGGGGCCAAGAACAGATTGAAGAAATCAAATCCTTGTCCTCCAGATATATGAGTGGACGCAGATATTAGTATTCTTATTATATGCGAGAACGCAGTATCTGCATGCTTTGGTGGGCCGGCCACAGTGATGTTTTCATCAATGAATAATCCATTCCTTAAGAACCATCTAATATCATTTTGCAAGGATGTAATCCTTGTCCCAAAGTAGGGTATATCATGTATATGTATAAACCCTGAAAGATGAGCCTTTGCTATTTCCTCTGGCAACAGCTTTGTCAATGCATATTCGCTTGTGACACTGTCTCCGAATATCTTGTGTATCGTTTCTGGGTTTTTTGGAGTCACAGGAGGATTTTCTATTATATTATGCACATCGTACAACGGTAGCCCAAGCCTTGAGTACTCAAGTCTTGCTCTTGTATACTTCCTTTCCAGCAGTTTTGAATTGACCATGTCTCTTATGAGGGGAGCTGATATATACCTGAGCTCTAGCCTTCTGATATCTGATTCAACTTCGTTCGCTATCTCTTCGCATACCTTTTGAGTAAGTGTGGTTTCCTTTAGCAGACTAGAAACAATCTTTTCTTTGTCAAATGGTTCCAGTTCGCCGTTAGAGGTTCTAACGTATATTCTGTGATAGTTTTCGTACGCCCTAGCAGCGTTTTCATCCTTTTTTCTCAGCTCTTCAATTATTAGGTCATCAATCTCATCCTCTGTCATTCCAGGTTTTACCCTATCTTTTATCCGCATTATTACCTCTGTAGCATCCCAGAAGGGGATTCCAGCCTTTCTACACTTCTCCTGGATGACCCTCGGGTTAAAATTCGAACCATTCATCACTGTATGTTTTAAATTTCGAAATATATAATTTAGCATTATGATAGAGTTAGATGAAGTGGATAAAAGGATACTTGAGCTCCTAAAACAGAATTCTAGGCTTTCATTCTCTGAGATAGCTAGGCAGTTCGGCTTTTCTGACGTAGCAATAAGGAAGAGAATAGAAAAGCTAGTTGAGAGAGGGGTTGTAAAAAGGTTTACCTGTGAGCTAGACTACGCAAAGCTAGGGAAACCAGTATCTGCGTTTATCTTCATAAAGACTAGAGCAGATAGGACAAGTGAAGTATTGGATGCCTTGAAGGAGATTCCAGATATACAGGAAATATATCAAGTGATGGGAGAGTACGATATAATAGCAAGGGCAAATGTTTCCAGCATAGAGGCGTTAAAGGAGATGACAGAGAAAAGGATATCCAATATCCATGGTGTAATGGAGGTAAAACCAAACATCATCTTCTCCCAGTGATTGTATGCGTATTAGAGTTTCAGCTAGGATCTATCCGACAGAGGATGAGAAACAGGTTAGGAGAGCCATTTTGTCTGTTTTTCCAGATGCAAGACTGGAAAAGGAAGGAGATATCCTGACGGGGGAGGCCAGCGGTGTTGAGAGGTTTAGGGAAGTTATTAGGTCTAGGAGGATAAGAGACACAATTGAGGAGATACTTGAAGGGAACTATTCCTCTGGAAAGACATGGATTGATTTGAATAAGCAAGATGCATTGAAAGGAATAGTGAATGTATGTGAAGATTCACCTCTTGGTTGCTTGCATGTTGAGTTTTTTCTTGAAAGAGATGAGATAAAGGAGCTAGTCTGGGGTAGTAAGAATGGAGATAGAGGCGAAGTTTAGAGTTAAGGATTTTTCTGGTTTGGAGAAGGCTTTGAGTAGAGCAGAGTTTGTTGGGGAGATGTCTGAGGAGGATGTATACTATGACCTGGGAAAGGAGGATAGGGTTTTGAGGCTTAGAATTAGGGATATGGATGGGCGTCGGTCTATGATACTTACTTTGAAGATAAAGAAAAATAACAAAGGAGTAATGGTTGTGGACGAAAGGGAATGTGAGGTGGGAGAAGGCATAGCTGAGATCCTGGAAGGATTAGGTTTTAAGCAGTTTTTCAAGAAATCAAAGAAGAGAAGGACATTTGTCTTGGATGGAGTTAGTGTCAACCTGGATGATGTTGACGGTCTAGGAAAATTTGTTGAGCTGGAATTTATAGGAGACCAAAACGATGGAGAGATAAAGCTTAAGGAGGTTGCTAGAAAGCTAGGGTTAGATTGGGATGAAAGGATAGTTGACACATACATGGCAATGCTCCAGGCAAGTGAGCGGAAAGCTATTAAACCAGAGAAACCAAAAAAGAAATGATGAAAAAATTGATTGCTCTGCTGTTATTAATGCCTTTGTCTTTGGCATATGTCATTCATTTGGTTACACCTGTAAATACATACTTAGAGCCATTGATCCCTGTGGAAATCTCCCCAGTTGGCCCAGGTTACAGAGTGGTTTTGGCTGTTGATAGGAATACTCCAGAAAATTTTGTTTGGGACAACATTGATATGGAGACAGGTCCAAATTGGACAGTGACGTATGCAAAGGATTATAGATATATATATGCAATAATAGAAGTCCCTGTTGATGCTGAAGAGGGAGATTATCTATTAAGCTTTGTCGTTAGTGACAGAAATGGCGATCACGTTCAAGAGGATTCAATAGTGAGGATAACTGTCACCAGAAATCCAAACGATTTAGCAGAGATAGGAGACCTTGCTTCCACATCCCTAGTGGCTGGGAACGATTCAATATCATTTACAGTATACAATAAGGCGCTTGGAGAAGCCAGATACAGAATCTTTTATTCCATAGAGGGAATATCAAAGGAATATTCAAAGGATGTTATAATAGATCCAAACACGACAAAGTCAGTGGAGATCCCGATCAACATACCAAATGAGGGATTCTACAATATCACAGTTAGAGTGGAAAGCTTAGATACTCCAATAATAAACAAGACCATGTCCAGGCAGTATTACGTAAGGCCGACATTGAGGTCAAAGTTGTCAAGCATAAGGAATGCGTTTCCAATAGTCCCAATAAATCTTGCACCGTTTTATGCCATACTAGGATTATTTCTGTGGTGAACATGGGGTTTTACGAGGAAATAATAGACGCAGTTCTATCTGGGAAAATAAAAGACGCAGATAGCCTACAAAAGGAAAAACAGAGACTTGCAAAAAAATATGGCCTGCAGAATATACCAAGCAATGTGGACATTTTGATGCATGCTGATCCTTCAGTTAGGAAGAAGCTTAGTTTGCTTGTCAAAAAACCCACTAGGACCTTGTCTGGGGTTTCAGTCATAGCAGTTATGACAAAGCCATTGCCGTGTCCTGGCAGATGCATATACTGTCCAAGGGGGGACGCAGCTCAAAGCTATACTGGCCAAGAGCCGGCTGCACTGAGGGCAAAGCAGAATGTATTTGACCCATACAGGCAAACATTAGCTAGGCTTAGGCAGCTGGAAGCTAGTGGACATCCAACAGACAAAGTGGAAGTAATTGTCATGGGAGGGACATTCACATCTGCACCAGTGGATTATCAGGAAGATTTTGTTAAAGGCATATTTGACGCACTAAATGGAGTTAAAGCAGCCAATCTAGAAGAAGCACATGAGATTAATCAGAGTTCAGAGCATAGATGTGTTGGTTTGACATTTGAGATAAGACCAGACTACTGTAGCAGAGAGGATATAAAGAGAATGCTTACGTATGGCGGGACAAGGGTTGAGCTTGGTGTACAAACAATATACAATGACATATACGAAAAGATAATGAGAGACCATACGGTAGAGGATGTCATTAGGGCGACTAAAGATCTAAAGGACTCAGCCTTTAAGGTCTGCTACCACTTGATGCCGGGTCTTCCATATTCTTCAAGAGATAGGGACCTAGCAATGTTCAAAGAGATATTTACAAACCCATCATTCATGCCAGATATGCTTAAGATATATCCGACGTTATTGGCCAGAGAGGAGTTTTATTCAGACAAGACCATTTGGGATTTATACAAGCGTGGTGAGTGGAAACCTTTGACAAATGAGGAGGCTGTTGACTTACTGGCGGAAGCTATGCGGTTTGTCCCTAAATGGGTAAGGATAATGAGAATGCAGAGGGATATACCAGCTAGATTGATAGCAGCGGGTGTGACTGCTGGGAATCTAAGAGAATTAGTTTATGCGAAGGCTAAAGAAAAGGGGATAGACGTAAAGGAGATTAGGGCTAGGGAAGTTGGGATTAGGCAGAGAGAGGGGTTTGATATCGGTGAACCGGAGCTTGTGAAGGAAGAGTATGAAGCAAGTGGGGGGAAAGAAGTATACATAGCCTTTGAAGATGATAATGAAACTCTGTTCGGGTTCCTAAGGCTGAGAAAACCAGATAAACCGTTTATAGAATGGGCAAAGAATGCGGCGTTTATAAGAGAGTTACATGTGTACGGACCAGAGGCTGAGATTGGGGAAAAGTCAGGAGCTAAGATTCAGCACAGAGGATTAGGAGAAAGGCTTGTTAAGACCGCAGAAGAGATTGCTCTGGACTGGGGATTCAAAAAGATAATAGTAATATCTGGTGTTGGAGTTAGGCCTTACTACAAGAAGCTTGGTTATTATAAACATGGCCCATATATGGCAAAGGATTTGGCTAGCAATTAAATATCTCTTTTTCCAAAACTGATTGGTATGAGAATGGTTTTGCTACATTCGGACAGTATAAATGTGATCCCTAGAAAGAAGGCGTTGAAACAAGTAAAGGAAGCTAAGCCATTGAGCGTTGGAGAATGTTTAGTAGTTTTTACTGCGTTTGAGGATGCAGATGAGTCAGGAAATCCAATACCGAACGCCGTCAAAGAGATAATGTCAATACTAAATAAGATCAAGGTAAGTAGGGTTGTTGTCTATCCATGGGTTCATTTGACAAGTGAGCCTTCTTCTCCAGGTTACGCTGAGAAAATGTTTACTCAGTTGTACGATGCATTGAAAGCTGAGGGTTTAGAGGTTTACTTAGCTCCATTTGGATATTACAAAGAATTTGAAATACATGTAAAGGGTCATCCACTTGCAGAATGGTCAAGGAGAGTACTGCCAGTTGAGGAACCAAAGGAAGAGGAGATTGATGAGGAAGAAGGAGAGATGGAAGAGTTGTTTGTCATATTGCCGTCAGGGGAAGTCAGAAAGAGGGAAGAACTTGGCAAGGAGAATGAAAGGATCGAGATGGCGATAAAGGCCGAGCTTCACGAGATAAAAGAGACAAGCTTTGGGAAACCACCACACTTGGAGCTAATGAGAAGGCTTGAGATAGCGGATTATGAGGAAGTGTCTGACGCAGGGAATTTGAGATTTTATCCAAACGGGCAGATAATCGTTGAGTTATTGAGAAAATTAGGCTGGAAGATGGCTGTGGATGATCTTGGGGCTTTGCCTGTTAGAACCCCTTACATAATAAATCCTTATCATCCAAGTGTTAGCAAAATGATATCTAAATTCCCGGAAAGAATGTACAGAGTTCTACCAGGACTAAGAGAGAAGAAGCAGGAGTTTAGGCTTAGACCTGCTTGTGACTATGGAGTATGGTCTATTTTAAAGGATGCAGTTGTTACATACAAGAACTTACCCTTCGGCTTGTACGAGTATGATATAATCTGGAGATATGAGCAGAGAGGGGAACTCTTGGGGTTGTACAGGCTTAGAAATGCCCAGATGCCAAACCTACATGAGGTATGTAAGGATATAAACCAAGCATTTGATAGGTTCCAAAGACATATAGAAAAGTTCGCTCTTGCTCTCTACAACTACCTGGACATGAATCCAGAGGTATTGGTGCTAAATTGTAAAAGGGACTTTTATAAGGAGCATGAGGGAGTATTCAAGAAATGGGCTAGAGAGTTAGATATACCTATAATTGTCAAGCTGTTCTCTAAGATGAAGACATATAAGATAGCATGGGTTGATGTTCTAGCCTTTGATAGCTTAGGAAGGCCAATGGAAGTAGATACTGTACAATTGGATACAGAATCCCCTGATTGGTGGGGAATTAGGTACGTGGATGAGGATGGAAAGGAGAAAAAGCCATTGATATTGCATACAGGTTTTGGTGTTGAAAGGACAATCGCAGCGCTGCTTGAGAAGGCATCCAGTGAGGGATCACCATCATTGCCTACTTGGTTATCCCCGATACAGCTTAGGTTTATACCTGTTGGCGAGAAGCATCTGGACATTTGTATATCTTTAGCTGAGAAGGCTAGGGAGGTTGGAATAAGGGCCGATGTCAATGATAAGAATCAGGCACTTGGGAAGAAGATCAGAGATGCAGAAAGGCAGTGGATTCCTTATGTGGTGGTTATAGGGGATAAGGAATCTCCTGATGATTTGAGCGTTAGGGTCAGAAGGACAAAGACTCAAGAGAGAATGAGCATTGACGAACTGATAGCTAGGATAAAAAAGGAATGTGAAGGCAAGCCAGAGTTGTCAGCCCCGTTCCCAGTTAGATTATCCAAACGGCCAATATTCGTTGGCTCTAGTTAGAGCTAATTATTTTAAATATCTCATACGTTTACTTCTTGTATGGCGTATCTAGATGAGTTAATAAAATTAGGTAAAGAGAAGGAGAAGAAGAAAACTGAAGAAAAAAAGACAGAGGAAGAGAAGAAACCATCTAAGATAGACGAATGGGTTGAAGGGTCTTTACCTCCTGGAAGCGAGCTTATAGACGCATATGGAATATGCAAGATATACAAAGTAAAAGGAGAAAAACAGCTAATCTATGCAGTTCCAGTTCCAAAACCTGCTGGACCTGATAGAGTCATAATTGACACAATAAAAGAGGCAGCAACAAAATTGATAACTGTTTCACCCGAGCAGATAAAGGATCCAGACGAGAGAAGGGAGTTCTACAAAAAGAGAGTTATGGAAATAATAAAATCCACACCAGAGCTTGGAGTCCCTCCGAACTGGCAGCCATTCTATGCAGAAACTGTTGTTAGGGAGATGATAGGATACGGGGCGCTAGATCTCCTTCTTGAGGATGATGCATTAGAAGAAATAATGGTCATTGGTCCGGGAAAACCAGTGTATGTATTCCATAGAAAATATGAGATGTGTAAAACAAATGTAATATTTGGAACTGATGATGATATTAGAGCTATAATAGATAGGATAGCGAGGGACGTTGGAAGAAGAATAGATATACAGGTCCCATTGTTGGATGCTAGACTACCAGATGGGTCCAGGGTAAATGCTACAATTCCTCCAATCAGCTTAAACGGTTCAACTATAACAATAAGGAAGTTTAGGGAAGATCCTTACACTATCGTTGATTTAATAAAGAACGGCACCGTTAGCTCTGAACTAGCTGCCTTCATGTGGATAGCTGGGGAAGGGCTTTCAGCTAAGCCAGCAAATGTTATAATATCTGGAGGAACAAGTTCTGGAAAAACGACAACGCTAAACGTCATGAGCATGTTTATCCCACCAACAGAAAGGGTTATTACAATAGAAGATACAGCAGAGTTGAAGCTTCCAATAGAACATTGGATAAGGTTTGAGACTAGACCGCCAGGACTTGAGGGAACTGGGGAAATAGACATGAATGCATTGGTGAAGAACTCACTGAGAATGAGGCCAGATAGGGTTATAGTTGGTGAAGTAAGAGGTGAGGAGGCGTTTACATTATTCACTGCAATGAACACAGGTCACGACGGTTGTATGGGCACTGTTCACGCCAATGATTCAAGGGAAACCATAGTCAGGCTAACGAATCCGCCAATGAATGTCCCAAGCGTCATGCTGTCTGCATTGGATATAATAATAACACAGAAAAAGATACATGATAGAAGGAAGGGCACCATAAGAAGAGTAACAGAGGTTGCAGAAGTCACTGGTGTTTTGGAGGGCAAACCACAACTCATTTATCTCTATGAATGGGATCCAGTCACTGATCAAATCAAGCCTACAGGTGTCCCGAGTAAGTATCTTAGAACACTGGAAAGGTATACTGGTCTTAGTCATGCAGAGGTCATGGAGGAGCTAGAAAGAAGGAAGGAGTTCCTTGAAGGGCTTGTTTCAAAGGGTATCAGGGACATAAAATCTGTTTCTAAAGAGATAACAGCTTACATAGCTGGTGGACATAATGGCTAAGAACATAGAAGTAGAGGAAAGAAAACAAGCAGGTTATAGGAAGACCGACGTAGAAACAATAATACGAAGAATGAAAAAAGTCTATCAAGAGAGAGGATATTCAGAAGAAGAAGCAAAAGCACTTGTTTTGAAAAGGGCAGTTACAGGTACAAGGGCTATTGATATTGAGACAATGGCCCCAAAGGACCTAGTAAAATCCAACAACGCATTGCTGCGGATAGTTGGGATTGTTTTTTCCAGATTTAGCTTTCTTTCTTCCCTAGCAGAAAAGATTGCTGACTCTGATATAGGATCAAGGTTAATGAGGGCACTAGATTCAGTAAATTCAAGGTATTCAACAAGTCAGTACATAGCTATTGCCATGTTTGTATCCTTGTTCTCGGCTTTCATACTTTCTTTACTGTTTACATTCGCTTTGATGGACATAGCTGACCCAGTGGTGATGTTTCCGATAGTGTTTATCACTTCGTATCTGTTCTCATTTTTTATTGCGTTGAAGCTCCCTGAATCAAATGCTAAAAGGAGAGGAAAGAACATAGATAAAGTTCTTCCATTCGCATTGAGACATTTTGCGACTGAGATAAAGGCAGGTGTTGGTATTCACAAAGCAATGAGAGCCATTGCAAATTCAGGATACGGAGCTTTGTCAGAGGAGTTTCAGAGGGTGATAGACGAAATAGAAAAGGGAGTTACCACAGAGGATGCTCTAGAAGCTTTGGCAAATAGGACAGAGTCTGATGATCTTGCTAGATCAATATTGCACATAATAAGAGCCTTGAGAACTGGTGGAAATCTGTCAGAGATATTAACAAAGATTGCAGATGATGTTTCTTTTAACCTAGCTGTTAGGATGAGAGATTTCTCAGAAAGATTGACATTGATAAGTTTGTTCTATATGATGGCAGGAGTTGTGTTCCCTGTTTTCATATCTGTTTTGTTTGCGATATTCTCATCTGCCCCGTCCTTGGGTCTAGCCGGTGTTGTAGGACCAGATATTCTCATGATGATATATCTCATAATAATTCCCATGTCCCTGGGTGTTATCCTGTACATAATTAATGTAACTCAGCCAATGTGATGATCATGGAGATATACAGGCAGTACAAGGCCGCCATAAAGGCGATGAATGAAGAGTGGGAACCAGACATAGTTCTGCTAGAGGCATTGTTCTTATCGTCCATATTGTTCGTTTATGTTGGATTATTCGTTGATATCTTCCTTGGTGGATTACTAGCTTTGATAGTAATGGATCTAGCTGTTGGATATCCAATTCACAGAGTGCAAAAACGGATAGAGAGCATAGAAAAAGGTCTTCCTGATGTTTTAAACCATATAGCTATCAGCATAAGGGCAGGGGCGACAGTTGAGGCGGCTTTGAAGGAGATAGCGGAATACAGGTATGGCATTCTCTCTAAGGAAATGAAAAAGGTCTTGCTGGCAATGAAGAAGGGAAAGACATTTGAGGACGCATTTAGAGATTTTGCAGAATCTTCAGGTTCTCCACTTGTTGAAAAGACAGCAGAGGTTATAATATCTGCGAAGATGTCTGGAGGAGGATTGACTGCAGCGTTAACTAGTATAGCAGATGATATTAGACACATATACAGGCTGAAAAAAGAGAGAAAAGCAAGAACAACGACGCAAGTTCTGTTCATAATAGTTGCAGCAAATTTCGTTGCACCAATGATATTTAGCTTGCTTACCGGTGTCATGCAGTTTATGGGTTATATTGCTGGTGAAGCAGCAACGCCAGCGTTTGAGGCAATAACGTTTTATTTCAAGGTTTATCTAATAATCTCAGCCGTTTTCTCATCTGTTGCAGCGGCATTAATAAGGGAAGGAAACCTGAGTAAGGTAGTTATATATGCACCAGTTTTGTTACTAATAACGTATGGTATATACATGGGGGTGAGTAGCTTTGCACTCAAGCTTTTTATCGGAGGATAGAGGGCAGATATCACTTGAACAGATACTGCTGTTGTCATCTATAGTCATGGGAATGTTGGTGCTTGGGTATTTGGTCAAAACACAGCTGAAGAATTTGTTTGCTGAGCAGAAGGTGGTTGCCAACGAAACATTTAATAAGAGCATATGAGTTTATGCTAAAGGAGGTGTAATTTATGTTTGGTAGAAAAGGTCAAGGAGCATTGGAATACTTATTGATATTGGCTGCAGTTTTAGTGATAGCAGTAATAGTGATATTGGTTGCACACAGGATATCTACACCAGCTCAAACATCTGTTACAGTAAACCAGGACAAATTTGACTGTGCAAAGGTAGGTATAGAATTGTTGAATTACAATGAGCTTCCACAACAGGCCAGTGACGTATCTGTGAAGTACAACGACATTTCAGATACGTGTGAGCAAACCACAACTGAGCCAGACAGTTACGATGCAAGCTGTAAGATACACTTTAAGGACAACTCAGAGCACTACCTATACGTGAATCAGCCAAATACAACATCGGTAGAGTGTTATATACAGGTATCAGCATAAGAGGAGTGAGTAGATGGATGACCGCGGCCAGACCTCGTTGGAATACTTGTATCTTCTAGCTTTTGTTGTAGGTCTGGCCGCAGCAGTTGCTCTGATAGTCAATGACATTCTAGCTATTCAGTCCAGGGCAAAGACAAAACTAGAGTATTATAGAGATCACATCCTAGGGAAGATATTAAGATGATCTACATAGGCATAGCATTGATAATGGTCTGTTTGGCTACTTATTTTGATTTAAAAAATAGAGTCATCCCAAGAGAAATAACCCTGGGTGGATTAGGATTAGGTCTTGCACTTAGATTCTTGGATTCTGGGATTCATTCAAACCCTTTAAGCTTTGTCACAGTCTTGTTTTCTGTATTGACCACATTTGTTCTTGTTTATTTTCTCTGGAGGATAGGAGTCCTTGCAGGGGGAGATGCTAAGCTTTTGACAGCTTTGGCAGCTTATTTACCAGTATTCCCTTCATCCACATTTCATATCTTCTATAGACTATCCTTTGTCCCGATAATATACAATGGGATCATGGCATTTACCCCGTTTTTGTTGGTCTATTCTTTTGTCTTAGGAGATGGTTTTAGGAAACTTACACGCATTGCGCAAAAGGCGATTGGCCTTTCATTCCTTTCATTCTCTTCTTTCTCATTTTTTAGTTGGCCATTGAGTATTATTGTATTCTTAGTATTAAGCTACCTACCGTACAAGGCATTAATTTTTCTGGTACCAGCAATCCTGGCAGGGTTAAGATTTGGATTTGGCGGATTAATTTATCAGTTCTTACTGTTCTTCTTATTGTCGTCCTTCTACGAACTTACAGTTGGGTCTATTTCATTATTTGTTAAGACAAAGAAAGTTAACGAGCTCAAAGAAGGGGATGTTTTGTACGATGTGGTGATTGATTGTAAAATTGTTAAAAGGGATTTGTTCAACATTATCAAAGCTATTACCCAGGGAATAGCTCCATTGTCTAGAGGATTGTCTAAGGGTGAGATAGCCAAACTAAAGAAATGTGGAATTGATACAGTTAGAATCCAGCAATCTTTCCCATTCACACCAGTCATCCTTGCCGGTTTTATTATCTGTGTAACATTTGGGGATTTGATCTATCTCTTACTTAATAGCTATTTCTAACCAAAAAGGCTAAATAGGTATGATATGTTATTCTCTTGATGAGGGGTACATTATCAATTGATCTTTTAGTCACATCAATAGTTATTCTAATGTTAACATCAACAATAATAAGTTTTGTCTATTTTGAGGAAGAAAGAATACTTGAAGCAGGGTACGAATTGGGGGCTCAGGCTTTGGCTATATCAATTGGTTCTGCGATCAACCAGTTCATTGCAATATCCCCAGATTCTGGTAATTTATCAATATACGTAAAAGACATATCCAATGACCCAGCTACAATATCCATGGCAGGAATTCCATTCTCCAATGTGATAGTTACATCTAAGTATTGCAATTACACAATATCAAATGGGAATGTTAATGTTACAATAAAACTTGAGTTTGCAGGAACAGGTAGGACAAAAATAGTGAGCGCAAGTTACCCAATATTTGCAAAGGGTTTGTATAGGTCAGGCGATTGTGGGAGTACTATAATAATAGATGCGTCAGAGGTGATTCAGTGAAGGGGCAGATATTCACAATGGACCTGTTTCTTTCATTGATGGTTATGGTTTTGATAATCAGCATGGCAGTCGTTATTATTGATGAGCATATAGATGGATTGTATGAAAGGGCTACTGAAGTAAAACTGCAATCCATTGCAATGGACACAGCCAGTTTGCATTACTACACGGGTAAGACAGATAACCTAACAAAGATCACGGGAGAGACATGCATACACGCAGTGAGAGGAACAGCGTCCAATGAGGTGATTGGGATTGCATGCGAGTAAGGGCGTCGTTTTTAGTATAGAAGTGGCGATTGCCTCTTTATTGTTCATGGTATCCATTGCCATGCTTTATTATTCCTCAGCAGGCTCTGAAGATATGCCATTTGAATTTCAACAGTCAATGAGGGTAGCTCATGATATGGTTACATCTGGAGATATTAGTTTGCCTGATGGATACTCAAACCAAAGCTGTGATTGGTATGCAAGATACGCACCATTAGACTATGAGGGGTATCACGCGGAGGTATGCTTCAAATGAAGGGATTTGTTAATTCATGGAGTGTCATACTAATTGCAACATCAATAATTGTACTACTGTCTATGTTCCTGTTTATAGATATAGATTTTAGGGCATTGGACAGCGGATACATAGTTGAATTGTCAAGATGGTATGGAGACGCTGCGTACACAGCTGCCAAGGGAGGCACATGTGATCCGAAGATATTTGAAAAAAACGTTGTGAAAGAGGGTAAAGATATCCAATTTTCTTCATCTGGCAGAACCAGAAAACTCTTGTACACTGGTAAATTGGTCAATCTCAATATAACGTATGTGAAAAATTATCCGCCGGTGATAGACATAATAGATCCGTTGAATGGGACTACTAATCAATGTGTGAACACATACACAATACAGTGGACAGCGTGTGATATAGATGAAGACAGTTTGAATTACACTGTTTTTTTAGATTCCGTGGTAATAGGAGAGACAAATAAAACGTATTTAGACGTACCATGCACTACTCTTGATGGAACTCATGCAATCAAAGTAACTGGTACAGATGGAGAATTAAATGGTAGTGATACAGTCATCGCAACATTTACTTCATCTAGCTAGTTTTTCTAAATATGCTTGTGGTTTCATCCCTCTCCTCTTTGCAAGTTTCCTAATAGCTTTGTCTACCCCTGATCCATATTGAGCTGCTTTTTTAGGTCTCTTTGCTACATAAGCTGGGACTCCTTCTTCCTTTGCTATCTTTCTTAGGACTTCTTTCTTTGCATCCCCTAGCTTTAGCTTAGGATGTATAAGCATCGCTTCCTTTACTACGTCAAGGTCTAGGAAAGGAGTTCTTAGCTCAATACTGTTTGCCATTGTTGCTAAGTCATCTCTATACAAGTCCCTTTCCCACATGGTCTCTAGGCCATCCCACATCGCATTGTGAAGGCCTGTCCATCCACCAGACCTATACGCTTCCAGATGCCTTTCATATCCAGCAAACAGTTCTTCTGTTCCCAAACCAGAGAATATGACCTTGTTTCCATCTTCTTTAGCTAGCTTTGATGCAACGTAGAATGGAAATGCAACACCTATTTTCATGACATTTGTAGTCTCTAATTGCCTAACTAGAGTAGGTAACAATCCTTCCACAGCCTTTAAATCTAGTTCTATTGTTTTTAAGTCTATTCCTAGCTCTTCACCAACTCTTTTTGCCCATTCCATATCTTGCGAATCAGGAAACCCAGTTGTGTATGCCTGAACTTTTACTCGCTTGGATAGTAGCACGTATAAAAGCGTAGAATCAACCCCGCCAGAGAATAGGAGTGCGACTTTCTTAACATCTGATGTCATCTTCTTTACTGCGTTTTTTATTTTTTTCTTTAGAGCAGAATAGTCTTTCTTTACTGGTTCCTTCCTTTCCAGTCTTTCCCTTTTTCTTTCAATAATACCCTTTGTTGATAGGACAAGTGTTTCACCTGGGAGCACTGGCCATGTTTCACCTGGCAGAACCTTTGCCTCGCTTGCAAATTTTGGCTTCCCATTTGTAGATATCCATAACGGTTTTACTCCTAGAATGTCCCTCCCAACGATTATTTCTCCTTTTTCAATGTTAGGAATATACGCAAATGCGTATGTCCCATCTAGTTTATTCAACCCGTCTACACCGTATTTCCTTAATACATTTATAATAGCGTCAGCACCAGATTTTGCTTTTAGTTCTTTCAGATTGTATATCCTCCCGTCAAATACTATTGCGGAATTGTATTTTGTTATTGGCTGTTTTGGTTCTTTTGTTATTCTGAATAAATTATGAGCTATCACTCCTCTTTGCTTTGCTTCTAATTGATCATAGTCTCCGTATATTAGATCACCACTTTCATCCATTAAGCCAAATCCGTTAGGCCCTCTGTGGGCTAGGCCAGTCACAAGTTTGCCGATTACTCCTCCACCAACCGTTCCAGAAACTCCAGACATGTATCAGACCTTCTTTAATTCTTCTAAAGTTGTATTTACAAAGATGACATCTTTCATAGATTCAACAAGCTTGAATGGTATTTTGACTCTAAGGTTTATTACCTTTCCAAGCACCCCGGGTGGGGACGCAATTAAAAATTTAACTTTGCCCTTTTCGTCAAAATCAATATCTGAAAGCAAACCTATCCTGTCGCCGTTTTTGTCTATTATCTCAACCCCTTCCATCTCTGAAAATAACATGCTATAATTGAGGAAAGGAAACTATAAAAAAATTAACCATTAATTTGCTATTTCTCAATCACAAGAACACTCTCCCTTAGTGGACCGACCTTTTTCACTCTGTCTCTCATACACCATCTTTGATTGGCAACCCAGATATCTCTAGTAACAAAACCAATGTCCTCTGCCATTCTGGCCAGGACAACATCACTTTCTATTACTCTATCTGGAAAACACCCATTTCCAATTACTATACAGGCCCTTCCACCGTCAGTCAGAACCCTATACATTTCATCTAGGACCAGCTTCATGTCCTTGAAGTATTTGTACGCTATAAGTGGATCATCCTCCTTTAGGTAGCTTTGTAATGATAGAATTTCATCGTTACTGAGTTTTACGTCTAGTCCTATCGCTGATGATATTCCTCTTTGTTGTCTTTTTCCAAAGAATAGTTCATTTTCTATTGAATATACTTGTGTATATTCTATCTTGTTTAGGTAAGGTGGAGATGTTATTATGAAATTTACACATTCATCTTTCATCGGCAATGACCTGGCATCACCCTTTTCTGGATATGTGGGGACAGGTTTCAGCGGGAGCTTTCTTACATCAGATATCATTTTTTTAACTGTCCTTTTCAGCATTGGTCTTATTGGTGGAACAGGCCTCTTTCTAATCTTTATCACAGCACCGTCCTTGAATGCGTAACTACATTTGTTCGCCGCAGTCATCAAAGCTAGCAAGAAGAAGTCCCTAACCTTTTCATTGTCAATGGTGTTTATCAGATCCCTAAAGAAAACGATTTCTAGGAGTGTTATTTTTTTGAAAGCTGCCTTTACTAGACCAGAGAACTCCATTTCCCTTTCTACAAATTTTTGCTTGAATAACCAATCTCTCCATTTTTTCAGCTCTTTTATTTCATAATCCCTTGTTTTAACTTTAGAAACAAAAACTGCAATATCTGAAACGTCAAATCCGTAACTTAAATTGCCAACTTCTCTAGAGGCAAGGAGGCTGGTTCCCACTCCCATGAATGGATCTAGCACAACATCGTTTTCTTTTACTTCTAACTCCTTGAACATCTGTAATACAAAGTCTCTTGAGAACCCCTCTTTATAGTAAAACCAAGAGTATATAGGAACTCTCTTGTTTGGAACGAATGTAACCAAAGGTCCCAATTCCTTTCTATATTCTATGTTCATTTTACTCTCCTTATTTTTCTCTTCCTTCTTCTTGGCACCTCTTCTCCAAACATTTCAAAGCTCCTTAGTATTTCTTCCTGGCTTTCTTCTAGTATTGGCATTACATGAACTATTCTTTCAAGCATATTTTCAACTTCTAGTCTCTTCCATATATCCTCTATATCTCTTTTATCTTTGCCAGTCAGTTGTTCTCCTTCACCTATCTTAGCAACCACCCTAATGAGTTTACTCACTTCCTCTTTGGTTAATCTATCTCTCATAACAAGTATTGAGTGCATTTTCCCAGCAAGCTCCTTTATTTCTTCATCTGTTAATCCTTCACTCATTTTCATTCACCAACATTCATTTTCCTACCTCGTAATAATACTCCCCGGAAGATTTTTGCTCTATATCCTTCTGAGAACCTGGCTTATTAGCTCTTGGCCTCCCAGTGTCGGGGTCCCTTCTAAATGTTATCTGCATATCCTTTAGGAATTTATTCATACCAGATCTCATGTCCATTGGAGCTGATGCCTTTCCTGACTTACCAGGTTTTCCACTAAATACTATTAACCTGTCGGATATATAGTCTATAAACGTTATGTCATGATCAACCACTAATGTAGTTTCCTCAGTGGATTGAGTTATTTTCCTTATTATGTCTGAAAACCTTAACCTCTGTTCTATGTCTAAAAATGCAGATGGTTCATCCAGGAGGCAAATATCTGCCGGTTTGGCCAGTGCTAGGGTTATACTTAATCTTTGTAATTCTCCACCAGACAGATTCGCCACATACTTATTTTCTATATCTGCTATCTCTTTCTTAAGATAGCTGTTGAATACATCAAAATCTATCTCGCTTTGCGAGATCAATTCCTTGACTGTTCCGTCAAACTCCAGGGAAATGTATTGTGGTTTATACGCTAGCTTCATTTCCAGCTCTAGTTTTCCTGAGTCATGCTCTAGCTTTCCTGCCATTATATTCATGAATGTTGATTTACCTATTGCATTTGGACCAACTATCCCTATTACTTCTCCTTTTCTAACGCTTCCCCCCTCAGCAGTTAGTGAAAATCCTGTAAATGTCTTTGTGAATGATGGGTATTCAACTAGTGTTTTTCCCTTCCATTCCTCAGCAGGAGGCTTAACTTCAAACCTTACAGGTTCTTCCCTTATCCTCATATTCTCCGCTTTGAGGAAACCGTTCAAGTATTCATTTATCCCGTTTCTTGCAGGTTTTAGTGTGGAGACTATTCCGTAGGCTCCTGGCTTACCATAGAGTACGTGAATCCAGTCACTTAAATAGTCTAGTACGACAAGATCATGCTCCACAAGCATAAACTTTTTATCCCTTGACATTCCTGCCAACAGCTTAGCCAATTTCAATCTTTCCCGTATATCCAAAAAGCTGGATGGTTCATCCATAAAGTACAAATCTGCGCCTCTTGAAAGTGATATTGCTATTGCTACTTTTTGCAGCTCTCCACCAGATAGTTCTGAAAGCTTCCTGTTTAGGTCTGGGAGAGCCATTTTATCTGCTAGCTCATTTAGCTTGTCCATGTTGCAATTGCTTTCCTTCCCTAGTTCTAATATGGTTTTATCTGATCTTGCTAGCAAGTCAACCTCCTGCGGCTTGAATGAAACTCTTACTCTCCCACTCTTCAACGCTAGGAGGTAATTCTGTATTTCTCTCCCCTTGAACTTCTCTATCACACCATCCCAAGAATCATTGTTCTTTCCTAGGTTAGGGATAAGCTTGCCGGCCAGTATCCTCATTATCGTCGTTTTCCCAATACCGTTTTGTCCTATCAAACTTACGATTCCATCTCTTGGTGTTGGCAGACCAAATATTCTGAATCCATTCTCTCCATATTGATGTATTGGATTTTCTTTCATTTCAGGAAGGTTTATCACGGTTATAGCATGGAACGGACACTTCTTTACACAGATACCACAGCCAGTGCATAGCTCTTCATTAATAACTGGGAATCCTGTTTCTTCATCTTCCACAATGGTCTTTTCCCCCATTCTTACTCCTGGACATACCTTTATGCATACATACCCACATGCCTTTGGTCTACATTTATCCCTGTCTATGACGGCTATTCGCATGCTTCAATTTTTCTATCCAAGATTTAAATTTCTTCTGGAGCAACGCTATGCTTTCATATCTGTCTTAATGTAGCATATATATCTCTGATTTGAGAAAAACTAGTCATGAGAATTCTAAGCCAAGATTATCCTAGTGTGAAACTAGTCCCAGAGACTCCAGAGGACCTTTGGTATTTAGAAAAGGTTATAGACCCAGGGGATATTGTTGAGGGTATTAGCTTTAGAAGATTTAAGGCAGAGACGTCCTCAGAGAAGAAAAAGATATTTGTTAAACTAAAAGTGGAGAAGGTTTCCCTCCAAAAACACGCAAATACTCTTAGGGTTCTCGGGATCATCATAGAGGGTAGGCCTGAAGAATTCGTGAGCTTAGGCTCTCATCATACGTTGGATATTTCCCTTGGTCATTCAATTAAGTTAACAAAGAGTAGATGGTTGGACTACCATAAAAAAATGCTGGAAAAAGCTGTTGCGTCTAGCAAACGCCCAAAGCTAGTGCTAGTGGCTTTGGACGATGAGCAGGCAACTATCGCTGTCTTATCGGAAACTGGATTGGACATAAAGGCTGAAATAGAAAGAAAAGGTGGGGGGAAACAGTACCCTGATGAAAGCATAATGAAAAAATATTTCCATGAGGTATGCAAGAAACTTTCAGAATTTGATGTTCCTAGCATTCTCCTAGGTGGACCCGGTTTTACTAAGGAGAATATCTATGCATTCTGTCAGGAGAGTTATCCAGAGCTTGCAAAGAAGATAATCCTAGCAGATGTTAGGTCTCCTGGCAGAGCTGGCATTCAGGAAATGTTATCAAGACCAGAACTTCTTGGGTTGCTTAAGGAGAACAGAATAGCATATGAAACAGGCTTAGTAAACAAGCTTCTTGAAGAAGTATCAAAGGGAGGTCTAGCTGTGTACGGGTTGGATCAGGTAAAAGAGGCCTTGGAATTCGGGGCTGTGGAGGAGCTTTTGATCCCAGAGAGTTTTTTCTTAAACAATAGGGATGCATGCGAGGAACTGATGGAGAAGGCAGAAAATGTAAGGGCAAAGATCCATGTGATATCAGAAGATCACGACGCAGGAAAGCAGCTTAAAGCAATAGGCGTATCAGCCATATTGAGATTTAAGATATAACATCAAATACCCGTCTAAATTCTTTTTCAAATCTTTTCCATGCTTTATCATTCTTGTCTATTTTCTCATTCGCTTCCTTGACTAGCACTCTCCCATAGTCTTCAGTTATGACGAAATTCTCACTTTTTACTGGAACCTCCATTCTCTGTGTTCCTTCCAACTCTATTTGGAATCTATCCTTGCTAATCGCGAATATCCCCCCTCTCTTGATCCCAGCTTTGTTTTTTACTTCTAGAAGTTTTTTCACAGCTTCCATATCCTTCGCTGATATATGAATTATAAGGGGCTCCATCTTAAACCATATAGATTTACCATTTGCCTTTTTGAGTGCATCCCAGAATTCTTCAAAGCTTATTTTTCTGTGCCATTTAGCTAGAAATTTGGAATCCTTTTTTAGACCAGTGGGTATATCCATCAGAACAATTCTTCCATAACATGAACTTGACGTCGCAAGACTAGGAACGGAGTTTATGAGATCCAGATATGGAACCACTTCCCAATCTACTGTCCCGTCTGATTTAGCTTTTTCCAAACCTTTCATCAGTCTAGACTTAGTAGTTTCCCAGGTCAATGTTAACACCCAGTCTTTCAAACGTTATCTTCGCTTTCTCAAACGTATTACATTCAACCACAACGTATTTGGGTTTACATACAGATATTAGAGTCTTTGTTATGTCAACCCCTAGAAGGCCATCACCTATCGCATTATGCTCATCCTTGCTTCCATGATTATCATGGATATGCATAACTAATACTCTATCTGATATTCCAGATTCCCTAACAGCATCAACAACTCTCCATGGGGCTTTGTAGGCATACAAGGCATGACCTATGTCCAATGTTATGTTCAATCCAAATTCCTCTGCAGCTATCTCTAAGTCGGGTAGTCTGTATAAATAGTGTTTTGCATTATTTTCCAATGCTAGATTTTCTCCTTCTAGTATATTCATTATCTCCACAAGGTCTGACCTTGAATACGCATGAAAGTTTACATAGAGAGCATCAACTTCCTTCGCTAGTTCATTTGTAACTAACATAAAATGCCTAAAGAAGCTGGAATAGGGCTCCCTTGCGAATTGATCCTTTATGTAAGCATTCGGGGCGTGAATACCAATAGTCCCCTTTACTGCCGTAATCTCTTTCATCTTAGTTATAAGCTTTGACCAGTTTAGATTGTATTCAATAAAGTCAAGACCAGTAGCCTTCAGGAATTGAGGGTATTCTTCCTCCATTACATGATGGAGGACCTTTGACGAAACCCCCCACATCATATTATCACTTCTTTTTTATCAAGGATAAACCAGCCAATAATGCTTCCAACTGTAGCCTTTCATTAGCTCCTTCTGTTACTCTGAAATTTACTTCCCCTATCTTGTCTATTATTTCCAATTTTGCATGATCATCCATATTCATATCAAGGACTTCTCTATGCACTTGAATTAGTACGTCCTCGGCTGATAATCCATATTCATACAGAAGTTTGTCTAGTTGCTTTCTAGCCTCTAGGAACTTCCCTTTTATTGCTAGGTCTATCATCTTCCTAGCTTCTTCTGGTTTTGCTCTAGATGCAACTTTGTAGACCGCATCCTCATCTATTTTTTTGCTAGTTATGGCTGCCACTTGCAGTATGTTTATGGCCTTTCTCATGTCACCCTCGCTTACATAGACTATTGCTTTGTATCCATCCTTTGTGACATGCAGTTTTTCTTTCTTAGCTATGAATTCCAGCCTGCGTATTATGTCCTTGTCGTCCAGGGGCTTGAATCTGAATAATGCACATCTAGATTGGATTGGTTCTATTATTTTGCTAGAATAGTTACAGGATAGTATGAATCTACAAGTCCCAGCAAATTTTTCCATTGTTCTTCTCAAAGCTTGTTGTGCGTCTCTTGTCAAAGCATCTGCCTCATCTAGGAATATTATCTTAAAAGGAACATCTCCGTACGGCAACGTAGCAGCAAAGTCTTTTATCTTTCCTCTTATTATGTCTATTCCCCTTTCATCGCTTGCATTCAACTCTAGAAAGTTTCTTGATATATCTTCCCCGTATAATTCATGTGCCAGGGCTAATGCTGAGGCGGTTTTGCCAACACCTGCCCTTCCAGCAAATAGCATTGAAGGCATGTTTTTGGCTTTTACATAAGCTTTTAATCGCTTTGTTATCTCTTCCTGCCCGACCACTTCGTCAAGCTTTTTCGGTCTGTATTTCTCAACCCATGGTAACTCTAGCTCCATTTGCAACCCTCCTAGTGCTAACTATTTATAATAGCCATTCATATTAATAATTACGTTCCAGTTGGAGGTGTCGTCATGGCGAAGAAGACCAATCCAAGAAAGAGGATAATCGTCACAACAACAGAGGAAGTTCCAGGATACAAAATTCATGACTACCTTGGTCTAGTCTGGGGGACAAGTGTTAGGGCAAAGTTTATAGGACATGACATACTAGCCATATTCAAGACATTGATAGGTGGGGAAGTTGAACCATACACAAGAATGGCTAACGAGGCTAGGATGAGAGTGATAAAGAAGATAGTTGCCAATGCCAAAGCTCTAGATGCTGATGCGGTTATTGGATTGAGGATGCAGACTGCTCAAATAATACCTGGGACCATTGAGATATTAGCTTATGGGACTGCAGTAAAACTAAAGAAGTGATTCAAATGTGCGATTTGACTGATTTAATATTGGGAGTAATAGGACTTGGGATTATTATTGGGATGTCCTATCTTATTGCATGGGATTTACCCTGGCTAATGATATTCATAGGTTTATACTTGGTTGGGATAGTTATTGCGTGGTCATGGAGAGAATGGGTGGGTTATCCAGATTGGTGGATACTACCCATTGAGTTCTTTGGTTTGTTGATTGGTTTTGCGATTACGTTATCTTTCAACTTTAATCCATTAACAAATGCTTGGTATTCTATCCCATACGCTCCACCACTAGTCATTCTAGTGATTTGTGTTATGGTTGGAAGCGCGGTTTATTTCATTAGAAATTTAGTAAAGCATTAATTGTTCCATACACCAAAATAGTCCATGCGTTTTTATTGGGAGAGCTATGGATGTGCAGCTAGCACCGCAGACATGGAGAGGATACTTGGGATAGTCAAGGGACTAGGCCACTCTGAAACAAGAAACCCTGAGGATGCAGATTTTATAATACTAAATACATGTGCTGTCAAGCTGACCACCGAAAATAGGATGATAACGAGGTTTAAGCGTTTGGCTGATTACGGAAAGCCTATTGTAGTCACAGGATGTTTACCAAGGATGAACTTTGATAGGTTTAAGAGGGAGTGCACTGGATTCGCAGCCGCTATGGATCCGTCTACAATTGATAGGATAGGGGAAGTGATCAGAAGGGTGCTATCAGGTGAAAGGGAGATAGTTGTCTTCGGAGACAAGTGGAGGTTTGATCTGCCTTGCCAAGACTTGCATCCGGTAATCCATATAGTCCCAATTAGTAATGGTTGCCTAGGTAATTGTGCATTTTGTGGAGTGAAGAACGTGAGGGGAAAACTTCAATCAGTTGAACCAGAGCTCATAATTTCAGATATAAAAAGAGCGTTGGTAGCTGGGAAGAAGGAGATATGGTTGACTTCGCAGGATAATGGAGTTTATGGCTGGGACATAGGAACAGATCTAAATGAGTTATTAGAAATGATAGTTAAGATAGATGCAAAATTCAGACTGAGAATAGGAATGATGAACCCTCATGGAGCGAAGTCTCTTTTACCAGATATCCTTGAGTATTATTCTGATCCTAGAATATACAGTTTTGCCCACATACCTGTCCAGAGTGGGAGTGATAGGGTTCTGAGAGCGATGAAGAGACAGCATACAGTCAAGGACTTTATTGATGTCGTGAATGAGCTGAGGGAGATAGATGATATGGCGATTTCAACTGACGTAATTGTAGGATTCCCAGGAGAAACTGAGGAGGATTTCGGGATGACAGTTAGTCTTATAGAAGAGACAAGGCCTGATATTGTGAATATTTCAAAGTTTTACCCAAGACCAAATACAGAGGCAGCGAAGATGAAAAAGGTTAAAACACAGGTGATCTCTGACAGAACGAGGAGGCTGGCCAAGCTTGTAGATGAGATATCTTTAGAAAGAAACAAACGCATGGTAGGAAGGGAGTTCGAGGCTTTGGTAAGTGATAGAGGAAGAAGAGCAAATTTGATTGCTAGAGCTCCAAATTACAAGCAGGTCATAGTTAGCGGGGTTGAGCTTGGTGACTTCTGCACGGTTAGAGTAGTATCTGCTAGCAAGCATTCCCTTTTTGGTGAGGTAAAGTAAACGTTTTTAACATCTAGACTCATAACATAATTATGAATGTATCGTCCATCATGAAGGAATCTATTGAAACCTATGAGGAAATGGTAGAGTTAGTTATCCCGCTTGGCCTTTTGGTCTTGCTTGTTTCTAGTTTTCTGATGCTCGGTGCTACGTATATTAGCGCAGGTGCCGGTTTTGTTAGATACCAGGACATTGTGACTATGAATCCAATTAGTATAATCTTGTTCATTGCCATTTCCCTTGTCGGCTTGTTTGCATTTTCCTTCCTTTCAGTCGGCGTTACTGCATTAGTCAAGTTTAAGAGAACCATGGACGAGCTATCATTTTTCAAACTAGCTAATAGAGCTTTGAAGTACTCGTTGAGGGTGTTTGTGGCTTGGTTTTCTCTTAGTGCGGTTTCATTCGTAATAGGATACGTTTTCAAGTCGTTTGAGGTTCCTGATATATTATTAGCTCTCGTCCTTGTCCTGCTTTGGTGGGGGGTGATATTTCTTCCTCAGACCATTGTTTTGGATGACTCTAGGCTGTTAGAGGGGATAGCGTCTAGCATAAGGTACTCGTTGAAGAATCCAGTTCAACTTTTGGTTTATTATTTCATTGGTTTTGTGATGATATTCTCTCTTACTGTTCTTGAGGTCCTCTTGGAGGCTATTCCAGCCTTTTACTGGATTGCTCCATTCATATCTTCTTTGTTCCTTTTCCTCTTCGTTGTCCCATTCCTTGAAATAATCAAATGCCAGTATTACATATCCACAAAGTATAAGATAACCAAGGCAGGATTGACATGAAGTTTATTGTTGTAACTGGGGGGGTTTTCTCTGCTCTGGGAAAAGGAATAGTGACGTCTAGTGTTGGCAAGCTTCTCCAGGCAAGAGGGTTTAATGTTGTGCCAGTGAAGTTTGATGGATATCTAAACGTTGACGCTGGGACAATGAATCCATTCAGACATGGAGAAGTATTTGTTCTTGATGATGGGACAGAGTGTGATATGGATCTTGGGAATTATGAAAGGTTTCTTGGCTCAAACCTTAATTGGTGGAATAATCCCACCGGAGGGAAGATATTTTCCAGAGTTCTAGAAAAGGAAAGGAAGGGAGAGTATCTAGGTAGAGACGTCCAGTTTATACCTCATGTAACGGATGAGATAAAGGCTTGGATAAGGAAGGTAGGAAATGATGGTAGGGCAGATATTGTGCTTGTGGAAGTTGGAGGAACTGTTGGAGATATAGAGAATAGCTATTTCATTGAGGCTATGAGACAGCTGAAGATGGAAGCTAGAAAAGACCTGATCTTTATTCACTTAACCTATGTCCCTAAGCCACCAAGTGTTGGAGAGCAGAAAACAAAACCAACTCAGCATTCAGTTAGGCAGTTGCTTGGTATGGGTATCTGGCCAGACTTTATAATTGCTAGGAGTGAAGACCCATTATCTGAGGATGCCAGAAGGAAAATAGCGTTGTACTGTAATGTTCCAGAGGAAAATGTTATATCAGATTACAACGTGGAAACGATATACGAAGTTCCCTTCCTACTTGAGGAGCAGGGCTTAGCCAGTAAGATTCTTGCCAAGTTGGGGCTACAGGACAATAAGCCGAAGTTAAACGAATGGAGTAGATTAGTACATAGTATAAAGAATCCAGATACCGAAGTGGAGATAGCTATAGTTGGAAAATACACAGCAGTCAGGGATGCGTACGCTAGCATTACAGAAGCATTGGTGCATTCTGGGGCATGGGAGAAGGCGAGGATTAAGGTCAGATGGGTAGAGGCAAGAGATTTTGATTCAGAGGGAATAGCAGAGGCTTTGTCTGGAGTAGACGGGATAGTGGTCCCAGGTGGGTTTGGTTCAAGTGGAGCAGAGGGAAAGATTAAAGCCATAAAATATGCAAGGGAGAATAAGATACCATTTTTAGGTTTGTGTTATGGGTTTCAATTAGCTGTAATAGAGTTCGCAAGAGATGTTTGCGGTATGGATAAAGCTAACTCCACAGAGATAGATCCGGAGACTCCCTATCCTGTTATTGATATAATGCCTGAGCAGAAGAAAATAGATAAGAAGGGTGGGACAATGCGACTTGGGGCGTATCCAGCCAAGCTAGCTCCAGGAAGCTTAGTTCAACGGTTGTATGGTAGTGAAATGGTTAGTGAGAGACATAGACATAGATATGAAGTGAATCCAGATTATATTGAAGTGCTAGAGAAACATGGGTTGGTGTTCTCTGGTAGATCCCCTGATGGGAAGCTAATGGAGTTTTTGGAACTTCCAGATCATCCATATTTTGTTGCAACTCAAGCTCATCCAGAGCTTAAGTCTAGGCTTGAAAAACCTGCACCTTTGTTCCTTGGATTGGTTAGAGCTAGTTTGGGGAGACTCTAGGTTTTGGCATGGAATTTTAAATAAGGAATATCATAACTTTTTGATGCGATTGATAATAGCTGAGAAGGACAAAGCAGCCAGGAGGATAGCTGAGATACTTGATAAAAAATTCAAAACCTTGAAAGAGGGCAGGGTAAATGTTTACGAGATAAACCTAAACGGGGAAGAAACATTTGTCATACCACTGGCTGGACACATAGTTGACGTTGATTTTGATAAGGATTTCTCTTCTTGGAAAGGCACAAATTTGTATGATATAATAGACTCTGGATTTGTTTATAAACCGAGCAGGAAAGACATTGCTCGGCTGTTAAAAGAGTATGGAAAGCTGGCTGATAGGGTAACAGTGGCGACAGACTTTGACAGGGAGGGAGAAGCCATAGGGAGAGAGGCAGTGAACATAATCAGAGAGGTAAATCCAAACATAATAGTGGACAGGGCTAGGTTCTCTGCAATAACAAAGGACGAGATAATAAACGCGTTCAAAGAGGAAAACCTTCATGAGCTTGACGAGAGTTTGGCTGACTCAGCTGATGCTAGGAGAGAAATAGATCTTTCATGGGGTGCAGTCTTGACGAGATTTATATCCCTTGCTTCTGGGATGCTTGGAAAGAATTTCCTCTCAGTAGGTAGGGTGCAAACCCCCACGTTAGCACTCATAGTTAACAGGGAAAGAGAGATACAAAAATTTATCCCAGAGAAATTTTGGGTAATTGAAGCGTTAGTTGAAAAGGAAAAACAGTTCAAAGCAACACACAAAGAAGAAAAATTCAAAGATAAGAAAAAGGCAGAGGAAGTGATTAGCAAGATTAACTCAGCTAGGGAAGGATTGGTACGCTCTGTGACAATGCGAAAAAGGAAGCAGTCTAGACCAATACCATTTAATACGAATGAATTCCTGAGGGCTGCAGCTTCTCTTGGTATATCTCCTTCAAGAGCAATGCAGATAGCAGAGAATCTCTACATGTCAGGTTATATCTCTTATCCTAGAACAGATAATACAGTTTATCCAAGTTCTATAAATCTAAAGGGGTTAGTCAAAAAATTCTTGAGATCAGATTTCAAGGAAGAAGCAGAGAAACTTTTGCAGGGGAAACTTGTGCCTAGCAAAGGAAAAACGAAAACAACGGATCATCCACCTATTCATCCTACAGATATTGCGAAGAAGTCAAAGCTAGATTCTCAGTCATGGAAGATATATGAGTTGGTGGTTAGAAGGTTTTTTGCCACTCTAGCTGAAGATGCTGAAATAGCTGGAACAAAGGTTGAGATAGATATAGAGGGAGAACCGTTCATAGCTAGAGGACAGACAATAGTGAAAAAAGGCTGGCTAGAATTTTACCCATATTCAAAGGTTAAGGAAGAGGAACTGCCAAAACTGAAGAAAGGGGATGTAGTTACAGTATTGTCTGTTGAAATGCTTGAGAAAGAGACTCAACCACCAAACAGGTACACTCCTGCTTCGTTGCTGAAGGAGATGGAAAAACTAGGGCTAGGTACAAAGTCAACGAGGCCAACGATTATACAGAAGCTTTTAGACAGGGGATACATCATAGGTAGAAAAAACTATCAGCCATCCAGCATAGCATTTAGAGTTATAGAAAGCCTGGAGAAACATGCTAGGCATATAACATTACCAGACATGACTGCATTACTAGAGAAAGAGATGGAAAGAATAGCAGAAGGCAAGAGAAAGAAGGATAAGGTTGTGAACGAGTCAAAGGAGCTACTTAGGAAGGAACTGAAGGCCTTAGAAGAGAACAAGGAGAGCATAGGCGAGGAGATAAAGAAAGGAGCAAGGGCGGATAGAATGAAGGCTAGACTGATAGGGAAGTGCAAATGTGGTGGAGATCTAGTTATCAGACGATCAAGGAAGACAGGGAAGAGATTTGTGGCTTGTACAAATTATCCAGAATGCAGAGAGATATATCCTCTTCCACAAAAAGGCAAGATAGTTCCTCTCGGCAAGAAATGCCCAAAATGTGGTGCGCCAATGATAAAAGTTATAACAAAGAGAGGGAGCTATGAAATGTGCTTGAATCCAGACTGCGAGACCAAGAAGGGGTGGAAGAATGCCAACAAAGGTTGAAATAGATCTGAGGAAAAGTATTCCTGAGAATGCAGCTCATTATTACGAAATGGCAAAAAAGGCAAAAAGGAAGATACCGAGATTGATAGAGGAGATAGAAAGGACAAAGCGGTTGATAGAAGAACAAGAGAAAGAATTGGAAAAGAAACCAAAGAAGAGGAGAGAAAAGGATTGGTACGAAAAGTTCCATTGGTTTTTCACATCTGATGGTTTTCTCGTGTTAGGTGGAAAGGATGCACGTTCAAATCAAAAATTAGTTAGAAATTATCTTGAGGATAGGGATTTGTTTTTCCATGCGGACATAAAAGGAGCGTCTGCGGTTATCCTAAAGTCTGGTGGTAAAACTATCAGCGACGAGGCAAAGAAGGAAGCAGCCAGGTTTGCATCTGCTTTTTCAAAGGCATTTTCCCTTGGGTTGAGAGCAGTGGATGTTTACTGTGTTAAGCCAGATCAAGTGAAACTGGCTGCCAAGTCAGGAGAGTTTCTGCCAAAGGGAGGTTTTGTAATTTTGGGCGAAAGGGAATGGTTTAAGGATGTCCCAGTGGAGATAGCTGTTTCATATGATAAGGAAAAGCAGAGGATAGTGTCTGGTCCAGCTGAGGCAATGAAGAGATACGGTAATTATATTCTTGTTGTCCCAGGTGAAAAGGACAAAGGAGACGTAGCCAAGGCAATAAAAAATAAGATAGACGAATGGTTTTCAGTTGATTCATCTATAGATGAGATACTGGCTGCACTCCCAGCTGGAAAGGCTAGACTAATCCTGCCCCAACAATCCTGAACCTTGCAATTCCTTCTTTTCTAAATGGATGTTTTACTAGCTTAGCAATCCTTGTATCTCCCTTTCTTGATAACTCTACCCTAACCTTTGCATTATAGCCCAATACCTCTTTAGCTAATGGCTCATATTTGCCTTTGAAATCTGAATAGATTTGATTTGTCACCAGCACGGCTGCGTTTTTTTCTCTAGCATGCCAAGCTAGCATGGCCAGCTGCCTTGCAAGTGTTTGGTTAACTGGAAACGGATCCAGTCTATCTAGCTCCAGTCTGTAATGGTATGTTATTGGATCAGCTACTATTAGTGAGAATTCCTTCCCGGCTATGCTATTTATCATTTCTCCTTGTTCCGCAAGGCTCTTGGGCTCTAGCAGGATTGTATTCTCAAGGACCTTGGAGAATGATTCTTCAGCAATTTGGGAAACCCTTTCAAAATGAAATGATCCCTCTGGATCAATGTAAGCTACTTTGCCACCTGCCTTTATCGCATTAACCGTAGCCTGAATAGCGATATTTGATTTTCCAACCCCAGGAGGCCCGTAGAATTCAGTTATGACTCCAGTGGGTATGCCACCGCCCAATAGGGAATCTACAGAACATCCAAGAGGAATAGCTCTTCTTCCTAAGATGGATTTTTCCATGCTAGTTTTCTAGTTTTGGTGTCTAATAAGTCTTTGCGTCCTAATAAGTTTTATATCCTTGTTCGGTAATAAGATTTTACTTAGGGTGGTGAGCATGTCAAAAAAAGAAATAATACTAAAGGTTGCAGAGGCCTTCAGATCAGACGCTGGAAGAGGGATAGTTAGACTGGATACAGAATCTAGGAGAGCCTTAGGCGTAATGTCTGGAGATATAGTAAAGATCACTGGGAAGAGGGAGACAGCAGCCATAGTTTGGCAGGCTCATCCACAAGACGAAGGATTGGGTATAATAAGAATGGATGGAATCCTCAGACAGAACGCAGACGTCAGCATTGGAGACAAGGTGAAGATAGAAAAATTTGAGCCACAGGAGGCAACTAAAGTAGTCCTTGCTCCTAGCCAACCGATAAGATTTTCTCCAGGATTTGAAGATTATGTTAGGAACAGAATTTTAGGGAGGCCGGTTGCAAAGGGTGATAGAGTCTTAATTGGCGTTTTTGGCCAATCCTTGATGCTAATGGTTGTTAATACAAAGCCAAGAGGGATTGTCCAAATAGGTGAAAAGACGATTATCCAGCTTAAAACAGAACCGGTTAAGGAGTTGGCAGGGGTTCCTCAAGTTACATACGAAGATATAGGTGGATTGAAGGAGGCCATTCAGAGAGTTAGAGAAATGATTGAGATACCGATGAAGCATCCGGAATTATTTGAGAAGCTAGGTATAGAGCCTCCTAAAGGAGTCCTGCTTTATGGCCCTCCAGGAACAGGAAAGACCCTTTTAGCCAAAGCAGTCGCCAATGAAACAGATGCGCATTTTATAGCTCTGAATGGACCTGAGATAATGAGTAAGTTCGTTGGAGAAGCAGAGGAGAGGCTTAGACAGATATTTAAGGAAGCCCAGGACAATGCTCCAGCAATAATATTCATAGATGAGATTGACGCTATAGCTCCAAAGAGAGAGGAAACAGTTGGAGAAGTTGAAAGAAGGGTAGTTGCTCAGCTTCTTGCCTTAATGGATGGTTTGCAGTCTAGAGGGCAAGTGGTTGTAATAGCCGCAACAAATAGACCAAATGCTCTTGATCCAGCATTAAGAAGGCCAGGGAGATTTGACAGGGAGATAGAGATAGGTGTTCCTGATAGGAATGGAAGGAAGGAGATTTTACAGATACATACAAGGAACATGCCAATAGAACCAGACTACAATAAGAAGCTAGTCATTGAGGAATTAAAGAAGCTAAAGCTTGATGACAAGGTGAAAAAGAAAGTAATAAAAGAAGTTGAGGGAGCTAAGAGAGGAGAGATTTCCAAAGCATTGAAGAAGCTTCCATCCAATATCAGAGAAGAACTACATAGAAAATTAGTTGACAAGCTATTGGAGGAGTTAGCGGACAAGACATATGGATTTGTTGGAGCTGACCTTGCTGCATTATGCAAGGAGGCTGCTATGAAGGCATTAAGAAGGATACTTCCGAAGATAGATCTTGAAAAGGAGGAGATTCCAAAGGAGATCCTTGAGTCTTTACATGTAACAAAGGATGATTTCCTAAATGCTCTACGCGAAATACAACCTTCTGCAATGAGGGAAGTGCTAGTGGAGGTTCCAAAGGTCAGGTGGTCAGACATTGGAGATCTGGACGAAGCTAAGCAAGAGCTTAAAGAGGCGGTGGAATGGCCATTGAAATATCCACAAATGTTTGATAGAATGGGAATAAGACCGCCAAGCGGCATACTCCTGTTTGGACCTCCTGGAACAGGAAAGACCCTGTTAGCCAAAGCAGTCGCCAATGAGTCCGGAGCCAATTTCATAGCTGTAAAAGGCCCAGAGCTGTTGAGCAAGTGGGTAGGTGAAAGTGAAAAGGGAGTCAGAGAAATATTTAGGAAAGCTAGGCAAGTAGCTCCATGTGTTATCTTTTTTGATGAGATAGATGCGATAGCTCCAAGAAGAGGAATGTATGAAGGGAGCCATGTCACAGAAAGCGTGGTTAATCAATTGCTAACTGAGATGGATGGTATTGAAGATACCAGAGGAGTTGTAGTTCTAGGAGCCACAAACAGACCTGACTTGATAGATCCAGGCCTTCTAAGACCAGGAAGGTTTGATAGATTAATCATGGTCCCTGCCCCAGACAAAAAGGGAAGGCTAGAGATATTCAAAGTGCATACAAGGAAGGTCCCGTTGGCAAAGGATGTTAGCTTAGAAAAACTAGCAAAGGAGACAGAGGGTTACTCTGGAGCAGACATTGAAGCATTGGTCAGAGAGGCTGTAATGACTGCATTGAGGGAAAACAAAGAAGCAAAGGAAGTGAAAATGAAACATTTCAAGAAAGCAATGGAAAAGGTTAGACCGAGCATAAAAGAGGATTATATGAAGAGATATCAGATGTTCCTTGAAGGCTACAGGAAGACGAAGGAAGATCTAGGATACTATGGCTGAGGTTTTTCAGGCTTCTTTAGAACCAAATATATTTTTCTTTTCTTTGGATTTTTTGGATTATCTATTGCAAACTCTCCTTCAAATCCCTGTGAAACGAATGCCTTTCCAACTGCAATCATGTCCTTTTCTGATTTTGGGTAAAACTGTATTACAGCAGATCCACCGGGTTTCAAAACACGGAAGAACTCCTTGGCTACTTTCTTTAAGTCTTTTCTTTCTATCCATTGCAATGCAGATATTGATAATATTCCGTCAAAGCTCTCATCTTCAAACGGTATGTCTCTCATGTCAGCTAGCTTGACGTTCAGCTTTTTCCTCTTCGCTTCTTCAATCATTTTTTTTGATAGGTCTATACCTACAGTTTCAAATCCTTTTTCAATTAACACTTCCATTGAGAATCCAGGACCACAACCAACGTCAAGAATCTTTGCATTCTTTTTCCAATCGGCTAGCTCCAATGCCCTTAGAGTTATTCTTTTTTGTATTGTTTTTATCGCATTAGATTGTGAGTATGCTTCAGCGTGCTTGTCAAAGTATTCATCTGCGGTGGTTTCCTCTTCTGGCCTCTTCTTTTTTACCTTCCACATTTCTATCCCTAGAACAATGTTAGTAGCATAAATCCAGGAATTGCAATACTGATCAGCCAGACCACTGGATTCCAGAGCATTACCTTACTTCCATCTAGAGGGGGAAATGGGAGTAGATTAAAGGATGCTAAGAACAGGTTCGTCCAAGCTCCATATACACCTATCAGTGCCAAGGTCTTTATTCCAGAAAAAACTAGGCCTAAAAATAGTATCCCCAATATTATGTTCACTGCTGGCCCTGCTATGCTGATTATGCCGTTTTCTCTTCTTGTTATTGGCCTGCCACCTATGTATACCGCTCCAGGCGCAGCGAACACGAATCTTCCACCACTCGCTAGTGCCATGCCTAGAGCTAGAATTAGCCCAGGGATCCAAGCCCTGTAAAAGGCGTGAAGGCCAAACATTCTAGCCACAGTCCTATGACCTAGCTCGTGGAATATAAATCCTAGTCCCAAAACAAAGAGGAGTATTGCAAAATCTCTGAAGAACCTATCTATTCCCAAGTATATAGAGTCTATTGAGAATGCCAAAGTAATGGTTATCCATGACACTACAAGATGAACAATCTCTGTCTTTTCCATGGCAAGAATTTTAGTGAAGTGATGTTTATATTAATAGCTTTCTTGCCACTGGTAGAAATCTTTAAATAAATCATTTTCTCCAAGCTAATTGGGGGAGAGGTATGGATGACCATGGTCAAGTATCTGCTGAGTTTTTGGTTTTAATGGCTGCAGTCTTAGCTTTGGCAACCCTTGTTGTAACCCACCTATACACAACAAGCAAGGATTTTACACGATCCAGCTTTGATTCTACAAACAAGGCAATAAAGACGATAAAGAAAATGAATGGAGGTAAATAGGGGGAGAGGATTATGGATGACAAAGGGCAAGTATCTGCTGAAATGCTTGTTCTAATGGCCGCTGTCCTGGCGGTAGCATGGCTAGTCCTTTCAAGCATGAGCAGTACAGCTAAATCAAGCACAGAGACAGTAAACAGGACGACTGGAAAGATCCTAGACAAGATAGAAAAAATGACTGGTTAAAATGAAGGCACAAACTAGCCTAGAATTCCTAGTGGTGCTTGCTGCCATGCTCTCTTTCCTAGCTGTCTGGGTAGGCATGGCAGCAAGCACAGGGTCAAGGATTTCTTCTAGCCTTGACTCTAGGGACGTTTCTCTGGCAGTGAAGACCTTGGCTAGTGACGCTGATTCCATTTGCCTAATGGCTGTTGGTTCTAGGATAGAAGTAGAATTGATATTTCCTGTTGAAACAGAGTTGGCTGCAAATGGGAATAACTTAGTCGCTAGCTGGGGGAACGAAAGTGTATCCTACCCAACGAGGTGTAAAGTATTTACAAGGAAGGTTGTATATGGCAATGAAAAATTCACTTTGGAGAGAGGGTTACTTGGCGTCTACATAACCTAATAGCCAAAGTAAAAATAGACATCCTCGGGCTTATCTCCAGAGAAATCTACTCTGCGTATGACAAATACATTTTTAGGATTTTCCCATTTCACTTTTGTCTCAATTCCGTTTCTAATTATTTTCATCTGAAGGTCTGGATTCGTGGCTTCTAGTATAATCCTTGCCTCTGATGTAGACAACCCCAAATCAAGTATTATCTCTGATATATCACTCCCTTGCTTGTATGCAACTGCTTTGTCTAGATTCACATTGTAAACTGGTCTAGCTAGAATCACTACAAGTATAAGTAATGATATTACTGCTTCAATTGTGAATGATGCCCTGCTACCCATTTTATACTTTAAGATAAATGATATTTCCATCTTCATCCATAACCACCCTGGTTACTGAGCCGTTTCCGCAAACGGTGCAATTTTTTGAATTCACAAATCCGAGCTTGGCTAGTCTTTCTCTGGATATCCTTTGGGGTATGACCACCATTCTATCCTTGGAGAAAATAGCGGCCCCTGTTAAATGGTTGTTTATTATCAAATCGGATCTCACAATAGACTCAGCCTGACTCCTTACCATTGACGCCGAGTTAGCGATTATAGTAGTATGGATCAAGAGTTGAGTCAGTCCAATTGAAATTGTCATTATGGTTATTATCATCCATATCTGAGCGTCAATCATCCGTATACCTCCTATAGCTTGTGTTACCAATCCCAGTTGCCCAATCGTCTTTGGAAAGCAGTTCACCTACATTTATTTCTGTGGATTTGTAGCTTATCCTAGTAACTGGGAGAATTGCAGATACGAAAATGAACACAGCCACAAGGATGATTACAATCACAAAAAGGGTTTCAATGCTTACCTGTCCCCTCTTCCCTCTCATACCAGACACCTCCTTTTATGGTGAAGTTCGTTTCTCCAGTTAGGATTATCCCATAGTTGGATATATTTTCCGCAGGCCTGAGTATTGTCTTCCCGTTCACTATATCAATATTTATCTTTGCTACTCTTCCAGAAGCAAGATCCCCAACAAATATCTTAAATCCCCTACTCACCCAGTATTCAGTCCAACGCTTAGAATATTCCTTACATAACTCAGGTGATTTTTCACAATGCATGGCCATCTGGGAAAATGTCCTGTATATATCGTTTTGTAGGTTCAGCTGGGATTGTCTTTCTATTAATCCTAATTCAAGCTTTTTTGCATCTTCAACAAGCTTTGTTTCCACTACTAGCAACTGGACAAAGCACAGAACGAAGATCAAAACTAATATAAAACTGAATCCCTTCATCCTCTCCCCCATATTTTCTGGGCAAAAGCTTTATAAAAAGATTAGCTCAAAATTAACTAGCTTTTTGACTATTGATGAGGGATAAGGATGGGATCAGACGAACTTAGAAAGACAAGGGAAAAGATGGCAGAAGTTACATCCAGGATAAGAAGACTTAGATCCAAGGTTAGAGAACTTAAGCAAAAGAGAGACAAGGCAAATGAAAAGGTAAAAGAGCTAAAGGAGAAGAGAGACAAGGCAAATGCAGAGCTTAGAAAGCTAAAGGAAAAGCTTAGAGAGATTGACAAGAAGATAGAAGAAAAGAGACCAGAGGGATTAAGCAAGAGCCAGTTGAAGAGAAGGCTAGAGAGCTTGGATTGGAAGATCCAGACTAGCGTTCTCAAGCCAAAGGAAGAGGAAAGGATAGTCAGAGAGATAGAGAAGCTTGAATCCCAGTTAAAGGCATTTGATGAGATAGATGAATTGATTAAGGAGAAAAAGAAGATAATCGCCGAGATAGAAAGGATAAGAAAGGAGGCTCAGGCATTTCATGAAGCTTTGATGCATTACGCCAAGGAGAGTGAGTTTAACCATTCAGAGATGATGAAGCTTATTTCTCAATTAGAGAAATTAGAGCCGGAGATACAGGACGCAAAGAAGAAGCTTGCAGAGGCTAGAAAAAGAGCTGAGGTTGTGAAGGCTGAGGTAGAGAAGAGGAAGGCTCAGCTTGAGAAGGAGGCAAGGGAAAAGGAAAAGAAAGCTTATGTGGAGATGAAGAAAAAGGCAGAGGAGCTGTTGAAGGCTTTGCAGTTTGGGAAGAAGCTAACCACAGAGGAGTTGATGATAATTCAAACTTATTTGGATGAGGAGGGTGGAGAATGAAAACGTATTTGACTCTTTGGTTCTCAAGTGATGGAGCAAGCCCAACCGAGGTTGTGGGCGAGCTTAAGCAGATAGGTTTTAGGCCAGTGTCTGGTAACTATGACATGGAGTATGAGTGGGATAGAAAGCCTAGCGTTGATGATGTATTATATCTAGCTGACATGGTTAGAAAGAGACTTGAAGGAAAGGGAGTGTTATTCAAGCTGGAAACCCTGTAAGTATTTTAATTAGTTTTTGTTTAGTTAGAAAGGGGATAAAAATGGAAGCAGATGATCTTGCATTTAAGCTTGTGGAGTTGTATGTAAAAGAAGTATCTGCCACGCATGAAAAAAGGCAGATGGGACTTGATACAATATTGAATGCTTATTTCTATGCCTTGTTGAGGATAACAAGAAAGAGGGAAGAAATGCTGGCAATGAAGAGGGCGGTAGAGGCAGGAAAGGCAACACCCGAGTCTGTTCCGACTCCAAAGGGAACAGCAGAGGTCCCAGAAGAAGTAAAGGCTGAAAAGGAGTCAAAGATAGTAGGGGAAGGAGAGGATATAGAGTTTGAGTTCTAGCGTAGGAGCAAGGCGATTGCCAGTAGCACAATTGTTAGTCCCATCGCTATCAGCGCCATGTCCCTTGAATTGCCAAAGACCAGTGGGATTGGACCAATCATTACTACTCCACCGTATTCCACATTTGCATTTTGAATTAACCCGGCTAACAGTAGGATGAATATACCAATTAGTACAAATGCGATACCTATCAGCTCAAGCTTCATGTTTATCCCCTTGTGATTATCTTTATCACATCCCCGTTTTTTAGTATGTGTTCTTTTCCAATCTTTCTTTTCGTTTTGCAGTCTATTGCTCCTATGAATCTTTTCCCTATCTCTGTGTGTATTTTGTATGCTAGATCCAATGCAGTGGCGTTCTCAGGTAGTAAGTATGCGTCTGGCAAAACATTCCCATTCTTGTCTGTCCAGTGGGTTTCATCCTCAACCGGGAAAACAACCTTCATCTTTAAGACCTCAAAGACCATCTTTTCCAGGACCTGTTGTACACCTGTGTTCCCAAATGGTTCTAAAACATTCTTTTTTATGTAGTCCAGCGCCTTTTTCTGCTTTTCATCCAAATCCTTAATCACTTTGAAATCACTGCTCCCAGGTAGGTAATCTATTAGACCAGCATCGCTAGCCTTCTTCAAAGCTAATTCTGATTCGGCTGATGTTGGTATCAGATCATCCCTTCTTAGTTTTTCATAGTTTTCCTTTGCCTCCTTTAGATCTATTTTGTTTCCAGCAATGAGTATTGGTTTATTTCTCTTCCTTATCTCTCTTACCAACTCCAGAAGCTTCTCGTCGTTTGAGTCTGGAGTTATTTCCAGTTCGTTAACTATGGCTTTTATCTCATCTTTGTTCATATTTAGACCGGAGAGCTGTTGGTATATTAGCTCATCAAGTTTTGCATTCATTCTAGCTCTTCTTTTTATTGTTTCCCAATTCTTCTTTAGAATGCCAAGAAGCCAGAAGTCTATCTCTTTCTCTAGGAATTCTATGTCCTCATTTGGGTCATGTCCTTCCGTTGGGTTTCCTTCAGCATCAGTCTTTCCAGACATATCTACTACGTGCACCAACCCATCTGCGTCCATCAAGTCGTCTAGGAATTGGTTTCCTAGCCCTCTTCCCTCATGAGCCCCAGGTACCAGCCCAGCGACGTCCAGGAGCTGGACAGGTATTAGTCTAGTTCCATTTAGGCACGGAGAATTTTTTGGATTGCATTTTTTCCCAAGCTCTTTGTGTGGGCATGGGAATCTGACAAAGGCAGTCCCTAGGTTTGGTTGTATAGTTGTGAATGGATAGCTTGCGATCTCCGCATTTGCTAGCGTAGCTGCATCAAAGAATGTTGTTTTTCCAGATGAAGGCTTTCCTACTATCCCTATTTTCATCCTTATCCCTCTTTGTTGCTATTTTAAAATTTTGAAAAACTTTAAATATTATTCTTTCTCTAACTCTCTATCTGGTTTTGGTGATGATATGGACGAAGAGGTTAGGCAAACACTTTCGGTTTGTCCAGAATGTCTCAATACTATCCCTGCTAAGATAGTCAAAAGGGGAAATGAGCTTTTTATAGTTAAGGAATGCCCTGAGCACGGCAAGTTTGAAGAACTGTACTGGGCGGACTATGAACTGTATAAGAAGTTTATGTCTAGGCTTGAGGCAGGTAAAGGGATAGAAAACCCAAAGACAGATGCGAAGAAAGGATGCCCTTGGGATTGCGGTCTCTGTCCTTTGCATATGTCATCATCCGTTCTTGTCAATATTGACATAACGAATAGGTGCAATTTTAGATGCCCAATCTGCTTTGCAAACGCAGCTGCCACAGGCAAGGTATGGGATCTTAGTATTGAGGAAGTTTCTGGAATGATTGATAATATTATGTCTCAACGCCCGCCTGCGTTGGCTGTTCAATTTTCTGGAGGAGAGCCGACTGTTAGGGATGATCTTCCAGATATGATTAAGCTGGCGAAGGAAAAAGGGATAAAAAATGTGATGATCGCTACCAACGGAGCCAGGCTAGCTGAAGATTTTGATTATTTGAAATCGTTGGTTGACGCTGGCTTGTCTGTTATATACCTGCAATTTGACGGAGTTAGTGAGAGGCCATATCAAATAGCCAGAGGGTTTAACGCATTTCCGTTGAAGAAGAAAGTTATAGAGAACGTTAGGAGGATAGGTAAACCGAATGTAGTTCTCGTTCCCACAGTGGTCAAAGGGGTTAATGATCACGAAGCCGGGGATATCATACGATTTGCTGCAGAGAACTCAGATGTTGTGAGAGGCATAGCTTTCCAGCCAGTAGCCATAACAGGAAGGATAAGGAAAGAGGAAAGAGAGAAAATGAGAATAACGATACCAGAACTACTAGATAGGATAGAGGAGCAGACAGGTGGCCAGATAAGAAAGAAGGACTTTTATACAATTCCATCTATCTTTCCCATAATTGAGTGGCTGAGAGCGACTGCTGATGATGGGTCTAGATATCCGTATGTGAGGACTCATCCTGTTTGTGGAGCTGGGACATATGTTTTTGTGGATGGAGATAAGTTAGTTCCAATAACTAGGGTGATAAATGTTGACAGATTGATTTCGTTAATGGAAAAGAAGATATCCAGGACAGAAATGGTATTGAGACTTCCAACTGTTATTAAGCCGGGGATAATAACTAGGGCAAAGGACTTCTTATCTGTATTGAAGGGCATTGTAACAGAGGGCTCGTTTTCTGCTGCAGCTTCATTCCATAATATAAAGCATCTGCTATTCATAGGAACGATGCACTTTCAAGATCCTTATAACTTTGATGTTGAAAGAGTGATGCGGTGTGTTATACATTATGCGTTGCCAGACGGAAAGGTGATCCCGTTTTGTGCATATAATAACTTCTACAGACAAGAATACGAAGCGAAATTTGCAAGAGACGCAACAGAAGAGGACAAGAGGGAACTCAATGAGCAGGTAAAGAAGCTAGCCGAGTGGAGAAGGGAATTTGGATGAATCATAATAAACCACTACGAACATAAACTCTAGCATGAAAATAGCATTCATCTCAGACACGCATCTTGGTTTTGGTTGGGGAGGTCCACTTGCAGATGACTCCATAAGGCAGGCTAGAGAGGCTTTTCTAAAGGCAATACAAATGAAGGCAGATTTCATAGTTCACCCAGGGGACATTTTTGATGAGAGAATCCCAAAACCAGAGGTTTGGGTTGAGGCACTCCGATTGTTCTCTTTAACTTCAATGGTTGAGGATACAGGAGTTAGACCTGTGGAAAACAAAGAATCACCCCTCCCATTCAGAGGTATTCCTGTTGTAGCAATACATGGAAATCATGAAAGAAGGAGTTCTGGATACAAGAATCCAGTGGAGGCACTGGAAGCATCTGGTCATTTATTGTATCTAAACGATAGAGGAGTTGTTCTTGAGAAGGATGGAGAGAAGGTACATATCTTTGGCATGGGGTATACACCAGAGTCCCATGCCCTTGAAAGGCTTAGGGAGCTAAATCCGACTAAAATTGAGGATGCATACAACATATTTGTTCTTCATCAGAACATTAAGGAATTCTTGCCAGAGGAGATATCATTCCTGGCTTTGAATGATATGCCAAAGTTTGATCTTGTGGTAAATGGTCACATACATTGGAACGAGTTTAGGGATATGGGAGATTGGAGATTCATAATGCCAGGAAGTACAGTCACAACCCAGCTTAAGAAGCAAGAAGCTGTTAGGAAAAAGGGCTTTTATATGTTGGATACAGATACAGGAAAGATAGACTTCGTTGAGCTTGAAACAGTAAGACCGTTCATATACAGGGAGTTAACCTTCTCTGATTCTGACATAACCACTGTGGCGTCAGAGATTAGAAAAACAATAGAGGATATCTTGAACAAGGAATATTCTATGAAACCCATAATAAAGCTAAAGCTGTCTGGCTCCATAAAAACAAAGAGGAACATAGACAAGGCATCCATAGTAAATGATTTCTCGGATCATGCTATAATAGTAATAGACAATAGGCTTGAAACTGAAAACTTAAAAAAGAGGATAGAAGAGCTTAGGGATCTGCAGGCAAAAAAGGTATCTGCTGAGACTCTTGGACTTTCAATTTTGAAAGGAGAGCTCCAGAGGTTAGACTACAAAGGTGTTGATCCAGAGTTCATATTTGAATATCTAGTTAATGGAGATATAGATCGACTTCTAGATGCGTTTATAAAACACCATTCAAAGGCTACTTCTTGAATGTTTCATTTGGATTTATTATGAACTTAGCTATTGCAATTATTCCAGCTATTCCCATGAGTATCCATCCGTACATTGGATAAAATAGCAACAAAATAACATCAGCTAGATCAAATTCCTCACCGGATTTTATCATTCCTAGACACAAAACCACTAGCGATAGTAGGCCTATTCCTATACCCGTAGTTGCAGGTATTGGGAATCCCCAACTTGGAAGCTCCCACAGGCCGAGCGGGACTCCGATGAAACTGATCCACCTTAGTACGTACATCACCAGCTTAGGTATTGATTCAAACCTAAACCAGTATGAGAATACGTAAGCATTCAACGTCAGTGACAATCCAGTTCCAATTGGCCAAAACCCAAACAAGGGCAACACATACCATCCAGTAAAACCATGGAACATCCTTGAGAAATGCTCTTTTACTACCTGCAACCCGCCTAACATCCACCTGACTCTTTGAGACAAAAGCCCATTGAGCTTTTCAGCTTTCGTGTAAACCCTTGTATCCACTGCTCTGGCTTTCCATCCATTGAACAGTAATTCCAGGAATGTGTCGCTATCTTCAACTATGGTCTTCCATTTGAATCCGCCGATGCTATTTAAGGCGGACCTTCTGAATCCTGATATCGTTCCATAAACAAATGGAACAGGTATACCTGCGTTTGAGTGCTGTTTTAGCATAGCTGAAACAAATGCGTATTCTATCTTCTGAAATCTTTCTATAATCCCACTACCCCTTGTCCTAACAACTCCAGACACGACCCCAACCTTCTTGTCTTTGAAAGGGATAACAATCTTTTTTATTGAATCCTTTTCAATGGATGTATCTCCGTCTATGACAATAACAATCTCCCCACTGGCTTCCTTCAATCCCCTGTTTAATGCTTTGGCCTTCCCAATATGATTCGTCTTGATTACTTTTACTCCCATCTCCTCAACCTTTTCCCCAGTTCTATCTGTACTGCCATCATCTATCACTATGACTTCCAATTTGTCTTTTGGATAATCTGAGTCTAAAACAGATGAAACGCATCTGCGTATATTCTCCTCTTCATTATAAACAGGGATCAATACGGAGACAGATGGACAGTATAAACCTTTCTCTTCTTTGCTAGGGATTAGTAGCACAAATGTCCATATCAGGAATATGACTACCATTGGTAGGTTAACAATTAATAACAACGCATTTACAATGTCAATTATCTGCATTTATCACGCCTTGTGCTTTTTTGTTACGTACCAGGGCAATTCCTTTCCAGCAAAAAACCTAGCTATCGCATATGTGTTTGCAGTTGAAACGATAACGCCTATTAGCAAGGTAGCAATGATTCCCTTAGGAGCTAACTTAGGATTGCCCTCGTTAGAGAGAGCATAGCTTATTCCAGCGAAGTAACCTCCACCGAGCACAGGGATTAGCCACCACATTTGACCAAATGGGAGAATATTTAGTATCCCTAAGGCTAGACCAGCCAGTAGCTGGAAGAGTATTAGCATGTAATTGAAGTTTAATGAAACTATGAAGGTAATGAAAACTTTTTGGAACAGGGATAAATGCTTTGAGCTGAATACTTCTTTTGCCCTAGTCTTAAATGCCTCCAATCCACCGTATGTCCATCTCATTTGCTGTTTTACCAGCGAGCTAATTGAGAATGGGGCTTGGCAATGGGCTGCTAGCTCTGGATCAAAAACTATCTTATATCCATTGGCTATTATTCTAAGCCCTAACTCCATATCCTCTGCCTTCATGTTTGGAGTCCAACCACCTACCTTTTCCATTATGTCTTTCCTGAAAACGACAGATGACCCGGATAGGAGAGGAGTTCCTACCATGTCCTTTACAGGATAGACTAGGTATTGATAGCTTAATACACTTAGGCTAGCAAAAACAGAGACAATATTCTCATCTAGGTTGAAGAACCTCCATCTCCCCTGCACAACCGCAACCTTTGGATCCCTAAAATGGCTTATTGCTCTTTTTAGGAAATTCCTTGGTGGTATGAAATCAGAGTCAAACAAGACAATGATATCTCCATTTGAATATTTCATGGCATTATTCAATGCTCCGGCTTTGAATCCAGACCTGTTCGTTCTCCTTATAATCTTTACCTGAGGGTGATTTAGATACTTGTCTGTCTCGGCAATAACCTCTGGGTCTGTAGAATCATCTGCCACCACTATTTCATACCTATCCTTTGGATAATCCATTTCCAAGCATGCTTGTATTGACTTTCCTATTACTGCATCATTGTAAACAGGTATCTGTATGGTTACAAACGGGAAACGATCCAGCTCTTTTACCTCCTTTTTAGCTGGGGACAAAGCTAGACTTACAGATAGGAAATAGTAGAAGAAGGATAGAGCTATTGATGGGATGAAACTAAGTAGATATATACTGGTAAGCAACGCTGTGAAATCCATACATTTATTTACCTGTGACGACATTTTTATACCTATGCCTATGCCAGCTAAATATGTCCCAGTTTTTGTCTTGCTCTCTAGCTTAGTGTTATATATAGCAGGGGTAGCCACTGGTTGGTTCATAGGACAAACTTATTACCATTCAACAGAAGAGAAGCTTTCCCAGCTGGAGATGCAGATGAAAGATCTTCGTTCATTGCCATCTGCTGATTTGTGCTCATACGCAGAGGCTAGGTATTACCTCTTGCTCTCTAGCCTAAAGTATTTTGATCTCCCATATAGGCTTGAATCGGCGAGTGTCCCAGCGGAAATACTAGATAGATATATGCAAGTGGAATCAGAGGCGTATGTGACTGGCCAGATACTAGCTAGCTCATGTCAGACAAAGCCGAAACTTATTCTTTATTTCTTTGAAAGAGGAGAGACAAATTCAATGAAGGCTGGAAAGATCCTAGATTCAGCGAAGGGAGAGTTTGTAGTTTTAGCATTTCCAGTTGATACCAATTCGAGTACAGTAGAGTCTCTTACTAAATACTTTGGTATTACGGACTATCCATCTCTAGTTATTTGCGATCAAATTTTAGATTGGCCATTTACTGCTGAAGATGTTCAGGAGGCTGAGATGAAATGCAAATGAAGGAAAAATTAGCTTATGCCTTTCTCTTACATTTTTCTGCTTTGATGATAGTCTTCTTGATGGCAGGGATTACGCAGTTATTTTTCAGCCAGTTCTTAATGGAGCAGGCAAAGACCCCAGTTATCTCTGCTATGATATCCATAGCTAGACAGAGTTTGGATTATCCACTGGATAAAATAGTAATAGGAATGATCACCTTTGTTTTTTTCATACCTCTTGATCTGTCCATTTTGTATTTTGTAACTAAAGAGCTTTTTGAGAAGGGAGATATATACAATGGAATTGAGGATGGGATTCGTAATTATCCTTTGTTTATAGTTTTCATATCTGATTTATATTTCTTCTCCTTTGTTTACCCATGGTTTGCTCCATTCGTTCTGTTGATAATGTTCAGATATCTAGAACCGGATATTGAATTGAAGACACACATAGTATCCACAGTGTTAATCGGGAGCTGGTTACTTCCATTGTCCCTTATTGGAGGGATAAGAGACATTGTCCTGAGGAATGCAGTCTCACTTGGATTATATCTGGCATTGGCATTCCCATTCTTTGTCCACGCATGGATGGTTCATGATATAAGGAGCAAGAACAAAAGTAAGCGCGAGATAAAGAGCAAAAGGTGATGATATGAATTTGACCCTAATGGGAGCAGCTAGAGAAGTGGGAAGAAGTGGTGTGCTTGTAGAGCTAGACGACACTAGGTTCCTCTTTGATTATGGAGTTAAGTTACAGGATCCAAAACCAGTTTATCCATTGCCCATACATGGATATTTGGACTTTGTCATTTTGTCTCACGCTCATTTAGATCATTCTGGAGGTTTGCCTTTACTGTTTAAGGGGAGGGAACCAAGGATTTTTACCCCTACTGGAACTCAGGATTTAACAGATATACTCCTTAGAGACTTTCTAAAGATAGCCAGGATGAAAAAGCAAGAAGTATGGTATGAGAACCATTTAAAGCGGATGAAGAGAAATGTGCAAACAGTGGACTATGAAAAGGAGACGTATTTTGGAGACATATCGTTTACGTTCTTTGATGCTGGACATATTCTTGGAGCAGGTATGACATATGTGGATGCTGGCACCACCATGGTTTATTCTGGTGACTATAAAGATACAGAGACGAAACTTCATTCTCCAGCCAAGGTGGATAAGATCCCAACTGCAGATGTACTTGTAGTTGAAACTACCTATGGAAATAGAGAGCACCCAGACAGAAAGGCATTGGAAAAGGAGTTTATATCAGACATACGATCAGTTATAGAATCAGGAGGCAGAGTTATCCTTCCTGCCTTTGCAGTTGGTAGGGCACAAGAGATAGTTGAAATGCTGTATGCGAATAATGTAGATGTCCCAGTTTATTTAGACGGAATGGCACAAGATGTTTCAGAGGTTTATCTTGAGTACCCAGAGCTTTTGAGGGACTACGAGGAATTGTACAATGCAATGAAATGGGTTAATTGGATAGCAGATGAGAGGGAGAGAAAGAGAGTCTTTGACGAGCCAGGGATAGTAGTTACCACAGCAGGAATGCTCAATGGCGGACCTGCTTTGTATTATCTACTGACCTTCAGGAGCCTTGGTGAGGACCTGGCAGTATTCCTAACAGGATATCAAGTTGAAGGGACTCCAGGGAGGCAATTACTGGAGACAAAGACAATTGAGATAGACGGTAATACTCTTGATTTCTCAGATTCAAGGATAAAGTACTTTGATTTTTCTGCCCATTGTGATATGCACGGTATATTTAGGATGATAGACAAGGTGAAACCACAGGTGTTAATCCTAAATCATGGAGATCCTGATGCAGAGGATGCAGTAAGACAGAAGGCAGAGGATAGGGGAGCGTATGTGTTTTCACCAAAGGCTGGTGAGACCATAGATCTTTCTAAATACGTGAAGAGATAGGAGGAGTTAAATTGATTTGTCCTAGATGTGGTAAGAGGACAGACAAGCTGATTAGCGGGATGTGTATAAACTGCTATATTGATAAGATAGAAGTTAGAGTTAAGAATGATAAGGTAATGTTCTGCCCAAGGTGTGAGAGGATTAAGGTCGGTAAATCATGGAAAGGACTAGACGCTTTAGCTGAGCTGATTGAGTCCAGATTGCGTTCCAGTATAGAAGAGCCAGTTGTTAAAGTGGAGAGTATTAGTTTTCATAAGGACAAGATGTATGTTAGATTCTTGATAGAAGGGAAGGTTGACAGTCAGAGAGTCAGGGTTGAGAGGGAGATCATGTTCAGAATTGTTAGGCAGGTTTGTCCAGATTGCTCTGCCCCAGATAGGTTTGATGTGAAGATGCAGTTTAGAGGGAATTATGAGGATGCGTTTGATTATGCGTTGTCCATTGCAAGGGGCAATGTTAAGGTTGAGAGGAAAAAGGAGGGCATGGATCTTCTTGTTAGAGATAAGAAGGCTGCAAAGGGTATTTTGAAGGAATTAAAGAAGAGGTTTAGTTTTGATATTAAGGAAAGCTACAAGCTAATTGGTGAGGATGTCCATTCTGGGAAGAAAAGGTACAAGACCACTTATTCACTTAGGTTTTACTAGCATGGCAGATTCCAGCCAGCGGGCAGTCCTTGCAGATAGGTTTTTTCCTACAATGCCTTTTTGCATGTTCCACTAATAATGCATGGAACTCGTTGAAGATTTCTCTTTTGTTTTTTGCCTTTGAGAGTTCAGATTCTACTAGCTTTCTGATGTCATCGTAGTCCAAGCTTTCATTTGTCAGTCCTAGCCTGTGGAATATTCTTCTCGTGTATGCATCTACCACGAATATGGGTTTTTTCCCAGCGTATAGCAAAATGGAATCCGCAGTCTCTTTCCCAATTCCCTTTATAGCTAGGAGCTCTTTTCTTATCTCTTCAACTGGCCTGTCAAAGAACGCTTCAAGGCTAGGCCATTTTTCTAGGTATTTGGCTAGAGACTTTAGCCGATTTGCCTTTTGGTTGTAGTACCCACTTGGCTTTATCAGCTTGGCTAGTTTTTCTGTCTTCATCTTTGATATGCACTCCAAGTCCAGGCATTTGGAATTTATCAGGTTCACGATAGCTTTTTCAACGTTCTTCCATGATGTGTTCTGAGTTAGTATAGCTCCAACTATTATTTCCCAGGCTTCTTTTTCATTTCTTGGATGTGAATAGTCTCCTGGGAAGTACTTGGGCCCAGCTTCTTTGCTTACAGTGACCGGCCACCATCCTTGGTAGCCGTACGCTTTTAGCAACTGCTTGTAAATAGTTTTTACTTTTCCAGTTTTTCCCACGCCATCACCTGATGTCATCTACAGTTAAATAGCCAATTTTAGTGTTTCTCTTAGCACTAAAATATCGTCTCTTATCAACCATAATATTTGCTTAAATTCTTTAGTTGAACAACCATACCAGTTATTACATCTATCTCTGCTTTTATTAATCCAATTACGAATTCATCTGTGTATTCTCCTTCATCATCTCTTGTCGGTATGTTAATAATAATTTAATTTTTTGCAAGGATTAATATATTACGAAATATTCAATTTGTAGCTCAACCTCCTCAAAGCGTTCATTCTTTCCTTCTTCCCGAGCTTAGCCATCTCTATCGCTTCCTTCAATGTCAGCGTAGCCTCATCCATTGCTCTCTTGTCCACAGGGAAAGGCACACCATCCTTACCACCAACTGCGAACGCATACCTAATTGGGTCCTTGTAGCTAGGAGGCTTACCAAACACAACGTCTGAAATAAGCGCTAACGCCCTTAGCGTGGACGGCCCAATCCCCCTAACTAGAAGGAGCTCCTCAAAATTCCTAGGCTGAATCTCATAGACAGCCTTTAGTGCTTTCCAATTAGCTTTTCTAGGCATTTCTAGCCTTGTCCCATCCTTTGCTAGGTCTAGGACAACATCCCTAGCCTCACTGGACTCACTGGATGCTAGGTTCATTACATCTTTTTCCCTTTTCTGCCCAGCCACCAGCTGAGGATCGTTTAGGAAATCATCTGCATTGAACCAATGATATCTTCTAGCCCATCTAGAATTCATTCCTTGCTGGATCACTGTCCAATTACCTTTCTCGTCAAATATTATGGTGTGATGGTACAGCTGATAACCATCTTGAACACATGCATTGTCCACCTTTGCTGAAAGCCTGCTAGTTTTAACTAGGTCTTCTAGCTTCCTAGTTCCTAGGCCTAGCTCATCCCCTAACTTTACTATCTCTTCAGGGGTTTTTCTACTAACCTTTCCTTTCCCTCCAGCTACTACTATTCCCAGATCTGGGCCTAGCGCTTCCTTCAGTGCCCCCATTGTCACTGTGGTAGTCCCAGATGAGTGCCAGTCAAATCCTAAAACCATTGAAAGACTTTGAAACCAATATGGGTGCGACAGCCTAGACAAGAATTCCTCTGTTCCATATTCTTCAATTATTACTTCTGCTATCGCTCTTCCTAGCTTGACCATCCTACCAAATAACCAAGGAGGTGCTTTTCCTCCATGCAAAGGCAAATCTGCAATTCCTGTCCTCACGTTATATTTTTATGTCTTGTAGAAAATAATATTTTGGTGGTTATTTTGGAAGTAGATATCGTAGTCGAAAAGGATGAAACTGGAGGGTATGTAGTTTTTGTACCTACATTGCCAGGATGCCATTCTCAAGGAGACACATTGGAGGAAGCCATAGAGAATATAAAAGATGCAATAAAGGCATATTTATCTTCATTAAGTCCAAATGATAGGAAAGATGCTATAGCTTTGATAAAGAGTTTCAGGGGAGTTCAAAGGATTGAGGTAAATGCATAAACTGATTCCTCTCCCACATAGAAAGGTAATATGTGTGTTAGAGAAACTTGGATTCAAGCCAATTAGACAAACGGGTTCTCACCTTGTTATGGGAAAGGATAAACAAAGGATTGTAATTCCGATACATAACAAACCATTAAAGCCTGGGCTTATCCGCATAATAATCAGGGAACTTGGGATAACTAGGGAAGAATTCTTTAAGTTAATTAGAGAGTGTTAATGCTTTTAATCTTTTCACCGATAAATTCTATTAGGTGGTTAGATGTGGATTGACGTTGTGAAAGGTCTTGACAAAAAGATGAGGGATTACATAGCAAGGAGGAACATTAGGTATGGAGTCTTTTTAATTTTTTCTGGAGCTCTTTGGGCTTTGCAAATAGAGGGGTATTTAGATTTCCAGCTCTTGATGCCTAGTCTGCTAGTTCTAGCCGGCGTTCTCATGCTTGCAGAGGGAACAGCAATATCTAGAATGAGCATTAAAAGGGCTAAGAGGAAAAGAAGATGAAATCTGATAATCAAATAAAATTTTTGTATACCTGGGACTTTTTACAGAACTTTTACATAGCTCAAGCAATTTTTACTCTGTTCTTGCTTAGCAACGGCCTTAACATGGGAGATGTTCTGTTTTTGCAAGCTATCTTCTTTTTATCCTTGGCAGTGTGGAGTCTTGCAGGTGGAATTATTGCTGATATAATAGGTAGGAGGACAAGTTTGATAATTTCATCTTTTCTACTTGGGTTGGCGGTTTTGTTTTATGCATTTGGAAAAAACATATACCAATTTGCTATAGCAGAAGTTTTCTGGTCGTTTCAAGCAATGGGCAAGCCAGAAGCTTGGTTGTATGACTATCTTAAGACAGTGAAAGAGTCAAAGTTTTTTCATAAGATAATGGGAAACAGGAATATAGTTATTAGTATTGCAAGGTTATTGTCTAGTGCAGTGAGCGGGTTTGTTGCTTCTGTTAGTTATAGATTTGCCGTTCAGGTCGGAGCCATTCCACTAATCGCGTCGATAGTGCCTGCCTTCCTTCTAAAAGAACCAAAGTTCAAGAGATCAGGCAAGACTGCAATCAATCATTTTATTTATTCTGTAAGACTAGCGAAGAAGGAAAAATGGTTCGCTTTCTTCGTAGTTTATACTTCGCTTTTATTTTCTCTTACAATGGTTGCTTGGTGGTTTTTCCAGCCAGCTTTAAAAGGAGGCGGACTTCCAGTTGAGTGGATTGGGATTGTTTTTATGGTAGGATACTTAATGACGATAATGGGGTCAAAAGTATCTAGTTTCTTCAGGCCAGTAACGGGGATATACCTTTATAATATTAGTAGCGTCATTGCTGTAGGATTTCTTTATTTCTCATTTGTATTATCCAACTGGGTTTTTGCATTGCTATCCCTCATAATATTCAATTTTTTCTATGGTATAGGAAGACCATGCTTGTTTACATACCTACATAGGAGAATAAGGTCTGCAACTAGAGGCATGTTTAGTTCTTTTTTTGATGTAGGTTTTTCACTGTCTTCCGCTCTTTTATTAATCCTCTTTTCTCCAATAGCCAGTGTTAGTAGTGAGATAGCAGTTTTTGTTTTATGTGCAATCCTTGTTTTCCTCGCCCTTATTCCTAAGAAACTTTAATCCCCAGAAATACCAATATTTTTAAACTTATCACCAATTAATCTAACGAAAACGATTTAAAGAAGAGGATTTAGAAATTTATTGTAACCCCTGAGTGGTTACGTTTGGAGGCGGGAGCATGCCGTTATTCAAAAGGAGAAAGCCTGTAACTATTGCTGACTTCCTAAGGGAAAAGGCCAAGCAAGAATGGAAGTTGGCAAAACATAAATACAAGAGGGGAGAGATACTCTATTCTGATTATTTAATAGCCAAGAAAAGATGGAAGGAAGCTAAATACACGGCTAAAAAGCTTAAGGTATGGGAGAGACCAGGACTTATAGCTAGAGCAGTTGAGGCGGTTATAGGGAAGCCGTATCAGGTTGAGGTGAGTGGAGAGCACATAAAAGAATTCTTGAGAAGAAGGTATGGAGTTGCGCTTCCAGAAGAGTATACGAGGCCTGTTCTTGCCAGGTATTTTCCTGGTTTCACTAGGCTTGGCGGAATAGAGATGGAAGCGTGGAACAAAGTTAGAGAGAGTTTAGGAGAGCCTAGAATTGCCTTCAAGCCAAGGTCACTTATTAGGTCAAATTATGTTGCTGCTATTCTGGAACAGTTACGGGGCATGCCTCCAGAGGAGCTGTCTAGAAGGGTTGAGGAAGCGTTAGAACATAGGCCTGCACGGCCCGAACAGCCACTAGCTAGGCAGCCAGTAGAGCAGCCAGAACAACCGGCAGAGGAACAGCCTGCTGAGCAAGTCCAGCCAGCACAACCCCAAGGAGCAGGAACTGAAGGACAACCTTCAATCCAACAGGTGCAACAGGTGAACGTTACAGTGGGGGCTGCAGGGGGACGACTTCCAGAAGGTGAAGCTAAAGTAGCAGGAAGAAGAGAAGAAGCCGTTAGAAGAGAAGAGATAAAGAAAGAGGAAGAGAGAAGAGAGTTTGTAAGAACAACAGAAAGAGTTGCTGCAGCCATAGATAAACAGAGAGTTTTGGATGAACTAGATAGGCTGATAACTCAGGTTAGGAATATTGATAAAGAGATAACTGGAAGGCCTGAAAACATTCTTACTTTATTGAAGAGGAATGCAGCGGCAACTTCTGAATTGGGGAGGCTCCTAGATAAGAGTGAACATGCAAAGGCTGTACTAGCTAGTGAAGGAAAGCTAGATGATGTCACCAGGCTGTTAGGGAATATGAGATTTAAGCTTTTGAAGGCCAGGCCAGTAAAGATTGAGTTTAAAGATGGCGTTTATTACTTGCCAGAGCACTTAGTTGATGAATTGGCTAGGCTGCATTACCAGTTGAGAGAGGTAAAACCAGTTAGTAGTGAAGAATGGAAGAAGAAGAGATTCCAGGAGAGGCTTGAAGAGATAGGCAGATTAAAGGAAGCAGCAAGAAAGATGAGCTTGGACGAGTTCTTGAGGAAAAAAGTTCATGCTACTGATGCAGACAAGGAGATCATGCATGAGATAAAAGGCACGCTTGAAAAAGAGGTTCACGAGGTTAGGGATCATGTTGATGATAGGAATGAAATATTGAGAACTCTTTTGAACCTGAGGAAAAATATTGAGAGAGGAGAGATAGATCTTTCAAAGCTTGCTGTCCCAGAGGCCATGCCTGCCAAACCAGCGGAGGTTAAACCAGAAGAAATCAGACCAGAGGTGAGACCAGAAGAGGTAAGGCGGGGTGTCCCAGAGAGACCACCAACTGCTCCACCAACACCTCCAGTGGAAGAAGTTGGGGCTGGGAGACCGGAGGAAAGAAGAGCACCAGGAATGGAAGAAAAGGGATTGATAGTAGAGGAAGCACCCTCTGTGAGGCCGGGAGAGAAAATCAAAGAAAAGGTTAAGGCCGCTGTGAAGAAAGTTAAAAGGAAAGCGGCGGAGAGGAAGGCACCAACACCTAAACCAGCTCCAGAAGTATTGGAAGGGGCAAAGAAGCTTTTGGAGAAAGGAAAATGGGAAAGGGCATACGAAGTCGTTCAAGAGGCCATGAGAGAGGGATTACCCAGAGAGAATGTTCCGTCTGCATTCATCTTAATTTCACGCTCGCGGGCTGGACTAGCTAGGGATTATTTGAAGAGAGGCCGTCTTGATGAAGCGATAGATTATCTGAAAAGGGCAGAGAATTGGCTGAGAATCGCAAAGGAACGAATCCCAGGGCGTGAGGAGGAAATAGGAGAGTGGATTGACAAACTGAAAAATATCAAGGAAAAAACAGAAAAGAAGGAAGAAGAGAGAAAAGCAGAGATTCTAAAGGCAATTGATGAATTGGAGAAATCTTTAAAGGAGGCACCCGAGAAGCCTCCAAAGAGAATCAGAGAAAGGGTCAAGGCTGCCGTAAAGAAGGTTAAAAGGAAGGTTGCGGAGAAGATAACTCCAGAAGAAGTTGAAGGAATAATCGAAAAGGCTGAAAAAGTTGGTAAGAAGGTCCTCCCGAAGAAAATCAAAGGAAAGGTTTCACCCGGTGTTAGGAAGGTCATCTCCAAGATCAGAAAAGGATTAGAAGAGAAAAAACCAACAGTTGATGAGACAATCGTTGACCAGATAAATGAAGATATGGTTGACGAGATATTAGGTGAAGTAAACAAGTTTGCCGAAAAACATGGATTGCCAAAAATTGAGAAAGTTTACGCCAAAGATTTAAAGGATGCATTCAGGAAAGCTCTGGATGAAAAAGGAACTACAAACTTCAGAGCTGTTTATCCATTCCTATTTGAGAAAGAAACCGGAAGTGCATTGAGTTTCAGGGAAATTAAGAAGCTGGCCAAGCAGTTAGAAAAGGCCAAAAAGCTGTCTGACAAGGGCAGGCATGACGAGGCATTAAGAATTGCTAACGAAGTTGTCTCTAGAGCTCCACACGGTGACTGGGAGGAAGTGGCCGGTGAGATAGAAGCTAGGAAGAAAGAAATTGAGGAGCTGAAAGAGAAACATGGGGAAATGTTAGATAAGGTTGTGAAGGCAACCAGAGAAAACTTGGCGGATGTTGAAAGAGAAGCTAGTGATTACTTAGAAGAAGCGAGAAAAGTTTTGACAAAGGATCAAGTCAAAGAATTAGAAGATGCAATAGGGTTTAAGAAAGAATTGTTTGATCTTATGTCGGACGTAGAAAAAGCGAAGACAGATGCAGAGCTAGACGAGTTGAGTTTGAGATTAAACGATTTAGCTGAGAGAGCAGGAGAGGTTCTTTCACCAGAGGACATTAAGGCTGTTGGTGATCTTCTAGATGAGAAAGTAAAAGAGTGGGAAGCTAATGCAAAACCAGAAGAAATTGACAAATTGAAGGAAGACATTGAGAAGGCAACGACTAGGGAAGAGATTAACAGGCTAAGAACTAGATTCAGGGAATTGAGACAGTCGTATAAAGAGTTTTATGATCCATCCGTTTGGGATGAAATACTAAGTAAGTTGGTTGATAAGGAGAAACAAATAACAGAGAAGCTGAAGAAAGAGAAAAAGAAAAAGGAGACGCTTAGCAAAATCGACGCAAATATACGTAAGGGTACCCCGGAGTCATTGAGGAGAGCATTAACTAGAGTGAGGGAAGAGCTCAAGGTGAAACCTAGTGATGCACTCTTAATTAGAGAGGGAGACATATATGCAAAGCAGGGAGATCTCAAAAAAGCAATTAGATCTTACAGGAAAGCAGTAAAGATTAATCCAGATAACGAAGTAGCGAGACGTAAGTTAAAGGCAGCTGAGTTAGATCTTGATAGGCTGAAGAAAGAAAAGAAGAAAAGAAAGATAGATGAAAGAGAGGCAAGAAGAAGAGAAAAGAAAATGAAGAAAGACAAAGAGTATGCTAGAAAGATTCTTAGCAAAGCGCTGGAAAGTAAAAGTGGTGAGAAAATTGAAGCTCTCCTAAGAGAGTTTGAAAGCAAGAAAGGGAAGCTCCTACTGCCTGAGTTAGAGAAACAGGATGTTTATGATACTCTTGAGGCTTTGAAGAATCTTATTGATTTGAGAGAGAAGGTGGGTAAAGCGCGAACTCTTGATGAAATAAAGGAGTTAAGTAAGGGATTAGGTGTTGTTAAAGAGAAATACGGGAGATTACTCCTTGGTAAAAAAGTGGAAGAGATAGAGGATCTGATTAAGAGCAAGATGGAAGAACTACATAGAAAAGAGTCTATTGATCATTATTTAACTGCCATAGAGAAGATCTATGAGGACATTGAGAAAGCAAAGACACTAAGTGATCTTACCCTTGCTGAACTCAGAGTTAGTGCTATTAGAAAAGAAGCTTCCAAATATTTGCCATTTGAATTTGGGGTTTTGGAAGCTCGCCTTGATGAGAAAAAAGAGGAACTCCTACAAGGAAGGAGACTTGAAAGGAAGATTGGAACACTTGTCAACAGGTGGACAAAGAAAGGAAGGCTTGTTCCATCAAAGGAGAAGAGAGAAGAATTCAGGAACGCGGCTAAACAAATAATTGAGTCTGCAATTAAAGAGGGAAGAATAACTCCAGAGGACGTTCTCAAGGAAACAAGTGTGTTCAAGAGGATTCTTCCAGAGATTGGACAGAAGTTTTACGAGACTACTGGAGAGAAACCGACATTCACAGAATTACCCGCGGTCATAGAGGCAAAGGTTAGGGAGAAAAGAGTAATAAGGAGGCCAGTGGCCATAGAGAAGCCACCAGAAGAGAAGCCGACGCCAGAGGAAGCGGAAATCAAGGTAATGGAAGTTAAGGAGAAACTAGAAGAAGCATTACCAGCTGTAGCTAGAGAGATGGGCGATAAAGATGTCAAAGAGATAGCGACATTGACTAAACCGGCAGAGCTAGAAGAGAAATTCAACAAGATGCAAGGGATAGCAGACGAACTGGAGATGCTTGTTACTAGGAAGGAGAAAGAGTTAGAGAAGCCAGTTCCAGACTGGAGTGAAATAGCTAGGATAAATTCAAGGATTGATGAGTTGAATGGAGAGTTGGCCAAACTAAAATCTTTCATAGCTGCCTCTGTCATTGCTCATCCTGAAATGGTAGAGGACATTATAAGGTTAACTCAAAAATTTGAGGGTGTTGGAAAGAGAATAAGAGAGCTTAGAGAAAGAGAGATGAAGGATCCTACCAGGATCGTAGGCGACATAGTAAGGGTTTTACCAGCAACACTTACAAAAGAGGAGATCTTGGAGTCCCTAAGAGACGAGACTCTTCAAGACAGGCTAGCTGGGATTGAATCAAAGATGGACGAAGTACTTGACGAGATAAAGGCTCTGAGGGAAAAACCATCAGAAGAACTCACTCATGAGGAAGCAGACAGACTTGCTAGGAACATGGAAGAGTACAAAAGATTGTTGTCAAGACTTATGGTTGAAGCAGCTGTCCCAACAAGGCCAGAGGAAGTTAGGAAAAAGATAATGGGAATGATTGAAGAATCTAGAAAGAAGTTTGATGAAATCGCACCCAAGGAAAAACCAAAGGATTTGTTACCAGTTTTTGAAGACACCTCTGCAAAGATGGATGCATTGCCTCCTGAGGAAGCTAAGATTGAGAGAGAGAAGCTACTTGGAGCCTTGGCTACGGTTCCACCAGTTGTAATCTCGGAAGGAAGAGTTCAGCCAAACGAAGAATACAGACAATTGATTGACAAATTGGCAGAGATAGACAGAAAGATAGCTGAAAAGGAATTTGGAGTGGTAGCACCAGTAGTAAGGGAAGTAGTGTCAAGGCCAGACATAGCCGAGAAACTCCCAATCATTTTAAAGATGGGAAAGGAGTATCCAGAAGAGATTGACAAGCTAGCTACTGCTGTTGTAACTGGAGATGCAGAAATAATTAGAAAAACTGTTGATAATATTTCTGAAGAAATCAAAGAAAAACCAGAGATTAAGCCAGTATTTGAGGCAAGCGAGGATGCTGTTAGAAAGAGCTCCGAGGTAGTAGATACAGTTTCTAAGAAAGGTGTTACTGCAGTTGAAGAGCTACCAGACCTAAAAGCAGCTAGATATGGCATTAGGCAAGAACTAGAAAAGGTTAAAGAATCGGATGTTCCGATTGCTGAGGACATTTCTTCAGATCTAGAAGAAAGGGTTAGAATCATTGAACCAATAGTGACAGAGGTTGAAGTTCAGAAGGCCAGAGAAGATCTAAAGATGGAGGAAAGACTTGTCCCAGACGAACTCGAAGAGAGGATGGAAAAGGTGATAAGTTCTCTAGGGGAGGCTAGGGAAAAGGTTACCGGCTTGGGTGATAAAGTCTCAGATGCAATAGCTACCGTTGAGGCAAAGGTTGCAAAGATGAATGATCTTTACTTGGATGTAATTAAAAAACTGGAGGATGCTGGTAGGAGAGCCCCACCAGAGGTCAAGGAACAGATTGCTAAAAAAATTGAGGAGTTGAACAGAGAGATAGAGAGGATAGGCAGGGAAACATCTTCAGAGTTAGAGTCTTTGATGGATCACGCAACAAAGTTGAACGAAGCACAACGCTTACTAGATATAGCAATAGCTGAAAAAGATAGAGGAAACATTGATAGGTTTGAGAAGCTAGTTGGAGAAGCAGAGAAATTGATTGAAGAAGTTAGAGCAATCGATGTAGATTCTGAGGCAAGGAGGATATTAAGTAATATTCCAGAGGTTAGGATGAGTGTTGCTGGTGAGAGACCATTGCCAGTTCTCATTAGAGATGAGAGGGTGTCAAAGTGGTTTATGGAACCAGAGCTAAAGAGAGGGAGGTACATTAGATACAAGCCTGAAGATACACCATTAGACTATACGCCAGAGGAAATAGATAGATGGATAAACCAGTGGATGTGGTACCTCTCAACCAGAATAAGTGACAAAGAGTTAGAACAATTAGCCAAGAAGAAGGCAAGGAGAGTAAGACAGAAACTTAGCAGAGGTGTGGTTAGGGTCGACATTAAGCCAAGGGAAACCAAGCTTAGGAGGCTTGTTAGGTCTGATCCATCGTTTGAAGGATTGTTCTCTCAGCTGAAAAGTTTCATGTCCCCTGAAGATTTGAAGGCCGTGGAGAGAAAGGTTGAAGTAGAAGCAATTGGAATGCCAGTGCCAAAGGTTGCGGATGTCTTAGAAGATATCCTAAAGGAAGAGTTTGGCGTACCTAAGGACCAAGTCCTGAGTACAATAAAGAAGAATTCAAAGGAAGCGGAAAAGAAAAAGAGGGAAAAAATAAAGTCTTCAGAGCCGGAAAAAGCTGTTGTGCAGATTAAGAGGGAAGCAGAAAAAGAGCTAGACGTGAATAACGTTGACTTAGCCAAACCAGAAGTGTTGGCGTATTTAGATGATTTGGCAGCAGCTTTGGTAAAGGACGTTGGTGAAGTGAGAGAAAGAGCTAAAGGCGGACTGATATTAGAGTTGGAGAGACAAGGCTTTGAACCAAAGGAAGCTGAAAATATTGTAGACAAAGTTGAGGAAAGAGTTGTCGCTCTAAAACCGATTATGGATGAAATTCCTGTGGAGGAGATAGAAAAAGCAAAATCAGAGATAATTGGAAAAATGCCAGACGAGTTGAAGGAAACAGTTCTCTCGTTCACAAAAGCAGAGAAACTAGAGGACCTGGATAAAGACTTCCTAGCTGAGAGGATTGAATCTTTCAACTTCGTGAGTGAGAAGTTTAAACCTGAGTTCCCAGATGTCTTGGCTGATCTAGAGAAACGAACAAAGGTCCCAGCACCAATAATTGCATTGGATGTCTTGAAGAAGGAGTATGAGAAAGCCAAAGAAAGAAAGGAGAGAGAGACAGATGAACATTTGAGAAAGATACTACTCTGGAGTCAAGGTGTTCCATCAGTTGTCATACTCACACCTGAAAAGAGGCCTGAACCCAAAGATGCGGAAGAAATAGTGAAAGCAATAATCAGACAGAAAGAGAAGGAGATTAAAGATGCAGATGCTCTCAAAGCGATTGAGGAAGGGTTAAGGGAATTTGTTGATTTCCATGGGAAAGGATATTCAAGTGTTGCAGAACTTTATGACGCGTTGAAGGTTCAGGCGGATGCGCTTAAGTCAAAGCAGTTGTGGGATTGGTTTGACAAGTTTAAAGAGTGGGCGTTTAAGCCTGTTCCAGAAAGGGGAGTAGAGGTAAAAGGTGTTCCGGATGAAGTAAAGAAGGCATCTGAAGAAGTTCTTGCTTTTGGGGAAGTACTAGAGAGAGAAATAGAAAAAGAAAAGCCAGAGGAGAAACCAGTAGAGGAAGAAGAGATTAAAGCATTGCCCGCTCCTGAAGAAAGGAAAGCACTGCCTGCTCCTAAGGGAATAAAGGCACTTCCAGAGCCAAGGCCGGGAAGGCCAATTCCAATGCCCGGCAAGGTTGAAACAAAAGAAGAGAAGCCTATACCACTTGGACCTCCAAGAGAGGAGATGGCAAGGGAAGCTAGAGAGGAAGCCATCAAGGAATTAGAGGAATTGGAGAAATTGATAAAGGGAGGAGCACCAGAAAGAAAAGAAATGGAAGAAAAAGGATTATTAATAGAAGAGGGAGAAATCGAGCTTCCAGAGGAAGCCCCCTCAGAGAAAAAGCCACTAGAGAGAGAAGTAAGGGGAGAAAAGATAAAACCAGAGAAGCTAGAGGAAGTGTGGGAGAAAGCACTTGGTAAAGAACTTTCCGGAAAATTGAAAGGATGCATAACTGAATCTGGTATATATATGGATGGGATAAAGAGCCTTTCAGAAGAGGACATATCTAAGCTTGAGGAATATGCGTCTAAATCAAAGGATGAGAAAGTTAGTGGTGTAGTAAAATTATGGAGACTATTAGACAGAGCGAAAAAATTGCCAGATGAGTATGTAAATTATGAAGGACTGACAAAGGGCTTTATTGATCCTAAAGAGATAGATACATTTGAAAGACTGATTAATAAATTTGAAGAGTTGCAGAGCATTGATATTAGTAAAGAAGTTGGATTCAATCATGAATTGCTAGCTGGAACGTTCTTAGACCATCTATACAACAGAGTAGCCGAGAAAGAGAAAGGACCAACAGGGTGGCCCAGCTTCATAAGCTTATTTACTGTAAAAAATACATTCAAGAAAACAGAAGATTACATAAACAAGACAATAAATGAGATGCATAGCATTATTGATAATCTAAAGAATATCAAGGATGAAGGATTGCTGAAGGATGTTCTTGATTATGCGAAACGCGTGCAACACAACAGATCAATATTTGAACTAGGGAATGATGCGATTAATAGAATTAAGGAAGAAGTCATAAAACTAAAAGAAGCTAAGAGGACAGCAGCAGAAGCCGTCCGAGATATCAAGAGCATAGATAGAAATAACATAGATAAGGCAAAGCTAGAGCGAGCTATAGCTAAACTTGAGGACGCATTTGACAAGGGATTTGACAGCATTGCACATAGAGTCATATTAGGTAAGGCATATGTCATGCTCGGTGAACTTGATAAAGCCAGAGAGGCTTATGATAGGGCGCTTGACTTGGCTAAGTTGTTGGGAGATGAAAAGAAAATATCTGTCATCAAGGAGAGAATAGCTAGATTAAATACTAAAAAGAAGATTAGCAAAGCTCAAAACAAATAACAAAAACCATTTAAACTTAGCAATAAATAAACACTAACATGAAG
>CAZZDL010000002.1:0-16936 GCA_964652335.1 Microcaldota archaeon
GCTAAAGCCTCTAAACCTTCCTCCACATCTCCAAGTTTCTGGGGAAGAAACCCCAATGCTGATAAATCTCTCTAGCCCTGGTGTTCCCCCAGTGAACATCAATTGCAATCCATTTTAGACCTTTTTCCCTGAACCACCTTCTCCCAGCCTGGAACAATGCAGTGGATACACCCTTTCCTCTGAACATTGGTTTCACATAAATATCACCAAAATATCCATACTCCTCTACTGCAAAAACTGGAGCAGTTTTCTTCACCTGGAGAATAGCATAACCTGCCAGTTGGCCATCAACTTCTGCAACAATCAACCTAGAATTTCTAGCCCTAACTAGCTTTTTGAACCATTCTTTCTTAATCTTCAAGTGGTTCCTTTTTAGTTTTAGAATTGGTTTCACACTCGGGTTGGTAGCTGTGGCTATCTTGTAAGGTCTTCCATGAATGCTCTCGTCATCCTAACCAATTCAGGTATATCCTCTGTTCTTGCTTTTCTGATAACAACCATTAGTATCTCCAGTTACCATCTATTACACTTCATCCACATAAACCCTTGCAAACTCGTCTTCTCCCTCCCATACTTGAACATAGCTAATGGGATACCTCTTGTTCAATTCCTTCAAAAAGAATCTGGCAAGAGACTCCATTCCAACAAATTTTATTCCTGCTTTCGCTAGCTCTCCCGCAACCCCCTTATACTCAAGCTCTCTAGCCAAAGCCTCCAAATCTCTCTTAAAGTCTATTGCAGAGACTCCAGCAACCCAACCCTTGTCGTCAATCTTCCCCTCAATCACAGCCTCTATCCTAAACTTAATCGGAACCTTCATATGAAATGCATGCAAACTCGTCCTAGCTCCCAACCTTGCCATATTATCACTCCAAATAATCTTTCATGAACATAATTACATTATGAAGTGTTGGGTGTATCTCGGGATGTCTTTTTGCAGTATCCAAAATACGCTCATAAGCCATATCAAACGCTGTGTCTACTGCCTTCCCATGCCACCTGTACATCTCAACCAATTTAACAATATCAGACCGCCTGTAGTACAGCTTCTTTCCACGTTCTTGGTAATGCCTAAGCTTGGTTAATGCCAACTCCACAGCTCCTGGATCTTCCTTGTAATGTGTGACCAGATTATGGACTAACAAACCAATTGGCTTAACATGGATTTCCTCAAGCTTAGAAAATATCCTCTCAGTCGCATTTTTGTCAATGGAATAAGATTCTAGCCACCACTTCAGCTGAGACTCTGGTTCTCTAGCTAGATGCAACTTCTTCAGGGCAAAAGAATAAGTATCCTTTCCATACTTCCTCTTGTAAAACGGCCCTAATACCAGTGTCCTAATTCCCAATTTTAATTCCCCTCTTCAAAGGCCTCTTTTATTCTATCTATAACTCTTGTTCCATTACCCTCATCTATTATCTTCCTAGCTATCATACCTATTTTATTTACTGCATCTTCCTCATCCTTATAACTAACTGTAATTATCTTTGAGTCAACACTTTTACCTTTGACCTCCAGCGTCCCTGGACCACCTCTAGCCAATCTAGACACCCTGATACCTTCCCTATGCAAAAGTACTACTGGTACTCCTTCCCTGACTGCCATCTCAATTTCCATCCCAACTCCCAACGAAGGTTTATCAACAACCGCAATCACTGCACCATTACTCCCAGCATTCAATACGGCTTTTTTATCTACTTGGTAAACTTCACTTGGACTCACATCTGGATATTTCTCAGGATCAGTAACCCAATGAGGAACATAAGCGAATCCCCCGTGCTCTTTTATCTTCTTTGCAATCTTCTCGTAAAATGCCTTTCTCTTTTTTCTCTCTTCCTTGGACAAATTAGTAAGTGCGCCTGATACATAAAACCAAGGTTTCCCTGGTTTATACCCATGCTCTTTTATCTCTTTGATCACTCGCTTCGGAAACATAAAGGTCAACTCCTAAGCTTGTGTCATACTTGTTAACTCACTCTTTGTTTTTAAACCGCTGTACTCACAAATTTGATTTTTAATCATATCAACAATACTACATTATCATTTAAATAAAGCCCCGTGATATGCATGTGCAAGAGTTTTTACAAAAGTAACTACCCAAAAACCAACTAAAAGACAATACAATGCAAAACCGATATAATCTATCAATTGAAAGCTGAATAACTGTGAGATTGTGTGGGTTGCAGCCACATATGCTCCAAGAGGGAAAATAAATGCCCACCAAGACATCGCGTAAGGGAGTTTCAGTTTCTTTAAGTAGTGCAAGCTCAATATGATAGACATTATGACCCACCATATGCCAAATCCCCAGAATAAAAATCCAAATATAAAGAAGGGCTCTTGTATAGTTATAAAGGATGAATTCTTGACAAGGTTGACCAGTGCAACAGTTCCTGCTCCAATTGGACCTAGGTTTATCCATATTGTTGGAGCAAGGGTGTTTGGTAGTGGGTGATGAAGAATAAAACGATACATTGCTATAGCTAACAGGGCTAGATAAATAAAGAACCCAGCTCCCCATCCAAAGTAATTAAGGAACAATATAACCTCTTGCGCTACTCCTGAAAAGTGCGTAATAATCATGCTCCCTGCAATCGGAATCACTATCAGCCCAACAGGAGGTATGAACCATGCAGGACTTATATGGTCAATCTTAACATGTTCACCTTTAAACATTAAATAGGGTATTAGTATAGCAAAGATTATTGTTAGGAATGTTCCTATAAACCAAAAAATCTCTCCAATTGCTATGTCCTTACCAAGCACGATGAAATCGGTCGCCAAAACGAGCATACCTACTGACAATGTAGGATAAAAATTTGAGATTACCGGATGCTCCAGGTCGTTTAATGCCTCTTTTCTAAAGAATACCCATCTAAAGATCCATGGAATCAATAAAACAAAAAAGAGAACTATATTAAAGTAGAACAAAATATAAGCCACATCCATTAGGAATGGGATGTACCGAGAATAGAACATACTAGTTACTGCCAGTATCCCTGTTCCCATAACGCTCGCAAACCAAGAGGGTGTAAAGTTCTTGACAATCTGACATTTGCACTCTATGTCTCTCAACATAAAACCACCATTCCATCTTAATGTTTCCTTATCCCAATATCTCCAAGAGAATTTTCTTAACTTTTGGGTCGGAGATCTTGTAATATACCTTTCTTCCCTCCTTCCTTGATTCAACGATTCCTAGTTCTTCAAGTTTTGCCAGCTGGATCGAAACTGTTGATTGAGATCTTTTCGTAATCGGAACAATTTCACAAACACATTTTTCTCCACTTAACAGGAACTCAACTATTTTTAGTCTCGTTTCATCACATAATGCCTTGAATATCCTTAGTGATTCCTTCATGTGATATATTGATGTTTGTCAATATATATAATTTACGCTTGTAGCAGTGCGCTCGTACAAGAAGTGCCAATCAGAAATCCTTTTAAATCAATTGAACAATAATATCCTGGGTGTTTGAAATGAACGCCGGTGAAAGCCTTTGCCTGGATTGAATCTACAATTGGAAAAACCCCAGTGGTAACCCTAAAAACTGATTCTGGACTGACTGTTGCAAAGCTGGAAAGAGCAAACCTAACTGGAAGTGTAAAGGATAGAATAGTTCTAGAAGCGGTTAAGGACGCTATTAAAGCTGGCTACAAGGCAATGGTAGAAGCGACCACAGGGAACACTGGAATAAGTCTAGCTGCAATAGGATCAGCTCTGGGGCTAGACGTCACAGTAATCATGCCAAAAAGCATGACCAACGAAAGAAGAAAACTAATCAAACATTACGGAGCTAGTCTTGTCCTAGTTAAAGACATGAAAGAAGGTAGGGAACTAGCCATGGAGCTGGCTAGAGAAAATGATTGGTATTTCCTGGACCAGTTTAACAATCCCAACGCCTTAATGGCTGGAAGAAAACTAGGGAAAGAGATTGTGGATTGGTTGCTCAAATCCAAAATACAACCTACGAACGTAGTGGCTGCCGTTGGGACTGGCGCTACATTAGCAGGAATTGGAGCAGAGGTTAAGGCAAAGTTCCCATCAGTAGAAGTGTACGGAATAAAATCCGTTGGCCAAATAGACGGAACCAGAGATGGTGTAGATACTCCATTCTTAGAGACAGTAAAAATAGATGGGTGGATCAAAGTAAGAAGAGAAGAGGCAGTAAGCAAAGCTAGAGAACTAGCTAGGCTAGGATTAGGCGTAGGGATATCCAGCGGGGCAAATGTGGTAGCGGCTGAAAGGTTGGGGGGAGTCACTGTTACTGTTTTTCCAGATTCTGCAGAGAGGTACTTCTCAACAGAAGTGTTCTCGGACGAAAAGCTAAACGAACAAACGTTTTTATGCGAAAACGTGATACAATTAAAATGGAGGTCTAAGAGATGAAAGTGCACAATACTCTGACAAGGAAAAAAGAGGAATTTCACCCAATCCATGAAGACGAGAATAGAGTTTATATGTTCGTCTGTGGACCTACTGTTTACGATTATCCACATGTCGGTCATGCAAGGTCCTATGTTGCATATGATGTGATCGCCAAGTATCTTAGGTACAAAGGTTGGTCTGTCTTCTACGTACAGAACATAACAGATATAGACGACAAAATAATTCAGCGGGCCAATAAAACTGGGAAAAATTGGAAGGAGATAGCTAGAGAGTTTGAAAGGATATATTATGAAGAAATGAAGAAACTAGGGGTTGACTCAGTAAACTTGTATGCAAGAGCAACAGAGCATATATCAGAAATAATAGACCAAGTGAAAAGGCTGCTGGAAAAAGGATTTGCATATGAAACAGAAGATGGAGTCTACTTTGACATAACTAAGTTCCCAGAGTATGGAAAGTTGTCGGGACAGAAACTAGAAGATCTTCTAGCTGGCGCAAGAGTAGAGGTAAACGAGAACAAGAGAAATCCATACGATTTTGCTCTCTGGAAAAAGGCCAAACCTGGCGAGCCAAGCTGGCCAAGCCCATGGGGAAAAGGTAGACCTGGATGGCACATAGAAGACACTGCAATAAGTGAGAGATACCTAGGACAGCAGTATGATATTCATGGTGGGGGACAGGACCTAATATTCCCTCATCATGAGTGTGAGATCGCCCAAATGGAAGCCGTTAGTGGTAAAAAACCGTTCGTCCGCTATTGGCTGCACAACGGTTTCATAAAAGTTAAGGGAGAAAAAATGAGTAAGAGTCTTGGTAATTTCTGGACAATCAAGGATGTTCTGGAGAAGGTATCGCCGGAGGCACTGCGACTGTTCCTCATATCTACACATTACAGGAGCCATATAGATTTCACGCCAGAAGCATTAGAACAAGCACAGCGAACATGGGAAGGGCTAGCAGCAGTAGTAAGAAAGCTAGTAAAATTAAACAGGAAACTAGGTCACGGGAATCCATCAGAGAAAGTTAGAAATGAATTGGAAAGGATCCACTCATCCTGGGAAACTGCGATGGATGATGACTTTAACACGCCTGGAGCGCTGGCTGCACTGCATGAATGGGAAACGCTAGTCAACAGAGATATCCTTTCAAATCCGTCTCCAGGGGATGTTGAGCTAGCTCTGGAATATCTGCAAAGATGGGATACCGTACTCTACTTGTTCCAAAATGTGATGAAAGGGGAAACCAATGAAGAACTTATTGACAAGCTTATGGAAATAGTAATAACAGTGAGAAACAAGCTGAGGAAAGAAAAGATGTATGAGCTAAGCGATTGGATAAGAGCTGAATTAGGGAAGATAGGTATCCAGCTGAATGACAAGGGAGAAAAGACAGAATGGGAGATTAGATAAAATTACCTACCAAATCTCCTCTCCCTTGCTAGATAATCATTAATGGCATTATCCAATTCTTCCTTGTTAAACTCTGGCCAAAGCTTATTGGAAAAGTACCATTCAGAATAAGCGGACTGCCATAACATAAAACCTGAAGACCTGTATGTTGATCCTGTCCTTATTATGAGATCTGGCTCTGATCGCAGATACAAGTTATTTGCTATTGCATCCTCAGTTGGTTCTAACCCGGCACCTATCAGCCGTTTAATTGCATCAATTATTTCTGCCCTACCACCATAGGCGACAGCAATGTTGATTGTGTAACCCTCAAAGCTTCTTGTTTTCTCCATAACCTTCATCATTAGCTCCTGAATATCCAGGGGAAGCAGGCTTAAACGTCCAATGAATCGGACTTTTCCATCAATTCCTTCTTTTAGTATTCTACTCAGATAATCCCTCATATTATTAAATATTACTTCCAACTCACTTCTATTTCTCTGCAGGTTCTCTGTGGATAAAGCCCAAAGAGTTACCTCTCTTAAACCAAGATTTTGATATTGCCTTAACCAATCTTGGATCAATACTTTAGCTACCTCAAATCCCTGGGTGTATGCCTCAGAATATGCAATACCTACCTTCTTTGCATACCTCCTATTTCCATCTGGAATAAATGCGATTGATCGCAATTGCACAGATCTACCTCCTCGCAAGCATATTTATATAGAATGTCTTCTTTTTATTCTTTGTTATGAAAGGGATATCGCCTGTGCTCTCATATGTCCTAATAATAGCGATAGTTGTCATAATATCAATAGGTTCGTATCTCTGGGCAGATTACAGCCAAAGGCAATTCAAGGATAAACTAATTGTAAAGGACATGGAAAACCAGATGGTCGGGTTAGACGCATTAATACAAGAGGTCGCTCACGGAGACATAAACTATACCATAACACATACCGTATACTATCAAACTGGAACACTCAGGGTAGAAGCAGATAAGGACTGGATCATGTACATAACCCAAGCCAATTCTGAAATATACCAAACAATATCAGCCTCAGAAGACGCAACGGATAGCTGCACCTCCTCGTCAGTTACTATACTAGACTCGGACACGCAAATAAAAATGGCAAGGATTCCTTTTACAAATGTCTATAGGGGAGCATCCGGAAACGAGCTTGGGCAAAGAGTAGAAATCGTCGCTTGCTTCCCAGACATAGATATAACAGTTGGTGAGGGCTGTATCGGCAAATCGGGGCCAAGTTCAAGGGTCATCATAAAAAAGATTGGTTACTCTGGAACCAAGCCAGTGGTTCAGGTGGGGGTATGTTAGGGCAACTGGAAGTTGGGTTCGTGCTTAGAGTGGCTCTAGGATTCATATTGCTAGTGGGAGTATCTTATGTTAGCTACGTCTACATAGAGAATGCTGAAAAAACTAAAATGAACCAGTTCCTAAGCGTTGTGGGAGAATATATAGCAAGGGATATAACAGGAACGATTTCAGAAATAGAAGAAAATACAACAGTATACAAGAAAAGTTATATACCTCCTGCAGGGGACCCATTTGGAGGGAATTACTACGTAACACTTGAAAAAACAAGTGATAATGTATACCTCGTGGTAAACGCATACCGCTGGAGAGATGTCGGTGTAAAAATACCATTATACTTAAATCCAGATAACGTTAATGTATCAGGTACACTTGCCCCAACCATGTTATGTGTGAATGTAACAAGAACAAGTCAGGGTTATGACATAGCATTGAGGTGTTGAAATGCCATTATCCACCCATGTGATGAAAAAAGTTGCAAAGAAGCTAAGGAGCATGAAGGAAAAGGAAGAGGCAAGGCTAACATTAGAAGAAATACTAAACATGGATGAAGAGGAATTGAGAGCTAGGTTAGGTAGATTTGAGGCTAAACCCACCAAGCCCATAAAATTAAAACCTGAAGAAGAGATTAAGCCGAGTAAGCTAAGGGTGATAGACTTTACAAAGGCCAGCGAGAGCTTGGCAATTCCTTCTGTTAGGGCTGTAAAAGAAGTGGAAAAAGTTAAAGGAATCCCGTTCAAGGCTCACCAGATACCAAAAAAATATATCATGAAGATTCCATCTAGATGGAAGCCACCTCAGTTTGAAAAGATAGATCTAAAATATGAACTAATACCTCCATTTGCCTATGCAAGGATAAAATGGAATGAGAACGAATCTGCATTACGATACTTCCTACTTGAACCCCCGTTAACTGAAGAGCAAAAAGAAAATTTGAAAACCATAAAAGAACTGCTCGTGGACGTATTAGATGTAAATGTATTTGAAGTTAAGGATCCAAATAAGATAAGGAATTTGCTAAAGAAGAAAGTAGATGATATAATTGCAGAGTATGGAGTATTGATGACTAAAGATGAATATGAAAAACTTCTCTATTATATTTATAGAGACTTCCTGGGGCTAGAAAGAATAGAAGCCCTAATGCACGACCCAAGCCTAGAAGATATATCATGTGATGGTGTGGGCATTCCTATTTATGTTTACCATAGGAAATACGCGTCAATAAAAACTAATGTCATGTTTAACGATGAAGATGCTCTAAATAAGTTCATAATCAGGCTGGCTCAGAAATGTGGAAAGCACATATCCGTAGCCGAGCCACTGCTAGACGCCGCGTTACCAGATGGTTCAAGAGTTCAGGCGACTTTCTCTGTTCACAAGGATATAGCAATGAAAGGATCTACATTCACAATAAGAAAGTTCACAAAGGATCCACTTACTATTATAGACCTAATGAATTATGGAACACTCCCATCTGTCATGGCTGCTTATCTATGGCTGGCTATTGAATATGGTAAATCAATTCTTGTGGCGGGTGGGACGGCAACAGGTAAAACTACATTTTTAGGCGCGTTGAGCATGTTTATCCCGCCAGATAAGAAGATAGTGTCCATTGAGGATACTCCTGAAATTAGATTACCACACGAACACTGGGTTCAGAAAGTAGTAAGACCTGGATTTGGTAGGGAAGTGGAAGGTAAGAAGATGGGAGAAGTAACCATGTACGACTTGCTGAGGGCGGCATTAAGAGAAAGGCCCGATGAGATAATCGTAGGTGAAGTCAGAGGTGCCGAGGCATACGTTCTGTTCCAAGGAATGGCTACTGGCCACCCTGGAATGGCGACTATTCACGCTGACTCTGTGGATGCGGTTCTCCACAGATTGCAAACTCCACCGATTAATCTGCCAGTGGGTTTACTGCAGCACTTGAACATTGTAATTATTCTGACAAAGGCCAAGGTGAAGGGACTAGAAGTCAGAAGAGTAAAGGATCTAACAGAGATAGTCGGATTAACAAAGGAATTCAGGCCAATTGTGAATATGCTAATGAAATGGAATGCGTCCGATGATTCATTTGAATTTGTCACAGATAAGTCTTACATATTAGAAAGCATCATTGAAGAAAAGGGAATAGATGAGAAAAGCGTCTGGGCTGAGATACAGAGAAGAGCAAGCATACTTGAATGGATGCAGAAGAATAATATAAGATACTATAAAGACGTAGGTAAAATAATTCATGAGTATTACACGAACCCAGAGGGGGTGCTCAAAAAGATATGAAGATAACTAGGAGGTATACGCTACTTGCATATACTCTGTTCAAGAAATACGTAGGGCACATTCTTCCCTACTTTAAGGACTTGAAAAAAACACTAGAATCTGCTTATATAAATCTTCCTCTAGAAGAATATCTTGCCGCATTAATCATGACTGAAATATGGTCTATGCCATTAGGGTTCTCAATTGGAATGATAATTGGAATGAGCCTCGGCCTAGATTGGTTGGGCCTGATGTTACTCGGACTAGTTGCTATGATAATCACAGGTGCGATAGTTCTCGTAGCTTTTTTAATAATTCCAGAATATCTCTTAAGAAAGGTAAAAGGAAATATTGAAAAGTTCTTACCGTATGCAGCTACGCACATGGCAACAATTGCTGGAACTGGTGTTCCTCCTCAAACAATATTCCAAATGATAGGTAATTTTAAAGACTATGGGATGGTTTCATACGTCTGTCAGAGAATCGCAAGGAACATTGGAGTATTTGGATACGATATTGTAAGTGGCATATCTGAGGAAGCGAAAAGGGTTCCATCATACAAGTTTAGAGATCTACTATGGAGCATAGTATCAACCATCAGGACGGGAGGAGATCTTAGAGAAGTTCTTTTGGAAAAGTCAAAAGGATTAATGGATGAACAAAGGAGGATGGAAGCAAAGTATATAGAGTTCTTATCAATGATGGCAGAGATTTATGCAACGGTGTTCGTAGCTGGGACTATTATTGTATTTGTAATGGTAAGCATAATCGGTGCCATGGGTGGTGTCCCCCTCCCCGTAAAATTATTGCTCCAAGCATTTACATACGCTATGATCCCACTAGCGTCCATATCGTTTATCATAGTTATAGACTCAACAAAACCAGCCGGAGTGTGAATAGATGGTGAAGAAAAAGAAAAGATTAATCAGAAAAAAAAGTCTTCTGGACAGAATACCATATTTCTGGAAAATAATAGGGCTAATCTTGGTTGCTGGTTTGTTCATCGGAATTGTCCTCACACTAGCCTATGGTTTGTACATAGGAATAACGTCCCTGTTCTTCGCTACTGCGGTTCCAATAGCCATATACACCTACTATGAAAGGAATAGAATAGATGATATAGAAAAGCACTTCCCAGACTTCTTAAGGGATCTAGCTGAATACCACAACTCTGGTCTTCCAATCGCCCAAGCGATTATGGAGGCAGCCAAAGGGGATTATGGATATTTGACTCCGGAAATAAAAAAAATGGCAGCTGAAATATCGTGGGGGATTCCGTTTGAGGAATCCCTAGAGAGGCTAGAGAGCAGGATAAACAGTCCTTTCATAAAAAAGGCTATAACTATTATTACAACTGCAGAAGCACAGGGTGGAGAAGTTAGTGCAATCCTTGAGACTCTGGGTGAGGATCTAAGAAAACTAAAAGAGCTAAACGAAGAAAGAAAGGGTAAATTATCTGTTTATACCGTTACCATTTATGTGATATTCCTATTACTTTTAATGATCACTGTAATGCTTACAGCGACTCTGGCTCCAGCAATACCAAAAATACAAGTGGCTGGACAATTTTTTAGCGGTGTAACCGGCGGATTGACAGAAGAAGACTTTAGGACACTGTTATTCCACGTATCATTAATAGAAGCCTTCTTCGCTGGATTAATCTCAGGGCAAATGGGTGAAGGTAGTGTAATGGCAGGATTGAAACACTCAATAATCCTAGTGGGCATAACCATACTCGCTTTTAGCCTCGTTCCTCCAAAACCCGCAATAGATAGAATAGCAGAATCAATAGTTGAGATACCTAAAGTAGAAGGATTCCAAGGGGGGGCAATGGTATATAAGTCAAAGTTTGATACTGATATCACTGCAGTGGATATAGCAGAGGCAGTGAGAAAAATTGCAAAAGAAAGGGATCTAAATGCATACAAGGACTTTAATCCAGAGGACGTAGTCTTTAGAAAAACTATATGCATCGCATGTGATGAAGGAAAGGTAGTAATTGAAGATTCCATGATAAAGGTAAACGAGCCTGTAATGTTACAATACAAGGTAGTGTATTCAGACGATAAGTATGTCGTAGAATTTAGTGACGCGAAATGATATGGAAAAAGAAAGAGAAAAGGGGAAACATCAATATTGACTTCATAATGTCAATAGTCATATTACTGGGAGCAATAACTTTTATATTAGTGAACTTAAATTCGCTGATTCCATCTTCTGCCCCAAGAGTGGAATTAGGATATGAAGGAGACTTAGTTTCTAACAAGCTGCTGCAATACTTTTCCTACCAGAACAAATCAAACATACTAGACCAAACAAAATTGGACAACATGGGAAGCTGTTCAGATATTGATATAGGCTTAAACGCTGGGTTTCACGTGAGAATAGATTCTAAGTCAAAATCATGGGAATGCTCTGGGGATTTCAACAGTGGTTTGCCTCAAACAATAAGACCTGTGTATGTTAAACTACGAAACGGTAGGTATTCTCCCGGAATAATGAGGGTGTGGGTATGGGGCGAGGCTATCTAAGGCTGGTAGAGACAATATTGCTGTTAAGCGTTCTCTTCCTAGTGATAACGAACATAGTTCAGAATAAACCAGCAAGTATGGCAAATCCCAGCAATCCTATTACTCTGGTAAGATATGGAAAAGACCTCTCAAATATGGTATGTAATTCCGAGAAAGCTAGAAGATTGATATTATATGGATCTGCATATCCCGTATACAAGGATTTAGTCTATGTAACTCCCCCTGACATGGGAGTTAGGCTCATAGTTGACGGAACAGCATACGGAAGTGAAGAACCAGACCAGTATAACGTTGTCTCACTTGGGTGTGTAGTTTCAAACAATGCGGGGCTAGAGAAGAAGGTAATAGTTCAGGTGTGGAGGAAATGAAAGGACAATACGCTCTGCCGATAGTGTTGCTCGTAATGTTCCTAGTCGTAATACTATACTCAAACTACTCAACTCAGACTTCTACATCGGTTTACAGAACATATTCACACAAACCAAACCTTGCTGGAGATCTGATAAGATATGAGAAAGCGTTGAAGCTGGCGTTTGTAGAAAGTATATACTCTGGAGGAACTGGACAGGTGGACCAAGTTATAAACGAGTTAAAGTATGATGCAATGAAGAATGGAAATTATCTAACAATCTCATGCGCAGATGGTAAAAATAATGCACAGAGTACGTTCTGGATATCATGTACAATGAACTTATCAAGTGGGAGTGACATAGCAATCAGCAGGTTCAATTACACATATACAGTCCCATTCGCAATAAGGACCTTCTTGGATTCGGACCTAAGTTATGAAACAGACTATTTTGTTTCTGGAGATACAGTTTATTATAGAGTAACAGGACATAATGGAGACGATATAAACATAACTATATATGATCCATATAACAGAGTATTTGAAAAAAAATCCGTATCTATTGGGAACTGGCATTATGATTCTAGTTTCACTCCGACTATATCAGGAAACTGGACGATATATGTAGAAAACACAACTATGAGTGGTGGTATGGGTGGTGAGCCTAGTGGAGAGACAGTAAGCAAGGTAGTGCATGTAGAAATAGTAAGCATGGAGATAGACACATACGATGAAGACGGAAATCCACAAAATGAATTCGCCCCTGGAGACTTAGTAAATATCACTGTCGCATTGAAGGATATGTATGATCAAGTAATAAACTGCTCTATAAAAGTGGCAATAGCAAACGCTTTAGGCAAACTAGCTTATCAGCTCCAAGGGCAAGCAGAAAATGGAGTATTCTCTGGAACAATAACATTAAGTCCATGGGAAGAATCTGGAAACATGACAATAACAGCTACAGAGCACTGCTTTTACTCTCAGGCAGAAAAAAATATAACAGTTACGCCGAGCACGGTTGGAAGATTCATAAAGGTTCTACCACCAAGAATGATATATAACAAACCACACCAGTCTGTATTCGGTAGTTCATGTGGGTATACAGAATGGTATTCATCCAACGAAACATACTATGGGATAGTCCCATTCTATGTGAAAAATGAAACTAACGATACCCTGCTAGTAAACCAAACAACAGTAACAATAGACGTACCAAATGCAAACATAAGTTGGATACATTTCATAGGGAGCAGGGGATAACCATGCAATGGAACAGATGGACAATACTTGCATTAACATTGGCTGTGATTTTCTTACTTGTAGGAGCAACATACATTATTGTGGAAACCACAAAACCGCAACAAGCCCCTAACACAATAGTTTACAAGTACCCTGAAAAGGAGGTAAACATATCAAATGATTCACCATTAGCAAGGAACAGGGCTGAAGCGAAGGAGGTAAAAAAATGAGGATATGTCTGCAGATAGCAGTCGGCTTGTTGATCCTTGGACTAGCTAGTGGCATATCTATAATTAGTAGCGATAACACGTATGATACAATAAATGGAACCAACTACAAGTTTGACCTATTCGTTGACCCATCCAACACCTACTTCGGGGGAACCACGAATTGTTATTCAAACGCTTATGATCCGACCCAAGTACTAAGATCGGATAGCGAAGGACGATGCTATCTGCCACGTTTATGGGGGGCAAGCGACGTTGCAACACTCGGTGAGGAAGGTGGTAATTACAGAATAAAGGAAGAACATGGTCCATTTAGGGTAGTGGAATCATTCTACGCTGCATCCGAAACAGTAAAGCTCACATATTACATGTACGACGAGTACTTCCTTGTCAGACTTGTTACCAATTCCTACACAGGAGATTACAATGATGGGGCCGCCTCCAGTATATACATCAATGACCTGGGATCAAGAGGTCCAGACTCTTTCGGGCTGCACTACTTGACTGGATCTAAACAATCAACTCCAATTGATACTTGGGCAAGTAGCACTGATACTACATACGACCCATTTGACATAGGAAGCGAATATGCCTGGGTGTCTTGGTACGGCAACTCCTCCTCTGATTTGGCTGTCGGTGCGATCTATCCTCCATTAATCTTTGAACCTTCAAGCCAGATAAGTGAAGTATCTGATGATGAAGCCGCCGCGCAGTTGGTTTACGAGTCTATTAGTTCAGGGGGTAAAAACACTGATGCTATTACAAACATAGACATTATCTTGGGAATATATTACTACTCTGCTGGGAACTCTGATGCGGAGGCAAAGAGCATACTTGAAGCGTACAAATATCCTGCAACTCCATCTTGTATTAGCAATTGTGAGTACGCAAAATTCAATGATAAGGAGTTTATCTATGAAGTAGAGCCAGAAAGCACAGACATAACCCAGTTGAAGTTCAAGGTAACGGGAGATGGTTCTTGGAATCATCAGCACAAACTTTACTTTGAAGTGTTTGACATGCACACAGTTGACGTGTACGTATCCTCAGACGGATCCTCATGGACAAAGCTATACTCAAGTGATGAAGTGCAAAACGATGATAACCACGTAATATTCTCAGACACGTTATCAGCCGGTGAGGTAAAGTACTACAAGCTGATGAAAGTGCCATCAGACAGCATCCCATCAAAGGTTATTGCTAACATTGATCCTCTGCCTTTCCTAAACCTCGGAGATAATGTTACTATAACTGCCAAAATACTAGACGAACACAATGATATAGTTAACAATACTGATGTAAACGCATATATAACTGGGCCAAACTCAACTTCAACACAGCTGTCATTCAATGATACTACTCTAGTTTACACAGGCACCTTACAAACCACAAATTGGAAGGAGGGAGTATTCAAAACTACAGTGTACGCAGCTAAATCAGTAGATGCAAACTACACATCTCAAAATTGCAATGATTATTGGGGTTTTGACTGTGGATTTGGTCCTCCAGAAACCGGAGATAATACATTTGACTCGTGCCCCACTGGGACAGGAGACGACGAGTCTGTAGAGGGAATATGGATAAATGGAACAATATTTAGGCCAGACGACACTGTAGAAGTAACTTGCGAGTTTGATACATACGACACCGCAAACGACCAGGAATACATCTGGTACTACAATGGCACTGGTTGGAGGAAATTATGGGAAGGAGATGTAGGGTCAAACGTTGTAGCGAACAAAACAATAACATTTCAACCAGACAATATTACAGGCACACATTGGATAAGGTGTATTATAGACTACAGCCCAGAGGGAGATTATTGTGCTGATTCTGGAAGCTATTATGATAACGATGACTTATCTTTCAAGGTTTATCCATCTACTGTGAACATCTCTAACACAACCTATTTCCATCTATATCCTGGAGAAGGTGTGTCAGTTTACAAAATGGAATGGGATGGAGAAAATAAAACATTTTTAGAGAACAAGCATATAGTTGGAGCAATTGGAGAAGACAGAGAATTGGTGTATGAAGCTTTCCAAAAAGACTCTGCTACCTCATACAGCTTTAGAGAATTGTCTCTTCCTCAGATAGCTAGATTGTCCATATCAAGTGAGGGGGGACTAGGAAAGACGAATGGAGTCAGTGCAGTAACTGGGGAGAATCTAACATATGGCAAAGTGAATGTTTCTGCCTCCGTGATAGAACCAAAGGTAAAGAAAGTCTGCTTTGTATGTTATTCAGCAGGATCTCCAGATTCTACGTACGAAACTCCATACATACAAGCTCTTCAGGATTTGGGATTCCAAGTAGATTACAACGTTGCAGGGTGTAACTACGATTATACAGATATTAGAGATGGAACTGCAGACTTCTCTGGATATGACTTCTGGGCTCATTCGTGGATATACTCCGATAACCTTGACATGACTAATGCAAAAACAAAATATGTTGATACACTAGGACAAAGCGAATTAATTCTGGGGCCTGATGCCACATACCTAGGAGACTTTGGGTACGCAACGGAAAATGACAAAGTTTACTACCCATCTGCCTATGGGTATATAGTCAGCGTAGGCGACTTCCTACCTCCTGAGGATTACAGCACAAGGGCTCTTGTAAAGCTAACAGACACAACATCAGGTAGAATGCAATATGAATCGCATGAAGATAGCTTAATCTCTAATGTGGACCCAATAATAAAAATCAGTTCTCCTGATGCGATATATGTATCTGCAGGGAAATATGAGAATTCAACAAGCGGAGGAAAGATGATCTTCTTCGGAATTGCTGAAGACGCAGTCAGCCAGCTGACCGACTATGGAGACGGAAAGGACAATGGAGAGGAGATACTGAACTACTTCACAAAATGGGTTGGTGGAACTGAAACTAACTTTGACCTAAGCATTAAGCTAAGAGACGACGATGATGATTACTTTGTTTTCAATATGACAAACTTTAGCTCAGACATATCAGATTACGAAGATTTAATTGCAATGTTCTCTGGAAGACTAGGGAGCAGTTATGAGGATGATAGAATTCATTTAGAGAACGGATCCGACTGGCTGATATCTAGCCTTCCCGACAAAACCTGGGTATCCACCGCTGGGAACTACACTGCATTCTATGATAACGGTACAAACGATGCATTAACAAATATAACTATTGGGCTAGTTGCATATCCATCTTCCAACCCAGCTGGATTGTATGCATGGT
>CAZZDL010000002.1:17036-33171 GCA_964652335.1 Microcaldota archaeon
CAAGAAGGGGGAATGATAAACTATTCTTCATCCCTAGCTAACAATGACTGGTTAAATTTCTTCTTCGCATTCACTCTGGGAAATCTATCAATAGATCGTTGGATAACTACAGTGGAAAACGGAGACTTCCCAAATCCAAACTTCATGACACTGCCAGCAATTTCATGGAATCAATCATCACTTACCCTAGGCCCAGTTTCAGCTGGTAGCAGTGACTCAAAGAACGTTACTCTAATAACAAAGGGGTGGCACTCAAATGTTAACATATCTGTAGTTTCTGGAAACGCCACTGCTGGTGGTGGCTATTTCATAACTGCCAATCCAAATTTCTTCACATTGGCTCATGGAAATCTTAGCATAAATATATCCTGCAATCCTCCTGGTGGGCAAGCAGACGGGTATTACGAAGTAGTATTCAATGCTAGATCTGACAATAATCCAATAGGAGACAATATAACTGTGGGCTGCCAGGTAGGAGCCGCCATAGGAGCATTGAGCTGGAGTCAAAGCAGCCTAGACCTAGGCAGTGTTTACCAAGCATACTCTGCAAATGAAACCGTAAACCTAGTGCCGTCTGGAGAAAATACTAATGTTGTAATCCAAATGCTCTCAGGTAATGGTAGTTTCATAGAGCCAAATGTGACTGGATTCTCAAGCCTCTCATCTACTACGCCAATAAGATTCCAATGCAAGCCGTATCCGTGGACAGAACCAGGAAATTATACAGCTGTATGGAACGCTAGATCAGATCAAGCTCCAGACGGAGATAACATCACTGTTTCATGCGAAGTGAAGAGAGGAAAACAGATCGTTGTGGTGTACACAGATGGGACATGGGATATTTACCCGTTCAGCCTGGACAGCTGGCTAACCTCTGCAGATGACCAGGCTAGTTTTGCATATTCATGTGGAAGTACTGGAACAGCGTATGTGCATTATTACAATATAACCACAGATCCAAGTAAGATAGTTGACAAAGTAGTATTCAGTGATAATTCCACAGAGTTAAACCAGATAACTGCAATAACACTAGAAAAGACGCCTGGCACGTACTAGGTGGTCTCATGAGAATATTTATTGCACGTTCTATGATATCCAAGATAATTGGCCTAATGTTTAAGAGAGATTTTGAAGATGTTTTGGTCATTGTAATGCCATTCAGTTCAAAGCTTAACGGGATACACACCTGCTTTATGAGATTTCCAATAGATGTATATTTCCTTGACGAATCAGGCGAGCTAGTGGATAAAAGATTGAATGTAAAACCATGGAATATTGGAATTTATCCGTCCAGACCGGCAAAGTACGTAATTGAGGTTAAATCAGGGAAAAAGATTGATCTGGAGAAAATTAGAAAAGCAATAGGGATTTAAATCTGAAAGTGCAATAAAGATAACATGAAACTAAGCGCTATTGTTTGGAAAGAAGATGACATGTATATTGCGGAATGCCCAGAAGTAGGTACAGTTAGTCAGGGGAAATCTGTGGAAGAAGCGATAAAAAATCTCAAGGAAGCAACAGAGTTGTATCTAGAAGAATTCCCAATAAAAATGAAGACAAATCCTTTAATCACTTTATTTGATGTATCGGTGAAAGAAAGTGCAAAAACTTAATCCTATTTCTGGAACTGATATGGTAAAAATATTATGCAAATTCTTCGGATTCAAAGTATCTGGAAGAAAGGGTAGCCATGTTAGATTAGTCAAAATAAAGGAAGACGGAGCTAAAATTGGTACTGTCGTTCCCATGCACAAAGAGCTAAAAATAGGTACAATAAAAGGAATTTTAAAATTAGCTCAAGTGGAAGAAAAAGAATTCATACAAAAGATGAAAAGGATTTAAATCTGAAAGTGCAAAAAATGTAAGGGGGAGAGGGATGTACTTAGAGAAAATTAAAAAATGTACAGAATGTGGGCTTTGTATAGAGGCCTGCCCTCTTTCTAAGGATCCAAGGATAATGAATTGCAGGCATTGTCTAGACGCTCCCTGCAAAGAAGCATGTAAGTACAATGCCTTCTATGAATCGTCTCCAGGGGTTTATGGGATAGACGCAAATTTATGTGTTGGTTGTGGAGATTGTGCAAAAGCCTGCCCCTACGATGCTATAGTAATCGAGAATGGAATTGCGAAAAAGTGTGATCTCTGTTTAGACTGTGTGAGAGCATGCCCGCTCCAAGCGTTAAAGCTTGTAGAGAGCGAGGAAGAGATGCAGGAGAAAGAAGAAATACTCGGATGGAAGAGAATCAGAAAGGGGAAAGAAATTGGCATGTACTGGCCATCTATACAAGAAGCAAGATTGATAAAAGATGTCCTTTCAATCTATTCTGACGCTGTTAAAGATCTAGATGTAGATATTGAGGAGATATTAGACAGAGTAACTGAAGAAGACAAGATAGAGTTAGAAGAAAACCAAAGGGAAGAAATAATCCGTCTTCTAAAAATGGAAATTGGGGAATTTTCAGTTGTGTCTCCACTGCTAGAAGATGAAAACCTTGAAGAAATTGCAGTAATAGGGACTGATCCAATAAGAGTATTTCATAGGAAAAAAGGATGGCTAGAAACAAACATTGCATTCACAAGTATGGACAAAATCATTGAACTGGCTAACAAAATGGCATCGTCACTAGATAGAAGATTAACTTTACAAGAGCCAAGGATAAACGCGGTCCTGCCTGATGGTTCAAGGTTGCATGCAGTCATTCCCCCTGTAGTGAAAGAGCCAGTAATCACGATAAGAAAGTTTAGAAAAAAGCCTTTCTCCCCAAGAGAATTTATTGAGACGAAAACCATATCTGATGAAGCATTAGCATTGATCTGGATTCTAATGCAGGTAGACATGAATGTACTCATAGCCGGATCTACTGGATCTGGGAAAACAACTACACTAAATGGGATAATGGCTTTCATCCCAAAGCAGGAAAGAGTAATTGCAGTAGAAGAAACGCCAGAAGTCGTGCTCTTCCATCCTCACAGCGTTAGGCTGATTGTAAACAAGGATAGAGACATAGGGATGGCAGAACTCGTTGAAGACACATTAAGAATGAGGCCAGACAGAGTTATAGTCGGCGAGGTTAGGCACGTGGACGAGGTAAAAGCCTGGATTGATACAACCCTAGCTGGTCAGGGGAAAGGAAGCCTTGCCACATTTCATGCGCTTAGTACTCAGGAGGCAATAAACAGGATAACTAGTATGGGAATTCCCAATACTGACCTATCTGCTCTGCAGTTGGTGTTAGTCCAAAGAAGATGGACTGATTACAAAACAGGACAGGAAGTCAGGAAAGTCACAGAAATATCTGAAATAGAATGGAATGAAAAAGTGAAAATAAGAAAATTATACGAATATAATTTTTCAAGGAAGAAACTTGTGAAGAAAAAGGGGAGCAAGCTATTTAGAAGAGCTTGTCAGGTGCTTGGCCTAAATAGAAAAACAGAACTGAAGAGAAGAACAAAATTTCTTCAAGGAACAGACAAAGACATATTCACTGCTTTTGATCAGATATCTAAATTCAGGTGAGAGTATGATTGGTATAGTTGTGCTTATATCTGGGATAATTGCGTCCCACCTAGCTGGTGTATCTTACATAATTGGGTGTGCTCCTGGGATTGGAATAATTGCGTTCCAATATTATCTGAAAAAGTCTAGAGATGAGAAAATTAGGGGACGGATTGAAAAAGAGCTCCCAATGACTTTGAGGGAAATTGCCACGTCATTAGAAGCTAGTATAAGCCTGAATAAGGCTGTGGAAAACGTCGCTAAATCAAAGAGTGAAATTGGAGGTGAATTGAGAAAAGTGATAAAAGAACGTAATGCCGGTGTGCCGTTGCCCATTGCTTTGTCTAAATCTGCTGAGAGGATTGATTCTCCAGACTACTCAATGGCAATAAATCAATTGGTCCTCATATACAAATCAGGCCAGGGTGTAGAAAACCTAAGAAAGATTGCAAGAGGAATACAGACTAGACAGAGAATTGAAATGAAAAACTTCTCAGGGAAAATGACAATGTATTCCCTAATACTAATAGGAGTGTCAAGTATTCTTCCAGCTTTGTTCCAGTCTTATCTAACAATAGGATCCATATTCATGAACATTGAATTAAAGCCCATAGAGGCTTTGCTTATACCTAGCATTGGATTTCCAATACTTGACCTAATGATAATACTAATGATAAGAATGAAAAAGCCTAGATTTGCGTGGTAGCAATGAACTGGCTAGAAGACCTGGAATATTCAGGATTTGGAGAGAGAAAACTAGAGTTTCTACTGGCTTGCCTAGCTTTATCTGGGCTTGGAGTATTTCATCCCCTCTTATCTTTAATCGGACCCGCAATGCTTGTCGGTCTTCCAGTCTTTCTAGCAGAGATGAAGAGAGCTAGACTGAAAAAAGAACTGCCTAGCATAGCTTTAGAAATATCAACATTGTGGGGAATACTACCCATGGACGAAATACTAATTAGAGTAAAGAACAAGGAGTTGAATAAAGTTGGAAAGGCCATAAAAGCTGGTGTTCCTCCTATAAAGGCGTTTGAAGGAACGAGCAGAGAGCTGGATCCAATAGTCAAGCTATTGAAGAACGGCTACAAAACTGGCGGCGATATCAGCCTAGCAATGAGACACCTAGCCGAAGATCTGGCCGAAGAAGAGGGAATTAAAGAAGAGATAAACTCAAGTCTGTCTGTAGAAAAACTTACAATGATTGGAGGGACAATAGTGATACCGTTTGTCCTTGGGATAACGAATTCATTAGCTAGGTCCCTTGATTATTCTGGTTTATCAATTATAGGTAAAGGTACTATTGAAACAAGCAGAATGGCATTCATTGGCAACTCCATATATGTAATAGAATACGCAATAATAGCTGGACTGTACCTTGGGCTAGTGGAAGGAAACATGAAAAAGAGCTTATTATACTCTACAGCGCTTGCACTGGTGTCCTTTTTTATTTACAATATCGCCCTAGGGTTCAAGCCATAAAGACTAAATCTATCAACGAAACCATTTTAAAATGTGAATAGATAATTAGGGTGATGATAGAGCTAAGGGTATTAGTTAAGAAAAATTTGAAGGGATACAAGCTTATAGAGGGTTTTCCGGGCATTGGCCTTGTAGGCGCTATAAGCGCAAGCTATCTAGCTGAGAAACTGAAAATGGAGCAGATAGCTTATTTATATTCAGAAAAATTCCCTCCAATGGCAAGCATTCACAATGGTATCCCTACTTATCCTGTAAGGATGTATGCAGACCATAAAAATAAGATCGTTGTTTTGTATTCTGACTTTGTGATACCTGCAAACGCTGTCTACGAAGTGACCAACGAGATATTCTCATTTGTGAAGAAGTCTGGTATAAGCGAAATAATATCCCTCGCAGGCATGACATCCACATTCATAACTGAAGAGAAACAGATATTTGCCATAGCTACAGACGAAAAACTGAAAAAGAAGTTGGGGGCGTTTGGTATAAAATTTGTCCAGGAAGGTGTAACCACTGGTGTGTCCGGGATGCTACTGGCCAAATGTGCTATGGAAAAGATACCTGCGTTTAGCTTACTGGTAGAGTCTGCAGCTGGTTATCCAGATCCGGGTGCTGCTGCCCTGCTACTGAAAAAGCTGGGAGAATACTTAGGCATAACCATAGAGACTAAGAGCTTGGAAGAGGAAGCTAAAAACATTCAAGAGAGGATTCAAAAGACCCTAGAACAGATAAGAATGGGCAAGGCAAAGTATAAGCAAGCAGAGGAACATCTACCAATGTATGGGTAGATTTTTAAACCTGATTTGTATAATGAGTATGGGGTGGTATGACTATGCTGAAGATTCAAGACTTTCATAGGCTAGTCTCTCCTAGGGTAACCGCTCTAGTCACTACAGTGGACGAGAAGGGGAGAGAAGACGTGTCATCTTTCTCATGGATAACGCCCGTTAGCTTTGACCCTCCATTAATCGCATTAGCCATTGGACCAAACAAGCATTCCTACTGGAATATAACTAGAATAAATGAATTTGTGGTGAATATCCCAACAGAGAAAATGCTTGAAAAGGTGTGGATTGCTGGGAGCCCATGGGATCCCAAAGAATCAAAGATAGAAAAGGCCAAACTAAAAACTGCTCCTAGCGAAAAAGTTAGACCACCAAGGCTAACTGAATGCCCAATAAATATAGAGTGCATAGTTGAAAGTGCAAAAAAGGCAGGGGATCATGTTATCGTCATTGGTAAGGTAGTGCATGTTCATGTAAAAGAAGACTATCTAGACGAGAGGGGAAATCCAAAGGTTGATGTTATAAGACCTCCTCTGCATATAGCTGACAACATATTTGCATTCCCTTACGTGATCAAGAGCGTTTGATCTCTTTTAACTTTAGGAAAACCAATGTTATGAAGACTGCCAGAGCTAGACTGTAAACTACTTCAAGGCCTTTAGGTATGGTTGGAACCATTGGTATAGATGGCTTCTTAGCCTCTCCTTCCCATGGCTTTGTCCCATGCTTGGCTGAAGGTTGTAGTATTGGCGGATCAGTGAGTCCGGTGATTGGATTGAATCCGTTTGTCTTAAACTCATTGTTCAGTTCTATTGGCTGGCCGTTTACGAATACGTAGTTGTTTGTGTCCGGATTGTATGAAATACTCCCTCCAGACCCCTTTATCCATGTTATCAATGCATCCTCAAGTAGTGTATTGCCTTTTCCATCCTTAACTGTCATCAATGTTCTCCCTAATTGATCTACCTTTGTCTCTATGCTTCTCAACAAATACTGGTCTTCATGTGGTTTACCTTTTTCGTAAACCTTTATTGTTCCCGTGTCTTCATCCACTTCAACTTGGTCTCCGTCATAGGTCTCCTTCTTCCCATTGTATACCAAGTCAAAGAAGCTCTTGTTTCCTACCTTGTAGAATCTCCATCCAGATGTCTCATTATCGCTTATCACTCCGTCTCCGTTTATGTCCTTTTGAGCTGAAACAGATGTTATTATTCCTAATTTATCTCCTCCTGGGATCCTAGTTATGCTACCGTTTAGCCCAAGTATGTTGCCTAGCTCGTCCATGCTTTCAAGCTGCTCACCTGTTGTGCTAACAAATGGTTTGCCCTTGGTCAATTCTCTCCACATCGCTCCGGATATCGGTAGCTTAAAGTATCTGGGTAGTATGTATATTCTATCCCCTTGCTTAACTATGGTTCCACCAGAGAAGACTGCTGACCTAAACGTGTGTGTCTCTTCTTTCCCTGTTCTCAAAGAGACAAAATGCACATTGCCTGTGGCGTCTAGGTAAACTGTCTCGTTGGTTTCGTCAAAGCTTCCATCTGATCTATCAAACTCCAATCTGATGTTCCCTTCTATATCTGGGGATGGGTATATGCTCCCGTCGTCTAGATTTATGACTCTAAGCTTTCCAAACGATCTTTCCAGGTCTTCAAAATTGAGGGATTCAAACTTTGAAACTATTGAAGGATTGAATGTTATGTTTGACCCTGTGCTGTCAACAGAGAACACCGCGCATGTGCTTGAGCCAAGGTCAAAGTAAACTCCAGTATTTGGTATTATCATGGCTGGTAGTTCTGTGTCAACCCATTTGAATGGGATTAGATCGCTCTCTATACTTATATTTCCATAATCCAGTCTGTTTCCTTGCAACTTGACGCACTTATCTATGTTCTTGTTGGCGTCAAGCCCACACATGGTAACTGGTAATGCAGATGCAAGCCAATCTATTGTAGCATCTAACAAATGCACATAATAGATATTTCTAAAGGCTAGTCTTCCTGTGGCATTCTCCATCTCTGCATGGATATTCATCTGCTCCTGCTCTATGTTAACGGGCGATGTCTGATTTTCAAATCCTTTAAAGAAGTCCTCTATCGGCAGTCCTTCTAATCCAGGAAGTCCTTTTACCTTCTTTGCCTTTTCTTGTTCCTCAAGTAGTACGTTTGGATCCATTATCTTTTGCCCTCCAACTATGATGAAGTTTCTCTCATTACAAGTAAGAAGCTCCTTCATGCATCTGTCTGTCTTCTCCATTTTGCCCTCAAAGAACTTTATGCCTCCTCCGGGTAGCGGGATGCCTCCCTCTAGGACTACTATATCTGCAATGCCCAGAGCAAATGAGAGCGCGGGTAAAACTCCTGTTGCCCCTGTGTAGTCCAAAGCTACCTGGGTTGCTCCACTTGCGGTCAGCCACAGAGACATTGCACCTAATTCTCCTTCACATCTAGCCTCTACTTCTTCACAGCTAGGTCTTTCACATGTCCCTTGGGAGACACATGTCTCTAGGCTCTTCATGTCTGTGGTCTTTGCCACCATTAGGTCTCTTCCAGCTCCAAAGGCACCTCTAAATCCTGCAGAATACATGAATGCACCTATGCTCTTGCTAAGTCTAGGTATAGCAGGGAGTGTATGGAATACTGTTCCAGCAGTAACCAAGCCTGTAAGGAATCCCCAGTCCCCTAGCTTCTGGGAGATTGCCCATGTCACTGGGAACATTTCTTTGACTGAATCTGGATTCCCGTATATGTAAGCATATATGTCTGCTCCAGATGTCTGCATTGCCACGGAAGATAGCATTGCTTTATTTCCAATCTCAACCATTGTTGATGGGTCCTCTGCTACTATTATTCCCTTCTGCTTCCAGTTCATGAATCTTAGTAAGTATCCTCCGTTCACCTTATCAATCCTAGTTATGCCAGTAGGTCTGCCTTCTTCTTCAACGGTTATTATCTTTTGATATGCGTTCGGATTGAAGTCGTACCCAAAGGCTAGGTAATCTCCAAGTTTAGAGTATTTACCAGCTAGGATAGGATCTGCTCCTATGCTAATCAAGAATTCACCAAGCTCCTGAGAACCTAATGGTCCAATTATGCCGGATGAGTACATTCCCTTTATTTGTGTGGGCGTCCCCTTGACTATTACATAAGCCTGTTTGTCAAAGCTGTCTCCTGCTGTGTCTTTATTCCATTCAACAGTTATTCCAGGAGGAGATATCTCTAGATATCCATTTACCATTACAAGCTCAGATATTAATTGAAGCCCGTAAGCCGTCAGGACTGCTGGTCTGACGACATAGTAGAGGGCTTTTAGATAACCTCTTGCAAATGCTCCCGGCAGCATGGCAAGGTGTGTGTACAAGCCGCTTGTTATTGGGATCCCTGTTGGTTTGAAACCTAGCAATCTCCTAGCCCCGTTTATCGCGCCGCTTCTACCCTCTTGCAGAAGCTGCGCATGCATTGATACGACTTGTTTGTCCTCTGGGGCAGCAAGCCCAAGAACTCTTGCAAATGTTCTTTCTTTCCCGCCTATCATTGCTTTCTTTATTGCGAGTTTCTGCTCAGAGAGCGTTTGAACTATCGCCTGACCTGCTTCCCCTTTTATTGCATCATTGAAGTCATCTAAGAATGAGTTCATGTACGTCTGAAGCGCCTCCAGTTTCTCTTTATCCTTAGAAGCCTCTTTCATCAAACCTTTTATTGTCCGAGCTTCCTCGCTCAGCTTTTGAATCTTTTCCTTTCTGTATGCTAATTCTTCATATGTATCTATTATACCTTCAAGGGTCTCTTTGTCTCTACTATTTAGCGTGGAATCAGCCATAAGCTCTCTTATTGCTGTTGCCTTGTCCGTAGGTGATTGGGATAATCCTATATCAATTGCTAACGTCCTAGCTTCTTCAGGATCTAATCTATTTATGTCTATTTCTGATATAGTTGGGTGCTTTTTATATCTTTCGAGAAGTCTTTTAACATCATCAGTATTGTCAATATCTACACCTAACAACTTTTTGTAAAATTTTTTCTTGAGGTTACTATTCTCAAGGATTTTATCATCTAATTTGTTAATGATTCCAGTGAGCTGTGTGTCTGTACTATCTATTATCTTTATTGCATCGTTAAGGTCGTCCGCTGTAGCTCCCTTTCTAGCTATCCTCTGTATCCTTGCAATGTCATCATCCACGTCATCTAAGGCATTTCTAAATATCTTCTCCTTGTTCTTCACAAGCCTTTCCCCGCTTCTAATGTTCCTAACAGCGGAAAGTATAGAACCTACCATCAATGCTCCCTGGGCAACTGACTCCATCAGGGCTAAGTCCTTCAACCTGGAAACAAAATACATGTATGTCTTTGGAATAATGAATATCTGAGATCCTGGGGTGGCAACAAGGCTGACTCTATATGATTCTGCCCTTATCCTAGACTGCCCAAGGTTCACGGTCCCGAATGGGCTCTTAGATGCCCTAGCGGTCTCTACACCTATCGTTGCCAGGTTAAATGCATTCTGACCAATCTTCTGCCCTGCAACTTCTAAAAAGCTAGCATTTGGAACCTCTGTTGCAACAGTCCAGTCCTTTGAATAAACATCTTGCACTTCGTCCCCTGCCTTATGATTACATATTCCCTCCTTGTTAGTGGGCATATCCGGGCATATGGGTATATCCTCCCCTAACAATCCTCCGTACTCAACCCTACCAAATATTGTGGTTCCAATTAGCCATCCATTGTTTGGCTGGAGAGAATTAACAAGAACATCTGAATAGGTTATCGCTCCGTCAGGTCCCATCAAATACAAATGGAACCTATCTGCAATCTTACCTGATTCGGGGAGAGTCTCTCCCAACTCTCTCAATGCCTTTTGCGTTTTATAGTTCTCGGCAGAAGTGGCAACGTCCTGAGTAATTATCCCTTGTATCTTGTACACATCATCTAGCGTAAGCTCCACTTCACCCAATCCGCCAATATCACAAAATCTTGGAGACATGGCCGAACCAGAGCTAGGACTAGAAGAAGGCATCCCCTGCGAATACGCAAATGGCCAAAACATTGAAGCTAGGAGTAAAAATGCGATTATATAATTGCCCTTCATGTAATATCCCCTTAAAACTAAGGATTGCTCACTATTTATAAATTACTGAGAATGTTCACGCTAAAGCACACAAAGACAGAGAGCGTCACAAACTGATAAATACATACTCTCCAAACACTACGACAACGTAAAGCAAAACATACCATATGGCTAGCGAAACTAACCATATTATGAATAACTGAGCCAACATCCATGGTATCTTCTTGTTTAGCTCAAGCATCTCATCATAGACCAAGGCAGCCAACAAGAAAACAACATATCCTTCAATTGCAGGAACAATTATGGAAGGAAATGCAGTTAGGGATACTCCTTCCACAATCAGTATTAACATCCATGCAATCAAAACAATAGCAAAATACAGAACAGACTTGCCTATCAGTCCTAGAGGCCTATCCTTCTTTCTAAAATAATAGCTAATTGGCAGGGAAAACGCATATACAACCAAGGCGGAGAGGATGGAAAAAACAAACAAAGCTGTCAGTGCGCCGTTCTCGTTTGCGAACAGATACATGGCATGGTAGATCTCAGCTATCATGTAGATCCCTCTTGTCCAATAATGCATTCATCAATAATAAACCTTGGTATAGACATCACAGATACTATTGTGGCAGAGCTTTGCAATCTTTGGAGATGCATAGTAGGGAGGTTCGGGTCTTATGCCTCCGTCACAGTCTCCATTAGTAGGATAACTGGTCCTCAAGAAGAATCTATGGGCAAGGTCAGGGCTCTCCCTAGCCCCCAAATCAACCAGTCCAAGAGAAGCTAGATCTACATTTGTATCGTTCTTGCATGTGACGTATTTCATTATTTCTTCAATCGCACTAGTTTCAACAATTTTTGGATATCTCTCTTCATTCGTCTTGTTAAAAGCACAAGACAGTATTATTGGATGTTGCAAGTCTGCGCAAACATCTCCTTCACATACAGCCGATTTATCCTCTGGATATATCTCAATTACTAATGGGTTTCCGACCGCTCTACACACTCCATCCCAATTTTCAATCAGTAACTTAAACCTCTCGTCTGACTCATTGAACTCCCCAGCTAGATATCTACCGAATTGATCTACCCAGAACAATTTGTTGCCTTTATACATGTACGAAATCTCTGAGAGGACTTGAATGGAAGAAGACTCAACATCAGAAAGGTACAAATAATTGTAAGCCTCTAACGCCTGATTGCCATATATAGAAGAAGCCCAAGCAAGTATGGCTGCGGACATACCACATATCATTAGGAAAAATAATGCATCAATTATCATCGCCTGGGCCTTATTAGAAATCATCTCCAGGTCACCACCACCAACCTGACTGGCTTATTCCCTTCATCTGTTGTATACAAAACAGGATAGGTCATTATCGTTATAACTCTATTCTTTGTCTTATCAGCTATAACTGCGTAGGGATCAGGCTGCCCACCTGAGGACTGTCCTCTCCAAAAATTAGACGACAAACCGGAATACTTGGGACAAAGCGCATAGTTATTATAGCCAAAGTTCACAACTCCTGTTGTGGTACCTCTCCATGTCTCCTCTTCCTCCTCCAGCCACATTGCCAAGTGAACAGCATAATTGGTTTTCAATGCACTAGCCAAGTCGCAGGCAAAATCCCAATAATCCTCGTCAAAGTATATCTGGTATCTGACAGCTCTAGATATCATTATGTTTGCTCTCATTGTCTGGACGTAATCCTCCTTTGACTGATATGCCGAATAAGCTACGTATATTGTGGAAAAGAATATCATTAGCCCAAGAGCTATTGGAAATATGCTTGGAAAGTCATCTCCTAATGGACCAATGTATCCTTTCTTCCCTATCTTACTCATTACACGCCTCCTCCAATGCTCTCTTTGCCTCTTCCAGACCAACATCATTTGACTTAACTCCAACGCACATTTTATCTCTGTTCTTATACACAATTATGAAATCATTTCTAGTCCCCTTTGGACTTGACGGTCTAATGACGATCCTTGGAGGTTCCCCTTTAATTTCCTCCACAGATGCTTCCCCACCAGAAAAGCTAATGTTGTAGAGGGATATACTACTCAAAGAGTAAGTGCTAGTGGCGCTAATCCCTAGTCCCTTCATCGGGGCAGCGACAAATGAAGCTGAAGCGAACGTCTCTGGATTCTCTTGATCCTCCCATGCAAGGAAGATAACTAGACGCAGAATTCTATTCTTGTTATCGCTCACAACTTGAAGAGCTAGAGTATACGGCTTTGCCTCATCCCTGATCCATATATGTGAGTCAAGCCATATTGTCCTCACTGTGGTCTCATATGATAATGCATCTGTTATTGTCTCTGCAATGCTCTGAGTGACCTTCTTTCCAGTATCGTCAATAACCTTGTCCTTGTATATCATGTAGTACCCTGTAAGTATGGAGACAAGTAGGAATAGAAAAATAAACATGACCATCTTGGACATTACCCACATCCCCAAACCTTTTCGCATTTACGATCCTCTTACTCCTTCGGCTTGCATAGGTAAACTGTGTATCCCTTCTTTATCGCCACTATCCTATGGAACCCGGGGGAAAGATCTGTACCCAGATCATCATACTCGCCTACATTACTGCATCCAACAGTGGTCAAATCCACATTGAATGGGATCCTTATACACACAGGAGGCAAGTCTGGGGGTATTAATTTTTTGGACTCTCCTCCTTCTATCTCCTGAACATAATATGCCCTTATCTGCATACAATGCGGAGTATGGCACCCCTGTAGGCAGACGTCCTCTCCTGGATTTGAAATAGAGAAGTTATCCACCCTGAAGTTGGGTCCACCATAGACATTTAGATCAACGTCTATATACTTTACTCCTTCTCCAAGATTAGCGACTATCTCTATTTCTCTAGCTAGGGACTCCATATTGTTTCTCACTCTCTCTTGGGACTCCCACATCTGGTACTGGCTGAACAAGTAAAAAGCTATTGGAAGCAGAAGCCCTAGCATCGCAGCTGCTATAAGCAATTGGAAGGGCGCCTCCACCTGCCCTTTCTCATTCCTGATTCTAATCTTCCTAGCTAACCTAGCTAGCCCGAACATTTACATCATCTCAACAAGAATAAAGAACTAGGCCAATAAAAAGCTAGCTCTGAAAGCTAGCTCTGACAAAATATGTACAAACAATTCAAACAAAAATGTTTATAAATATGTGAATCACATAATTATTTGGTGATGATATGAACATAACAATGTCAGTTAGTGGGGATCTTGAGAAATGGATAAAGAGATTTCCATTTGTGAAGTGGACAGAGATAGCAAAGAAGGCAATGAGGGAAGAGGCTATCAGGCTGAAAAAGCTTGAAATAATCGAAAAATACCTTGAAGGCAAGAAACTAACGAAGGAAGATATTGAGTTCATGGAAGAGATTGACTGGCATCCTGTGGACGAGATGGAGATTAAACCTGATTTTGCCAAAAGCTTAAAGGAAGCCAGTAAGGGGAAGACTAAAAAAATATCGCTGTAACTGGTGGTACAATGTACAAAATAGAGGCAACTCAAAGATTTGAAAATGACTATTCAAAACTAGCCAAAAAGAACAAGAAGCTAGCCGACGCCTTGAAGAAGAAATTGAAAGAAATCTTAAATGATCCGTACAGGTTTAAGCCATTAAGAAAACCTCTTCAAGGTTTTAGAAGGGTTCATCTGCTAGGTTGCTATGTCCTAGTATACACTATAAACGAAAAAAAGGAAACTGTCGTACTGATAAGACTAGCCCATCATGACGATGCATACAGTAAAAAGCTAGTAAAAGGAAACTGGGTGTAGACGGGGTTGGTGGGTGGGAGAGTAGTGCTAGCCAGCTGGCTAGGGACTAGTGCTAGGGGGCTGGTATGTATGAGGATGCTGAGCTGACTGCTTGCTGGAACATTGGTTTTATCACTGAGATTAGCAAGATGGCTGCTATCACTGCTAGTATCAAGAGGTAAATCGGTGTCCAGTTCATGTCTCCCTTCATCTAGCTCAGACTCCTTTGGTAGTGAATCCAATGTAGTACTCTCCGTCACAGTTGTAAACCCAGATCTTCCCTCCTATCTTTTTAGTTGCTTTCATGTGTATGCTGTTACCGGATACATCAAAATAATCTGTGGAAAACGCGTAATCTCCGGGACATGCTGTGCTCATGTCACTACATGTTCCTCCACTTGCACTTCCTTCACCAGTACAGAAGAAAACCGTTCCTGGATTTATTCCGGCTTTTGTTTCTATAGCACTAGTTGAAATAACTGCTCCTGGCTGGAACTGGACTATCTGCGTTGACAAGCTCCCAGCTCCTGGAGCGCCCCTAAGGCTTTGGACCTGCTGGGCCATGACAGTGACTGGATCTCCTCCTGGTGTAACGAATCCTCCAAGCATTGACAGGATTATGACCAAGATTGAACCTGCAACTACTGCAGCTATTAATAACTTAAACGCATCAAATGCTTGACCCATTTTTCCAAGCATTTACTCACCTCCAATAGGAAAAGGAAGCTAGTGTATTTAAAAGTATCCTTATGCACTTAGCATTTAGACGTGCCAAGGTAAATATAACACTCGTTGCTCTTGCATGTCACGCAGACGTCTATCTCAGTTCCCTCTTTTAGGAATAAGCTATCATAACTAACATCTGTATGGGTTTGGCAGTCAACTTTTCGCCCATTTTTTAGTTCATAACCAACAGGTATTTCACAGCGTATATTCACAACAAGATTTGGATCATCTATTCCTGCCTTCTCCTTTATTGCATCTGAAGTTATGAACTGTGCCTTAAGCTTAGCCTTCCTTGAAAAGCTCTGTCCTGTCCCCGCAGCCGCGTAGGCAGAAGCCAGAAGATCTGCAGACACAGACAAAACATCCGAACCTGGCTCTCTAGACTTTATTGTTGAAACAACACCATAGACTATAGCTAATAGCACTAATGCAATAATCGCTCCCTGAACAAGCTTCATTGCGGTGAATGCCTGACCCTTTTGCATTTGAACACCATCTAAAAGATATTAGGCATTTAAACATTTTATTTAGTTTTGTTGAATAATGCTTTTTCTACAGTGGATATCATCTCCTCAGCAAACGATACTGCTTCCTTACATTCATCCACAGTGGGCCTAAACCCAACATCATACAAGACTCCATGCCTATAACTCCTAAAATGATCTAGCTGGTTAATTAAATACTCAGGTAACTCCTTATGTCTAACTCTCAGATAAGCTATTAAACACTCATGTGTTTTTTCTCTAAATCCATCTCTAAATAATAAGGCTCTTGCAGCAGTAAACGCGGCTGAATATGCTAGAATTATAA
>CAZZDL010000002.1:33271-38497 GCA_964652335.1 Microcaldota archaeon
TTATAAGATCCTATTCTCATGTTCTTTTTTGCTTCTTCAACTAATTCTCTGGCTTTCAGCAAACTTTCAGCTACTTGAGAAGGGCCTTGAATAAATCTTTGTATTGCTTTCTTCTCAATACACTCGTCTAAACTAATCAATTAAATCACCGTATAATACTAATGAATGTATTAAATCGCAATAGAGAGGTGAATCTGATTCCTTTAATCTATTGATTCTGGAATTATTCACCACCAAAATATCAACATCCTTACCAAACAAGTCTACCAAGTCCTTCCTTAGGGATGCTAATTCTCTGGAAGTAATTCTTCTGGCTGGTCTAATCCATATATCTACATCACTGCTTGGGTCATCTTCTCCCCTGGCATAACTCCCGAAAACACCGATACCAATCAGGTTATATTTTTCTGCTAAATTTTCAAAATTCATACTAAGTAACTTCTTCGTATTAAATATCATCTTGAAAAGCCTTGCCTTATTCTTGTTAATCTTACCGTTCTCTATTATACCCAGATCAGCCATTTCATCAAACACAAGCGAGACTAATCCCTTTGATACCCCTAACTTTCTAGCTATCTCACTTACACTAGTCGCTCCAGAAGTCAAAAAGAAATCCACTATTTTATCCTTTTTACTTATACTCATGAGGCTCATAACTTAATTGTAGTGTTCAATATTTTTAAACATTTCGTTCAGTTTTGTTGAACGGCACTCTAACGTTTGAACACCTAAAATCCTATGGATGTCATCTTCATAGCAAAGTAAACAACTACAAAGAATATTGTCATTCCTATTGGGAGCACTTTAGCTAAGGTCATCTTAAATGCTAAATCATTATCTCCCTCTCTAACCCTGCTAGCAAAGAACATTAATACAATAATTATCTCTATCATGTACAAGCTGACTACAAAGAACATCTGTTCCTGGGTAGCAGCTCCTTCCAATGCTTTCATATTACTTGTGGAGAATAATCCTCCTTGAATATTGCTCATAAATCCTGGAACCCCTGCAACGGTTGGCATCTCTGTTGGAGAAGTTCCCAGACCCGAAGTGGACAAACTCTTTAACGCGCCAATAATTATCTTCTGCAAAGCGACAGTAATGCCTAGAACTATTGGGGCTATGAACATTGCCATTGAAGACATCATATTAGTTATGTCCTCAAGCAAAGCCTTCAAAGCCTGCTCAACCTTCTGCGTATCCCTCAACTGCATGGACAAGCTGACTAACGACCTAGCAGCCGTTTGGACTCCTAGGGTCATTGAATCAACTACTATCTTCATAGTTGTCTTTATGAACTCAGAAGGTATCCACTTCAAGCTTCCATAGGCCTCGTCAAACAAGGCCATTTTCAAAGTCATTCCAAGCATCTTAATATTGTGCAAGGTTGGGAGGAATATCCTTTTACTGGCCTGGCTAGTGGGGAGGAATTCTGCTGCATGCCTCAGAGCTTCCTCTATTGGTCTCCCTTCACCCAGCCTAGAAGCTAGAACGTACAAAGAGTCCTGGAACTGGTTTTCCATTTCAACTATCTCTAGCTGGATCTTTCTTTTATCCTTGTAATTCGCCCAAAGGTAGAATGACCCTGCATATACGGCTCCAAGCATGAATCCTGCTATAGTCGTAAACGGGAACCATGGTCTTTTCTGCCATGCTGGTGGCTTCGGGTTTACAACTGGCTCCATGAAGAATCCCAAAGCCAAAAGCCCAATGAATAAACCTACTGCTATAAACTTGACTGGAAGTTCATAATTCCCTATCTTGAACCAACCCTTCTTTGGAAGACCTGGCATGTCATCGGGTATCTGAGGGACAGGCCTAGTTGGTGGCCTCTTTTCCAAGATGTTTCTAGCCATGAAAAACGCGCTGACTGGAATAATGATATTGTACAAGATTACCATCACAGGAAACTTAGCTAGTATTGCTAGCTGCCCTCCTCCCATTAGAGCTCCGACAGGGGCAATTATTATCAATATCAATGGTAACATGACACCTAAGTAATACAGATACACACTCGGCTGGTGCATGGCTCTAGAGTACATATCCATCTTTTCCCTTATCCCATCTAAGACATCCTGCAACGCTCTATCAAGAAGTGCATTTCTTTTTGTTTCATCGGCTTCCATCGTACTAGATCTTATAAGCATTAATGCATGCTTGAACTCGTCTGAATAGCTCCCCCATTTCCAAGCTAGATTATCTAATGCCTCTTCCACGGTCCTGTACTTTCCAACCTTTATGTCCCAAACTAACTTTTGAATGTCCTCTGCTATCCTACCATGACCATGTTCTGCAACGAACTCCAATGCTCTTTCTAGGTTTGGATTCACCTTCATTGCCATTACAAAGTAATTAACTATCTCTGGTATGTAGGTCAGTGATCTTATCCTTTCCTTTTCTGCTTGAGAGTAGGGGAAATTCATAAGGTAATAAGCAACAATCGCAGATACGAGGAAGGGACTTATATACAATATTAGACCAATTGGAGATGTGATGTCAAATCCCATTATCTGCATTGCACCTTCAGGAACAAAACCCATGCCGAAAAAAGCTGTTGCATTAGGTGAAAGATTTATCCACAAAGCATTTCCCTGCATAGAAAGGACAATATTAATAATCATCCAGAAGAATCCAATTAGTACGCCAACAGCCAATGCAAGAAAGGCTGCTCCTCTAGTCTCTTCTGGAGATATCTTCCAACCTATGTAAGCAAGAGTATTTTCTAATTTTTCCTTTTCTTCCTTCTTCAGCTTTATGCTAGTTTTGAAATACTGATAACCCATCTTGGCTAGTTTAGCATACCAGCTAGGCACTCCTCCCTTTTCCTCCTTTTCCTTCTTCTTTTTCTTTATCTTGAATTCGGGAGTGCCGTAAAGCAGATTGTATATATCAGGTATCTTCTTAGAGCCCTTTTTGCTTTTTGAGTTGCTCACGTATCTTCCTCCTCATTTGAACTTCCTTTAGCAGATTCTCATCCACCCATGTCTTCCACTCTTGCCAGGCTTTCTTGTAATCAAGTTTTCCAACCTCTCTCTGTTTTTCAAGTATGAGCATCCATTTGGAATTAGACTTCACATAGTATTTTGCCTCTGCTATCTCTGGATTGTCCTTTGCGAGATCTGCTATATACTTCTTTGTTTTTGCTCTCCATTGTATATCCTCCCACATTTCCTCTACACTCATTCCTCTGGTTTTCTCTAGATACTTGAACTTGTGAGACTTTTTGAATATGGCGTCTTTGTGAATAGTCCAATCATCTGTTCCTGCGTCGTATGTTACTAGATTTAGCAGTCCTCCTTCCTTCTGTGGATCTTCCACCCATTCCTTCAATATCTCTGTCACTTCTATTACTCTTCTGTGCTTCTTCAAGGATCCTTTAAACCTTATTGGAGCAGCCACAACAGTTATATCCGTGGCCTTAAAGCTTGTGTTTGGAACTCCTAGATCATGGACGACTCTATCCCATATTGAGTATGCAGATTCACCGTGAATAGTACCCATGACTATGTTTGAAACTGCTCCTACTCTCATTGCTTCGTACAAAACCAACGCTTCCTTAGATCTGACTTCACCAACTATTATGCATGAGTCTCCAAGCCTTAACGCCGTCCTTAGCGCGTCTTCTGGAGAAACCTCTGAAGAGATTGCCCCGACGCTAATAGCAGATCTGGTCTTCAACCTCTGAAGCTTGTAGCCAACTCTCCAAAACTCCCTTGCCGGTATCTCCAGAGTATCTTCAATTGTAAGTATCCTCAAGCTAGGAAGTATCTCTAGCATTAACGCCTGCATGAGACTTGTCTTTCCAGCTCCCCTTGAACCTACTATTAGAGTGGATGCCTGGGCGTCAATTAGGAATGAGAGTAGTCCTGCCAGCTCTGGAGAAACCATCTTTACGTTTATGAACTGTGGTAATGTCCATGGGGTTGCCTTGTGAATTCTAAGTGCAAAGGCTACTCCATCTGGAGATAGTGGCGGACCGATGACTGCAACCCTTGTATGGTACTGATCAAGGTCCATGTCCAAAACAGAGTGAGCCTCGTCAAACGGTCTTCCAGAAATGCTCCTAAACCTGGATATTATGCTCTCTGCCTCTGATTCTGAGAATAAAACATTTGTCTCGCATGGACCATACTCAGAATGGACAACGTGCACTGGCTTTAATCCCAACGGTGCGTCCAGATATATATCCGTGAGCCTTTGATCTGAAAGCAATAATCCCATTAATCCAAATCCAACTGTATACCTAGCAACTATGTCTGAGAGTCTCTTCACGTCATCGCTGGTTACCTTTATGTCATTCTGCCTTGCCAAATCCGCAATTGTGGTTTCATATATCTTCTTGAAATAATCAGCGCTAGTGGCTAGATCAGTAAACTCCAATCCCTCTGGGTGGTATGTGGAGACTATCTCCTTCGTCTTTGAAACTAAAAAGAATTCCTCTGGGGTTAGAGAATACTCGGGTGGATTTATGTAGTAAAGATAGTCTGTCCTCTCTGGATGCCTGTAAATGTTTACTTGTGCTCCAAGGACTTCGTACTGATCAACTAATTCTATACTCTCTGGAACTTTGAATAATATTCTAGAACCTATGAATGCTGGTTTTATCTGAGCTTCAAAGAAGACGTGATAAATTTGTCTTCCTGGAGGTAGTTTCTTCAATTTGGTCACGTATTGCTTTACCTTTTGTATGAGTGTCAGTGATTCTAAGTTTATCTTTATGAATTTCAATGTTGTGAGATAATCTTCATAACATTTCTTCACAGCAGAAGTGGCCTTCTTCGCCTTTTCCATTTCTACCTTTATTGCCTGAAGGGTTTTCAAGTAAGCTTGAACAGGATCGCTTCTCAAAAGATCGGAACAGACATTTACAACGAAGTCGTGCCTAGCCTTTAGGAAACTCTTACATTGTGGATACCTTCCACCTAGATAGCTAGGTCCCCAGACCCCCTTTACTTTGAATTTCTGAATAAGATCTGCTATCTCTTTCAGCATTGCTGTTTGCTCTTCGTCGTAGACTCTTTCATACAACTCGGATAGGACCAGTAGATCGGCCTCTGTTCTCCCAAGGAGGTCTATAGCCAAGGCCATAGTAGCTGGATGGTCTGCAATGCTTGTTCCGTATTGCCAGGTCCTACAGTCTACGACCAGGTATTTCTTTCCTCCTTCTACTTTAACTTGAAAAGGTGGTAGTTCCATACTGAGTAAAAGGAAGAAGGAGTTTTTAAG
>CAZZDL010000003.1:0-25611 GCA_964652335.1 Microcaldota archaeon
AACAGCAAAACATTTATAAATACCATAAACAAATATTATTCGCTCCCGCTCCATACGGAGCAACTCCCCAAGACTAGCGGGCAATGCAGTAAGCAACCCGCCAGTGGGAGTGGGAAAGGGGTAAAAGGTTTATAAACCCCCAATAGCAAAATAAAGGCATACCGTGCAAGAGCCTGCGCGGTTCCATCAGTCCCCTTCTGCCTGCTCCCAGGTGGAGAGTTAGAACTATACAGGGTGAACTGAATGACAAAAATGACAAAACCAAGATCAGGATCTTTGGCGTTTTCCCCTAGGGTTAGGGCTAGAAGGATCTATCCTAGAATAAACTCTTGGCCAGACTCAGACGAGGTCAAGCCATTACTGTTTGCTGGTTACAAAGCAGGAATGACACACATAATGGCTGTGGACAAAAATAAAAACTCACCAACATTTGAACAAACAATTGCAATCCCTGTCACTATACTAGAAGTTCCTCCTCTTGTTGTTTTCGGAATAAGAGTTTACAAACAAACCCCGTATGGGAAAAAGGTTCTAACTGAAGTTTATGCAGAAAAGCTAGACAAGAATCTAGCTAGAAAGATAAAACTACCAAAGAAGGCAAAAAAGATTGAAGACTTGGAAGCAAAGATTGATGAAATATCTGAAGTCAGGCTACTTGTCCATACAAAACCACCCTTCAAGAAGAAACCTGAGGTTTTTGAGATAAAAGTGGGTGGATCTCCAAAGGACGCACTAGCCTATGCAAAAGAGAAGTTAGGTAAAGAAATTAGCATAGACGAAGTGTTTAAGGAAGGAGATTACATTGATGTAATTGCAGTAACAAAAGGGAAGGGCGTTCAAGGACCTGTCAAAAGATGGGGAATAAAGATCCAATACAGGAAAGCCCATGGATTTAGAAGGCACGTTGGTGCTCTCGGTCCGTGGCACCCAGCTAAAACAATGTGGAGAGTCCCGCAAGCTGGGCAGACGGGTTTCCATGTCAGAACAGAAGTTAACAAAGTGCTTGTAAAGATAGGGAAGGATGGGAAAGAGGTAACTCCCGCTGGTGGGATACCTCATTATGGCGTAGTAAAGAATGGATATGTCCTAATTAGCGGGTCTGTACCTGGATCAAAGAAAAGGCTTGTAATGTTGAGATCAGCCATGAGGCCGCCGGAGAAGAAGAAGGCAATTGAGCTCGTTAATGTATCAACGGTGTCTCAACAAGGAGCTAGGGTGAAGGTGTGAGATATGAAGGCAAAGGTTTACTCAACAGATGGGAAACCAGTTAAGGAGATAAAATTGCCTAGCGTATTCTCTACTCCATATAGGCCAGACGTCATACTCAGGGCAGTGGTCGCTTTACAAAGTCACAGGCTTCAACCAAAGGGCGTATACTACTTAGCTGGAAAGGATACTTCCGCAGAATATGTAGGTAGAAGAGGTTCGTATAGAGCAGGTATAAACAGAGGTATAGCTAGATTACCAAGAACAAAACCTGGTGGAGGAGGTCTAGGAGACGTAGCTAGAGTTCCTCACGCAAAAGGAGGAATTAGAGCACACCCACCAAAGCAGGAAAAGAAGATTGCAAAGAAGATAAATGAAAAAGAGAGAAAACTTGCTCTTGCATCTGCAATAGCAGCTTCTGCAATGCCTGAGTTAGTAGGAAAGAGACACAAACTTGGAGAAATAACCTTGCCAATAATTGTTGATGAAAAGGCTGAAAAAATAAAGAAAACAAAAGATGTTGAAAAAATGCTTGTCGCTCTTGGACTAGGTGATGACATTGCAAGAGCAAAGGAAAAGAAGGTTAGAGCTGGGATCGGAAAGATGAGGGGGAGAAGATACAAAAAGAAAAAATCTGTCCTAATAGTAGCTACGAATAAGGATTTGGTGAAAGCTGCAGATAACATTCCAGGTGTTGATGCCGTCCTGGCAAAGGATTTAAATGTTGAGTTACTGGCTCCTGGTGGACATGCTGGGAGACTGACTGTGTGGACAGAGCCAGCATTAAATGAAGTTTGCAAGAAGGTGAGCTCATGCAAGTGATTAGATATCCTCTCTTATCAGAAAAGGCTGTCCAGATGATAGAGAAGGAGAATAAGATGGTATTCATAGTTGACAAAAGGGCAACCAAGCCAGAGATAAAGAAAGCTGTGGAAGAAACCTTCGGAGTAAAAGTGGATAGAGTAAACACATTAATAGACAGAAAAGGCAGGAAGAAAGCTATCGTAAAGCTTTCAAAGGAAACTCCTGCATCAGAACTTGCAACAAGGTTAAACATAATATGAGGTGTAAAAGATGGGTAAGAGAATACTATCACAAAGAAGAGGAAAAGGAACTCCTGCCTTCAAGACACCTAGCCATAGGTTTAAGACAGATGCTAAGTATAAGCACTTTGATAAAACAATTAAAGGCAAAGTCATTGACTTGATAGATGACCCATCAAAAACCGGAATAATCATGCTCGTTGAATGGGAAAATGGTGAAAGAACAATGTACCTTGCTCCTGAAGGCATTGGTATTGGCGATGAGCTTATACAGGGGCCAGACGCAGGCATAAGCATTGGAAACGTTCTTCCGTTAAAGGCAATACCTGAGGGTATCCCTATATTTAACGTCGAATCAAGGCCTGGAGACGGTGGAAAACTAATAAGATCATCTGGAGCTGCTGGATACATAGTATCAAAGGATGAGAAATCAGCTATAGTAAGACTCCCATCAAAGAATACAAAACAGATAAATGTTAATGCACTAGCGACCGTTGGCGTAGTATCTGGCGGAGGTAGGCCAGATAAGCCTTTGGTCAAGGCTGGTAACAGCTACTACAAACACAAAGCCAGAAATAAAAGATGGCCTGTTGTTAGAGGTGTTGCAATGAACCCAGTTGACCACCCGTTTGGTGGTAAGGAGCACCATTCTGGTAAACCAACCACCACAAAGAGAACTGCTCCACCTGGAAGGAAGGTTGGTCATATAGCAGCCAGAAGAACAGGTAGGAGGAAGAGGTAAATGGCAAAGGAGTTCAAATACAAAGGTTATACTCTTGATGAGCTACAAAAGATGAGTTTGGATGAACTAGCTCAGATACTTCCAGCTAGGCAGAGGAGAAAATTGAAAAGAGGACTCACAGAAGAAGAAAGGAAGCTGTTGAAGAAAATTGAGAAGTCAAACAAGCCGGTTAGGACACATGTAAGAGATATGATAATCCTTCCTTCAATGGTTGGAAAGAAGATCGCTATCCACAATGGGAAAGAGTTCGTTTACGTTGAGATAAAACCAGAAATGATAGGCCATTACCTCGGAGAGTTTGCACCAACTAGGAAGGAGGTTAAACACGGTACTGCTGGTATCGGAGCTACAAGATCAACAAAGTTCATATCAGCTAAATAAAGGTGATTAGATTGGCTTACTCGGTAGAGATTGATGAAAAGTCTGCGAAGGCATGTGTCAAGGACGTTGATGTTTCATATAAACATGCCGCTCTAGTAATGAGAGCTATAAAGGGAATGAAACTTAAAGAGGCAGAAAACTATCTAGAAGGCGTAATTGCCAAGAAGAGGATAGTCCCGTTCCCTAAATACAATACTGGGGTGGGACACAGATCTGGAGGAAAAATAGGAAAATATCCTGTAAAGGCTAGTAAGATAGCATTGAAACTACTCAAGAACGTTGAAAACAATGCAGAAAACAAGGGGCTAGATGTTGACAAACTTGTGATAGTCCATGCAAAAGCAGATAAAGGAGCTACTATCGCTAGAAGAGCTCCAAAGGGTAGATGGAGATACAACAATATTGTACTAGCCCATATGGAAGTAGTGGTAAGGGAGGTTTAGGCCTTGATAGAGAGAAAATTTGTCAAAGACGGACTTGCAACAGTTTTCCTAGACAAATACCTAGCCGGAAAACTAAGGAAAGCTGGCTATGCTGGGGTTGATATACAAAAAACCCCATTGGTAACTAGGATAATAATTAAAGTGGAAAGGCCTGGGCTTGTAATAGGAAAGAAAGGTAAATCCATAAGGGAGCTAACCGATGAAATAGAAAGTAAGTTCGGTCTACAAAACGTCCAAATAAAAGTTGAAGAGATACCTGTTCCAGAGCTTGATGCTGTTGTAATGGCAAATAGAATAGCAAGATCATTAGAAAAGGGACTGCACTTTAGAAGGATAATGATGTGGGCCATTGACAAGATAATGGCTGCTGGCGCGCTTGGTGCTGAGATTGTCATCAGCGGTAAATTAGTTGGAAAAGGTGGGATTGCTAGAAGGGAAAGGGTTGCTAGAGGATATCTGAAAAAAGCTGGAGAACCATCTAAGCAAGTGAGAGTGGCTCATGCTCAAGCACTTAGAAAGGCTGGTGTAATTGGAGTAACTGTTAGAATAGTTCCACCAGATGTTGTATTCCCTGAAAAGGTTGATGTTGAAAAAGAAATAGCTAAGAAAGTGGGTGAGACAAGTGGCAATACTAAGGCCGAAGGAAGCCAGAGCGCTTAGCTTAGAAGAGCTAAATGAAAAATTGAAAGCGCTAGAAGCAGAGCTGAGATCAGAAATAGGCGCTGTAGCTAGTGGTACTGCTCCAAAGAATCCTGGCAAGATAAGGGAGATTAGAAGAACAATAGCCAGGATAAAAACGATAATAAATGAAAAGAAAAAGGAGGTTTGAAGGGGGGATGAGACTCGGAGGAATTCCTGAAGAAATATATGAAGAGCTCGATAAGAGCACAACCCGAATAAAAGTGAGAACCGAAAGGAGAAAGTTCGGAAAGATAGTAACCATCGTTGAAATAGATAACCCATCTGGAGTTGAAACGATGGCAAAGGAATTGAAGAGGAAACTTGCATGTGGAGGTGCAGTGAAAGACAACAAGATAGAACTGCAGGGAAACCACAAGGATAGGATAAAAAAAGTGTTAATATCGATGGGATATGAAGAAGATCAAATTGAATTATCATGACAGGCTAACAATAGCAGAGAATGGCTTGATAGGGATTGAAGCAGTGATCATCAATGCATCTGACAGAAGTCTCATCGGAATGCAAGGGAAGATAATTGATGAAACCTTGAACACAATAAAGATACGAACAAAAACAGGGGACAAAACTGTGCAAAAATCAAACGTCCTGTTAAAGCTTTCATACAAAAAACCGATATTGGTTGACGGCAAGGACCTAATACAAAGGCCTGAAGAAAGGATAAAAAAATGGTGGAGAAAACTGAAACCTAGGAGGAGAGCACATGTCAGAAAAAACGTGTGAAGATCCAAATTGCCCAAAGCATGGGAAGATAAGAGTAAGAGGAAATATATTCACTGCAAAGGTAGTGTCAACTGGAAAGATGAATAGATCCGCTATAGTTGAAAGAAGTTTCGTTAGAAAGGTAAAGAAATACGACAGAATGGAAAAGAAAAGGAGCAGACTAACTGTGCACAAGCCAGATTGTATAGATGTGAAACCGGGAGATATTGTAAAGGTTGGGGAAACCAGGAAGATCAGTAAGACAAAATCATTTGTTATATTGGAGGTTGTAAAGAGAGGTGAATAGAATGAAAGCTGTGGGGAGCAAAGTAGTCAAAGCTTTGCACATAGGATCTAGGCTAGTATGCGACGATAACACCGGAGCAAAGGAGCTTGAGATAGTTGGTGTCGTTGGATTTAAAGGAAAAAGAAGAACGCTCCCCAGAGCTGGAGTTGGAGACGTTGTAATATGCTCAGTAAAGAAAGGAAAGCCAGACATAAGGAAAAAGGTTGTAAAGGCTGTGATAATAAGGCAAAAGAAAGAATGGAGAAGGCCGGATGGAACAAGGATAAAATTTTCAGATAACGCGGCTGTAATCATAGATGATAAAGGCCAACCCAAAGGTACTGAAGTTAAGGGGATAGTCGCGAAGGAAGTGGCTGAGAGATATGCAAAGGTTGCAACACTAGCTAAAAATGTTTTGTGAGTGATGGATATGGCAAACGTTAGTAGTAAACCAAGGAAACAAAGAAAGAGGCACTTTACCGCGCCTCTGCACGCTAGGCAGAAAAAGGTAGCTGCTCACCTAAGTGATGAATTGAAGAAAAAATACAAGAAGAGATCTGTACCTGTGAGAAAGGGTGACAAAGTGAAAGTTGTAAGAGGAGATTTTGCAGGTATAGAAGGGAAAGTAGTAGAAGTGGACCTAAAGAGTTACAGGGTGTATATAGACAAGGTAAAAAGGAAGAAAACAAATGGAGAAGAAGTTCTCGTTCCTATTCACCCATCAAATCTCATAATCCTTGAATTGGATCTTACAGATGAAAAAAGGAAGAAGAAATTAACAGCTAAAGAAGGTGTCTAAATGGCAAGGAAGGGAGAAAACAAAAAGATGAAAAGAATAGCCGCTCCAAAGGCCTGGAAAATAGCTAGAAAGGAGAGTAAATGGATAATAAAGCCTAGACCTGGTCCTCATACTCTAGAGACTTCAATACCCCTTGGAGTACTAGTAAGAGACATACTCGGATTGGCAAAGACCGCTAGGGAGGCTAAAGTCATAATAAAGCAAGGGAAGATAAAGGTAGATGGGAAGGTAAGAAAAGATCTGAAGTTCCCTGTAGGATTCATGGACACAATCAGTGTCCCTGGAATAGATAAGTACTACAGAATAGTTTATGACAAACTTGGTAGGTTGGGAGCCATAGAAATAGATAGGAAAGAAGCAAATAAGAAGCTTGTGAGGGTTGTCAATAAAACAGCTGCCAAGGGAAGAAAGATACAAATAAACCTGCATGACGGTAGGAACATATTAGTGGAAAAAACAGATGCTAAAACTGGGGATTCCTTACTAATAAGAGTACCTGATCAGAATATTGAAAAGATAATAAAACTGGAAGAAGGATCTATTGCATATATCGTTGGTGGAGGACACACTGGTGAGATGGCTAAAGTAAAAGAAATAGTTCCTGGAACCATAACTAGGCCTCCATTAGTTAAGCTGGTATCTGACGAAACGGAATTCTTAACTGATAAACAGAATGTTTTCGTCGTTGGTAAGGAAAAACCTGAGGTTAGCATAGGTGATGTTAAATGGTCTCAGTGAAAATTGATAAAGTCACAGTGAACATCGGTGTCGGCGAATCCGGAGAACCGCTAGAGAAAGCAGAAAAGCTATTGCTAAAACTAACTGGCCAAAAACCAGTTAGAACAAGGTCAAAGAAAAGGATACCTACATGGGGCATAAGGAGAAAGCAACAAATAGGGGTAAAGGTTACACTAAGAGGAAAGAAAGCTATGGATTTTCTAAAGATGGCATTGGAGGCAAAGGAGAATAAATTGAATCCAGGTAACTTTGACGATAATGGCAACTTCGCATTTGGTGTTAGTGAATACATAGATCTACCTGGAATAAAGTATGATCCTGATATAGGAATATTTGGATTTGATGTTTGTGTTACGTTGATAAAGGATGGATACAGAGTGAAAAGAAGGAAAAGAGCTAAAGCCAAGATCCCTGCCAGGCACAAACTTTCAAAAGAGGAAGCAATTGAATGGGTTAAGTCGAACCTTGGGGTAAAGGTGGAGGCTGATTAAAATGTCCAAGAAAGAAAGCAAGAAAAAGAAGAATACTCCAACATGCAAGATTTGCGGTAGCCATAGAAGAGTAATTAGAAAGTATGGCTTAGACATATGCGGGAAATGCTTTAGAGAGGTTGCCAGAAAAATGGGTTTCAAAAAATACTGAGGTGAAAAAAATGCTCATGGATCCAATAGCAGACGCGATGACAAGAATAAAACAGGCAGAGGACGCCAGGAAGAAGGAGGTTACGTTAAGACCAGCCTCAAAGCTACTCGGTAATATACTATCTGTTATGCAAAAGAGAGGATACATAGGCGAGTATGAATACATAGATGATGGTAAAGGTGGTATGTACAAAGTAAAACTGTTGGGAAGAATAAACGACTGCAAAGCTGTCAAGCCAAGACATCCAATAAAAATGATGGAAATAGAAAATTGGGAAAAAAGATTCCTACCTGCCGCAGGTATTGGCATTCTAATCCTATCCACACCTGTGGGAGTCATTGATAATGAAGATGCTAAAAAGAGAAAAATAGGTGGTAGACTAATCGCATATGTTTACTGAGGGGAGTATTATGACGCTAGCAGCAGAAGTTGAAGAGATAGTTGAGATCCCAGATGGAATCACAGTTGAAGTGGATGGATTAAAGGTAACTATTAAAGGACCAAAGGGTAGCCTTACAAGGGAATTTAAGACAAAGGAAGAGATACACATAGACAAGGTAGATAACAAGATAAGGATATGGGCAAGATTCCCAAGGAGAAAGACCCTTGCAATGATGGGAACCATAAGAGCACATATTAAAAACATGATAACCGGAGTGACTAAAGGATACAAATATACACTTAAAGTCCATTATAGGCACTTCCCGATGAACGTTAGTGTAGAAGGAAATAAGGTCGTCATAAAGAATTTCCTCGGAGAGAAGAGCAATAGGTATGCGAACATTGTAGGTAACACAAAGGTGGAAGTGAAAGGGAAGGATACTATCATAGTGACTGGAATAAATAAGGAAGAGGTCGGCCAAACCGCAGCAAATATTGAGCAAGCCACCTACGCCAAGAATAGAGATCCAAGAGTCTTTATAGACGGTATATACATAGTTGAGAAAGGTGAGGGAGAATGAATCCAAGAGAAAAGCCCAAATTCACAAAACAATACTCACACATGAAAAAGAGGGCTCAGAAAACTGGTTGGAGGAAGCCCAGAGGTATAGATAGCAAGCAGAGGAAACATACAAAGGCAAAGGGGAAACACCCGAGAGTTGGATATGGTGCTCCCAATGAAACAAGATATTTGCATCCAAGTGGATATGAAGAAGTTTATGTGAAATGTTTATCAGACCTTGATAAGATAGATGCTGAAACACAAGCCATTAGGATAGCCAGCGTAGTTGGGAAAAAGAAGAGAGAGGAGATAATCAAAAAAGCAGATGAAATGGGAATTAGAATACTTAACAGGTGAAGAAAATGGAGCTGAAAAAAGTTAAGGAACTAGCAGCAAGGACGTTCAATGTTGGTATTCATAGAGTCAAAATTAAGGACTCTGAAAAGGCGAAGGAAGCCATAACCAGAGAAGACATAAAAAGACTTGTAAAGACTGGTGCAATTGAGATAAAACCAAAAAGAGGCTCTTCTAGAGGTAGAGCTAGAACATTGGCAAAGAAAAAGAAGCTAGGTAGAAGGAGAGGGCCAGGAAGTAGAAAGGGGAAGAAGACTGCAAGGAAACCAGCTAAAAAAGCATGGATGGAAAAAGTAAGGGCATTGAGAAAGACGTTGAAGGAACTAAGGCCTGAAAACTATAGAGAACTGTATAAGAAAGTCAAAGGTGGTTTCTTCAGGAGTAAAAGACATCTTTTGTCCTACATAAGGGGTGTTAAGTGATGGCGAGTAAGACTGTGTATCGGGTTAGGTTTAGAAGAAGGAGAGAGGGGAAGACGAATTATAAGAAAAGGCTAGCAATGCTTAAATCAGACAAGCCCAGACTTGTGGTTAGGGTTTTAAACAGGCAGGTAATCGCTCAATTGATAACCTTCCATGAAAAGGGGGACAAAGTATTAGTATCTGCCAGTTCTCATGAACTAAAGAAGTTTGGATGGGACGGCCACCCAGGCAATTGTCCATCTGCGTACCTAACTGGACTTCTACTGGGAGTAAGAGCAAAGAAAAAGGGATATTCCGAAGCTCTACTAGACATAGGTCTTCATACTCCAGTTAAAGGATCAAATGTCTATGCTGCATTAAAAGGAGCTATTGACGCTGGTATGGAAATCCCTCATAGCGATGATGTTATTCCTCCTGAAGATAGAATTAGTGGTGCAATAATCGCCGAATACAGAGGAATTCCAGATTTGATTGAAAAATTCAATAAAGCTAAAGAAAAAATAATGAAGGAGAAAGGGTGAGAAAATGGCAGACTGGATACCGAAAACAAAATTGGGAAAACTTGTGGCTAGCGGAGAAATAAAGACAATGGATCAGGCACTAGAAACTAAGCTGCCAATACTTGAACCTGAAATAATTGATATACTACTCCCTGATTTAGAAAAAGAAGTCCTGCAGATAAGAGTTGTTAGAAGAACTACAGACTCAGGTAGAAAAAACAAGTTCTTTGCCACTGTGGTGGTCGGAAATAGAAATGGTTTTGTTGGTGTTGGCACAGGTAAGGCAATAAACACAAAACCAGCAATAGAAAGGGCAATAAGGAACGCAAAGATGAATATAATAAAAGTCAGAATGGGATGTGGGTCCTGGGAGTGTATGTGTGGTGGACATCATTCAATACCCTACGTAACAGAAGGAAAATGGGGTTCTGTTAAGGTAAGATTGATACCTGCTCCTAAGGGAACAGGTCTGGTAATAGGGGATGTAGGAAAAAAAGTTCTAGAGCTAGCTGGTATAAAGGACGTTTGGAGCAGGACATGGGGAGACACAAGGACCACTTATAACTTCGCGTTCGCTGTTTGGGATGCACTGAGGAACTTGAGAAAGACAAGAATCCCAGATGAGGTAATTATAAAAGCAGAAGCAAGACCAATAGCTGAAACAGTCAAAGAAGGTGGAGAAGAATGAAAAGGCTAGCTGTAATCCAGATAAGGGGATTGATAGACACCCCAAAGGAGATTAAGGATACTCTAAAATTATTGCACCTAACTAGAGCGAACCATTGCGTCGTAATAGACGATAGAGAGAGTTATATGGGAATGCTTCAAAAAGTAAGGCCATGGGTGACCTGGGGTGAAATTAGTAAGGAAATGATGGAAAAGCTCCTCAGGAAAAGAGGCAGGCTAGCAGGAAATAGAAAGCTCACAGACGAATATGTAAAGAAGAATACAAAATTTAAAGATATATCTGATTTTGTTGATGCATTTATGAAATTTGAAGTAGAATTGGAAGACATACCTAACTTAAAGCCAGTATTTAGACTAACCCCACCATCTGGGGGATACAAATCAATAAAGAGAGATTTTACACAGGGTGGAGACAGAGGCTACAGAGGAGAAAAGATTAATGAACTGCTTGAAAAAATGATATAGGTGAGATGAGATGGCATTGAAAAACAGAAAGATAAGAAAGAAACACAGAGGAACAAGGAATTGCGGTAGAGGAAAGAAGGGCTCCAGAAGAAAAGGTGGTGGTAAAGGGCTAGCTGGATCTGCGAAACACAAGAAACTAAAAATAATCAAAGAAATGCCTGATCATTTCGGTAAACATGGAATGGGTATGAAAAAAGAAAAAATAAAGTATATAACACTCGCTAAAGTAATTGAAATAGCAGAAAAGATAGGAAAAGACGAAATTGACTTGACCAAGCTTGGTTATAACAAATTGCTTGGTAAGGGGGAGATATCAAAGCCACTAAAGATAAAGGTTAAATACGTGACTAACTCGGCAAAGGAAAAGATTGAAAAGGCTGGTGGATCTATCCAGCTGGCGTAACCACTAAAGGTGAAATAAATGGGATGGGAAATACTTGATCCTATAATTGCTATACTTCCTGATGTCAAAAGACCTGTTCAGAGGCAACCTCTAAAGAAAAGATTAATGTGGGTTGGAATTGCACTTATAATATTCTTCATTTTATCACAGATACCCCCAATAGGAATGCTAACTCCACAGAGGCTAAAAGAGATACAAGTAACTGATCCCGCAAAGTATGCGCAACTCAGTCAAGAGTACTCAAACGTTTTGCAAAGAGTAGCTTTCCTTGAAAACGTTCAGACAGTTTTAGCCAGTAGATTAGGAACGCTTGGGACACTAGGTATAGGACCAATAGTGATGGCATCCATAATACTACAGCTACTGGTAGGAGCAGAGATAATCCAAATGGATAAGAAAAGATACATGGCAGCGACGAAGATTGGGGGGATACTATTTGCTTTCTTTGAAGGGGCCATATATGTTTGGTCTGGTTTCTTACCAATAGAACCAAGTGGAATAAGCATTCTACCCATACCTGGCATCTCTGGTCTATTTGACTTAAACGCAATACTGGTAATTGGGCAAATAGCATTGGGATCCATAATCCTTCTATTCTTAGACGAGGTTGTATCAAAATGGGGAATAGGATCTGGGATAGGTTTATTCATCGTTGGCGGAGTCTCTGAGGTAGTGGTCTACAGAGCGTTGCATCCGTTTTATGGAAGCATACCTTCATTCATAAACGCAATAATAAACGAAGGTGTACTACATTTGGATATCATCGCTCCACTGCTGGCTACTATATTAGTATTCTTAATAGTTGTATATGGAGAAGGAATGAGAATTGAGATACCTTTAACACTTGGAAGAATTAGAGGAGTTGGGGGAAGATTCCCATTAAAACTGTTCTATGTATCTAATATTCCAGTAATACTTGCAGCTGCATTGTTTGCTAATATACAGCTTTTTGCAAATGTACTTGCACAAGCAGGATTACCATGGCTTGGGAGATTCGGGCCAAACGGGCAACCTCTGCCTGTACTATCTCTAAGCCTAGATCCATCTCAGTTTACTATTCCAATCGCCTGGCTTGTAAAGGCCCCTTATGGTGTGCTAAGCGGTTGGACAGCAATACAGCAAAACTTCATAAATCCAGCCCAAACAGTATTGGGGGTAATCCCAATAGAACTTGTTCATATAATATTCTACCTTGCATTCATGATAGGTGCATGTATCCTGTTCGGAATGTTCTGGGTTGAAACAACAGGTATGGGACCAAAGCAAGTGGCTAGACAACTACAATCTGCTGGTTTATCCATACCTGGATTCAGAAGGGATCCAAGAGTAATGGAAAGAGTAATGGAAAGATACATACCTGTGATAACTGTGATAGGTTCAGCTGCTGTTGGTGGTCTAGCAGCCCTAGCAGATCTAACTGGTGCGTATGGGACTGGAACAGGAATCCTGCTGAGTGTTGGTATATTGTATAGGTTGTATGAAGAACTAATGTCTGCCCAATTGGCAGAGATGCACCCGGCACTAAAATCATTTTTAGGGTGAAGATATGATTGAGATACTTGGAATAAAGATATTTTATCCATTGGCGTTTGGAATAATCACGTTATTAGCCACCCTACTAACGATATTCTCATTGTTTATCCACAGAAAAATGGTTGACCAAAAGAGAATGGAAGAAATTAGAAAGAAGATGGAAGAACATCAAAAAAGGTACATGGAGGCAAAAAAATCGGGCGACAAGAAGTTGCTTGCAAAATTGGAAATAGAACAAGAGGAGATAATGAAACAGTTCAAAGAAAATATGTATCAGTCGTTTAAGCCATTATTCATAACGACGCCAGTTGTATTATTGCTTTTGTGGAGTATGGGGTCTGCTTTCGGATCCTTAGGACCAATACTAGAACTGCCATTTGGATTACCTGTGTTAACAAGACCGTTCTATGACATGGGAGTTGTAAATGGTATCGACTGGTTAGGATGGTATATAGTTGTTGGTTTAGGATCCAGTCTAATTGGCCAGCTAATATTGAAAAAGCTGAAAGGTGAGAAGAAATGAAATTCATGCATGTAGGTAGAGTATGCAAGAAGCTGGTTGGAAAAGAAGCTGGAAAGGAAGTCGTTGTAGTTGATATAATTGACGAGAATTTTGCGTTGATTGATGGTATAAATGTTAAAAGACGAAGATGTAATTTCAAACACTTGGAGCCAACAGATAAAATACTCGATATACCAAAAGGCGCCAGCCATGAAGAGGTTGTAAATGCTCTCAAGAAAGCTAAGTGATGGTTTTGTTGTGATTGACAAGCCACTTGGGCCTACTTCTCACCAGGTTACCTCATGGGTAGCTGATATGCTAAAGGCCAAAAAGTTTGGTCATGCTGGCACACTAGACCCGAACGCATCAGGCGTTTTGCCCATTGCACTTGGAAAAGCTATAAAGCTGTTAGAATATCTTTCTAAATCTGACAAGGAGTATGTGGGTATTGCTAAGTTTGAAAAGTCCATAGATCCAGGCAGATTTCTGGAAATAGCCAATCAGTTCACTGGGGAGATCTGGCAGATGCCACCAAAAGTCTCAGCAGTTAAAAGAAGGTTAAGAAAGAGAACTGTTTATTCTCTTGAATTCTTAGAAATACGAAATGATTTGGTTTTATTCAAAGCAAAGGTGCAGCATGGAACATACATAAGGAAGCTAATATCAGATTGGGGCGAGTTGTTAGGAGTCAAGGGATCTATGCTAGAATTAAGGAGAATTAGATCTGGGCCGTTTGATATAAAAGACGCTGTAATCCTGCAAGACCTTAAAGACGCTATTGTTTTCTATGAGAGAGGGGTCAGTGACGAGCTGCTGAGTATTGTCCTCCCTTTGGAAGCAGGGATAAAAAACATGAAAAAGATCTATGTTAAGGATTCTGCCGTAGCAGCAATATGCCATGGGGCGGATCTGGCAGCGCCTGGGGTTGCCAAATGTGACGACGGAATTAGGAAAAATGAGGCAGTTGCACTGATGACAAAGGAGAGCGAACTGATTGGAATAGGAATAAGCAAGATGAATTCTGAAGAGATTAGAAGATCAAAAAAAGGAATAGTAGCAAAAACAGACAAAGTGATAATGGACAGAAACAAATATCCTAAGGTGTGGAAGAGTGGTTAGGCACTATTTCTCAGATATGCCAGTAAGTAAGCCAAAAAAGATGGAAATAACTGCAGAACTTAGAGGATACTCTTTGAATTTAGTAACCTATTCTGGAATCTTTTCATTCAGAGAGATAGACAAAGGAACTAGACTTTTGGCTGAAACTATGCTCATACCTGAATCTGGAAGGTTCCTAGATCTCGGTTGTGGTTATGGAGTAGTAGGGATAATTGCTGGATTGGAAAATCCAGATCTAGAGATCTGGTTCATAGATACAAACAGACTAGCTATAATGGCAACAAAGCAGAACGCAAAAAGATACCTAAGGAAATTCAAGGTATTGAAGAACGATGGGCTAAAGGGAATTGATGTTAGTTTCAATGCTATCGCAACTAATCCTCCCTTTTCTGCGGGGAAAGAGACCGTCTTCAGATTCATAGATGAGGGCTTCGCAAATCTAGTACCAGGTGGATGGATGGACGTTGTAGCCAGAAAGTCAAAGGGTGGGAAAAGTCTAAAAGAGAAAATGATGAGTGTATTTGGAAACGTTGAAGTAGCTGGCCGAGGATCTGGTTATCAGGTCTATAGAAGCTTCAAGATAGATAAATAAAAATAATGACAATCATAATTTAGTCGCTGCCGGGGTGGCGGAGTGGAAACGCGCTAGCCTTGAGAGCTAGTGGCCTTCGGGCCGCGAGGGTTCGAATCCCTCCCCCGGCGTAGAACCGTCGCGTCCGTTCACGCCGCGAACGAAGCCTATCGCTCTGCGATAGGCTGGCCTTCGGGCGGGGTTCTAGTTTTCCCAAGGCTTTTGTTAAAAGGCTTTAGCGGAGCTGTTTTTCCCAAGGCTTTTTGTAAAAGGCTTTTCGAATCCGGCCGGGCCCATAGAGTAGACCTTCAGCTCGCGGGAGCGGACTACGCAAGATAAAATAAACAATAAAAATAGGAAAAAGAAAGTTAGGGTTTATTTCTTCTTTCTCTTAGAGGCCTTCTTTTTGGTTGTCTTTTTCTTTGTTGTCTTCTTCTTTGTAGTTTTCTTCTTTGTCGTCTTCTTTTTCTTCTTAGTTGTCTTCTTCTTAGTGGCCAACTTTACCACCCCCTTTTTCTTTTTTAACATGAGCATGGACTTAGGATGATGTTCCTCCTTTTCTTTTATCTCCTCTTTGATAATGTCATGTCTAGATGGATTCCTAGAGAATTTCTTTTTCAAAAAATAATACAAGTTCCCAATCAATTTCATGCAACCTAGAACTCATACTAAATATAAAAAGCTTGCTACTAAAAAATAGAACATGATAATTTTGGGAATTGAATCCACTGCCCACACAATTGGAATTGGGATTACTGATGGAAAAAAGGAACTAGCAAATGAAATGATGATGTACAAGACAACTGGAGGCATCCATCCAAGAGAAGCTAGTCAGTTTATGGCAAAGAATGCCCCACTTGTTGTGAAAAAAGCTCTAGAGAAATCTGGACTAACTATTAATGACATAGATGGAATAGCTGTTGCAAATGGTCCTGGACTCGGGCCCTGCTTAAGAGTTGGTGTAAGTCTAGCTGTATTTTTATCAAGCTATTACTCTCTCCCACTAGTCGGAGTAAATCATTGCATAGCACATATAGAAGTTGGTAAACATGATTTAGGGTTCAAAGACCCATTGGTTGCATACGTATCTGGAGCGAACACTCAAATAATTGGGCTAGCTGGTGGAAGATATAGGATATACGGGGAAACACTTGACGTTGGATTGGGCAATGCAATAGATATGGTTGGAAGGAAAATGGGGTTAGAATTCCCAGCCGGGCCGAAGATGGAGGCCCTAGCTAAAAAAGGTAAAAACTTCATAGAACTTCCATATACAATAAAGGGTATGGATTTAACATTCTCAGGGCTTGTTACTGCAGCTAAAAAGCTAGTTGGGAAAACTAACAAGAACGACCTCGCTTTCTCATTCCAAGAAACAATATTCTCCATGTTTGTTGAAGTAACTGAAAGGGCATTAGCTCACACTAAAAAGAAAGAACTATTGCTTGTTGGTGGAGTAGCTCAAAATGCAAGGCTGAGAGAAATGTTCCAAAAAATGGTAAAACCACATAAAGCCAAATTCGGTTCACCAAAGCCAGAGCATAATAGAGACAATGGATTCATGATTGCACTCACTGGATGGAAAATGATTAAGGCAGGGTTAAAGACTGATCCAAGAAATATAGGGATAAAACAAGGTTGGAGGACAGACGAGGTTGACGTCTGCTGGAGATAATACCGACAAATATATAATACTAATGGAATAAATAGTGATTGAATGAAGTTGAGGATGCATCTAATGGATGGGAAGCCTCCAGAGAGGCTGAGCAAGATTATAGGTACTTATAAGATGGGAAACTTCATCTTGGATATAACAAATTCTCCAACAAGGAAAAGAAGCTTTGGTGTTGGAGAAGTAATAATAAAGAATGAATTTCCAGAAGACCTCTGGAGGAAAACCAGCCTCGCTCTGGAGCAGTTCTTACTGAAACAATTCTACAAGAAAATGAAAAAGGCTGGATTTAGTTGGATAGAATTCCAAAGGCCCACTAGTTTTTTAGTGAAAAGATCTGGGATAAAATTTGACGTTGATAAGATATACTTGAGATTTCACTTCAGGCCACCACTCAGGAAAAACAGAGTCAACGGAAAACTGTTGGCAAAGGGGTTTGAAAAGGTATTGCCAAAAGTAGTGAATGAAAGTTTATCAGAGGTCATACATAGAAATGAAGAAATAAGGATGACAAAAAACTGCCTTGAGGATCAAATAGCGGTAAAAGCATATCTAAGAGACAATGGATATACCATGTTCATCCCAAACGAGATAGTGTTTGGCAATTATAAAATCAGATTGAAAGGAAATGATGTTGTAAAGACTCCACATTCTGGTAAAGTAAAAGGTGTCCTAATAAATGGTGGATCTGTCTGGTTGGCCAACTGCCCTATTGAGCTGTCCGAATTAATAGCAAAATCATACGCATACAGAAAATGTGATGATTACACAAGCTTATTAAAATCAGTAAATGATTTCGCTTTCATAGGTAGCCAGGACGTAAACGCAGTTGAATACTTCGGTGTAAAAAAAGTATTCTCCATAGAAAACCTGGGAATTGGTAAACAGATATACATAAACAACACAGATGGCGATCCTGCTATAACAATAGACATGAAGACAGGAGAAGTGACAAAAACTGGTAAAAACGAGAGTGTAATGAAAAATGAAATAATATCTCTCAGTCCTCCTGAATTTAGAAAGGTCAAACTAGTGGACAACACCATTTGGTATGAGGATAATAAGATCACATTACCATTCACGTTCGCTTCAACAATAATAGAAAAATCCCAGCTAAGAGGACTAGTGGACGCAGTCAACCTCTCAAAAAGATATGCAACTGGAAGGGATGTAAAAGCACTAGCAAACAAGGTAATAAGCGTAGTAAATAAAGATGGACTTAGGGTTTTGGGACTGGGTTTCTATACCGAATTTACTGGATGGCAGCTTTTTTATATCCTATGGAGGATGGCATTAAAAAGCTCGCAATCATAATCCAATACACGGGTGGTAAAATGGAAGGTGTATTAACTGGATTGATAGGCCTAGTGTATGTTTTGTATCTTATCAACTTTGTAATAAAACACAAAATAAAAAAGGATAAAACCAAAGAAGTGACTCACCTTATAAAAACGGGTGCTCGTGCTTATTTACATAGTCAGTATACACTTGTCCTCGTATTCGTTGTAATTGTAACCGCTATCCTCTGGCTCACTAGTGGCTGGGGAATTGCCCTCGCTTTTGCATCTGGAAGTCTACTTTCAGCGATAAGTGGATATATAGGAATGGAAGTTGCCACTAGTGCAAACGGTAGAACGGCGGAGGCAGCTTCAGACAGTGTGAAAAAAGCATTGAGAATTGCTTTCTCCGCCGGGTCTGTTATGGGGCTTACTGTTGTAAGTCTTGGATTGATTGGACTAAGCATTGTATACATGTATCTATCTTCTCATCTTGGAGTAAATGCAGCGTTGCAAAGCATAATAGGGTTTGGATTTGGCGCTTCAGCTATGGCATTGTTCGCTAGGGTTGGTGGAGGGATATACACAAAAGCTGCCGATGTTGGTGCTGATTTGGTTGGGAAAGTAGAAAAGGGAATACCTGAAGATGATCCAAGAAATCCGGCTGTGATAGCAGATAATGTTGGTGATAATGTTGGTGACGTAGCAGGAATGGGAGCGGATCTATTTGAATCATACGTAGATTCCATAATCTCTGCAATGATACTTGCATTCGTTGGTTTTGGAGTTGAAGGGATTCCAATCCCAATAAGGATTGCATCTATCGGATTGATTGCATCAATAATTGGAACACAATTGGTGCATACAAAAGGAGCAAGGATAAAAGATTTACTATGGGGGTTAAGGCGTGGTTTCATTGCAGCAATTTTAATCGTGGTAGTTATTAGCTTTCTACTATTTGATCAGTCCACAGCAATAGCGGTAACAATAGGGTGTTTGACTGGATTGATTATAGGGTTTTCTACCGAGTATTATACATCTCCAAACTATCCAAGCACGAAATTCGTAGCGAAGGCAGCTAAGGATGGTGCTGGCATAAATGTTATAGCTGGACTATCAGTAGGAATGAAATCAACAATAATTCCAGTTATAATAATAGTCATTGCATTAGTACTTGCCACAAAAGTTGCTGGAGTATATGGGGTTGCCCTTGCGGCTGTTGGTATGTTATCCACTTTAGGAGTAACGTTGGCATCTGATGCATACGGTCCAGTAGCAGATAACGCTGGCGGAATAGCAAAGATGGCTGGGCTTGGCACGAGAACCAGGAAGAGAACAGATGTCTTGGATGCACTTGGGAATACAACCGCAGCTGTCGGAAAGGGGTTTGCAATTGGTTCAGCAGCACTGACATCCTTAGCATTAATAACAGTCTTCATACAAAATACTGGATTGAACGTATCAGAGTTTAGTCTTGGAGATCCATTTGTAGTATCTGGAATAATTCTTGGTGCAATGATGCCGTTTGCATTTTCATCTTCAATAATAAAATCAGTAGGTAAAACAGCTGAGAAAATAGTTGAAGAGGTCAGAAGGCAGTTCAAAAGAAAATCAATACTAAAAGGAAAAGGAAAACCAGATTACGAAAGGTGTGTAAGAATAGCATCAACACATGCGGTAAAAGAAATGATATACCCAGGAGCGTTGGCAATCCTAGTTCCCATAATCGTTGGTTTTGTGCTAGGAGTAAAAAGTTTGGCAGGATTGCTCATCGGTGCAACCTCTACTGGCTTTCTAATGGCTGTGTTTATGGCTAACGCTGGCGGAACTTGGGACAATGCCAAAAAGATGATTGAAAAAGGATTATTCGGAGGACCTGGAAGTGAAGCTCATAAATCAGCAGTTATAGGAGACACTGTTGGGGATCCACTCAAAGACTCAAGTGGGCCAAGTCTAAATATATTGATAAAGCTTATGAGTATCGTGGCTTTGGTTATAATAAGATTTATTGTGTGAGGGGATGATATGAAAGCAACCGAAATTAAAAAATTCATTGCAAAGGAATTGTATATAATAGACTTATACCACGACTACATGAAAAAGATTGATGACCTGGACATAAGAAAGACATTGATGACATTGATAGTAGAGTCCCTAATCCACGCAGACATGTTTGATGAACTTTTAAGGCAAAAGATAGGCGCTGGGGCAAAGAGACAGTTAACCGATGATGAAATAGAAACCCTGCTAAAGGAAGGAATGAAGGAGGAAGTAGACGCTAGAGAGATGTATAAGAAAGCTCTTGAAGAACCGGACACAACAGAAACAGAAAAGGAAGCTTTAAACATGATAATAAGCGATGAAATCAGACATGAAAAAATGCTTAAAGATCTTGTAAGGCGGTTGTATGAAGCTAATATACAGAGGGGCAGAGGCTGAACTCTGGAAATCCAAATTCCTCGGATTGCCATGCGTATTAAAGAAAAGGATTAGGAAAGAGTATAGGATAAAAGAAATTGATGAACGAATCAGGACATCAAGAGTAAAAAATGAGACTAGAATGCTGATTAAGGCTAGGAGATACGTAAATACTCCCCATGTGCTAGATGTGGATGAAGATGAATGTTCAATAATACTGGAGTACATTGAAGGCATGAAGGTTAGAGATATAATTTACGAAGGAAAAATGGTTGAACGGATTGGAAAAGAGATTGGCAAGTCAATCAGAAAACTCCATGATGCTGGTATTGTCCACAATGACTTAACAACGTCTAATTTTATCTGGAACGGAAAACTCTGGTTGATAGATTTCGGGCTGGCAAAGTCAAGTGAAAGGATTGAAGATAAAGCTACCGATTTAGTTGTATTCAAAAGAATGATCTTTGCAAGCCATTGGGATGTGGCGGATAGATTATGGAAGGCATTCTCAAAAGGATACAGACTAAGCAAAAAGATGGAAGAAAGGATAAAAGAGATTGAGAGCAGAGCTAAATACATGTAACTATCTCATTAGTAATGCTAACACTGCCTTCTGCACGTGAAGCCTATTTTCTGCCTCATCAAATACAACACTTTGCTCGCTGTCTATAACTTCGTCCGTTACTTCGTGATTCCTATGCGCAGGCAAACAGTGCATAAATATAGCGTTCTTATCTGCCATTGCCATTAGCTCTGAATTAACTTGATATGGAGATAAGTCTTCTATCCTCTTCTTTTCTTCCTCCTCCCTTCCCATTGACACCCAAGTATCTGTATAAACAACGTCTGCCCCGGTTACGTCTGAGGGATCATTTGAGATAGCAAGACTTCCACCGCTGATCTCATTGTTTTCATTTGCCATTGAAATGACTTCATCTGCTGGTTCATATCCCTTGGGTGTGATCACAACAATGTTAGAGCCAAGCTTTGAAGCTAAAAGCATGAGAGAATGGGTAACGTTGTTGTTCCCATCTCCTATGTATGCTATCTTTACATTAAATGTATGCTTATGCTCTAATATGGTGTAAAAATCAGCCAATGCCTGGCATGGGTGATACATATCGCTAAGCGCATTTATAACTGGGATTGTTGCATTAAGGGCCAATTTCTCTATCTTCTCATGCTCATATACCCTAGCTATTATGCCATCAACCATTCTTGATAAAACCATGGCTGTGTCTTCTATTGTCTCCCCTCTAGATAACTGTATGTCATTCTTTGAAAGATATAATGCATGCCCCCCAAGCTGGGTCATTGCAACCTCAAAGCTGACCCTAGTCCTTGTTGAGGGCTTTTCAAATATCATACCAAGAGATTTCCCTTCAAGTAAGTAATGCCTTCTACCCATCTTTGTTTCTGTTTTTAAATGCTTTGTTACGTCAAATATTGTGTCTATATCTTTTCTAGTCAGATCATTAACAGTTACTAAGTCCTTAACACTTAACTGCATAATACCACCCCACATATTAACAATAGCAGTATTTATTAGCCTTGAGTGATAATCGTACCTGTTTTTCTATTCAAGGCATCCAACACCTTGTCTAGTCTGGTTATTATTGAAAACTTTCCTCCTGATTCAACGAATTTTATTGCAGCCAAAATTTTTGGTTTCATGCTACCTTCTGAGAAATGACCTTCACTTAGGTAGCTCTTCATTTTCTCAAGAGTAATCTCTCTTATTGGTTTTTGGTTTGGTTTTCTAAAGTTGAGATACGCGTACTCAACGTCAGTAAGTATTATCAACCCATCTGCCCCTATTTCCCTGGCTATAACGTACGACGCTAAATCTTTATCAATAACTGCCTCAACCCCTGTTAAATCCTCCAAAACAGGTATCCCTCCTCCCCCGCCACATACAACTATATAACCTCTATCCAGCAAAGCCAAAATGGCCTTTGACTCTAGACTCCTGATAGGCATTGGGCTAGGAACAACTCTCCTGTATCCCCGTCCTGCGTCTTCTTTCACTACCCACTCTTTAGGTAATCCTTTTGGACTAGGATAAAATGGACCTACAGGCTTTGTTGGATTCTCAAAAGCGGGATCGTTCTTATCAACCACCATTCTAGTTAATACACTAACAGTCCTTTTATCCATCCCTTTTTCTCTCATAACCTTGTCCATCTCTGTCTGAATAGCATATCCAAGAAGCCCTTGAGTCATTGCATCGCACGCATCCAGAGGCATTGGTGGGACAAGTCCCTTGGCCTGTTCCTGTTGTATGAGCAGTGCCCCAACCTGTGGACCATTTCCATGAGTTATAACAATTTCGTGCTCCCTAGCTATCTCTGCCAGAAAACCAGATGTTCTCCTTAGATTCGCCAATTGGCTACTGAATGTCCCCCTCTCTCCTCTTTTTAGTATAGCATTTCCGCCAAGGGCGATTACTAATCTCATAGCATGACTACTCCAGCTCAAGCTCCTTCTTTATCTCTCTTATTATTTCGCCAGTCTTCAATTCCCCAACCATTGTTGGTAGATTTTTTTCTGCATAGTCCAAAAACGCCTTTATCTTCCCTTCAGTTAACTCCTCTGGACCAGTAACTCCAACCTTCTTCAGATAATGGTCAAATAATTCTCTGACGCCATGCCTCCCGCCTACTTCATGTATCCTTAAATGAGCCTCTTTTCCTAATTTTGGCATACTAAGTTTATGCAAACACTAGTTAAAATAATTATATAGATATATGAGCTAAATTCAACCATGGAGCTAGTGTTCGTGACAGGGAACAAGAGGAAATTTGAGGAGGCAAGAGAGATTTTGGGTGACGTAGGAATAGATATTGCTTGGAAAAACATTGACCTGAAAGAAATTCAGGCAGACAGCTTAGAAGAAATTGCTAAGGAGAAAGCGATAGATGCCTACGAAAAGCTTAGAGAGCCATGCTTTGTTGAAGACGCTGGCCTATTTGTGAAAGCGTTAAATAATTTCCCTGGGCAGTACTCAAAATTCGTTTTGAATACGATTGGATATGAAGGAATAATAAAACTAATGAAAAATGAAATGGATAGAACTGCAGAATTTAGGGCAGTTATTGCGTTTACAGACGGCAAGGAGGTAAAGACGTTCAAAGGAGTTGTAAAAGGGAAAATAGCTCTAAAACCAAGCGGAGAATCTGGATTTGGTTTTGATCCAATATTTATCCCTAATGGATATGAAAAGACATTTGCAGATGATCCTGTAACAAAAAATAGAATTAGCCATAGAAGGAATGCATTGCTAGCATTCAAAGAATGGCTAATCTCTAATAAGTAATCAGGTTCCCTTCTTGTATACCCATAGACGTCTTATCCTAGCTTCAACCCTGAAAAATACTGGGGCGTCTATCTTTAGATCACCGCCTATGTGTTTTATGTAGGAGAGTACTTGACTCGGGATATGCAGGTTTGCATTCTCCATTGTTGTTTTATCGAACTGGAATTCCCTTGACTTTAACGGCTCATTTTCTATTTCAGCAGCTACAAAATTAGCCAGAGCGTCTCCCATCTTTATTCCTGTTTTCACGCCGTTGATTAATGCTTCATGATCTCCAACCGATGGCAAGGCTAGAATAGAACCCTTGTAAACCACCAGCTCATTGCTAAATCCTGGTCCGACAAGGCTCTTTTCATATCCAACTATCCAGACCTCTAGAGCCTTCTCGTCAAATTCCCTTTCATAGACCTTAAATTCACATGGGGCTGGCTGGGAAGAATAAAGCTTTGCATTCTTTAGAATTGCATTAACTATCTCCTTTCCTAGTTTTGTTTTTGGTTTCTTTTCAATTCCTATCTTTGATGCAATCTCTTCGTCTGACAAGTACCACTCTCCGTAAAATTGAGGATAGAGGGCAGAGAGCGGTTCCTTACCCATTGCTCTATACATCTTCAATAGGTCTATCTCAAAATAGAACACGGGATCCTCTATCCCATAGTTGTGAAGTGAGGTGGAGGAGAGCTGAGCAATATGGCCAAAGGTCGTTTCCCTAAACTTCATTTTCATGAAGGATCTTGGGATGAAAGCAAGATATGTGGTTATACTCGGGAGAAAGCTAGGTGTCATATTAAGATCTGAAAAAATCTTAGAAAGGATGCCTTTCAATTGGGATATACTTGAATCCCCAACCAGCACGCCAGATAGTATTGGTCTTGTTTCCTCAAAAATATGGACATTACCGATTGCAAAATAAGCTCTAGGAGAAGGATATCTCTTATATAACTCAGATAATGTCTTGAACCACAATGAGCAAAGAGAGGAAGATAAAAATCTTCCAGATAAAGAGAATTTTGTCTTCATAACCCTCTCAGTCAGCAATATGGCCTGTTCTGGTAAAAGTCCTGCCACCTCTACTAAAAGCCTGGGCACGTCTCTAGCAAGGATCTTTCCAGATGAATAATCATCAAACAATGTTTTAACCTTGTTTAAAGTAGATTTTCCTATATCTGGAATCACTTTTTTGATATCTTCATCTGTCAATGTATGCATCCTAGATGAAACAGCTAGTTGAGGAAAATCGTTTATGTAAAAATTTATTCCCAGCTGGTTGTCTAAATCAGCCTTATCAATAATCTCGGGCAGGACAACTTCGTTAAAACCTAGTTTGATTAGACTGTTTGACAAGGTCCTTTCAAATTCCATAAACTCATTTGGACTAGCCTTACCAAGCTCTACCTCTCCGTCTAGCCTAGGCTCCTCTGACAACCATTCTGCTAGCTTGGATTTTCTCATGGTACTACTAACGATTAGCTTGTTTAAAAATCTTTCCATTTTGGTTTGACTTTTTAAAGCTTTTTAATAGATATGGTTAGAATATCTAAAAGTTGTTTTATAAAAATTTAGAATAAAAAACCGGTGAAGCAAGTAAGTAACTTTGTAAGCGATAACCTATGGGTAAATATTTAACTAGATTATGTGTAATCACTACAGGTGATAATATGCCTTTTACTAAAGCAAAGGCAAGGAAAATAGTTAAAGAGGTAATAATGCCAAAGCTCCCTAAGCATCCTGGAAAAATAAGAAAGCTG
>CAZZDL010000003.1:25711-34777 GCA_964652335.1 Microcaldota archaeon
AGGAAAGGGAGAAGGCGGTTGAAAAGATAATAGAGGCTATGAGAAAAGAGGCAGAAGAGTTAGAAAGAAAGCGTGCAAAGAAGAAGGCTAAGCGTAAGTTCTCCTAATTCTCTGTTAGAAAAGCTAAATCTCTATAAAAAGTAGGTTCGTAATCCGAATGGAAAAGTATAAATATGAGTAGTGCATTACTTGAACGCGCGTAAAACAATTCGAAATACTAAACAGTTCGCAACAAAAAGTTCGATTAATGAGTGTAGCGTTAGCTATATTTAAAAATGAGGTGATAAAATGCCGAAGATTAGATATATACGAAAAAGGGATGGGAGAATTGTTCCGTTTGAAAAAGAAAGAATAGTCTCAGCAATATTTAGCGCTGCTAAAGCCGTTGGAGGGCGAGATAAGAAAATTGCAGAAAGGTTGGCAGACAAGGTTGTGAAAGAGTTAGAAAATAGATTTGGCCCCGAAGAGACACCAAGCGTCGAAGATGTTCAAGATGTAGTGGAAAAGGTATTAATAGAAAATGGCCATGCTAAGACAGCAAAGGCATACATCTTATATAGGAAGCAACATCAAGAGTTAAGAGAATTGGCTGCATTGATGAGTAACATTGAAGTCGTTGATTCCTATATAAACCAAATGGATTGGAGAGTTAAAGAAAATGCAAACATGACTTACTCCCTCCAAGGATTAAACTTCCATATCTCCTCGGCAATTATAGCAAACTACTGGTTAAACAAGATTTATCCTCCAGAGATAGGAAAGGCGCATAAGGAAGGGGATTTCCATATTCATGATTTAGGTCTTCTAGCACCTTACTGTGTGGGATGGGATCTAAGAGATCTCCTCGTGTCTGGGTTTACTGGTGTGCCTGGAAAGATAAGCTCTAAACCTGCAAAACACCTGAGATCCGCACTTGGTCAGGTAGTAAACTTCTTTTATACTCTCCAAGGGGAAGCTGCAGGAGCACAAGCATTTTCTAACTTTGATACATACCTAGCTCCGTTCATCCGATATGATAAACTAGATTACAAGCAAGTAAAGCAGGTCCTCCAAGAGTTCATATTCAACGTAAATGTTCCAACTAGAGTTGGATTCCAGACCCCGTTCACAAATATAACGCTAGATCTATTTATCCCTGATTTCATGAAAGATGAATATGTAATAGTGGGGGGAAAAGAACAAAATGAAACTTACAGTGATTTCCAGGAAGAAATGTACATGTTTAATCAGGCATTTGCAGAGGTGATGACAGAGGGAGATGCAAATGGAAGGCCCTTCACATTCCCAATTCCAACCTACAACATAACAAAGGACTTTCCATGGGATGACGAACAATTAGATTTGATCTGGGAAATGACTGGAAAATATGGTATACCTTATTTCGCTAACTTCGTCAATTCGGACATGAAACCAGATGATGTTAGATCAATGTGTTGCAGGCTCAGATTAGATACTAGGGAACTCAAGAAAAGAGGCGGGGGATTGTTCGGAGCGAATCCACTTACTGGAAGCATAGGTGTTGTAACAATAAACATGCCTAGGATAGGCTACCTAAGCAAGGACGACTCTGAGCTTTTCCAAAAACTGGATGAATTAATGGAACTTGCAAAAACCTCCCTAGAAATAAAGAGGAAGGTCATAGAAAGATTTACAGAGAAGGGATTATATCCTTACTCAAAGTTCTATCTCAGGACAATAAAACAAACCTATGGTCAATACTGGAAGAACCATTTTTCTACTATCGGTTTAGTGGGCATGAATGAGGCCTTGTTAAACTTTATGGGTGAAGGAATCACTACAAGAGAAGGCCAAAAATTTGCAATAAGAGTAATGGATTATATGAGGGACAGGTTGGGAGAATTCCAAGAGGAAACCGGTAATTTATACAATCTAGAAGCTACTCCAGCAGAGGGGACAAGCTACAGACTAGCCAGGATTGACAAAAAGAAATATCCAAGCATAACAGTAGCAAATGAAAAAGCTTGGAGAGAAAGACATGCAGAACCTTATTACACAAATTCCACACTCCCGCCGGTGTACTGGTCAGATGATCTATTTGAAATCTTAGATAACCAGGATCCACTTCAAACAAGATATACAGGAGGAACAGTGCTTCATATATTCGTTGGTGAGAGATTAGACAAGGAAGCAGCAAAAAAGGTTGTCAAAACTGTCTTCTCAAATTACCACCTACCTTATATCTCCATAACACCTACATTTAGCATATGCCCTATTCACGGATATATTCCTGGAGAGCACGAATATTGCCCAATATGTGATGCAGAACTAGGAATCACAGAAGAGCAAGCCAGGTCAAAATCTGTCAAAAGGACAAAATGCGAGGTTTATTCTAGGGTGGTCGGATACCTCAGACCAGTAAATCAATGGAACGATGGTAAGCAAGAAGAGTTTAGAGAGAGGAGATACATCCATCTCTAAACATGTATGGTGGTTGTATGAGTATGAAAATCGTCGGTTGGGAAAAGGTCTCTTTTATAGACTTTCCAGGAAAGGTTTGCACAATACTGTTCACACCTGGATGTAATTTTCGTTGCCCCTACTGCCATAACTATGAGCTAGTCCTACCTCAAATGGTTAAAAAGCTAAAACCAATTCCTGAAGACGAGATATTTTCTTGGCTCAAAAAGAGGAATAACGTCATTGAGGGGGTGGAGATTACTGGAGGAGAACCAACTATTCATGGAAATGAGCTCTTGAAATTTATGCAAAAAGTAAAGGACAAAGGATTTCTAGTAAAGCTAGACACAAACGGATCGTTCCCAGATATCACAAAGAAGGCAATATCCAATGGTCTAGTAGACTATATCGCAATGGATGTGAAAGCGCCTCTGGAAAGATACTCTGAAATAGTAGGGACTGAAGTAGACACAGACAAAATAAAGGAAAGCATATCTATCTTACTCCATGGAGACGTAGAGTATGAATTCAGAACAACAGCGTTTCCATTGCTCGGCATCAAGGATTTTGAGAAGATTGGGCAATTAATAGAAGGAGCAAAGAGGTATTATATACAACAATTTAAGAACAAGCATACCCTTTCTGCAGACAACATGATCCCCTATCCTCCAAACAAGCTAAAAGAGTTTGCTGAAGCTGTAAAGAAGTACGTTAAAAATGTGGAAATACGTGGGATATGACATCAGCGCACGACCACTGGTTTTTTAAAAGTAGGTCATGTAAGTAATCTAACATGAAAAAGATACCCGATGACATAAGAAAGGACATACCTCTTCTGGAAAAGTATGTATACCTAGACAGCACAGCAACCGGATTAACCCCTAGGCCAGTCATAGAGGCTATGAACAGCTATTACTTAGAGTATAGGGCAAACATACACAGAGGAGTACACAAGCTCAGCCAAGAGGCTAGCCTGGCATATGAAGAAGCCCATAGAAAAGTAGCTAAGCTATTGAATGCTAAAGAAGATGAGATAGTTCTAACATACGGGACAACATACTCAATAAACGCAATTGCACTGGGACTAGACTTTGAGAAAGCAGGAATAGAAAAGGTTCTGGTCACAGAGGTGGAACATCATTCAAATCTAATACCTTGGATTAGACTGGCAAAACTAGGAAAGATAAAGCTAGAAATAGTAAAAACAGATAAAGAAGGTAATATTGATCTAGAGGATCTAGCTAGCAAAGCTAAAAATTCATTAATAGCAACCCATCATGTCTCAAATGTCTTAGGAGTCATTCAACCAGTAGAAGAGATATCAAAGATAGCTAGAGAAGGCAATAGCCTGATCCTACTAGACGCCGCACAGAGCGTTGGACACATGCCTGTGGATGTAAAAAGGCTGGGAATAGACTTCCTTGCTTTCTCTGGTCACAAAGGTCTCCTAGGTCCAACAGGGATTGGAGGCCTGTATATAAGGGAGGAGGTAAAGAGTTTCGTTGAGCCAGTTATGCTTGGTGGAGGAACAGTATCAGATTCAGATGTGAAAACACTAAGCTACACACTGGAAGAATTCCCTTGGTCCTTTGAACCAGGAACGCCAAACATTGCTGGAGGAATCGGCTTAGGGGCTGCGGTGGATTACATATTATCCATTGGGCTCGACAAGATAGAAAGGTATGAAGAAAAACTGACAAGGATGACACTAGATGGATTAGATGAATTAGGGATAGAATGGTATGGACCAAGGGAAAAGGCTGCAGTGATATCATTCAATGTCAGAAATTTAGATCCTCATGAAGTGGCTGGATTCCTAGATATGAATGGCATTGCAGTTAGATCTGGTCATCATTGCGCGTCTTCTCTAATGAAAAAATTGGGTGTGGAAGGAACAGTTAGGGCGAGCTATCATTGCTATAACACAAAGGAAGAAATAGAAAAAATGTTAGATGTGTTAAGAGAACTTGTATGAGGGAGTAACAATGAAAATGAAGGTATGTCCATCTTCAAAGACAATAACGTTCATACCGGATAAAGAAAAAACAATTGACCTAGAAAAGGCCAAACAGTTAATGATTGAAGAGGGAGGAGTGCTCCTGGCTGAAAAGAAGGGTATGGTTGTTTTTCTAAAAGTTGGAGACTGTGGATATGACGTGAGGATAACTATAATGAAGAATGGGAAGGTATTGATGAAGGGCGTTCCGAAGGGTAGCGAGAAGGAGTATGAGAAACTAGCCGAAAAGCTACTCAAACTCTAACTCCACTTTGATATCTAAATCTTCAAATGCGTCCAAAACTTGCTCTCTAACTATCTCCTTGCCCTCTTCCGGAATGCCTTTTACAACTATCTTTATCCCATCTTTTATCTCAATAGATTTGACGCTTTGCAGAATGCTCTCCCCTGTTTCTGGGTCTATCACTCCCCTAAGAATCTCCCTTACAAACTTCTCATCTATTGGCTTGACTCCTCTCTTAACATCCCATTTGTCTAAAGCTATTTTCAAAGCATCCACTGCTAGAACCGCGCAATGATACTTCACCTTTGGCAATCCCCCTATCCCTTCAACCACATCCGTAAAGGTGTATCTTCTGGCTTCATCTATTGTTTTCCCCTTCACTAATTCTGTAACCAAGGATGCAGTAGCTATATTTGATGCGCACCCATATGACCTAAACTTTATGTCAGAGATCCTATCTCCATCAATCTTGACATAAAGCTTTATCATATCTCCACATGCTGGACTCCCAACTCTAGCTGTAACATCCGGATCCTTTATCTCACCAACATTAACAGGATTAAAGAAATAGTACAAAACCTTCTTTGAGTATCCTATCCCTATCTCTTTATTTACTTCTTTATCACTATTTTCCATTCTTTATCACCTGAAAGCTCTAAAACCTTCATGCCAAGCTCATCAGCAGCCATTACTATCTCTGCACTTGATCTTTCATCATCCCCGACAATCTCTATCTTCTCTCCTTGTTTCATTTTCTTAATAGCCCTCCTAAACATGACCAAAGGCTCAGGACATTTCTTACCTCTAGTATCTAGCAGCATCAAACCACACCTGAACTTATGCTTCTTATCTTTGCAACCACATCCTTCATTGCATTCACAACCTTTGGTATCTCCTCTTCTGTATTGTATTTGCCAAAGCTGAATCTTATTGATCCATGGGCCTCTTCATAAGACCCTCCTATCCCTCTAATTACATGGCTTGGCTGAAGCTCTTGCGAGTAACAAGCAGATCCAGTTGAAACAATTATATCTCTTAGATCTAAATGAAGTAACAAACTCTCTCCTTCAGCTCCAAGGAATGAAAGATTGAGTATGTCCGGAGCTGATAACGATTCATCCAAGCTACCATTCAATCTTGCATCCTTTATTGATAATAACTCATCGGCCAATGCATTCTTCATCTTCCTTATCCTCTTCCAGTTCACTTCAGCCAAAAGATCCGTTGCTTTTCCAAATCCTACTATTGAAGGAACGTTTATCATTCCTGGTCTTAGGCCGAATTCCCTAAAGTCCCCATTAAATAATGGTGTAATCTTTACTCCGTCCCGAATATATAGGGCAGTCACTCCCTTTGGTCCATATATTAAATGGGAGGAAAAACTCATTAAATCAACGCCTAGCTTTTTTACATCCAGCTCAATCTTGCCAAATGCATGATTCGCGTCTAGGTATACCACAGCATTTTTATCGTGAGACTCATCTATCAACGCTTTAATGTCTTGAACAGTTCCTATCTCAAAGTTAACCACGTGGGTAGCTAACAAGTCAATATCGGCTGATAATTCATCTATTCTTCCAATTGAATTCACTTTTAACTTTGTTCCTCCTAGCTTTTCCACTGTCTTGATTATTGATTTCCTATCTATTACGCTAGTCGCAGGTTTCTTAGGAGCTAGACCTTTTATCGCTAAGTTATCTGCTTCTGTCTCATCTGATACAAATATTATCTCATCTGGTTTTGCATTTATCTTCTTAGCTATCCTGGCTCTAGCTATTTCCACTGCCTCCCTAGCCTCCTCGTCAAACCTATGCCCGAATTCCCCGCCTGGAAGGCCGTATTTCTCAGTAAAGTAAGGTATCATTTCTTCTAGGACTCTATTATCTACCCTTGTAGTAGAGGCATTGTCTAGGTATATCATGCGTTTAGTTTTGGCTGTTCGCTTTAAAAAGAGTTATCCACATTTTTGTGGACAACACCTTATAGACAATACCTTATTTAGACCGGTCAGACTAAGGTCAAATAGTAGTAAAAATCAAAGAAAGCTTTTTAAATACCTCAATTCAAAAATATTAAGCCTAGCTGGGGCGAGCCGAAAGGCATTGACCCTTGGCGCCGCTAGTTCTGGTGCCAAGGCAAAAGGTGGTTAGCATGGAGAATGAAATTAGAGGAATAGTTAGAGTTGCAAATAAGGATCTTGATGGACATCTGCCAATCCCAAAAGCTATAACAGCAATAAAAGGAGTTGGACAAAAGCTGGCAAATGCAATAGCTGAAACAGCTAGTAAGGAACTAGGTATTGATAAGGATGAATTGGTTGGAAAACTAACAGAAGAGCAAACCCAAACATTGGAAGATATAATTCTAAACCCAACAAAGCATGGGATTCCTGCTTGGATGGTGAATAGGAGGAAAGATCCCATTGAAATGAAGGACGTTCATCTAACTGAATCAGATCTAGACTTTGGAATAAAACAAGACATAGAAAGAGAAAAGAAAATGAGGAGTTATAGGGGAATTAGACACGCTAGAGGACTACCTGTTAGGGGACAAAGAACAAGAAGTACATTTAGGAAAGGACCAGCCGTTGGTGTACAAAGAAAGAAGAACCAGCCAGGAAAAGCTGGTAAGGGCAAATAAGGTGGTATAAATGGGAGATCCTAGGAGAAGAAGGAAAAAATTTGACACACCTGGACATCCTTGGGAAAAGGATAGAATCATGGAAGAAAAAAAGATTATGCAGGAATACGGGCTAAAGAACAAAAGGGAGATTTGGAAAGCAGAAACTAGAATAAGGGAAATTAGAATGAGAGCTAGAGCGCTTCTTGGTTACAGAGGAGAAGACAAAGACATCAGAGTTAAAGAATTGCTTGGAAGACTGTATAGGCTTGGTCTGCTAGGGGAAGAGGCCAGCCTGGATGATGTGCTTTCACTTGGTATAACCGACTGGCTGAATAGAAGACTACAAACCTTGGTCTTCAGAAAGGGACTAGCTAGATCAATGAAACAAGCTAGGCAGTTCATAGTCCATGGCTTGATATCAATAAACGGAAGGAAAGTAACTGTTCCTGGATACATAGTTAGAAGAGAGGAAGAGGATAAGATTGGTTACTACAAAGGAACACCAAAGATTCTTGAAATGTCTCCACAGCCTGCAAACGTAGAGGGCGGTGATGCAAATGGCCAATGAGATAAAAGGAATAGTTCACATATATGCCTCTAAGAATAACACTATAATCACACTGACAGATATAACAGGAGCTGAAACCATTGCAAAATCATCTTCTGGTCAAGCTATGCAAACATCAGGAACAAAGAAAGCCTCTCCATATGGAGCTATGGCGGCTGCAGAGGAAGTAGCGGCCAAGGCAAAGGAGAGAGGGATTACAAGAGTAGATGTTCGTGTTAGAGCACCTGGAGGGGTCAAATCAAAACAGCCAGGTCCTGGAGCACAAGCAGCAATTAGGGCTTTGGCTAGAGCTGGACTTAGAATTGAATTGATAGAGGATGTAACTCCAATACCAAGAGATGGGACAAGACCTCCAGGTGGAAGGAGAGGGAGGAGAGTCTGATGAAGGTAAAGGTATTGGAAGACAAGGACAAATATCTTAAGCTGTTAATAACAGATACAGAACCTGCAATAGTAAACGGTATAAGAAGGACGATACTTGCAGAAGTTCCGACAATGGCAATAGATGAAGTGTATATCTATGAAAACTCATCCTCTCTATGGGACGAATACATAACCCACAGGCTAGCAATGATACCACTTAAGGTAGATCCAAAAATGTTGCCAGTTCCACTAACAGAGGAAAAGCAGAATGAGTACTCTGTCACATTGACATTAGACGTTGAAGGTCCAAAGACTGTCTACTCGTCTGATCTCCATTCGTCTGATCCACGAGTTAGGCCAGTAAGTGGAAAGATACCTATAATAGACCTGTTGGATGGACAGAGACTTAGATTAGAAGCAAAGGCAATCCCTGGAAAGGGAGAACAGCATGCAAAATGGCAGGTGGGACTAGCGAGCTATCACATGGTCCACGACGTGGACGTAAAAGGATGCGAAGACAAAGCCGCATGTGTGAAGGCATGTCCAAGAAAGGCATTGAAGCTAGAGGGTAACAAGATTAGCTTTGACAAACTAAAATGCAATGGATGCAGGCTATGCGAAGAATTCGGAGCAAAGGTCACACCAAACAGAAATGAGTATGTATTCTTCATAGAAACAAATGGTCAAATGAGCGCAAAGGAAGCATTGAACTTGGCAATCAAGATACTAATCTCAAAGGCAAAGGAAATTGAAGAAAGTATTAAATGATCGCGGGGGTGCCGGAGCCTGGTCAAACGGGCAGGATTGAGGGTCCTGTGGCTTAGGCCTGCGCGGGTTCAAATCCCGTCCCCCGCA
>CAZZDL010000004.1:0-34759 GCA_964652335.1 Microcaldota archaeon
GATTATTAAGGCGATTGCCTTAAAAAAAGATAGCTATTTTTATCTGCTCAAGACACAAGTATATTGGTGGCTTGAATGAAAGGTTTAAGTTATATATTTGCTCTTGTCATATTGTTTTCCCTGGCCCTTGGTGCTTCCCCACATGAGCACACATACCCTGTTGACATTTCTGTATTAGATGTATCACTACCAAGCGATATGAATATAAAAGATATCCAAGTAGGTGAGAAATACACGCTATACGCTCATATTCATATAAAACTTGATCCAGATGCATACATATACAAAGAATCCTACACAGTATCAATGTACGATGGGAAATTACTATCAAAAGTTAGTTACACAATACCAAATCAGACAGAATACGAAGCATACATACCATTCATATGGACACCGACATCCCAAGGCAAACACATTATTGTTGCAATGGTTGATGAGGATAATGTGATATCAGAGACAAATGAAGATAACAATTTAGGCTTTATTTTTCTAAATGTAAATCCGAAAGAAGAATGGCCTACAACTGAGGGTGAATCTGGATCTCAAGAGATAACACAGAACCAGTCCACAACACCAATAACTAACATAACATCAACCAATATAACAGGAGCAATACAGGTACCTGACTCAATGGGTAACATAACTACACAAAGTGAAGTTAGTGAAATTTATGTGAAAACTGGTGAAGCATTTTCTCTTTATATTGGACAACCTGCCAAAATAACAGATCTTACAGATCAAGAAGGTATCCCCTACAAAGTAATCCTTGACACCATAGCGTACGAAGGACACATGGTAAATGCAAGCAGTGAGAGTACTAATGAAGCAAAGATGGCAGCATTGATAAAAGTTGTATATGGAGAGGGAACAGAACACGAAAGTGTGGGATATCTACACTTGGAGCCAGATCAGACAAAAGTATTCTTGAATGCATCAATAAGCCTATTGGGACTTAAAGATAATGAAGCTGTAATGGTCGTCAAAAAATTTGAACAATTTATCCCTACAAGAGAACCTGTTAAAACCACTAAAGGCCCAGGCCAATCTGCTCCGGGGGAAGCTGAAAAATCTATTCCAGGAGAAGCAGAAAAGACTAGTAATGTGTTTAACCCAATTGACATAATAGTTTCATTCGTGAAGACAATATTCCATTGATCGGAGATCTAGATGGGAGACATCACTTTAGATAGAAAAACGTTTGAAGCGCTGGCGGCGGAGTCAAGAATTAGCATACTCAAAAGTCTTGCAAACAGAAGGAAAACACAATCAGAGCTGGCCAACGAGTTGGGACTATCAATTCCAACAGTGGCCGAGCACTTAAGAAAAATGGAATCTGCAGGGCTAGTTAGAAGGATAGACGAGAATAGAAAATGGATATACTACGAGCTAACAAACAAAGGAAGGAGCATAATAAAACCAAAAACATCAATGAGGTTTGTGTTTGTTTTGAGCGTATCCATAATCCTCATTTTAGCTGGGATTTTCTACTCCCCACTGTTCATGCGACACGTACCTTACAGTGCAGCCGGCGAAGAGTGGGAAAAACCAGTTAAAGCGAGTGTCAGTGAAGAAACACCTGTAGGATTCACGACTAATGAGCAACAAGCCAACCTGCAAAAAGAAAGTGAACAAGACAGAGGAATAATTTCTGCAATACTGATATCCTCTGGAATAATCTTGTTAGTTTCATCAATAGCATGGCACAAAAAGAATGCTAAATTCTAGCATTTGCACAAAAAATAAATATGCAAATCTCCAAAAAACTAGTATGCCTAGATGGAAATGGATGAGAGCTGGTTGGGGAAGAGGCAGACCTGCAAAACCTATAATGCTCGGTTGGATGCCAAACATATTCAGATTTGGTCCAAAACCAGGTCCGCCTGCAGGTATCATAACAATGGAACCTCCAGAGCTTGAGGTTTTGAGACTTGTAGATCTGCAGGGACTCACACAAGAGGAAGCAGGGGAAAAGCTTGGTGTATCTAGAGGGACTGTTTGGAGACTTCTTGAATCAGCAAGAAAAAAAGTCACTGACGCTCTTGTAAATGGAAAGGACATAATAATACAAACAAGAGAGGGAAAAAATGAAACTAGTAATCCTATATGACAACACCGCGAGAGTAGGTATACCTGGATGGGGTTTTTCTTGCCTAGTGGGAGGTACTCTCTTTGATCTAGGTTCTGATCCCTCAATACTAAAAAAGAATGCAGATGCGCTTGGAATAGACCTTAATAGAGTGAAAAATATCGTGATATCGCACGAGCATTCTGACCACTTTGGTGGTTTAGATTTTGATGCAATCCCTGAATTCAGAGGGAAAAACATATTTGTAGGAGATTTCTTTTCTCAGTCGTTCAAAAGGTATATCAAAAAGAACGCAACTCTAAAACCGATTGACAAAGCTACTGAAATAACCAGAGGAACAACAATAGTACCGATGAAAAAAGAGTGTTTTCTAATAGTAGATAGTGACAAAGGGAGTACAATAATTACTGGCTGCTCTCATCCAGGAATAGTAAATATCATAAAAAGGGCGAAAGAGCTAAGGAGAAGGATTCATCTAGTAATTGGTGGATTCCATTTAGCTTGGAAAAGCAAGGGAGAAATTGATGAAATAGTAAAAGCATTCAGAGAATTTGGAGTGGAATCAGTCTGTCCTGCCCATTGCTCAGGAGAGATAGCACAAGAGGCATTCAGGGCTGCCTACGGCGAAGAATACATAGAGCCTGGTGTAGGAACAATGATAGAAGTCTAATCTACTTAAACTTTGAAAAGAATTCTTGCAAAGCCTTCCAATCTTCAACTATCTTTGCTTTCACTTCTCCACGGTACAAGCCGGCGGCAGGGTGAAACATTGGAACAAGCCAACCGTGCCAGACCAAGGTATCAATACGAATTGGTTTCCCATGTATCTTTGAAATTGGTTCCTTACCGATTCCAAACTTTTCCTGAAAGAAAGCCAGAGAAAATCTTCCAAGACTAACTACTACCCTTGGAGATATCACTTGAAACTGCTCCTCCAACCAATGTCTGCAAGCCAGGATCTCGCTGGGAAGTGGATCTCTATTTCCTGGAGGTCTACACTTCACAACATTCCCAATAAACACTTCCTCCCTTGACAATCCTGCTAGATCAAGAAGCTCATCCAAAAACTTGCCTGCCTGCCCAACAAATGGTCTTCCTTGCAAGTCCTCATTCCTACCAGGAGCTTCACCTACAAGCATAATCTTTGCATCCTCTGGCCCCTCTCCTGGAACTGGTTTATTTCTAGTTTTATACAAGGGACAGGCCTTGCACTCTTCTATTTGCCTTGCTATCTCTTCTAATGTGGGCATGCCAGATTTTGGGGAACCAATTTTAATAAGTCTAACGTTAACTCCTCGTGGAAGCCATTGATGAGCTATTGGAAATGCTTAAAGAGAGCATCAGCGTAGGATTAATTTACACACTAGTGGAATTACTTACTGGTAGCTTTCTGATCAGCATGGAAAAAGAGCTGCTGATAGTTCCAGGACTAGCCATAATGCTCCCTGGAATACTAGATCTAAGAGGAAACATATCGTCCACACTGGCATCCAGACTAGGATCCGCTTTACATATGGGTTGGATGAAACCTAAGATCGCATTATCAGGAGAAGCTAGAGAAAACATAATAGCTAGCATACTCTTGTCAATTTCAATGAACGTCATAACCGCAGTCCTAGCCTTCCTAGTCGCCGCCATGCTGGGCATGGCGGCGGATGTGGGAAAGCTTGTTCTAGTGGCTGTGACTGCTGGAATTATTGCCAGTGCCATCTTGATGAGCCTCACGCTAGTTATTACGGTCAAAAGCTTCCTGCATGGATGGGATCCAAATAATGTGACCATACCTGTCATAGCAACCCTAGGGGACATAGTAATGATTGGTTCTCTTGTGCTGGTAGTAAAAATATTCCACATGGTTGGGTTCATATGACACACTACAATTGGAGAACAATAATAAGAGAATCTTTTGGGCCTTTACTTATGGCCCTTGTTTTCAGCCTAGCGTCAGGAATCTTTCTAAACTCTGCATTGAATATGAAAGAACTAATAGCCATACTCCTAGTACTGCCTGCCTTCATAAATATTGCAGGAGACATATCTGGAGTGGCAAGTGCAAGGATAACTACTGCTATGTACCTAGGAGAGGATAACAAAATATGGGTTAGTATTCTTGGTGGGTTTATAGTGGCATTTGTGTTGTTTGCATTCCTGGGCGTAGCAGCTGAGATAGTCCTAAATGCAATAGGAGATGGAATAGGACTAATAAAATTTGTATCAATTACAACGATAGCCGGAATAATGGCTACTAGCCTATTGCTTGGCATCGCTCTCGGATTAGAAGTTTTAGGGAGAAAACTAGGTATGGATCCAAGTGACCTTTCTATCCCTCTGCTATCTGCAACAGGAGACGCTGTCGGTGTATGGTTTTTAATATTCACTGCAAAAATCATAATGGGGGTATGAGATATGAATGCAAAGGATATAATGAAGAATATGAGAAAAGAAAACTTAACTGTAGTTGATATAATAAAGAGAATGAAACACCTTAGCTCACTAATAATGGATCTGGCATTTGCTGCCCTTGTCACAGGAGATAAGGGATTGGCTAAGCACGTGGCAATGTTAGAAGAAGAGATGGATGTCTTACAGTATCAACTAGAGATAGGAGTAATGCTGGCCACTAGAAACTGGAAAGACGCAGAAAATTTCACGGCAATAAACAGGATTGCATCTGCAATGGAAGATATATCTGATGGAGCTGAAGAGCTTGTGGATGCAGTAATAAGAGGATTTCCAATAGAGAAAAGCATTAGTCAAGCACTTGCTGAGGAAATGCAGCTAAAGGTTTATAAGGTAGGTAAAACTAAATTCTTGGGAAAAACTACTGACGAGTTGTCTAAAAGCTATGAGATTATAGGGTTGAAAAAAGCCGGGAAATGGATATATATGCCAAAAGAAAATTTCGTCTTAGACAAGGGAGACATGATAATACTTAGAAAGAGGTGAACTGCATGGAACTCGGCCTCTCTTTGGGTAAAAAGGCTAGTGGAGAATATGACTTAGTAATAATCGGTGGTGGTCCTGGAGGATTAACTGCCGCCATCTACGCGAGTAGAAGGAATTTGAAAACATTAGTAGTTGAGAAATCAGTATTTGGCGGGAATGTGGCATTAACCACTACAATTGAAAATTATCCCGGATTCAAAAGCATAGATGGGAAGGAACTGGCAAAACGATTTGAGGAGCATGCCAGAGCTGCTGGGGCCGAGCTCGTGATAGATGAAATAGTAGATATTCAAAAATCAGAGGAAGGATTTATGCTAAGGGGAATTGAAGGGGAATACAAAGCAAAGGCAATAGTTATATCCAGTGGATCCAAGCACAGGCCTCTAGACGTTCCAGGAGAAAAAGAGTTCCTAGGAAAAGGAGTATCCTATTGTGCAACATGTGACGCTCCGTTTTACAAAGGAAAGACAGTAGCAGTGGTCGGTGGTGGGAACGCTGCAGTGAAGGATGCCAATTATTTGTCAGACATATGTAAGAAGGTCTATCTGATACATAGAAGGAATGAATTCAGGGCAGAGGAAGCAGATGTCCAGAAATTGAGAGAAAAGAACAATGTTGAATTTGTACTAGACTCTGTGATAGAGGAGATTATAGGTGATGACAAAGTCAAAAAGATAAGAGTAAAGAATGTAAAAACTGGTGAAGAAAAAGAACTAGAGTTGGATGGGATATTCATAGATATTGGAGAGATTCCAAATACTGACTTGTTCAAGGCCTTAAGTATACAGACAGACAAAAAAGGTTATATAGAAGTAAACAGAAAAATGGAGACCAACGTTCCAGGTGTTTTTGCAGCTGGAGATGTTACTGGTGGCCTTGCTCAGATAGTGACCGCTGCTGCAGAAGGGGCTGTGGCTGCCATATCCGCGTATGAATTTATAAAAAAACCATATTGGGCAAAAAAGTAAAGGAGGAACTTTGCATGATAGAAATGGATGAACAAACAAAGGCGCAGATAAAACAGATGTTTAATAATTTGGAAAACCCAGTTAGGCTAGTGTTTTTTAGTGGAGAGAACTGCCAATTCTGCGGACAAATAAAGGAAATTTTACAAATAATAAAAGACTTAGGTGGAGAAAAAATAATACTTGAGGAACATGACTTTGACAAAGAAAAGGACTTAGCTAATGCTTTGGGCGTGGATAAATATCCTGCCACTGTGATAAAATCTGGAAAGAAAATGGTTTATTTTTACGGATTGATGAGCGGTTACGAATTTGGAACATTTATTGAAGATATAATGGATCTCTCAAAAGGAGACACTGAACTAGATGAAGAGGCAATTAGTAAACTAGAAAAAATTGATAGAGAGATCAGAATAATGGTGTTCGTCACACCCACTTGCCCATATTGTCCAAGAATGGTAAGACTGGCTCATAAATTCGCAATAATAAATCCAAAGATAAAGGCAGAAATGATAGAAGCTATGGAATTCCCAGATTTGTCTAATAAATATGCAGTAAGTGGAGTACCAAAAACAATAATAGATGACAAGGAAGCTCTGGTGGGAGCTGTTCCAGAACAGATGTTCTTGGAGAAGCTGGTAGCCGTAGCGTCCAGGTAAGTTAGGTAACTAAGATAAGAATCGCTAGAGCTATTAGAACAACCCCCATTATTAATCTAAATTTCTCTTTGTTTTCCATTAATATTTCATTAGCTTTTTTCAGTCCAAGGTTAGATGCGATCTCTGATGCTTTCTTACCGCCTAGAGCAATTACAAGCATGCCAACCGGTGGGAGCACAAATATAAGATTGTAAATAAGTAAGTAACCAAACAGTTGGAGGGGGTTCATACCAGTGGACACAAAGTAGAATATTGCACCCAGATACATTATTCCAGAACAAGGAAATTCCACCACTGTTATGAGAACCGCGATTGAGATTATTGCTGGGATAGACGCTTTCTTTGCCAGTTCTATGACCTTTTTCTTATGTTCTTCATTTATATTGAAGGTTATGCCTTTCCCCCACCAGAAATAGTCCTTTATGTTCACTACCCCAGCGAACACGAGTATGGCAGCGACCACTATCTTTGTGGCAGTTGCTATTTCAGAGGCAAACAGGCTAAGCTGGTTAACAATGTACACCGCCCCAAGCGTTAAAAGAACGCCTATGCCTAAGTACGTGAAGTATATGGATGCTACGTAGATTATACCAAAGTCTCTCATTTTCTTGTATTCCTTTATGGAAGCTAGTGTTCCCAGCATTATCAATAAAACTGCCATTATGCATGGGTTTATTGAATCTGCTGCGGCGGTCCCTATTAGAAAAGCCAGATCAGCGAACACATTTCTTTCAACATTTGTAACCCCACCATATACTTTTTCCTGATTTTTCATGGCTAACTCTGTAACATTGCGTATCTCTGATATTATTGGAGTATCCCCTTGGAGAATTGTTCCGTTAAACGGATCTGTGGTAAATATGACTGCTGTCGGAACTCCTGCTACAATTCCATACCTGCTTACAACTTCACTAAATAAGGCATGAGCTTTTGGATCTTTATCTACTAGATATTTAGTTACATTAACATAATCTGGTAGTTCGTCTAACACGCCAGACATGAGAACCCTATGACAATGGGGGCACCAAGATGCATAGAAAAACCAAACAGAGACATTTGCACGTTCTGGGGTATTATGTTGAGCTAAGTAATTATCACTAATAGTCTGATTATCAACACAGATATCCTCTGATGGTGGACAATAAGCGTATGAGCTGGACAAAAACACAACTGCAACTAAAAGCATAACTACATATGTTATAGCTCTCTTCCTGTTTAACATTCCCACCACCAAAGAAACTTGCTCTGAAACCATATATAAATTTAAGTTTCAAATTCTGAAACTATCCTATGGATGGAGATATGAAAAGAATAGTATTTGGTCTTGGAATGATTTCTGGATTCATTTTCTTGGTTGCATTCTTATCTTTGATGCTTCAATCAAGCCTTCCACCTGAGTTGTGCACCTGTGAACCATGGGCATGGCTACCATATCTTTTACCTTTATTGGCATCGTTGGGGATATTCGTTGGAGGAATTGTTTACTATTTAACAGCAACAGGAATGAAAGAAAGGGGAAAAGCGTTAGTAGCAGATGCTTTGCTTAACTGCTTGCCTGATGAAGAGGCAAAAGTAATACGCGTACTTCTAACAGGGCCAACCACTCAAGCAGAGATATCTAGAAAAACTGGATTAGGAAAAGTAAAAACACACAGAATAATAAAATCACTAAAGGCAAAAAACATAGTAGACGTCAAGCCGTTTGGCAAAACAAGGCTAATTACACTAATTCTAAAGACAGATTCATAATCCCGACCGAAGGCCTACTTTATGTAGTCCGCAGGGTTAGAAGGGGTGCAACCCCTCTAGCGGGCACGGGGGGATTTGAACAGAGGAACCTCCTACGGTCGGCTCACGGGCCATCGCCCTACAGCCACCAGCGGGTTCCCTCTACCCTCCTGCAACCGACTCATAATCCCGACCGAAGGCTAGCCTATCGCAGAGCGATAGGCTCCGTTCGCGGCGTAAACGGACGCGGCGGTTTAGCGGGCACGGGGGGATTTGAACCCCCGATCGCCGGCTTTCCCCCTTTCGGAGTTAGGAGGCCGGCGCCTTATCCTGGCTAGGCTACGTGCCCACGGCTCTTAATTATTGCCCAAAGAGGATTAAAAAACTTTTGTCAGAAAAAGCAAGAGAGGGTGAGAGGGGAGGTACGGCCCCAAATTTACCCTCTTGGCCGGGTGAGCCTGGCCGTTTCCCCTCTTAGTTATTTTTCATCGGTCTTATCTTCCACACCTCCAATTAGGGTAACTCAACGGTCATATATATACCTTTCTTAGGAAAATTCTAAAAATTTGTAAACCCATGTTAATAGACAATGGACAAATGTTCACTAGATAAATAGACAATTGCCTAACTATTCAATATATGCCTTCATATTAACTTCAACCACACTGCTTCCTATCTTCTTGTTCATAGAAACCCCAACTATCTGATCAGCCTCATGGATAAGTGTGGCATTATGAGTAACCACAATAAACTGAGACTGCCCAACCCTACCTTTTATCATCTTAGCCAATCTTTCAGAATTTGCTCTATCCAATGGAGAATCTGCTTCATCCAGAATGTAGAATGGACTAGGCTTGTAGGACTGGATAGCAAACAAGAAGGTTAAAGCTACAACTGCTTTTTCTCCCCCACTTAGAGCCTCTATCCTCCTTACTGGCTTACCAGCTGGCCTAGCTTCAACTATGAGTCCGCCTTGGAATGGGTCTTCCTCATTCTCTAATTTTATGTCTGCAAAACTACCCTCCTCTGGGTAGAATTCCTTGTACAAAGCCTGGAAGTGCTTCCTTATCTCGTTGTAGGTTTTCAAAAAGGCTTCTTTCTTCCTCTCTTCTATCCTCTCAATCAAATTAAGAACTGCTTCCTTCTCTGATTTTAACTTCTCAGCCTTCTCTTCAACGTCCTTCAATTCTTCTAATGCTTTCTCATATAACTCTATAGCCTTCATGTTTACTGGCTCAAGCTTTGCCATTTTCTTCTTTAGCTCATCCAACTCCTTCTCAAGATCCTCAGTGGATTCTGACAACTCCTCAAACTTCTCTTTCCCTATTTCCTCCCATTCTGCCCGCAAATCAGAAAGCCTAGTCTCAAGCCTTGCCTTTTCAAGCTCTATCTGGTTGATCTCCTGTCTGGCGTTCTCCATCAACCTCTGAAGTGATCCTTTCTTCTCAGCTAGTTTGCCAAGCTCAGCTTGTAACCTCTCTCTCTTCTTCATTAAATCAGATAACTTCCCAGATAACTCTTCCTCTGCCTTTATCATTTCCTGTAGCTTAGTCTCTAGATCAAATATCTTTTTCTTTGTATTCTTTAAGAATTCGTCCAATTCTGATTTTTCCTTTTCTAGTTCAGATTTTCTATTCATCAACCCAGTCAATCTAGCCTTTAACACAGATTCTAACTCAGACTTCATTGAGTTATACTGTATCTCTATCTCTGTTGCCTGTGTCTTCAAGGCATTTAGCTCCCTTTGCATCCTCTCCATTTTCATGGTCGCTTCTTTAGCTTCCCTTGATTTAAGCTTGGATTGTATTGTGGCCCTTCTTTCCTCAAGCTCCTCAAGTTCTTTTTTGATCTTGCTTGCCTTCTCTTCTGCCTCCTTTATCTTGGCCGATAACTCAGCTATCTCCTTCTCTACAGATTCCCTTTCTCTCTCTATTGCAGATTTTCTAGTAAGATAATCAGAAAGCCTAGTTTCTATTTGTTCCTTAACCGCTTCCAACTGTTTTACTTCAACTTCAACCTCAGACCTCTCTTTTCTCTTTTCTTCTATCTTCTCCCTTAGCTCTTCCATCCTCTTTAGTAGTTTATCCTGCTGCTTTGTCAGAGAATCAATATCCTTTTTCAGTTTATCTTTCTCAAGCATTTCTTTAAGTGTAACTCCTCCATGCCTGTACCCACCAGTTAATGCTCCAGATGCCTCTGCAAGATCTCCATCAAGCGTAGCCATTCTAACCTTTCCAAATCCTATCCGCTTAGCCACATCAACATTCTCAACAATTAAAGTATCTCCAAAAACATACTCAAATGCCTTCTTCAGTTTTTGATCAAATCTAACGAGGTTTATGGCAAATCCTAGCACTCCATCTTCCTTCTCTAAACGCTTAATATCTGGATCAATTGTTTGAGGTTTTATCTTGTTCAAAGGTATAAAGGTTGTCCTCCCTATCTTCTTGGATTTCAACCATTTAACTGCCTCAGTAGCAGAGACATCATCTTTAGTTATTATGTACTCAAGCCTGCTTCCTGCAGCCACTTGTATAGCTGTTGTATACTCGTCATCGTATTCACACAAATCTTTAACCCTACCTATTATCCCTCTTAGCTCTCCTCTCTTCGCTGCGTTTAAGACAGCCTCAGATGCCTCGTTACCAGTGATGGATCTTATGGTGGCTATCCTGGAGTATATGGAATGATACTTTTCCTTCAAAGAATCTATTTTAGAGTCCAATGCCTTGTACTCTTCGTTTAACTGCTTCTCCTTAGCGAACAATTCATCCAATTCATTCTGCTTCTGCAACAGTTTTCTTCTTAGAACAACAAGATCCTTCTCTATTGATTTAAGCCTGTCTTCAAGCTCCTTCTCTTCCTTGCTCGCCTCTGTCTTTGACAGGTTAGATAGCGTGAATTTCAAAACAGATATTCTTTCTCTACTACCTGTAATCTCAGAAAGGACAGAGTAATACTCCTCTTGTTTTTTATGAATCATTTTTGAAAACTCTTCCAATTTCTCACTTATGTTAGTAACCAACAAATCTCTTTCTTTCATTGATGCCACAAAATTGTCAAGCTCTTCTTGTTTTTTCTTTATCCTATCTTTGTATGTATTGAGTTCCTTCTCAAGCTTCTCTATGGATTTTTCTCTCTTCTTTATTTCCCCTTCTAGCGATACCATCTCCTTTTCTAAAACCGAAATTTCAGTAATTATCTGATCCCTTCTCTTTGTTTTTTCTGAATAGCTTTCCTGGAGATACTTAATTTCAGTCCTCGTGGACTCTATCTGCTTAGCTATTGCCAATTGTTCCTTCTCTCCTCTAGCAATTATCTCCTTGTTTATCCCATCTATCTCTCCTTGTAAGCTCCTTAGCTTGGCCTCTATCTCAGACCATTCACTAGACAAGCGTTCGTACTCACTCTTCTTCTCATTTAACAAAGATAGTTTCTCGTTCAAGGCATCCTCAAACTTCGTTAGCTCCCTCTTCAAAAGATTTGCCCTTATCAAATTAGCTCTCTCTTTGTATTTTTTGTATCTCAGAGCTTCGTTCCTCTCCTTTTTCAACTCTCCTATGTATCCCTTTCTCTCGTGGAGGAGTATCTCTGCTTCCCTTATCTTTTCCTCCACCTTGGATAACTCCAGCATTGCCTTAGACTTCTTTTCTTCATATTCAGACACACCTGCAATTTCATCAATTACTTCTCTCCTCTGAGTAGGCCCCATCTTTATGAATCCTTCCACATCTCCTTGCATTATTATGTTATATCCCTCCGGAGGTATTCCTAAAGACGCTATTGTTTCCTGTATCTCCATTCTAGTGGTTCTTTTACCATTAAGCCTGTAAATGCTGTTTCCTTGTTTATCTATCTCCCTTGTTATGGCTATTTTCTCTGTTCCTTTTCTAAGCTCAATGGTAACCTCGGCTGTGCCTGTCCTAGAGTTATGATGAACCAAATCCTTAACTCTCCCAGCTCTTAAGGCCTTCATCGACCCTTCTCCAAGGGTGAATAGAATTGCGTCAACTATATTTGACTTACCAGAACCATTCGGCCCGACGACGCATACGAATCCATCTAAAAAAGGTATAACTGCCGTTCTAAAAGACTTAAAATCCCTCATCTTTATCTTTTCTATCTTTCCCATCTCTAGCATTTACTCGTAATAAGAATAAAAAGATTGTTAGCTAGAAAATACTCAATGAGAGTAAAGATAATATTCAACGGGAGCAAGGAGTGGACTAAAGGAGTAGCAGAAAGTATAGAGGATAAACTTGCTAAATCTGGATACGAAATAGTAGATAAAAACGCGGATGTCACAATAACCGTTGGCGGAGATGGAACTGTATTTTACAATCTAGACAAACTAGAAGGGAAGATACTTCCCATAGGCACTGAGAAAAGCGGGTTTTGTATACCCTTCACAAGAGCATTGGAGAAACTTGAAGAACTAATGCACTCTAAACCGATACGGCTGATAGTTTTGGAAGCGTACACTGGCAATAAAATGATTGGGAAAGCTATAAATGATATAGTATTTCACACTGTTGATTATAGATTACATGAATTCTCATTCGTATCAAAGGGAAAATCGTATGTGTTTAAGGGCGATGGGCTAGTTTTGGCAACTCCTCTCGGATCTAGTTCGTACAATAGATCTGTCGGCGGCCCTGTTGTTGATAGGGATCTGAACGTTATGTCTGTATCAGCGATAGCACCGTATACTCAGTTCTATCCTAAAGTTGTAGCAGCAAATGAGGAATACACTGTCAAATCCGACTCAAAGATGGCTGTCATATTTGACGGATGGAAAGTAATTGAATTAGATAAACCAGTGAGCGTAACTGCTAAAGAAAAAATAGATATGCTTATACCTAAAAGGTGCAAGTTCTAGCTAAAATAAAAAGGAACTAGGAGAGGTGCCAGGCTCACCCGGCCAGAAGTAAGGGCACCGCTCCTAAGAAGCTAGTATGTCTTTTTAAGACTATTTTTATTTAAAAACCTTTCGATTTTTACGGCATTCGCCTATCCACTGGCTCTCCTAGACCCTAGCTCTTACTGGTTTACTTCACCTTTTTCGCTTTTTGGGCTTAGCTTTCCTCTTTGGTAAACCGACCTTCTTTAGAAACTCATTTACAACGTCCTCTAGGTTTGGATGTCCCTTCTCGTCTAGCTCGTATCTAACTCTAACAACCGGCTTGTTTACCTTTAGTATTTTAGTTAGATCAATAGGTGTACCTGAAAGGACTAGATCGCATTTGGCTCTATTTATTGTCTTCTCAAGATCCCTTATTTGCTGCTTGGAATATCCCATTGCAGGCAAGACTTTACCTAACTGTGGGAACTCTTCATATATCGCCTTCAAGGTTTTCGGCACATATGGTCTTGGGTCAATAACTTTACAATGATATTTCCTTGCAGCGATTATGCCCGCCCCGTACGCCATGTTTCCATGGGTTAGCGTAGGTCCATCCTCAACGACTAGAACTCTCTTTCCTTTCACAAATTCTGGATTCTCAACGATTATCTTTGAATTCGCATGAATTATTTTTGCCCTTGGATTTATCATCTTGATATTGTTCACAACTGTTTGTATGTCTTTCTTCTTAGCTGAATCTTCCTTGTTTATTATAACATAATCTGCAAGCCTAGCATTTACTTCTCCTGGGTATGAGCCGATCTCATCGCCAGGTCTGTGCGGATCTGCCACGACGACCAGTGTATCAGGTACGTAAAAGCTAACTTCATTATTACCTCCATCCCAAACAATTATATCTGCTTCCTTCTCAGCTCTCCTTATTATCTTCCCATAATCAACGCCTGAATAAACAACTAAACCTCTCTCTATATATGGCTCATACTCTTCTCTCTCTTCTATCGTACATTTGTGCTTGTCAAGATCTGCATAACTGGCAAACCTCATTACCTCTTGTTCTCTTAAATCGCCATAAGGCATCGGTTCTCTAATTGCCACAACTCTAAATCCTCTGTCTTTTAGTATCTGAACTAGCTTTCTAGATGTCTGGCTCTTACCACAACCGGTCCTAACAGCACAAACTGCTATAACTGGTTTTCTAGATTTCAGCATAGTATGGTTTGGACTAACTAACATGAAGTCTGCTCCTGCGGCTAATGCCCTAGATGCCTTATGCATAACTTCCGGATAAGGGAGATCAGAGTAAGCTAAAACAACTAGATCTACTTTCTTCTTTTTCACGTATTCTTCAAGCTTAGACTCTGGTATTGTAGGTATTCCTTTAGGATAAAGTCTTCCTGCAAGCTCTGGCGGATATCTTCTAAGCTTGGTGTTTGTGGTTCCTAAATTTTGCTCTTCAGCCATTGTAAATGCAACTACTTCGTAAGATGGGTTGTCTCTAAATATTGTGTTAAAAACATGGTAATCCATTCCCGCGGCTCCTATGATTATAACCTTCTTCCTCCCCATATACAACACCCATAGAATTAGAGATAACTACCTTTAAAAAGAATTTAAAAGAAGAGCTAAAAATAGAGAGTGATGGGTTAGGGGTTTATCCGAACAAGGCAGATAGACCTGCCGCTGCTTCCTCTTCAGACTTCTTCTCTTCCTCCTTTTTCTCTTCCTTCTTCTCTTCCTTTGTCTCTGCTGGAGCTTGTGCAGGTGCAGCCGCAACAGGTACAGCTGCCTTACTTATGGCCTCATCAATATTAACACCCTCTAGGCTTGCAACCAGCGCCTTTACTCTAGCATCGTCAACACTAATTCCAGCTGCCTCTAGGACTTTCTTAACGTTGTCCTCGTTAATCTCCTTTCCCGCAGCATGCAAAAGCAATGCAGCATACACGTACTCCATTTCAACTACCTCCTTTTAAGTATGAATATTAGCTACATTGGCTAACGCCAATGCATTCAAATGGGCTTTGCCCAAGATGTCTGAAGCTGTCTGCTTTGTTAGGAACCCTATCTCTACTGACAGGTTTCTGGCGTTGCTGAATGCCTTTGCTATTAACAAGTCTGCTGTTTGCTTGGTTGGATATGCCACTTCTACTGACAGGTTTCTGGCGTTGCTGAATGCAGTCTGTATATCACTGATAACCTTTGATTCATCTATGTCTAGCACATCTGGTGTAAATACGGTTCCATCTTCATAGACAGCTAGTACTTTGAGGAATATTTCCACAGGCTTTATGCCTAGCTTGTTAAGCGCATTAGCTACTACCTCAGATATGGGTTCTCCCTCCTTGGCAACCACAGAGTCTTTAACAACCTTTATTGATTGTCCTTCTATCTTAGCATTTATCCCTGCAGCTTTTAGATCACCCAGGGCTGGGCCTGGTGGTAAACCAGTGTCCCCGGCTGGGACAACTATATCATTAGGAGCTATTTGTCCAGCTTTAGCAGGAGCTTTGGACTTCATTCTCTTAAGCGTGTTGTAAAGTTTAAACGCATTCATGTCACTGAATATTATTGCCACGGGCCCCTTCATATAATCCTCTAGCTTTTTCAGATCAGCCTTGCTTGCTTCTATTGCTCTCTTTATCAACCTTTTTCTTGCTACTCTAATAATTGCATGTTCCTTTGTCTTTGCTTTTATCTCCTGGAACTGTGCGGCAGGCAATCCTTCTATAGAGGCTATTCCCACCACTGGATAGGTTTCTAGCAATTTCTTCAGTTCTTCTACTTCATTTAACTTCCATGGTGCAACCATCTAACCACCTATGTTGGACACCTTGACAGCAGGGCCCATTGTCAATTTGAAATAAACATTCTTTATGTTTGTCTCCCTCTGTGGTAGTTTATCTAAAACTGCATTCAGTATTGTATTTGCATTCTCAACCAGATCATCCACCGGCATGTCCTCAGTCCCTATTGGAACATGGACTACAGGCAAGTACTTGCCCTTGCTTCTTATCTGGACAGTTGCCTTCATCCTGTTAACTATTGGCTCAAGATTTGGAATATTTGGTGGAATTGGCGTTGGCATCTTACCTCTTGGCGCTAAGACGGGACCAAGATTCTTACCCACCAAAGGCATTAAATCTGCCTGAGCAATGAATATGTCGTATTCCCTAGCTAGCTTCTTTGCCTTCTTCTTGTTTTTGCCATATTCCTCCAATTCATCTGGAGTTATGAACCCATCCACAAGTCCCTTTGCCTTCGCTATAAGGTCATCCTTTGCTATTAGGCATATCTTCCTCTTCTTCCCTGGCTTTGGCAGTATAACATCTATTTTCAATCTATTGTCCTGTTTGCTAAAATCTATATTCTTGAAGTTTATCGCCATGTCCACGGTTTGCGTGAATTTTCTTTTCTTGGCTAAACTAATAGCCTTCTCTATCCCTTCTTTTATTGATTTGGCTTCTTCCATCAACAAACCCCTCCTGATGCAAATCGCATCAGTCTGCGGGAGCTTAACACTCCGTGCGGATATTTTTGAAAATGGGTTTTATAAACTTATCGGTTCTGACACCCTTGGTTCACTCCTTAAGCTTGTCGTCCCACTTGCCTTCATCTATTTCCTTTTGAATCTCTCTTGGGTCTTTGCCTTCAACTGTAACTCCCATTGATAAAGCTGTTCCTACAACTTCCTTAACTGCTGCCTTTAGATCTTGGGCTAGCATGGCATCTACTTTCATCTTAGCTATCTTAACTGCTTGTTCCATTGTCAGGTTCCCAACCTTCTCCTTCTGATCCTTGCCACCCTTCTCCAGTCCTAGCTCTTTCTTTATCAAAGCTGTAGTGGGTGGTGTTCCTACCTCTATCCTAAACTCCTTTGTAGAAGTATCAACTATAACCTTCACAGGAACCTGCATCCCTGCAAATGCCTTTGTCTTCTCGTTTATGGCCTTTACTACCTCGCCTATGTTCAACTTCAAAGGCCCTAGAGCCGGACCAAGAGGTGGACCAGCAGTGGCCTTTCCCCCTTCAACCAATGCCTCAACAACTGTTTCTGCCATTTAAACTCACTCCTCTGTCTTTCTAATAACTCTAATAGCTGCAGCGTCCAATGTTATAGGTATTGGAACTGCTGCTTCTACAAGCTCAACTGTTATCTTATCCTTTGACTCATCCACTCTAATAACCTTTGCCTTCTCCCCCTTGAAAGGACCTGATATAACCTCAACTACATCTCCCTTGTTTATGTTGAACGTTAATGGCTTTTCCTCAAAGAAATGCTTCAACTCGTCAAGCGTCAATCCCTTCTTTATAATTCCCTTAACATGAGGCATACCATATATCAACTTCTTAACCTCTACCTCATTCGGGGCCTCAACAAACAAATAACCCCTCATCTCATCTATCATAAATATTGCATAAACCTTCAAATTGTCCTTTTTCTGCTTTGTAGCTAGCAAATCTGCTAGTATCCTCTCTTGACCAACTGTTGTCCTTACAGTGTAAATCAAAACTCTCACCCCTTCTATCTAAGGCCAACGAACTCAGCTATAATCGTTATTACTGTCCCTAGAACCCCTAGTATCACCATTCCCAAACCAGTTACCTTAGCTATGACGATATACTCTTCTTTAGTAGGTTTCCTAGCCAATCTAAGTATCCTAGCACATTCTCTCAAGAAATGCCTAATACCTGAAAGAGAAATCATTTACATCACTCTACATATTCTATTCCTATGTCCTCTTCTCCTTCTTCTACCTTCTCATACTTTTCCTCTAGATAGGGTATTCTGCCACCTGCAATAACGACCATTGCTCTTATTTTGTTCTTACTTATATCATTGTCAATTATTGCTCCCCAAATTATGTGAGCATTGGGATGTATCTTGTTTGCCACTGCCTCAACTATTAGCTCTGCCTCTCTCAATGTCATATCAACTCCACCAGTAACATTGACCAAAGCCCTAGTTGCTTCAGAAACGTCAATATCTAGAAGTGGAGAGTTCAAAGCATCCTCTATCGCTTCCAAAGCTCTTGACTCTGGATCCCCTGTCTCAGACTCTCCAAGACCAATCATCGCTGCTCCTCCATTTGAAAGAATGGTCCTAACGTCAGCGAAGTCCAAGTTCACCAATCCCGGCTTAGTTATCATCTCTGTTATTCCTTTCACTGCATTAACAAGTATTTCATCAGCAACCTTGAACGCAGCGTTTATTGGTAAGTCAGGGACTATCTCCAACAACTTGTCATTAGGTATAACTATAACTGTGTCTGCCTCTCTTCTAAGCTTCTTCAGTCCTTGAAGAGCGTTTTCCATTCTCCTTCTTCCTTCAACGCTAAAGGGCAATGTGACTATCCCAACAGTTAATGCTCCTGCCTCCTTAGCCACCTGGGCAATAATTGGTGCAGAACCTGTACCAGTACCTCCACCAAGACCACATGTAATGAAAACCAAATCTGCTCCTTCTAGGACAGTTCTTATTTCATCAACACTGTCCTTTGTAGCGGCTTCACCTAACTCTGGATCGCTACCGGCGCCTAAACCTCTTGTGACTCTCCTACCAAGCAAAACCTTCTCATCAGCAGGTGTAACCAAAAGGTGCTGAGCATCAGTGTTCATTGCGACTACTTTAGCTCCTTCTACACCAACTTCGTTTAATCGCATCAACGTATTATTACCTGATCCACCTGTACCAACAACAATTATTCTAGCCTTAGATGTCTGCAACATCTCCTCTATATCCTTGTCAGATACTATGTGACTCTTCTTTTTAGTTGACTTGGGTTTGGAAACTTTTGATTTGGCCCTTCGAGCGGCCTTCTTTACCAAGCTCTTCAAGAACATCACCTTCTAAAAATTGTTAAACAAACTGGCTATATTTGTAATCTATGCCATTTAAAAACGTTTCTAAAAAGCCTTCTAAATCTCCTAACCCGCATAGTTATTCACGAATTGGCTGGGAAATAACAAAACATATATATCATTCCATCATTATCTTTTTTGATGAAATCAGATCCCATACTCAAGGCATTCAACGAGATAAAATCGCTAAAGGTGCAAGGGGCTAGAAATGTTTGCATTAGAGGGCTAAATGCAATAGACGAATTCGTAAGGATAAAAAAATGGAAAACTAGAGACAGCTACCTAAAGGCATTGGAGGCTGCTGTAAGTAAGTTGTGTAAAGCTAGGCCCACAGAGCCGGGGCTAAGAAATGTAACTAGACTACTTCTAAAAAAAGTCAAGCAATGCTCCAACCTTGAAGAGTGTATAGACACAACCAAAGAGGAGATAAAAAACCTGAAAGAGGAAATAAACTCCAGCTTGGAAAAGATAATTGAAATCGGTGTAAAAAGAATACCGGACGGCGGAATCGTATTCACTCACTGCCACTCTTCCACCGTGACATCTATACTAAAAGCTGCATGGAAAGAAGGAAAGAGATTCAAAGTCATGAACACAGAAACTAGGCCTAGGTTCCAGGGAAGGATAACTGCCAAGGAACTGGCTGCGGCTGGGATACCTGTTATCCATATGGTTGACTCAGCGGCTAGATTCTACATGAACGATGCCGACTTGGTGCTAGTGGGAGGAGACGCTGTTACAGCGGATGGCTTTCTTGTGAACAAAATAGGAACTAGTCAGATAATGCTAGTGGCTAGGGAAGCTAGGACTACAACTGCTAGCGCTGTGGAAACTTTCAAGTTTGATCCAATAACTATTGCTGGCGACTGGGAACCAATAGAGATGAGAAATCCGAAAGAAGTCTGGAAGAATCCGCCTAAAAGAGTGAAGATAGTCAATCCAGCATTTGACATGACCCCACCTAACTATATAGATTTCATGATAACCGAATTGGGAATAATATCTCCATACCAATCAAGAACAATAATGGGTAAAAAATGGGGGTTTGTATAAGGGGATTAGTATGATAGAGACAGAAATAATAGAATTGAAAAATGGTGCAGCCCTTGGGTTTAGACATTTGCTTGGGAACAGACCACCTTGGTTATTAATCATACAGGGAGAGAATGGCTATCTAGCAACAGAATATATAAACAAGGAATTTGCGAGCAGGGTTGGAGATGCATTTGCAATAGTATCCAACGCTTCAAATTTTGAAGAAATGTTAAAGGGAGAAGTTACATGGGTAAGTGAAAAAGCCAAAGAGCTAGGTGTAGAACTCGGAATGTCTGGGGAAGAGGCATTGGAATATTTGGTGTGAGGGTCTGAAATGAGATGGAGTTTCAAGGCAAAGCCTATAGATCTGTCAACAGCAGGGATAAGGGTAGTGGTAATGAATGAAGCTGACGCTCAAGATATGGATGTATACGCAATGGACAGAGTGAGGATATGGAAAGAGGAATCCTCATTAACTGCTGTGGTTGATCTAACAAAGACATTCGTTAAACCTGGGGAACTCGGTCTTTTCTACGAAGCTTATACTAATCTTGGAGTCAAAGCTGGGGAAGATATACAGGTGGAACCGATAGAAAAACCAGTATCTGTTTCTTACATTAGGAAGAAACTAGATGGCATAAAACTAACTCAAGAAGAAATAGAGAAGATAATTGAGGATCTAATGGAAGATGAACTAACCGAATTTGAATTGTCTGCATTTGTGACAGCTACATACATAAGAGGATTAGATGAAGACGAAACCGTTTACCTTACAAAGGCAATAGTAAACTCAGGAGAAGTATTAGATCTTGGGAAAGAGAGAGTGTATGATAAACATTCAATTGGAGGAGTTCCAGGAAACAGAACTACAATGATTATTGTCCCCATAGTTGCAAGCGCAGGGCTAACCATACCAAAAACCAGCTCAAGGGCAATAACTAGTCCTGCTGGTACTGCAGACGTCATGGAGGTTCTAGCCCCTGTATCACTAGATAAAGAAGAGATTGAAAGGGTTGTGAAAAAAGCTAACGGATGTATAGTTTGGGGTGGTGCCGTTAACCTAGCGGCGGCCGATGACAAGCTGATAAGAATAAGACATCCGTTAAGCCTAGATCCAAGAGGCATGCTTCTAGCGAGCATAATGGCAAAGAAAAAAGCAGTATCTGCTACTGATGTAATAATAGACATTCCAACCGGGGAAGGCGCAAAGGTAAAAACAAGGGAAGAAGCATTAGAACTAGGTGAAAACTTCAAACTAATTGGGAATAGGTTGGGAATGCATATTAAAGTTCTGTTAACAGACGGAGATCATCCAATTGGGAGAGCTATAGGGCCAGCTTTAGAAGCGAAGGAGATACTAAGAATATTAAACAATGAACCAGTATCCCAGGACTTAACTGAGAAATCTGCCATCCTATCTGGTATACTCCTTGAGATGAGTGGAAAGGCAAATAGAGGGGAAGGAAGAGATGTAGCTATGAGGATCATAAAGAGTGGAAAGGCTCTTGCAAAGCTCAAAGAAATAATAGAGCTTCAAGGTGGAGATCCAGACATAAAGCCAGACGACATAAAGATAGGCGAAATATCTGAAACTATAACCAGCCAGAAATCAGGAAGGATAGAGCACATAAACAACAAAGCGATATCCGCCATAGCAAGGGCAGCTGGAGCGCCAAAGGATAAAGAAGCTGGGATATACATGCATGTAGAAGAGGGGGATAAAGTTAAAGTTGGTTCTCCATTATTTACTTTATACGCCAAAAAGCAAAGGAAGCTGGAACAGGCTATATCATTATACGAAAAGCTCAATCCGATCAGGTTTGAAAGAATACTCCTTGAGATAGGATAAGGCTAATATAAATAGATACCAAAAAGGCTTTTATATATTCAAATCATTAATTAACTCTCTTAAGGTGATGAAAATGAAAGAAATTAGATGGCACGGAAGAGGAGGACAAGGTGCTGTTACTGCTGCAGAGGTTCTAGCTGTAGCTGCTTTCTTGGACGGAAAATACTCTCAGGCTTTCCCTCATTTTGGTGTTGAAAGAAGAGGTGCACCTGTGAAGGCCTTCACAAGGATAGATGATAAGTTTATCAGATTAAGAGAACATGTGTACACTCCTGACTATGTAATTGTTCTTGAAGCCACTTTACTAGACGCAGTTAACGTTGCAGAAGGTTTGAAGGAAGATGGAATAATCATAATAAATACAGAGATGTCGCCAGATGAAGTGAGAAAGAAACTAGGAGTAAATAACGAGATTAGGTGTGTTGACGCAACTAAGATAGCGTTGGAAGAGATAGGCAAGCCATTCGTCAACATGCCGATGCTTGGAGCGTTTGTGAAAGCAACAGGAATAGTAAGTCTAGACTCGGTCAAAAAGGCTATTATGGAAAGGTTTGCTTCAAAACCGGCTATCGCTGAGAAAAATGTTAAGGCTGTGGAGAGATCATATAACGAACTGAGGTGATGGTATGCTTCCAGGATCTATAATAGACAAACCAAAGTCAACTGTGGTGAATAAAACTGGTGGGTGGAGAACATTTAAGCCAATAGTTGACTCAAGTAAGTGTATAAAATGCGGGATATGTGAAAAATTCTGTCCAGAGGGTATAATTGACATTGATCCAGAAAAAGGTGCTATAGTAGATTATGATTATTGTAAAGGATGTGGAATCTGTGCAAACGAATGCCCTGTAAAAGCAATAACAATGGAACTTGAAAGGAAGTGATGGTTATGGTAAAGAAAATTATGGAAGGTTCCCATGCTGTTGCGGAGGCCGTGAAGCTGTGTAGGCCAGATGTATTGGCGATGTATCCTATAACACCATCAACACATATTCCAGAGAGATTGTCGGAAATGGTGAACGATGGTGAACTTGACGCAAAGCTTATTAGAGTAGAAGCAGAGTTCTCTGCCATATCTGCAATAGCTGGGGCTAGTGCTGCTGGATCACGAGTATTTACAGCCACCTCAAGTCAGGGTCTAGCCTTAATGCATGAAGTTTTGTACGCTGCTTCCGGGATGAGGCTTCCACTGGTAATGGTGGTCGCTAACAGAGCGTTGTCTGCCCCAATTAATATTTGGAACGACTGGCAAGATGCAATATCTGAGAGAGAAAATGGGTGGATCCAGATATTCGTTGAAAATGTTCAAGAGGCTCTAGACTCAACCATCCAAGCATTTAGAATAGCAGAGGACGAAAGGTCATACACGCCGGTGGCCGTTAACATGGATGGTTTCTATTTAACACACGTGTACGAGCCTGTGGATATACCAGATGAAAAGGATGTAAGAGAGTTCCTACCTCCTCTAAATTATAAATACAAACTAGATCCTGAACGACCCTTAACCCATGGTCCATTCGCATATCCAAAACCGTATGCGGAAGTAAGGAAGATGCAGTTTGATGCATTCCATTCATTGATTCCAATAGTGAAAGAAGTTCACGATGAGTTCGCCAAGAAGTTCGGAAGATCATATGGTAATGGAGTAATAGAAGAATACAAAAATGATAGACCGATTACTATAGTTACAATGGGTTCAGTAGCAGGAACTGTTAAGGAATTCGTTGATTCCAGAGACGATGTTGGATTGGTAAGAGTAAGATTATACAGGCCATTCCCCAAAGAAGAAATAATCAGGGCAATAGAAGGAAAAGAGAATGTAATTGTTGTTGAAAAAGACGTTGCGATGGGGTCAGGGTCTGGAGCGTTGATGCTAGACCTAAAGGATGCAATGTTTGAAATGAAAGATAGACCCAAGCTGAACAATGTTATTGGAGGAATAGGTGGAACAGACATAACAAGAAAAGATCTTGAAAACGCAATCAATGCATTAAAAGATAAAGATAACAAGGTGATATGGGCAGGGGTGTGAAAAATGAAAGGTGATCTTTTTGCTCCAGGACATAGAGCATGCGCAGGGTGTGGACCTGCGATAATAATGAGGCATATTCTACGAGCAGCAGGTAAAGACGTAATAGTCGCCCAAGCAACCGGTTGTATGGAAGTAACAACTACTCCTTACCCAGAAACCGCATGGGGTGTTCCGTGGATCCATGTAACATTTGAAAACGCAGCATCTGTGGCTAGCGGTATATCCGCTGCAATGAAAATGCAGGGGAAGAAAACAAAGGTTATAGCGATAGGTGGTGATGGGGCATCTGCGGATATCGGTTTTGGTGCAATAAGTGGTATGCTGGAAAGAGGGGACGATGTTTTGTATATAGCATATGACAACGAAGCTTACGCTAACACTGGAGTACAAAGGTCTGGAGCTACTCCATTGTATGCATCAACCACTACAACACCTGCTGGAAAGAAAATACCTGGAAAGATGCAGATGAAAAAGGACATAGCAATGATTGCAGCAGCACATCACATTCCTTACGTAGCAACAGCAAACTTGGCTTTCATAGAGGACTTCGAGAATAAGGTAAAAAAAGCTCTACAGATAGAAGGCGCAAAGTTTATACATGTCCTGGCTCCATGTGTCCCTGGATGGGGAATAGACTCAAGCAAGACAGTTCAGTACGCCAAGCTGGCCGTGGAAACAGGAATGTGGGTATTGTATGAAGTGGAAAATGGAAAGATAAAAATCAACTACAAGCCAAGCAAGCTCAAACCTGTGAAGGATTACCTATCTGGTCAAGCAAGGTTCAGGCATTTAACTCCAGAGCTAATTGACGATATACAAAAAAAGACAGAGGAATTCTATAACAGATTAATAGCTCTGGACGGAACCCAATTATTCTAAATCCTTTTCTATTTCTCTTGTCAATGTTACTAGCCTACTAATCAAACGCTTAGCTAATGATATATTCTTACTATTCAAAGCTGAAGACAAAGAAACCACTCCAAGCTCTGCCTGTGTGGCTTTTAAGAGCAATGCCTGCTTTTTAGCTTGTGGGAGATTCGCTATCTTCTTTTTAAGATCTGCAAGCTTATCAGTTACTAGCCCTAGCAACTCCGACTTGACTATATCCACATTTTTCTCTGACAGATCCGATGAAATTGATTCTACCTTCTTGTAGAACGGATCCGTAGCCTCTTTTTTGCTCGTGGATTTGCTGGTGGATTCTTTTGCCTTTTTCCCTGCAGATTCCCCAACCACCACTTCTTCAACTAGGGGCATCTCACTGGGCTGAGATATAAACTTTGCAGGAGGTATACTTTTGCTTGGTTTTTGTTTCTCCTTTTCCTTTGTAGCCAGTGGTTTCAAGTGCTTAGCAGAAAGTTTTGGTGGATTAAACTGTAACTTGCCAAAGCTAGATGCCTCCTTCTCAAATTCCTCCCTGGATATTATGCCTCTAACGGCCTTCTTCATTAATTCTATCATTCTTTCTTGCCTTTCCACAAGCTTATTTACTATCTGCATAGAATTAGCCAGTGCAGAAACGTCATCTATTACTTTATTCAGTTCATCAATCAGTTTAGAGTTATAAGAAAGAGATGATAATTCGCTATCCAATTCATCAAGCCTTTTGCTCATGCTGTACATCTCTCCTCTTATCTCAGCCAACGCTCTTTTATTATCATCTATGGCAGTCTTCAACTCGTTTAGCAGGTTTTCTTTACCTGAGATCTTAGAGCGCTTCTTCAGTTCTTCAGAGAATGTCTCAATCATATCTTCAAGCGCAGATATCCTCCTCTCTAACTTCTCAATCTTATCCATATTCTCCTTTAACGTCTTCTTCATATCTCCGCTTCTTTGTTTTACTAAAGGTATCAAAACAGCTCCCTCCCTATCTCTTCTATCTTTTCTCTCAATTGTTTGGCGTCATCATACCTTCCATCTATTAACGCTTCTCTTAAAGAAACTAACAATTGTTCCTGTTCTGAAATCTTAAACTCTTTGTCCAACGTGTCAATGCCCTTTTGTCTAAGCATAGCCACCTTTTCCTTTTCCGTGGATATTAAATCCTGCAAATCTTTAACTTTATCATCGATCTCAGGTATCTCTGTCTTCATCACGCCAGACTTTACAGTTGGTTCTCCTTGTAATTGATTTTCCTCTGGCTGATTCTCCTCAATATTCTCACTTCCTTCTGATAGTAGCGAATACAAATCCTTACCTTTACCCACTTCCTCAGGCTCTACTTCCCCCAACTCCTCCTTTAACAAAGCATCTTCATCAGATATAAGATCCATTGTCTCGCTTAGCTGACTCATGGTTTCCTTTTCTTCGTTAAACAGCTCCTCTGCACCAGCCTCAGATATTTCCTCCATCTCCTCTAATCCTCCAGACTGAACAGAGAGATAGTGGTCGTGTACTGTTCTGGAAAAATTAACAAGTTCTGTAAGAAACAATTTTATGGCATGTTCATCATCTCGTATGAACCAGTCTATCAAACTATTACTCCTCTTCTTAAAATCCTCTAGCTGTCTCTCTAGATCCGATGTGTCCTCTCCTTTCTCTCTTATCTCATCTATCTCGTATCTTATCGTTTCCAGTAGTTTATCCACTGTCTCAACTACTTTCCTTTCATCCATAAGGAATTATGAAGATTCCTTATTATTTAAATCTACTCGTTTAGGCCGTTAATAAAAACAGTCACCAAGTCAACACAGTATTGCAATACCCTATCTGCCTCTTCCTGTCTAAAGCCTGTTGCTCCAGCTGCTCCAGGATGACCACCAGAATCACAATTAAACTTCTCAGCTACCTTTGGGAGTATGTCCTTTCCCAAATGTAACCCTTTAATAACCAGTGCTTGACTTGCCCTTGCGCTTAGTCTGGGCCGCTTTCCTGAAGAAACCACAAAACTAACATCTGCTCCTAACTCTAGCAAAGCGCTCGCAACACTCCCCTCAAAAGCTGAAACTTTGGTAGTCGCTATTACATAATCCTTAACTATGTACATCCTGAGCCTAGATGCAGCCTTTAATCTAGCAACTCTCTCTGACAGGTTCATCCTCATTCTGGCTATCTCAGATATTTTGTCGTATTCAACCCTCTCGGTTATCTTTGCTAATGCTGAAAAAACTCTAGTATCAGCGACAATAAAATCCGCGGTATCAGTAATTATTCCAGCACCTAGTAATAATAAAGAATTATCACACAGTTCAACTCCAAGCTTCTCTGCCAGCTCAAAAACTAATAAAGCTGTAGCTAGAGCCTTGTCATCCACGTATACGTAATCAAAACCAGGATAACCGTCCTTTTCCGCATGATGATCTATTGCTATCTTTCTACCTTTGAAGTTTACAAATATATCCTCATCAATCATAGCTAATGACGATGTATCTACAACCAGCAATGTATCTCCACTAGCCACTTCAACTAAAGGCTCACCAGCAAGAGAGAACATCAAACTAACCTGCTCGTTTATCTTTTCTGTTGTAAGCACCTCTGCCTCCTTGCCTATTTTCCTCAAGATCCTTGCCATTACTATTGCTGCCGCTGCTGCATCTGGATCAGGAGATTTGTGCATCATTATTGAAAACTTCTTACCCTTCCTCAGCTCTGATATTAGCTCATCCATTATTCCTCACTTTTACCTGATAACTTAGCCTCCAATTCTTTCAGCTTTTTCTCAACTTTCTGCTTCTGCACCTTCAGCGTCTCTAGTCTTTTTTCAATTTTTGATTTTTGTTCTTCTAGCTCCTTCTTGATATCCTCCTTGCTCTTCTCAATCAGTATCCTGCCTATCGCTAGATACGTCTTACCGTCAGATTTCTCTAACTCATCCAAACTAGAACTTATCTCTTTAACCTGCAAGTCTGCCTTCTGAAGTTCCATCTCTATCAATTGATACTGTTGAGCTAAAGCCTTATACTGCTCAATGTCTTTTTCATCTGGCATTTCTAACTACCTCCCAAACGTTTATTAACATGTCAAATATCCTTAAATTACTATTTGCCGACGCTCTCAATGCAGTTGTATCTTTAGCGTCAAATAATATACGTAACTCATCTCCATCCACATTAATGGTTGTAATACATCTCCTATTCTTTTTTCCTTTTTTCAATGCCATGGAAACTGATTTAGCCAGGGCTTCCTCTGGAAGTTTAAACCTTAGGTCTGCTCGCATAGTACCACTCCTTCACACTAAGTCTAGGGCCAACTTCCTTGTTAGCTACATAAAACGTTACTCTCTCTTCAGTTACTACTATCCTATTTCTTGATTCTTCAGCAGGAATAAATCCAAAAAAATCAGTGACATCGTGCTTTGTTTTATTTTCCAACGTCAGATCCTTGAATAATACTTTCCTTCCAAATTCTCTTTGGAGCCTAACCCCTGAAAGGTTAACTATTAATGGATGCCAGCTCCAAGAATCCTCTTCCACAATTATAGACTCTAATTTCCCAGGATTTCCATGTATGTCATATATTAAAACAACTCTTGTGTGACCAGCGTTTCTGGCTAAGCTTACTATCCTTTCTAGGTTCCCCTTACCTCTTGTTATGTATTTACCTCCAAGGACTCTAGCTAAATCTCGCCCTAGGGTTCTAGACCTTCTAGATGGCTTTCTAGACGTCGTGATTAACATTCTACTCAGCCTTAACCTTTCTAGCTATTGGTGGCCTCTTCTTCATTATAATCTTGTATCCACAATAAGTGCAAGTAACTCCTTCTGGTATCTCCTTAAACTCCTTCCCGCATTTCATGCAAACATACATTACTCTCCCTCCTTCTCCTCGGCCTTCTCTATTTCAGCTACAGCTTCAACTCCCCTCATATGAGCGCCAACAATTCTCAAAGCGGCTTTACCTATTTCTGTAGATGGAGTGTATGCCCCTCCAGCAAATTTGTAACCACAACTGGTGCATTCCCAAATTGCATAGCTAACTCTTTTAACCTTTTTCTTACCACATCTCGGACACTTGTATCTAGCCGTTTGCTTTTGCATAACATCCCTGTATGCATCTCTAACTCTCTTTCCGTACTTTGCACCAAACTTTCCAGCTATGCCTACCTTCTTTGTTTTCTTTCCCATATGATCACCCTTTTGCCTTGTTTATGAGATCCCTCAGATAATCCCCCTTTTCAAATGCTTTATCAATAATCGTTTCAATATCTTCTGCAGTTATTGCCCCGGATCCTCCTTTCTGTGCGGCACAAATGTATCCATCATCTGTAGTCGCAATGGTCAGCCTTGCATCCGCTGCCATCTCTTCTTCAAGCACTGGATCCAACAATATTGCGTTTCCTATCTTTGCGAAGGTTGTTTCAACTGGGATTCTTCTAATTGGGAGATCCATACTAGTTTCATTTCTTATAACCTTATCGTCCTCATATTTTGGAACTTTGGTATTTAATAATGCTGTTATAGCAGCTAGTGTAGATGCATCAAAAAGGTTTCCATCATAATCAAGTATGTGTAGGTCTATAAATACCATCCAGACTTTTTCACCCTCCTCTATAACAAGTTTCTCAAGGTCTATTGCTTTTGACTCCCTTATTCCTCTATCAACCACTCTAGCAAGCTCTATTGCATCTTCGCTTGGTGGCCCAGGTTCAAACGTTGGAGAGGCTAGTGGCACTAGCTCTGCGCCAGTCATTATAACTCCCTCATTTGGAGTATCTGGGAAAGGCTGACCCACGTCCATTGAAATACCTGCAAGGACTGTTGTATTACCTAATTTAACAAGGGCTGAACCGGCTGACCTAGTTACATAGTTTGGTTCTATGTATATCTCTCTGTAATCAAAGGCTCCTCTATTATCAACTCTAAGTCCTTGACTAGCAAGCCTATGAACATACTCAGACTTCAATGTCCACAATGTCTCATTCTCTCTATTCATTCTTCTCACCTTCCTCTGAAAGATTGATCACCTTATACTTTTCCTTTAATGTCTTCTTCTGCAATTCATTAATCTTCTTCGCCCCTTCCATAGCTAGGTGTAGGGCTTTCATGAATTCTTCCCTTGTCATTAAACCATCCATCTGGAAAAGTAATATTGAATTTGTCCTAGGAGATATTGCGATTGGCATATCCGCTTCTCCATAATTATCCTCTTCCTTCTTTAGATCTAAAGCTACTTTTCCCTCTATCTTTCCAGCTGCACATGCTGCGACCAAATCTCTCATTGGTATCCCTGCATCCGCTAGAGCCAATGCAGCCGCTGTAAGGGCTGCACACCTAGTACCAGCGTCTGCTTGCAAAACCTCAACAAACACATCTATCATAGTATTTGGAAAATACTCTAACATAACTATGCTCTCAAGGGCTTCTCTGCTGATTTTTGATATCTCTATTGACCGTCTGTCAGGCCCTGGTCTCTTTCTATCATCCACACTGAAGGGTGCCATATTGTATCTATAAGTCAATACTGCCTTGTATGGATTGGATAAATGCTTTGGCAATACTTCTCTTGGACCGTAAACAGCAGCAATTACTTTGTTTCCTCCCCATTCAACATAAGCAGATCCGTCTGCCTTCTTCAACACTCCGACTTCCATTTTTACTGGCCTAAGCTCCTCAAGATCCCTTCCGTCTATCCTTTTACCATTTTTATCAAGAAGTGGAATATCTGATTTTCCTCCCATATTCATTCACCTACCTTCATTTACCTGTTCATTATCTTTATCATCGGTTTCCAACATCTCCTTTACCTTATCTGTTACTCCGTACAAATGAGCATTGTCCTCTATGAATCTTATTACCTTCTCTGCCTTTAGGATTTTCTCCCTATCACCCCTAAGCCATATCCTCCCATTCCTGCCAACTATAATTTGTATACCTGTGCCCTTTCTTATCAAGTCTAGCATGGAACCTGCTTTACCAAATATCCTAGGAACTTTTGTTGAGGATATCTCAATTAGCTTACCTTTAATCAACCGTCTAGGAGATTCTAAGTGAGTATTACCTACTTCATCCCTACTTGAAACCTTGGCTGTTATAACATCTCCTGGCTCTAGGCGAATACCCTCTCTAGGAACATGTAAGAATCCAATATAAGCAGAGTTTATGTCAACAAGATATCCTGAATGCCTCATTGACAAAACTATTCCTATCACAATGTCTCCTGGTCTGGGTATGTATTTGCCATGTATCGGGGTAACTCTTATACCTTTCTCAGGATCAAACAAGCCGTAAACAGCTGAGTACAAGCTGTCTCCATCTCTAAATACCCACTGAGGAAGCTTGCCTGGTTTTGCCTCTCCCAATTTCTCTCCTGGGACCACTATCATTCTCATTAAAACACCTCTTTAAAGAATTTGGATTAATTTAGAATAAACCTCTCCTTTCGTCATTGAATTCAATTTGTCAAATACCTCAGTCTGCATACCTGCGGGGACCTCTATAACTGCATCCAAGCTTCCATCATTCTTCCATTCTGATTTCACTAAACTTAGCTGCTTCAAATATCCATAAACCCTAGAAGCATGAACGGCTGGTATCTTTAGCTCAATTCTAGCCTTTGCTATCTTTATTGGAATTATTGGTCTTATCTTGTTAACTACTTCTTCAATTTGCCTGTCCACTGATTTTAACGGATCTATGTGAACATTTGCTTCTTCCATGGCTCTTTCTATTCTCTGGACTGGATGTGGCAAGTTCGTTGTTGGATCAATGGCTTGCCTAGCTATAGCATTAACAATTGCCTTCCTCTTCTCCTCTTGCATCCTTCTCTTCTGATCTGTGGTTAAATGCAGCTCTCCGTCTTTTATTATTTTCAGGAATATCCATTTTTTATCTTCTGCACCAAAAACCTTTTGCACTGCCTCTTCAGATGCTCTTTCCCCTTTTTTGGCGTCCTTGAAGATATCTAAGGAGGCCAAAACATCATCAAGATTTGAAAGTAATGAAATGTCTCCCTTCTCCTTTATCTCCAACGCTTTATCTGGGTCAACTAGAATCTCAAACCTGTTATCTCCATGTTCGTATCTTACTATAACAGCCTTGTCTATTGGGATCATCTTTATTTCACCTTATTAGATTTCTTGTTTAAGATCTTCACCAACTTATCAGAAGAAAGCTCCTTAAACTTCTTTTCTTTCGTGAGTATGTAATGTATTTCAAGAGTGTCAACATTTGTCTTTGTTTTATTTGCTTTGTTTAGAGCATTTACTGCCAACCTTACAGCCTCCTCAAAGCTCATGTCCTTTGAATACTTACTTTCAAAAAATTCTTCTACATCTTTTTTGCCTTGCCCTATTGCAGAAGCATAAACTTCTGAGAAAGCTCCTGACGGGTCTGTTTCAAACAATCTGACTCCTGTATCATCAATGCCTAAAATAAGCATCGCAACGCCAAACGGCCTAGCTCCACCATACTGTGTATACACCTGCTTTAAATCACATATTTCCTTTGTTAAAGATTCCACAGGTATTGGCTCTTCGTATATAACTCTCTCCTTTTGAGCTTCTATTCTAGCATGCTGAATCAGCCTTCTTGCGTCTGCAACCAGACCCGAAACTGCAGCGCCAACATGATCATCAATCTTGAATATCTTCTCTATTGATTTTGGGTTCACAAGCTTTGATTTTATCAGCTTGTCCGTAGCTAGTATTCCCCCTCCTTTAAAGACCAAACCTACAGCAGTAGCTCCCCTTTTCACAGCTTCCCTGGCATACTCTACTTGAAACAACCTTCCGTCAGGGCTGAAAACAGTTATTGCTCTATCATATGCTGAAGAAGCAGGATACATTCCATCACCTCTCTATTATTTGTTTCTCTCTATTTAAAAGGTTTTTGCTTAAAAACTTTGTTTTAGCTTTATTAATTGTTCCAGATACTCCAAGGACTTTTATCCCTGCTTTTTTCCCTAAAATAGCCGGCAAAAGAGTAATCGCAGTTACCACTCTCCCCTCCATTTTGTCTGTCGTTCTGGCTATCCCAAGTTTAGAATCTGGATCATAAAAAACAATCTCAAAATCTGCATCTGCGTATCCGACCTCACCTAAAAATTCTAGTACTTCCTGTTTTATGGATTGGACTATCTGATTCCCTGTGAATCTTGCCTTACTCATCAGTTCAAAGGCAATGTATCTCCTTCTTTCCCTCAGCACAGGCGGGAATCCCATTTACTTCTTCCTCCTTAATGCCTCTGGGACTTTTGATATGGCCCATCTGGCCTTTTCAGCAGTCATTCCTAGCTCAATCCCTAGGTTCACTAGCTGGAAAGGTGTTCTAAGCTCAAATGGGTGTTCGGCCTTGCTAGATATAACTATAGGCACACGCTCTTTATGAGCCAAGGCAATTAACCTTCTTGCCTTTACGATCAGCCTTGCTCTGTCTATGCCTCTAGTTGACAAGAACTTGCTAAGTGTTATTACTATGACAAGATCGTTATCCCTTGCAACTGTCAGCATTGCCTTATCAAATGGACTGGCCCTTGGGAAAAATGGGTCAACTATTCCATCTATCGGCAATCTAACTATTTTTTTGTTTTTATCTAGACTATTTGAAGCAGTAACGAATACTAGCTCGTCCCTCCTATATGCAGAGTCTGTTTCCTCTGGAGAAAGAACCACTACATCCTTGTCAAACTTACTAAATCCAAATTCTTTAACCGTCTGCCTAGCCTCTCCAACTGCAAGGATGTCATAATATTTCATTGCGTTCCCTCAAAGCTCATTTAACAAAGATGTAACCTCAGCTAATATTGCTTCCCTGTTATGTGGGTATGTAACTAGTTTTATAGTAATCCTAATTGGCTCTCTATCTGCAAGGGCAACCTTTCCTTCCAGTGCTTTAAACTTATCCAAGCTGAAATGAAACTCTCCATTCTCAAGTCTTTCCTCTGCCTCAGCTAAAAGCTTTTTCTTGTCTGTGGCTGGTAGATCCTTCATCCTTTCTAGGAAAGTTTTGATCTCTTTTGATTTCGTTAGTTTAGCTTCCAGTGTTAGGATAGGTAATCCAAAATGCGTTGTACCCTTTTTAATATCTGGATCCCTCGGACTAATAGTCATAAATGCCTTCTTCACTAGCTCCAATGACTCTGTTGGGTGGCAAAAGGTTTCTATCTTTATAGCCTTTATCATTTGCCCTTCCTCTTGTTGGCTCTAATACTTGGCCTAATCTTTTCGGCTCCCTTTCCTTTGTTTCTCAACCCTCTAGCTTTTTTTCCAGCAGATGTCAATCCCCTGAACACTCTGCCCTTGACACCCAATACCCAATTTACATCCTTGTCATTCTTTATTGCTGGATGATTTGGATCAACCATTATAACCTCGTACCAGTAATGCTGGCCATCCTCTGCTACGTAATATGAGTTCAGAACCTCAAGGTTTGGGAATTTTCTTGCAACTCTCTCTTCAGCTATCCACTGTATACTCTTCTTCCTCTTCTTCTTGAGAGCGCCCATCCTGCTTGGCCTTCTACCCTTGTTTGGTCTCTCATGTTTTCCAGAACTTCTTCTTACCCTAACTCTAGCGACTACAAATCCCTGTTTGGCCTTCCAGCCAAGAGATCTAGCTCTAGCTATGTTTGTGGGCTTATCAAGTCTAACCACTACTGGTTCCTTCCTCCAGGATATTAGTCTTTCCTTTAACTCTTGGGTTCTATTAGCATATGCTTTCTGAAAAGATTCCTGTATGTACTTATACGCACTAGCCATTTAGATTCCTCCTTCTAAGCGGTGTTCTGGCAATAAGGGCGCCTTCCCCGCCCTTATCAACCCATCCGTACCTGGGGAATAGGGCGCCTTCCCCGCCCTTATCA
>CAZZDL010000005.1:0-33865 GCA_964652335.1 Microcaldota archaeon
GCGCCAGTAGTCTAGCCTGGTAGGACCCAGCCCTCCCAAGGCTGTGACCCGGGTTCAAATCCCGGCTGGCGCATTAGAGGGGTTGCACCCCCTCTACCCCTGCGGACTACGCAAGGTAGACCTACGCCGGAGCGAGGTTGACGCAAGGTCAACCGCACTGTCCTTCGGCCAGTAGCATACCCTCAAATCACTTAAAGAGATAATTAGGCTGGTTGGATAGTAAAAACGAGAAAGTTACAATAAGACCAGCTATTTATTTGTCTTGTTACTTTATTTATCTATGGCAAAGCCACGAAAGGTTGAAAGAAGAGCAGATAAAGTGCAAGCTGATTTCTTTGCTAAAGGGATACCAATTCATAGAGAATTTGCACTAATGGCAGCTAAGGAGTACTATGCTCTTCCGTTACGAGAAAGGATTGAATTTGAGCTAAAAAACAGAATAAAAAGAATAAAGCAAATACTGACAGAGCCAGGCACATTGAAAGAAGAAATAGAAAAGAAAAAAGCGGAAAACAGGATAAGAAGAGAGAGGAAGCTAAGGGAAAAATTCAAAGAATTGGGATATGAAGACGAGATTGTGGATGCATTAATCCGCCTTCCAAAAGGAAAAAGAGACAAAGTACTGGAAGAGCTAAAAGTCAAGAGCATAACTCCCCCAAACATAGCATTTAGAATAATGAAGACTGAGCATGCAGATCTAGCAATGAAAGAAGGGCTCAAACCAAGAGAATTTCCGTATTTGAGCGTTAAAACACCTAAAACCATTTTCATTCTAGCTTCACCAGGAATAGCTGAGAACTTCCTTGACAAAAAAGCCAAGAAAAGATTTGAAAAAGGGTACAAAGAGTTCGTCAAAGATAGGTCTAAAATAAGAGAACAAAAAGACAAAGGAGTAAAGAATATAACAAAAGACGTTTCTGCAATGGCCTCAACATATGAAAGCGTAATGGGGGCTTTGAAGGCCAAAAAGGTTTTGGAAAAAGTGGGAACAGAAGAATCTCAAATTGCTTGGCTAACAGCGTACTCCAAACTAATGAAACAAGGAGAAATCGAAAACAAACCTAAAATGTCTGTTTTATTAATAGACCTAGAAAAGCTAATAGAACATCACAAGAAAAATGGGAAAAATGTCGTGCTAGTAGAAGACCCTGAACTCAAAGGCTCGTATATGATATTTGAAAAAACGAAAAAGGGATTAAAACCAATTGATGTGCCTCCACAAGCTCTAAAGAAGGTTGACCTCGGAAGGGTAAGTTATGGAGAATCTAGAGACATCCAAAAAAAGGTTGAAGATGCATACATCAAAGAGCTAGTAAAGGCAATAGAAAAAGAAGAAATAATGAATGCTGCCAGGGAGGAGAAAAAGCATGGAAGAAAAAGAAAGAATAAAACCACAGGTCAAGTACAGAATAATACAGAAAGGATCACCACCTCCAAAGATTAATGTATCTTTTGTGGAAGACTTGAAAAAAGAAGCTAAGAAACTAAAAGGGAACAGATTCATACTTGTTCAAATGTATCAAGGCCCTTTTGGAAAAGGAGCCTCTGGATACGCAAGGGTAAAGATAGATGATAGCAAGGCAATAATAGAAAAAATAGCTGGAACCAATTGGGTTCCATTAGAAAAAGAAGATGGAATCATAACAGAACTTGCAAAAAGAATCTATCTAAAAGGCCTGAAACCAGAAGGAGAAATGGCAGATAAGGTAAAGGCTAAGATGGAAGAAATAAGGAAAACTGAAGAAGTAATAAAACGACTAACAGAAGAAACAAAAAGAGGGTATGTCTCATACGAGCTCGCAATTGAGACATACAAAAAAATGAATAAGATTAAAAAAATGAGGGAAGAAGATGAAATTCTAAAACTCGCATTACTTTTCCCAATAGAAAAGGCAGAGCAACCTAGTTTGTACAACTACATACTGGAAAAATACAGAGACCCAAACATTATAGATGAGATGTACAAATTCAAGCATTGGTACAATCACATATTTACCCCGGCTCTTTGGAAGCTGGTGAAAAATAAAGAACTAGTGCAGAAATATTTAAGAAAACCAAACAGACTACTGGGTGAAAAGCCAAATCAGAGAATAGTAGCTCATCCAAGTGCAGAGGGAGCAATAGAAGATAGGTACGAGAAACTTGAGAAAGAACAAAAAGAATTAGAAGAAAAACTATCTCAAGCCGTTGCACACGTGATGAAACGAATAAAGGAGGAAGCACCAGAAATAAGGAAGTGTATGGGGTTTGCAGGTTCTGTTGCAAGGCCAGCCCTACGAACTCCCATGACTGACATAGATCTTTGGACAACATATCCATACAACGAATTCTTTGACGACTTAGTAGCAGACGTATTCAGGAGATATGGGATAAGACTTAACATAACAAAGAAGAGAGAATTGCCGCCACTTAGAATAAGTAGGAAAAAACGGAAATAATATCCATCAATCGCCCATCAAAATACAAAATAGATATAAACTTGAAATAGTTACACGTCAGTAACCTTTATCAATTATAGTTCTAAAATTAGTATCATGGATGAGTCAGATGTATGGGACGTGGAAGAAATCCTCAAAAGGATCCTAAAAACAGACATGAAAGCAATAGCCGATAACAAGGCCCATGTTGAGTTCCTGAAATCAATATTACAAAAAAGGTTGGAAATGGGGATGGAACCACCAATAACTGCTGTCCCAATTTTGATAAGACAATTGCCTGAGGAGATTGTTCCTGAGAGGTTCAAATCTTTAAAATATGAAGACTTCCATGATGCAGTTAAATGGATGTTTGAGGATGAAGAAGCCAGAAAACATTTAGAAAAAGCATTACTTCATACAACAGGGGCAACTGAATACACACATGACAACCCGTACTTGGAGCACTTGTTAAACAGTGCTGCATTTGAAAACATGAGGATACTTGACATCGGAACTGCGACTGGAGTATACACCAAATCACTGCTTGAAGAAGTGAAAAATCCAATAAAATCGCTAGTAAGAACAAACCTTGCGGAGAACATAAAAATAACTCAGCATCCTTGGCAAAAGGATAAGATACCAGATTATAGAGAAATAAAACCATTCAATATAGTAACTGATGTACTACCTGAAAAGTTTGACATAGTAATATTCAAGGATGTTTCCAAGTTCCTACACAAGGAAGGTTTAAAGAGGGCTATGGAAAATATCAAGAAAATGACTGATCATGGATCAATAGTCATATATGGTGGGGAAATAGAGGCTAGCGGGCATGCCAGGTACGTCGGATTTTCAGATGGTAAGAGTGCAATAAGGATACTCGTCAACCACAATGGAAAATTAGTAGAAGTAGATCCAGAAAGATTCATAAAAGAAGTGGCAAAAGTGAAAAGCAGGGAAGAATATCTCCAAAAGCTTCCCTCCCTAATAGCCAAGCACAAAATCAGAAAAAGAAAACCTAAATAAATTAGCTAATCATTATCTCTTCTAATGCAGATAAACGGGTTATCTGAACAGGAAGCTAAGAAACGGTTTAACATATATGGGGAAAACAAGATTGAAAGAAAGAAAAAAATTTCTCCATTAGAAATGCTTATTTCTCAATTCAAATCTCCCATAATAATACTACTTGTCGCGGCCGCGGTAATCTCAATGCTAGTAAATTCAATGAAAGGAGAGGCATTCATTGATAGTATTCTAATTTTAGTCATAGTATTTGCAGCTGCCATAGCTGGATTCATACAAGACTACAAAGCTGAGAGAACTATAGAAGCGCTAAAAAGGATGGCTGCCCCAACTGCAAAGGTCATAAGAGATGGGAAAGAAAAAGAAATAGACTCTAGTCTGATTGTACCGGGAGATATAATCGTCTTGTCAGGGGGAGATATAGTCCCAGCGGACGCTATTATCGTGCAAGGGAAATTGGAACTAGATGAATCTATGCTAACCGGAGAGTCTAGATCGGTAAAGAGGAAAAAAGGCGACAAGATATTTTCTGGTTGCCCTGTTTATTCTGGAAACGCGATAGCCAAAGTATACGCAACTGGCATGAACACGGAAATGGGGAAGCTAGCTGCAAGAATGGAAGAGATGGAAGAGGAGGAGACACCATTTGAAGCAAAGATGCGAAGTTTCACAAAAAAGATTGTTATTATGACTATAATTATAATCATAATAACTTTCGCAATAGGTCTAAACAAGTTTGGATTGATAGAAGCATTCCTCATAGCGGTGTCCTTAGCTGTAGCTGCAATACCAGAAGACCTTCCAGCAATAATCACCATCGCATTGTCCCTTGGGGCTAGAGATATGGCCAGCCAGAATGCACTTGTAAGAAGACTAGCTGTAACAGAGTCTATAGGATCTGTGGATGTTATATGCACAGATAAAACAGGGACCTTAACTCTAGGGGAAATGAAAGTATCTGATTTATGGTTCATAGGAAAATCCGAAGTAGCCAAAGAGCTAGCCGTGAAAGCTTGCTATTTCTGCAATGATGCAAAGATAATTGTGAAAGAAAACGAGGAAAGATGGGTGGGAGACGAAACAGACATAGCACTAAAAGAATTCTCCTTGGATAAGGTGAAAGAAAATGGAAAAAGAGTGGATGAGATTCCATTTAACTCTGAGAGAAAAATGATGGCAGTAGCTTACAGGATAAACAAGGAAATGTTTGTATTTGCGAAGGGAGCTCCAGAAGTAATAGTAGAAAAATGCACTAAAGCGATAGTTAATGGGAAAATTGTTAAAATGACTAAGAAGATCAAAGAAGGGATACTGGAAGAAAACGGAAAGTATGCCTTCAAGGGAAACAGGGTCCTAGCTCTAGCTTATAAAAAAGGGAAAGGAAAGCTTGACAAAGAGCTGATTTTCATTGGCCTAGTTATTCTATCTGATCCACCTAGGCCAGAGGTAAGAAGAGCTATACAAGACTGTTACTCTGCTGGTATACGAGTGATAATGATAACCGGTGACAATCCAAAGACTGCCCTAGCCATTGCAGACAAAGTAGGAATAGAAACTGATGGAGTAGTGGTAGGTAAAGAATTAGATGCTATGACAGACGATGAACTAGAAAAAGCGTTAGCGAGTGTAAACGTGTTCGCAAGGACAAATCCATTCCACAAAACTAGGATCCTTGAGATACTTCAGAAATCAGGACATGTAGTGGCAATGACTGGAGACGGAGTAAATGATTCCCTTGCATTAAAGAAAGCTGATGTGGGAATCGCAATGGGAAAGAAAGGGACAGAGGTAGCAAAAGAAGCAAGCGACATAATACTGCTGGACGATAATTTTGCAACCATAAGGAATGCCGTAAAGGAAGGAAGGAGGATATTTGACAACATAAGAAAATTCGTTGATTATCTACTGACCTGTAATGTGGCAGAGGTTCTAGTTGTCTTATCTGCTACGGCATGGCTTCCATTCATATCATTGTATCCCGCCCAAATATTATGGATAAACCTGATTACAGATGGATTACCTGCCCTGGCTCTAGCTGTAGATCCGCCAAGACCCGACGTAATGAAAAGAAAACCAAGAAAAAAGGGGGAAGGAATAATAAACAAGAGACTTGCCATGCTCATTGGGAGCATTGGTTTAGAGAAATCCCTTGTTATACTCGGATCGTTCCTCGTAGTCTTGCCATTAGGAGAAGCAAGGGCTAGAACTGTCTTGTTCACAGCATTTATCCTTTATGAGTTCGTAAGAATTGCTGTGATAAGGTTTAACGAAAAGCTTTCCAGTCTAAAAGATTGGATGGCAAATAAGTTTTTAGTCGCTTCATTGATAGCTAGTCTCTTGCTGCAAATAGCCCTAATATATACGCCAATTGGAAGCTACTTCAAAGTTGTTCCTTTAGGTTTGTACGAATGGGAAGTACTAATAACCGGAACATTAATAGGCTTCGTATTAGGAATAGGTATAGCATGGGTAATTGACAAGATCACTGGAGAGGAATACTAATGGCATTGCAAAAAAGGAGAGGGGTTCCAAGGGAAAAATTTTTGAAAATGCTAGATAAAAGAAGAAAGGGAAAATGGACAGAGCCAAGAGAGAATGAGTTATTCCAAAGCCTAAAGGCAACCCGTGCATTCAAGGAAAGAGAAGTAATAGGACACAACATAAAGATCCCTCTAACCACTGGGATAGTGAGCGCTCTAAAGAAAGCAGGAGAATCAATTGACAAAGTATATAGCGTCCATAGAAAAAAGGAAGGAAAGGGGAGAAGAACGATTGAAATAGACTTTTGGGGATTCAAGAATAACAAACATTATCTCTTTGAGTTCAAGAATTTACCACCAGCAGAGAAGGAGAATTTAAATGCTATAAGGAGATATTACAAACAAGCAGTAGAAGTAGCCAGGCTAGTAAAAAACCACCCGTACATACTAGGAACAGCAGACACAAGGACTCCACCAATCAAGGCGGTGGGTAATCCGTTTTACAGGCTCAAAGCGGAGAAATGGATGGAGGGTGGACAGTTAGGCTATTTTCTAATAGTCAATAGACCATTAACAGAGAAAGAATGGAAAACAGTTGAAAGAATAAGAGAGAAGACAGGGGTCAATGTACCGATAATAATGGATACAGAGGTTTACAAGTTGATTGAGCATATTGAGAGTGGGAATGAATCTGAAACGTTTGCAGGAAAAGAACAAAGAATTGTCATGCATAGATACAAGCCAGAGGGGCCGATAGACAGGTTCATGAGAAAACAAAAGAAAGGACCAATAGATAATTGGATTGAATGACTACTCTTCCAAACCCAACATCTTCCTCAACTGTATCCTTCTCGCTATGGAAAGCTTAGATAAAATCCATCTTATTCTAGACTCCACATATGGCTGCAAACTCCTGTATAAGACCAAATCAGCCTCTTTCATCTTTTCTTTATGCTTATTAAATACCTCCGAAAGGATATAACTTGCATCCCATGGTACTGCTTCCATCATCTCGGTGGTCACAGCAGTCACATCTTCTGGATGATAACAGTCATCAAATGCATTCCCATACTTTTCTACTAGCATCTTCTCAATGTCATTTAATATCTTTAGGAAATGCTTGTCTGCCTTTTCCATCCTTTTCTCAAATTCCTCGTAGTGCTTGTCTATTTCCTCTTCACTCATTTTGTCTATGTCTCTACTGTTGAACTTTCTCTTTATTTCAGAGACCCCATGCCGTTCAAGTAAGAGAGAGTAAAACGGATTGAATACTTCATGGTCTGTTACTTCTTCCATATCTCCTTCCTTGTACCTAACTTGTATAGTGTACATATTGCCAAATCTGTCCACAGGCCTCCTGATTACTCTAGTATACTTCCTAACACTAAGTGGTGGAGTCCCTGGAATAGGTGATTTCACCTGTCTCTTTTTCTTCTTAGATCCTCTGGCCATACTTCATATTTAGTGCTTTCCCCTTTATATCAGAAACCCGCCTGTCACCTAGCACAGTTAAAAACTCTTTTTCTATGCGCTGCAAAGCAGATATTCCCTCATCCTTTAGAGCAGTGCCTATTTGGACAGCGTCTGCCCCAACCAAAAAGAAATCTAGCACATCTTTTCCGGATGATATACCTCCAACTCCAATTATATACACGTCACGAAGCTTTTTCCTGAACATTGCAACGTTTGCCAAGGCTATGGGTTTTATGCAATCACCACTCAAACCTCCAAATCCGTTTCTAGGGACTATTATTGGTCTTTCATCATCGCCTATTACTAACCCTGTTGGATAGGAGTTTATGAGAGTTAAGTACGAAACAGAATGCCTTTCAATCACTCTAGCCATCCTATCTACATCATTCAACGTCAAATACGGTGGGAGCTTTAGTCCAATTGGCTTTTCTCCAAGGTCAGATATCGCACCTAGAATTTCATCCATTAGCTCAAGATTATAGGCAGGTATGCCTACGTCTGCGTTTGGACATGATAAGTTTACTTCTATAGCATCCACAGAGCTATCCTGGAATCTTGATACAAGAAATTCGTACTCTTTTGTGTTGAAGCCAAAGACACTAGCTACCACTGGCTTTCCTAATTTTTTCAGTTTTTCTGCAAACTCCAAATATGATTTATATCCAAGGTTAGGCAAGCCCATTGCCTGTATAGACCCACAAGCAAACCTTCCATATCTAGGTTTTGGATTGCCTTCCCTTGGCTCAAGTGTGCATGTCTTCATCACTACTGCGCCTGTGTTTGATACTGCCAATTGCTTCAATTCATCCCAGCTAGTATCCATTACACCAGATGCATTCATGATTGGAGAATCAAGGGAGATACAAAAATCCAGGTCCCAGTTCATCCTTCACACCCAGAAGATTAATCATAACTCATATAAAAGACATTACTAAAAAGCGTTACGCAAGGAAAAGCCCTTTAAAAACAACTTCTACATAGATAAAATGAGGAAATATTTAAAAATGAACAACGCCTTAATTCCTACAGAAAAAGGTTAGGGGGATCAAAATGGATGAAGAGACATTTGAACAAAAGTTTGAAGCTGCAATCCCTGTGTTAATACTGCTTTTATTGATTATTGGTATAATAGCCCTGAATCCTAGCTGGTTATCAGGGATACCAGTCATAGGAGACTTCTTCCAGGGCAAGACAATTAACGTACTAGTTATAACAGACGACATGAACGAAGTTAGTATCTGGCAAAGCATGTTGTCAAGCGACATGGCAAGGAGAGTATTCGGGAACACACTAAACGTTGAAGGCCTTATAGGATCCCAGACAGAAAGCGAAATAATATCTGCAGATGCTCTGGACAAGAAAGGATATGATCTAATTATATTGACTAGTACACATGTTCCACCTAGTGTCCAGCTGGTCCTAAGAGACTGGGTGAACAATGGTGGAAAGCTGTACATAGCCAGCCTAGGAGGTATAAACGATAATCACAGATGGGGAGAACTAGCAAGCCTGGTCCCTGTACAATGCAGTGCAGATGGAGAATGCGTTGGTGTCATAACACCTGTCTACGGCGCTACAATCTATCCCCAAGATATAAACAACCCACTCGCTGAGAAGTTTGCTCCAAAGACAGAGCTAACCTCAGGAAATGAAAGTGTGAACATAGCAAACGTTTCCCCGTTGTATTCCCAAATAATGTACATTGGAGGATGGGAATCACCAAGTCAAGTGGAAGCTGGAAAGGTTGGAAACATATATCCATTCGTCACTGAGAACTCACAGTCAACAGGAGGAAAGGTATTTTACATAAGCATTAATCCGGCTACAGAAAACATTGATTCGGACATTAAGCAGAGAGTAATAATAAACACCGTGGCATACGTAATGGGAGTGGAAGGATACACGGAGTGATTGTATGTTTGAGGGATTCAGCGAGAAATACGGAGATTGGGCGATCCCCCTAATCCTTGTAGTTATAATAGGCGGTCTCTTGGCTGTGAAGGTATTCAATCTATACTGGATACCTGTTATTGGTCCTTTAGTGGTAGGCCCTGAGGGAATAATAAGGACACTAATAATAACAAACCCAGATGACTACGATGCAGCCAAGCAATTTGCAACAGAACTAAGGTCAAAGGTTCCAGGAGTAGTAGCAGTAATAGACGATAATGTTCTCCAACACATAAAGGAAGGTTACATAACTTCAAACAAATACGACCTAGTTGTCCTTTATGGAGATAATACTGCCCTGACCTATGAAGCTAGAAAAGAGATTGCTAGATACGTAAACTCTGGTGGAAATCTAATGATAGTGGGGGCGGCTGGACTCCACGACATGACCTCTGACGGAACAATATCCCCATACACATTCTCATGGGGAGTAGACGACATGGCAGGAATTATCACATTTGCCCCAGATTGTGGAGACGCTGTAGAATGCAATGTTAACGCGATAAAGATAACACCTGCAGAAATAGGCAATAAGATAACATTTGTTCCTGTTTTATGGGATCATCCAGTAATAGCAAGAATGGGTGTAAATGCACCAGTGGAAATGGATGTAACTCCAGAATTCCATGGCTTGACAAAGGTGCAAGACCTTGCAAACCAGAGAATTGCTTACCTAGAATGGAGAGACTCTAATAACAAGCCTCATTCTGTCCCAGCGATAATTGCATACCAAAGCGGTGTTTCTGGTAGAATAGTCTATCTAGCCTACAACCCGCTAGAGCTGAAGCAAGAGGCATTGTTCAGGAACATCGTCCTATGGGTTGCAGGAAAGCTGTAAAGGATTAAACCTTAACCCCGCCTTTTTTCTGAGATTCATATATCCTTGCCACTCTATCTAGGTCATCGGCTTCATCTGGGAGTTTGTCCTCTCTAACCCGTATAAGCCTTGGAAACCTAAGTGCAAATCCTGATTCATACTTCGGACTGCGCTGTATCTCCTGGTATCCAACTTCTACAACAACCCTTGGCTTAAGCTTAACCTCTTTCCCTTCTTGCTCTAGAATATCTTGCTTGAGGACGTCTGTTAGTTCCTGCAACTGCTTGTCCGTCAGCCCAGTGGCCATTTTTCCAACTGTCAAAAACTCACCAGTGTCAGGATCTCTGCATGCCAATAGGAAAGACCCTAACCAATTCGCCCTCCTTCCTTCTCCCCATTCCGCTCCAACAATAACCAGATCTAATGTCTCTGATATTGGTTTGAGTTTATACATATATCCAACGACCCTGGCTCCCGGGTTATATTCAGCTTTAGGATTCTTTATCATTATTCCCTCATGCCCAGCGTTTAAAGCTGATTTATAAAATTCATCAGCTTCTTTTACATCTTCCGTTACAAGCTTCCTAGCTAGCTCTAGCCTCCCAGGAATGGGCTTTATTATCTCCTCCAACTTCTTTCTTCTCTCTGAAAGAGGCTTGTCTAGCCATGATTCTCCATTTAGGTACATTATGTCAAACAAATGCAACTGAGCAGGAATCTTTTTTATTATCTCATCAATATCGTATTTCCTTTTTATCCTTCTGGATAATACTTGGAAAGGTAACGGTTTCCCATTGTTGTCTATGGCTATGGTCTCTCCCTCTATTATACACTCCTCAACGTCGTCTGATAAAGAATCATTCACCAAGCTGACTATATCTGGGAACTGCTTTGTGACATTCTCTAATCTTCTTGTGAAAAGCATTGTCTTCTTTCTATCCTTAAAGATATGGAACTGAGATCTCATCCCGTCATATTTGTACTCTATCTGAGCCGGTTTAAAATCACTGAATATCTCGTCAATGCCATGCAAAGCCAATGCTAGCATAGGCCTTATCGGTCTACCAAGCATTGGCATTACTTTAGCTAACTGCTTATTTCCCTTCTTAGCCACTGCTATAACTTCCCCGAAATCATTTAGAATTGCATACGCTCTCTCCACTAAGCTAGAATCAACAGAAAATGCCTTCGCAATCGCATCTCTAACTATTCCCTCCCCAACTCCTAATCTCATCTCTCCCAAGATCAACCTAACTAAGTACTTCACCTCATTTGGAGAACAAGAGTTTAGCAGTTCAACCACATGCTTAATCTTTCTGTCCTGACTTTTTTCTCCCTCAAGCCCAGCTATCTTTTCTAGAGTAGAAGAAACCTCAGCAACAGTAAGCTCTTTTTTCCAAAGAGTCATTTGAGCTTTCCTTTTGAAAAAGAATTCTGCGGCTAGGCCAGTGTCCCCCAGCTCAGCTATTTTCTTTTCTATCTCTTTTTCAGAATATCCACTGGCTATAGATATGCATTTTATCATCATCTTTTCAGCTACACCAACCTCTCTTTCATCCCAAGGAGGGAAGACAGCTCCTTGAACGAATAATAATGCGTGTGACAAATCCTTCTCAGGAGCATTTACTATTAATTCCCTTACAATATCTGTGAGCTCTAATCTAGAACTCGTGCTCTCTAATCGTTCAAAATAACTAACTAGCTCAGAGAATTTCATGTTAGGCATATTCATTCTTACTAATCAAAATGATTTAAATGTTTCTGCACATAATCTAGAACAGCATAATTTAGAACAGAATAAGCAACCAGAGGAGATCAATATGATACCTAGATACATGTTCTTCACAAAGGGTGTGGGTGTCCACAAGCACAAATTAGCCTCATTTGAAATGGCATTGAGAAAGGCGGGAATTGCCAGATTTAACCTTGTAAATGTATCATCCATATTTCCACCTGGATGTAAGGTTATTCCAAAGGAGAAAGGGTTAAAGATGCTAAACTCGGGCGAAATCGTTTATTGTGTTATGGCAAAAGCAGAAACGAACGAACCAAACAGAATGATATCTGCCGCTGTTGGACTAGCATTGCCGGCGGAAAGGAATAAATACGGTTACATATCTGAACATCATGCGTTTGGAGAGACAGCAAAGGTATCAGGGGACCTTGCAGAGGACCTAGCTGCCACAATGCTTGCCACAACGCTTGGAATAGACCTGGATCCAGACAAGGCATGGGACGAGAGAAAGAAGATATACAAAGCTAGTGGAAAAGTCTTCAAAACAAGGCATATCTGTCAAAGTGCCAGAGGAAACAAAAATGGATTATGGACAACTGTTTTAGCAGCAGCCGTCTTTGTGCCCTAAATATATCAGCAATGAATGTAAGTTATTTAAATACTCGTTTACAAAAATCTACCAAATGAACAGAGGTGACAAGAATGGCAGATGAGAACGTAGTGTACGTTGGCAAAAAAGGTGTAATGAGCTATGTACTAGCTGTGATAACCCAGTTTAACAATGGAGCAAAGGAAGTTAGTGTTAGAGCAAGAGGAAAGGCAATTAGCAGGGCTGTGGACGTTGCAGAGATCGTCAGGAACAGGTTCATGAACGATGTAAAGATAAAGGACATAAAGATATCAACAGAGGAAATTCAAGAAGGAGAACAAGGACCAACCAAGGTATCAGCCATAGAGATCGTGCTTGAAAAGTGAAAACCCGAAAAACCCACTAATTCTCTTTTAATTTTGTTAATTTGTTACGACAATATTAATCCCTAATCTTTTTATCATAGCTATTCTTTATTCTGATTGATGAAAGCTCCAATTCATGTGAGATGTGCAAGGTCAGGAGAGTTATGTGAAGAATGCAAATCAAAGAATCCGTCAGAATTAGATATAAAACTAGTTTCAATACTCTCAAGAATAGAAGAAAAAGAAGGGATTGGAGAGATAAACTTCGTTGGATCTATTGAAGGTAAAGAAACTGTTTTTGTTCTGCTAAAATCAGATCCTTCTAAGCTAATAGGTAAGCAAGGTAGGATAATCAAACACATAAAATCAGAAATAGGAAAAAGGATTAGGTTAATTAATGTCTCAGATGAAGAGACGATAATAAGGGATCTATTCTATCCAATAAAGCCGAAATATATTAGCAAAGTATTTAGCCCGAACGGAACTTATTTTAAACTAGTATTACCAAAAGGGTCAATTGAAAAACTGAGGATACCTATAGACGAACTGGAACTTGCCCTTAGGAGACTAACGAAAAAGGAAATAGTGGTAAAGGAGGAGTAAAAATGGAAAGAACGCATTATGCAGTAGAGGCAAAGAATGCAATAGGAGAAAAAGTAAAGATCGCTGGATGGATTTATGAGACAAGGGATCTAGGGGGAATAGGATTTATCATAATCAGAGACAAAACAGGATACGCTCAGATAGTTGTAAAAAAGAGGGAAAGACCCGATCTTGCGGAGCTACTTAAACTACCGAAAGAGTCTGTAATTGCAGTAGAAGGAACAGTACAAAAATCAGATAAATCAAAGCTTGGATTTGAGATTGTTCCTGACAACATAAAGGTATTAAATAAGGCAAAGGCCCCATTGCCAATGGATGTGTCTGGAAAAATAGAGTCTGAAATGGATACTAGGCTAGACAATAGATTCATGGACCTAAGAATTGACAAAGTCAGGGCAGTATTCATGCTTAGAAACCTATTTATTAAAGGGATTAGAAAGGCAATGTATGAAAATGATTTCGTAGAGGTGCAGACTCCAAAAATAGCTGCAGCCGGAGCAGAGGGAGGAGCTAGTCTGTTCCCTGTCCAGTATTTTGACCAATGGGCATTCCTGACCCAAAGTCCTCAGCTGTATAAGCAAATGTTAATGGCATCCACGCTAGACAGAGTGTTTGAAATAGGCCCAGCATTCAGAGCTGAACCAAGCGATACATCTAGGCATTTAGCAGAATTCACTAGCTTTGACTATGAAATGGCATATATATCCAGTTACGAAGACGTAGCCAGGACATTGGAAAGCATCGTAGTGGACACACTAAAATTCGTAAAATCTGAGGGTAAACCATGGCTGGAAATGCTTGACAAGGAGATAACCTTACCGAAAACTCCATTCCCAAGACTAAAATTTGATGATGTCAAGTCAATGCTTGAGGATGAAGGGAGAAAAATTGGCAATGACCTTGGAACAGAGGACGAAAGAGTTCTAGGAAAGATCATGGCAGAAAAGGGTTATTCGGCCTATTTCATAGTTGAATATCCAGAGGAGGAAAAACCTTTCTACATAATGGAAAACGAAAACAGCCCGGGCTACTCTTTTGCATTTGACCTAGATTACTATGGTGAGGAGCTGGCAAGTGGTGGACAGAGAGAGCACAGGTATGAAAAGGTAGTGGAGAGGATGAAAAAGAAGGGTTTAAATCCAAAGAACTTTGAATTCTACTTAAAGGCATTCAAATATGGAATGCCTCCTCATGGAGGAATAGGACTCGGAGTAGACAGATTTATAGCAAAGTCATTGGGAATAACCAACATAAGAGAGGTTGTCTTATTCCCCAGGGACCAGTTTAGGCTTGTTCCATAGAGGTATTGTATACAACTATATCCAACCCCTAAGCTCCATAGCCTTTGCTACCCTACCAACTGCTAATATATACGCAGCAGTTCTGAGATCAACCTTCTTTGAGTTTGCTATTTCCAAAACATCCTTGTATGCGTTTATCATCTTTTCTTCCAACTGGGAGAATACATAATCCTCCTTCCAATACTGGCCAGTTCTGTTCTGAACCCATTCAAAATAGCTAACAGTCACTCCTCCAGCATTTGCTAGTATGTCTGGAACTACAACTACACCTTTCTCTCTTAAAATCTCATCTGCCTCTGGAGTGGTGGGGCCATTGGCTAGCTCAACTATATACCTAGCCTCTATCTTATCAGCATTTTCTTTGGTTATTTGGTTCTCTATGGCGGCTGGTGCTATTATATCTGCTTCTGATAGCAAAACAGCCTTTGGATCCCTGTTGCTTGTTGCACCTTCAAATCCAAAAACACTTCCACTAGCTTTCTTATGCTCTAAAACCGCTATTGGGTCCAGTCCATCAGGATTATATATGCTACCCTTTGAATCAGATACTCCAACAACCTTGTACCCTGCTTCATGCAAGAACAAAGCTAGGTAATAACCTGCATTACCAAATCCTTGTATGGCTATTCTGGGATTGGAAATGCTATGCTGCCTAATCAATTCCTCAATTATGAAAAACGCTCCCCTTGATGTGGCTGTGAGCCTACCTTCTGATCCTCCTATTTCTACTGGCTTTCCAGTTATCATTGCTGGGGAATATTTTCTAGATATCTTTGAATATTCATCCATCATCCATGCCATTATCTGGGGATTTGTATAAACATCTGGAGCAGGGATATCAGTGTCAGGACCTACAAACTCGTATATCCCCCGGATATACCCTCTAGATAACTCCTCTAATTCTCTAGACCCCAGCTCCTTTGGATTAACAGTCACCCCACCTTTTGCTCCCCCATATGGAATGTTAACTACTGCATTCTTCCATGTCATCCACGCAGCTAGTGCCCTAACTTCATCCACATTCACGCTGGGGTGAAATCTTATTCCTCCCTTTGTGGGTCCCCTAGCGTTGTTGTGCTGAACCCTATACCCTCTAAATACCTTCACAGTCCCGTCATCCATTTTGACTGGGATGGATACCCATACTTCTCTCATAGGATACTTCAGCTGCTCCACTATGTTGGGATCTAACTCTATGTATCCCAACGCCCTCTCCAACTGGGCAATTACCATCTCAAACTCTCCAGAAGTGTCTTTGCCAGTGTTTCCTTTCCCCATTAACATCACCTACGCCACAGTTACGTAGCCAATAGCTCTACTCAAACTAGTATTATAAATGTTATCCACAATTTTGTTATTTGGGATGCCCCCTAAAGATTTTTATATAATTTTATTCAGAATTACCCCGACGGAGGGGTAGTGATGAAGAGACTATATTCTATGCTAACATCTTTACTCGTATTGACATTAACCCTTGGAATTGTCCTAGCTGACTGGCCTATGTTAGGTCATTGGGAAAATAGAACCAGCTGGACATCTGGCAGCGTTAACCTAGGAGAAGTTCCCCAAATAATATGGAAAACAAATGTTACTGGAAACCCTAGGGGAGTGATAGTCTACACGTTCAACGGAAACAAATATATCGCAGTAACAAATGGAGTATTTGAGTCTGGAGACTCTGAGACAACAAAGGCAACAATCCTGAACTCTTCTGGAGACATAATCTGGCAGAATGACACAGGCTCATATACGTGGGGTTTCCCGTTATTCTGGAATAACTATGTTTTCTTCCCTGTCCAAGACAATGGAGCCACCCCTTCTGGTGGAATTCTGGTGTACAATGCAAGTGACGAATCTTCGTTCTGGCTGGTAAAAAATGTTAGTGTGAGTATATCTCCTGTGATCATAACAAACAGCACAAGCGGATCACAGTATCTAGTAGCCTTAGCCTTTAATCAGACAAATTCAACGAACAAGGTCATTGCCTTGGTTTATGACTCCTCACTCACAGAGTTATATAACATGGAAATAGACAATGCAAGTTGGGATCCATTCTGGATGGAAGCAGCTGTTGGAGATGTGGATGGTGATGGAGTAGATGATATTGCAGTGGGATACAACTATACAAGCCTGCTGTATATGAATGGCTCATCTTTGATTTTAGGTAGCCCAAACATAACAAAACTAAATGAATTTTCTTCTATTTCACCTGCAATGATTGATTTTGATGGAGATGGAGATAAAGAGATAATCTGGTTTAATTCAAATGGAGATGCTCTTCTGTTAAACTTTACAAATTCAGCTCTTGGAATAGCCTTATCAACGGTTAAAATTGTTAGTAACGGAGTTTACAATAATCTAGTGGTTATTAATACTAGCTCTGGCTGGGAGATATACGCAGGTAACCTGAACGGAGATCTTTACAAGATAATACTAGATCTATCTGGATTCACTAGCGTGGAGCAGCTAGTATGCAAATATGGATGCCTGTCGATATACGGGATCTCTTCAGCAGATGTAAATGAAGATGGGGATTTAGATTTCATATATTCACTAGAGGGGATGGTAGCGTACTTAAACGCCACCCTTGATTTCATTGGGGGAGAACAAAATCTAGACAAGGTTGATACACCCCCAGCAATAGAAGATATAAACGAAGATGGAAAATTAGATCTCATTGTTGGAGACAGGTCCGGCCTTTTGTACGCATTTACTCAAGCTCCGGATGTAAGGCTACTAAATGTCACATACACTGTTGAAAAGAATGTCACTGCATCAGGTGTTGAGGATGTCTTGCATATATGGAATGCTACTGTTGGCCTTTCAGCAGACAGTGTGAACTTCACAGATTATTATTCCCAATGCAACTTAACTATAGTGTTAATGAACGGCACGTACGCACAGGGAGGCGGACTCTGTGTGGTAACAAATTATACACTTACTAATCTGACCAATGGAACAAATGTTACTGTCAATCTAAATGAAACCTTTAACGGAGTAAAAAACTGGACAGTTGATGTGAGCGTGGATACAAACGGTTATTACCTACTACCTGTACAAAACTCCACCCTTACTTCACTGCAGATGTCGTCCCCACATTTATGGTGGCATACTGACGAAACCGTTCCTGGGAACCTAGCAGTGAACCAGACCCTATATATGGTTACAGAAGTGGCTGACGCCGGAACTAGTAGCAACATAACATTCTTCTTATTCAATTCATCTGGAGATCAGATAGCAAACAAAACATTTACAAACAATTCAGATGTATGGATAGCTGATTGGAGCGTGAAATTCAACGAGACCGGGACCTATACATTAATAATCTTAGCTGAGAGAGCAGACGGACTACCAAACTGGGAAAAGAAAACAATAACAGTAACAGAACCACTGAATCTAAACGTTTCAATACCTGGAGACTTCAACATAACAATTGGAGATACAAATCTAGGAAACTTAACTAATCTATCCGGTCTACCTAATATTACATATACTCTGGTGACTAATCCTGTCACTGGGGCAGAGGTAAACATAACTGGAAGATTCACTGGGAACCTAGAACTCAATGCAGATAAATACAAAGAGAGCGACACCACGCTGATATATGGATTTAAGCTATCAGGATTTTCACCTCAGAGTAGTGGAATAAAAATGAAAATCAGCTATTCAGATATAGAAGCAAACGTGAAAGAGGCAGATCTAACAGTGTATAGGTGTGGAAGTTACGATCTATCTACCCACAAATGCTCAGATGATTGGGTTGAACTAGCCAGCTTTACAAAGAATACCACGGAAGATACAATAACAATCACAACCAGCGGATTCTCTGGTTATAAAATAACAGAAAAAAAGAGTTCCAGCTCTAGTTCTAGTTCTTCAAGCTCTTCCAGCTCAAGCTCTGGTAGTTCAGGAAGTAGTGGAGGAACAACGCAAACATGCGACTACGACTATTCAATAACCTTACCAGAATCTGTAAGCATAGAGCTAGGAAATAATGCAACAATAATAGCAAAGATAAAAAACACTGGTAATTGCTCAGATATAATTGAGCCAGAAATATCTGGGATAAATGAAAGCTGGGTGACAATAGTACCAGCGACATTATCACTAGAACCAAACCAGGTGGATAACGTCACAATAACAATAGCTCCAAAGGAAGAAGGAAACTACACTATTAGGTTGACTGTAAACGACGTATGGGAAGAATTTGAGCTAAGAGTTACAGAGAAAAAATATGCAAATGTTTCAGCCATTCCAAAGGAGCTGTATGTAGACGCGTCAAAGGAAGACAAACTAGTGACAATAACTCTAAAGAACGATGGAAACAAAGAGATAATAGTCAACATTAGCCTATCCGGGAACCTAAGTGAAGTCATTCAATATCCATCTAATGTAACATTATCTGCTGGAGAGAGCAAGAGCGTTGAACTTGTGGTCAAGAAAACAAACAAGGAGTACACAGGAGAAATAATAATCCAAGCAGACAAGGAGATAAAGATTCCTATAACAATTGCAAAGAAGAAGATAATACAAATAGGAAAGATGGATCTATTGACAGCAATAGGTATAGGAGTTATCATTGTAATAGTTATGGCAATAGTTGCAGCAGCAGGATATCTATACTACAACTATCAGAAGAATAAACCGAAGAAAGGGTTAGCAGCCATAAAACACAAGTACTAAATTAGAACAAGGGTTTTCCATCTAGTTTAACCCTCTTTTTCATTATCTTTGCTATAGTCGCAGTTACGTCTGGTAAGCTTCCGTTGGACAATGACCTGCACACCTTATCATGAGCTATTATGAAAGGAACTGGATTGGTTGTATGCCCAAGGTAGGGCATCCCATTCTTGAACATCTCCTCAGCGTTCCCATGATCACCAACTACAATAGGAACCATTCCTTCCTTTTGAGCTGCTCTAACTATTCTACCAACACCATCGTCAACAATCTCTATGGCATTTATCAAGGCTGAGTAATTGCCTGTGTGTGCTATTACATCAGGATTTGCAAATGAGACAACTATAAAATCATACTGTTTTGATTTTATTGCTTTCAAGGCTTCCCCTGTTATTTCAGGGGCCCTCATCTCGGGAGTAACTGAATAGTCTAGCGTAGATGGAGATTCAAATATAATTGACTCCCCAATGTCCATAGTCCCAGTGAAAAAGTAAGTTAGATCTTTGCCTTTTTCCGATTCACCTATTTTCACTATCCTATGTGTTTTTGCTATGGCTTCTATAAAGCTCCCCTTAGGCTTAGACGGAGACATGAACGTCTTAACCCTCTTGTCAAAATAGGTTGGCATGAACACCTTCACTCCTAGGTCTAACAAAGCACTAACTAGCGCCTCCCATTTGCTTGATCTGTATCCTAGTATCACTGCATGATCTCCAGGAGAGATTGAGCCATTTGGGTCAATTACTCTAGGCTTTAAAGTGTAATCATTTTCTCCATGATCATACCCTGTCATCAATGCAGATATAAACGATGGATATATCTCCTCTGGAGAAGAAAGCTCCTTAAGATAGAGTAAAACCTGACTCGCCACATTCCTATTCAATGCATATCTAGCGCCTACTATGCTAGAGAGATACGATGAAAGAAGATCATCCTTCCATTTATTGAATAAATCGTAAGCTGAATTCAGACCAGACTCTCTTCCTTCCAAGATTAGATGGACATAAACGTTCTTTTTTCTCTTTGACCTAACAATCTTAAGGAATTTTGACAACAATTCTATGTGCGAGTATATGCCATTCTCTGTAAGGACAACAAACACATGAACCTTTTTTCCTGAAAGCGCATCAGTTATTGACTTGTTTGGTTTATCCAACCTCTTTAGGAACCTGTAGTGATCCCATTTTACCAATTTTCCACTACCAAGGACTTGATAATTGTTTTCACAAAATCCTGGAATGCCTTTCTCTAGCCCTACACCCTGACCACTGGCTTCTACAAGAGCGAATGGGTATTTATCTATATATTTGTCCATGTTCTTTGTTCTGGCTTCGTCTATTGCGTTTCCTTCTCCACCCTCTCTAAATCCCCAACCATCTAGTATTATTAGTGTCACTTTCTCCTTCAAACAAACCACCTCTTGCCAGCGTAGTCCAAACCACTCTCTTCCTCTATTCTAAGAAGCCTATTGTACTTTGCTGTTCTCTCCCCCCTCGCAGGGGCTCCTGACTTTATTTCCCCACATGATAATGCTACTGCAAGATCAGCTATGAACGTATCCTCTGTTTCCCCAGATCTATGAGACACCATAACAAACCATTTATTATCAAATGCAACCCTTGCAGCTGAAAATGCTTCTGTTAGTGTGCCTATCTGATTCAGCTTTAACAGTAATGCGTTGGCTGATTTATGCATTACTCCCTTCTTTATTCTAGCCGGGTTGGTTGTAAATATATCATCCCCTGTTATTTGAACGTCCTTGCCTATTGAGTCTACTAGCTTGGAAAAACTTTCAAAGTCTTCTTCTTGAAATGGATCCTCTATATTGATTATTGGATAATCATTTACTAACCGTTCATAAAATTTTAAGAGCTTTTCTGATTTCATTCTCTTTCCATCTATTACATAATATTTACCATTAAAGAAAGTGCTGGCAGCTGCATCTATTGATAATCTGACTTCATTAGAGTAACCTGCTTTCTCTATTGCCTTCACTAGCATGTCTAACGCTTCCTTTGTCTTTTTCATTGGAGGTGCAAATCCACCTTCATCTCCAACATTTACGGCCTTCCTACCATACTTATCTATCAGTAGCTCCCTCAATGTATGGTATATCTCACTTCCCACCCTCAGTGCATCCGAAAAGCTTGTCACACCCACGGGAGCTATCATAAATTCTTGGATAGCGAGCTTATTTCCTGCATGCTCTCCCCCATTTATTATATTGAAGAAAGGTACTGGGATAACCATTTCTGGAGATCCAAACAACGAATTAAGATGATTGTATAATTCAACGCCCTTTGTATTGGCAGCTGCCACAGCAACCGCCATGGAGACAGACAGCATCGCGTTCGCTCCTAGCCTAGATTTGTCTGGGGTGCCATCTAGGGAAATCATCTCAAAGTCTATTCCCTCCTGATCCCTTGAATCCATGTCTATTATCTTCATTGCAATTATCTTGTTTACATTGTCCACAGCCTTACTCACTCCAAGGCCGTTCCACTCCTTTCCTCCATCTCTAAGTTCAACCGCCTCGTGCTTTCCTTTAGATTTTCCGCTTGGGACAGAAGCTCTACCAAATCCTCCCTTTGTAACTACATCACATTCCACTGTTGGGTTCCCTCTTGAATCTATTATCTGTCTAGCCTTTACATCTAAAATTGCATACTTATCAAGCATATCAATCAGAAATCCTAATGTATAAGAGATATTTAAATCCAAGGCCATATCCAAGCAGTAAGGGAATTATTTTTAAACTACGCATTCAAAAATAATAAGCCAAGCTGGGGTCGCATAGCCTGGTAGTGCGCCGGCCTGCTAAGCCGGTGGCCTTTGGCCTCGCGGGTTCGAATCCCGCCCCCAGCGCTAAACCGACACGTCCGTAGAGCCGCATGCTCCGGCTCGCGGGAGCGGACTACGTAAAGTAGGCCTCCGCCGGAGCAGGGTTGACGCAAGGTCAATCACACTGGCCTTCGGCCAGTTATGGTAACATCAACCAAACGACAAAAATCAGCAATGCAAATATTCCTAACTCAGAAATGCTTCCTGTTCTGACTGCCCATCTAATTCTATGCTTGTCAAATGGAAAAAACCATGCAACGCCAGATGAAGTAAGAGAATCGGCAAACAAGTGCATTAAATAGCCTAGAGAGAAAGCCAACGCTGGCCAAAGGCTGAAACGGCCAAACACTCTAAGAATCAGCAAAGCCAAAGGGAACGAGAGTATAAATGCAAATATTGTATGCGTAACCCCTCTATGGCCACCTAAACTAATGACCCTGCTTGACATCTGCAGGAATCCGTTCAGATGACTGATATAAGACTTTGGATGATCTATATCTGGAATAAGAGAGCCAATGGAAACAGCAATTATCAATTCAGCTGAGTTTGGGACTACACCCAGCTTTACCAAAGCTAAATAGGAAACTAATCCAAACAACAAATGAGTAGTCCACATCATACTAATTCGCTCCATCAATACAATATGAAATCAACTAGGTTATTCATGAATACTTCATCTGTCTCAGGTGGGAAAGCATAGTAAACAACAACTCCCCTGCCAAATACATGGCTGCCATACTTTGGATCCCTAACTGTGATAGCTGGCCATAAAGACTCTCCCTTGTATGGTGGCTGTATTTCCAACGAGGCTACAACATGGCTGTATTCACCATTGCTAGCCACTAGGACAAACGGAACTGGATTCCCATACTTATCTTTCAGTACTGTAGACTTTGTTATCCCCTTCACCAGAGGGTGCTCCTCATCCTCCACTCTGAAGTAGGCTATAGCACTGGCATTCGTCGGAAGACTGACTTTAGACGCTTGCTCTATTGCGTCTGCTAAATGCGAGCTAGCCTCATGGCAGAAGGTATCGGAGCGCAATGCCGCTGTGTAATCAGAAAAGTTATCTGCGTTCATTATCAACCAATAGACATTCTCATCTGTCGGTGAATAAGTTAAGGAAAGTAACCTTTGCAGATCTGTCCTATCAATGCCTGTGGATTTAGAATAAGCATCAACAAAACCTGGTGCTTCCTTGCAATTAGATAGCTGGTTCTTTATACTCATGTATGTATCCCTTGCTGTCTCTAAAGATGATTTATATCCCTCCAAATGCTGGATTATGCTATCATATTGCTCTATATGTGTCTGGTCTTCCTCATAGCCTTTTATCTGGGAGAGTAAGCTAACCGCGTTATCTAAGAAAGATGTATCCAAATCTTCTGGCTTAATATCCTTCAGATAATCCTTTCCATCTGTTAAAACATTTATAACACTTGCAATCCTATCCGCCTGAGTTATATTTCCGTTTAACCTCTTCTCACTTTCTATGCTTGATAATGTAGAGATATCAGAAGTCAGCCCAATCCTAGCATTTGAAACAGATGAATCAAAATTATCTAGCTCTGCCTCTAACTTGGCAGTCAGTACATCTTTATTACATCCTGTTGGAGAGAACGTCTCAGAACAGTTAACCAAACTAGAATGAGCAAGAGACAACTTATTCTTTATCAAAGTAAAATCATCTGAAAGCTCTTGATAAGTGGAAACAGCATGAGAATCAGAGATAAATGTTATTCCCAGAACATCGCTACCAAAGTTCACACCTTCAGATTCTCCACCACCTATTAACTCATATTTTCCTCTATCCCATGGATTAGTTATCTGCTTAAAATCATCCTCGTTCTCCCATGATATGTAAACATTTGAATACCTGTTATCCGTATTTATACAATGATACCCCTGTTTCGTTTTAACGCTTTGAAGCTCTCCTGAAAACGCATCTTTACATAGCTGAGAGAGCTTATCCCATGCCAAAGCATAGAGCTCATCGCTCAAACCGACTGCCATATCTGAAGAATGTTCTGAAGAAGTCATAGTCACACAAACAGTCTCAGTTCCCTCTGACTCCTTTGTCCCTTCATCTGTCGTATACTTAGCTACATAATCCACATCTCTACAGACGCTGTCTCTAGAACCTCCACCTATCCCTGAATCTCCTACCCAAACGAGTCTCCCTGTTCCAGAAATTACATAATCATAGAAATATCTCATTTTCTCGGTTGGTATGTCTCTTGCATGTTCAACAATGACAACGTCATACTTATCAAGCATACCAGCTGAAAGCTGGTCAACAGTCACCTCTCTGACATTTATCCTTTTCACGTCTTCCATATACCTAGACAATGCAAGTGGATCTCCCATACCATATCCATCCGGGTCATAAACTAGCATAACCTTTGGAGCACCAAATATCCCATAGTATATACTACAATAGCTGGCCCCAAGGGTTGAACATCCTACCAATCCAACTCTAGTCAAAACAAGCAATAGGGCAAATAACAAAACAGCCAAAGCAATTATGTGGGGAAGATCCCTACTCAATTCTCCTCTCATATCAATCAAATAAACTAATGGAAAATGTATTTTTTAATCTTTGCATGATATTAACTATAAATCCATAAAAGGCGGAACGAACGCAAACAGCAGAGAAGCTTTTTATTTTGATTCTTCTTTTACTCTAACATGGGCGTAGCCTTAGGAGATCTAATAGAAGGAAAGACAATCGAACTAGAGTATCTATCTGGAAGGAAGATTGCCGTAGATGCATATAACATGCTCTATCAATTCTTGAGCATAATTAGACAGAGGGATGGAACTCCATTAATGAATTCAAGAGGTGAAATAACAAGTCACCTGTCTGGATTATTTTACAGGACTGCTAGATTCCTGGAAACAGGAATTAAACCAGTGTATGTATTCGACGGACTGCCACCAGAAGAAAAGGAAAAAACAATATCAGAAAGAGAAAAGAAAAAGATAGAAGCTCAAAAAAAGTATGAAGAGGCACTGAAAAAAGGGAACCTAGAGGAAGCAAGAATATACGCTCAGCAGACGTCCAAGCTAACCAGAGAAATGGTTGATCAGGCTAAGCGGCTTTTGGATCTATTGGGGGTTCCTTGGGTTCAAGCACCTAGTGAGGGGGAAGCTCAGGCAGCCTACATGGTAAAAAAAGAAGACGTATGGGCATCTGCTTCCCAAGACTATGACTCTTTACTGTTCGGCTCTCCTAGGCTAGTCAGGAACCTTGGCATAACTGGAAGAAGAAAGCTACCAAGGAAAAATGTCTACATAGAAATAAAACCGGAGATTATAACATTAGAAGATGCCTTGAAAAAACTAGGAATAAACCAAGAGCAGCTAATAGAGATTGGTTTAATGGTGGGGACTGATTTCAATGCTGGCGTAAAGGGAATTGGTCCAAAGAAGGCGTTGAAGCTGGTGAAAGAGGGAAAGACAGCAAAGGACGTCTACAAGGAGCACGGGCTAGATATTAAGGAGTTAGAGTTTGCAGAAAGGATATTCAAAAACCCAAAGATAACAGACAAATATGAGCTCAAATGGAAAGAGCCAGATAAGAATGGATTAATAGAATTCCTGTGCAAGGAACATGACTTCTCAGAGGAAAGGATACGCACGACTCTTGAGAAGCTAGCTAGGGAATACGACGTACATGGGAGCCAGGCAAAGCTTGACAAATGGTTTGGATAACAGGTGATTGAATGGAAGCATATCAATACATGATAAAAATAAAAAATGCATTCCAAAACTTGGATACCATAAAACTGAGAGAAATAGCCAACCAAGCAATGGAAGAAGCTGTCTTGAGGAATGATAAACTTCTTGCAAGCGTTGCCATATTCTCATACTCTCTCTCAAAAATACTAACAAAGGTACACTTTAGAAAGAGAGAAGACTGGGGAAAGTTCAAGAAGGTCATGTCCAGGGAGCTTTCAATGCTTGTGGGATTAACAAAAACAAGGAAAGATATCTATAGAATAATTGAAAACAAGCTGATAAAACTGGTGGAGGAAATAGACAAAGAAGCTGGGAATTACACAAGGAACCTTGTATACAAAGCTAGAGTGAAGATGGCCTCTACGGCGTACGCTCTGGGAGTGAGTATAGGAACAGCTGTTGAGCTTACAGGAGCAGACAAATTTGAACTACTTAGATACATTGGGGTTACAAAGATACATGATAGGCCTTACACTAGGACAATGAGTGCATTAGAAAGATACAAAATTGCAAGGAGGGTTTTGCGTGCAAGGTGAGCCAATAGTATCAGATACTGGGCCGCTGATTTCCCTGGCTGAAAACTGCTTATTATGGATACTTGACCTCATAGAAAACGATGTAATAATCCCAAAGGGAGTAGAATATGAAGCAATAACACATCCCCTAGGTATATACAAATACGAGCTTAATGCGTTAAGAATAAAAGAGGCGGTTACGACAGGGAGCATAATAGTTGACGAAACACCCCTGAAAAAGGAGGCGAGAGAAATACTGAGCCTGGCAAACAGGCTAATACTTCATAAAAAAAGGCCCTTAACTATTATACAAGAAGGGGAGGCAGAGGTTATAGGTCTAGCACTAAAGAAAGGATACAAAACCCTTGCAATAGATGAAAGAACTGCAAGGCTTTTAGTGGAAGATGTCTGGCAGATAGAGAATTATATGGAAAGCAGACTAGGAACTGAGCTAGAGACAAATGACAAAATCGCAGAAATAATTGAGGAAAAGCTTCACGGCTTAAACGTAATACGGTCCAGCGAGATAATCGCATTCGCATTTGAAAATGGATTGATCTCTCATTTAGCTGATAAAAAGACAATGCTAGAAGCTCTGTTATACGGAGTTAAATCAACAGGGTGTGCAATAACAAATGATGAGATAAAGGAATACCTAAATGCATTGGGAAAATAGCAGTCCAAGAGAGATCAGAATGACAGACACTAGTATTGCCACATAATGATTTCTTCTAAGGACTGGAATGTAACTTCTTTCTAGCCATACTATAAACCCAAGGAATATCAAGTTAGCTCCAAGGAATATGCCTAGGTATCCAAGCCCCTGAGCAATCAATGCTAGAAGGAATACTACAATGTAATATCCAACAAGGGATGCCTCATCTGTTACCATAAAAGGTTAACTGAAAATTGCTATTTATCTATAACCTTTTAATTACTGCATTCGTTAGTTCTGTGTGATATACTTAGGCAATGGAATAGAGTATGTGGGAAAGGCTAGAATATACCTAGACGGAAAAAGGGAAGAAGGAGTAAACGTAATAAGTCATGCGCATAGAGATCATCTAGGAAATGTAAAAAGAGCAATAGCTAGCAAGGAAACGGCAATCCTAGCTGGCCTAGAGGGTTACAAAGAAGGTCTATGCATTGACGATACTGAGATAAAGCTCCACGATGCAGGCCATATCCTAGGCTCCAGACAAGTGGAGGTACTAGATGGGAACAATGTTGTATATACTGGGGATATTAGGCTGAGAGAGTCCTTTTTCTCAAAAGGGGCTGAAATACTAAATCCAGATATCTTGATAATTGAATCTACATTTGGATTGCCAAATCTTGTGTTCCCTCCTCAGGACGAAGTTATATCCAGCATAGAAAGGTGGATAAAAGCTAACTTGTCAATAGGCAGACACGTGGTCATTGGAGGATACGAGCTAGGGAAATCGCAAGAACTGACTAGGCTGGTGAACAATATGGGAGAAGTCCCAGTGGTAACAAAAGAGATAAGCAAATACAACCAAATCTACTCAGACCTTGGGGTGAAGATAGGTGAATGGATAACTGCAGGGGAGCAAGGGGATGATCCAAATGTATTCATAGTTCCAATGAGAATGGTACGAAAGGCTAGAGCTGCTTTGTCGGTATCTGGGAGGGACGTAGCTACCGCCGTTGCAACTGGGTGGGCTGTAGCATATCCATTCAAAGCTGTAGACAAGGCGTTTCCACTTAGCGATCATGCAGATTTTAATGAGCTAGTTAGATACGCCAAAGAGTCCGAGGCCAAAAGGATACTGGTGACTCACGGCTACCAAAAAGAGCTTGCAAGGTGGTTAAGAAAGCTAGGGCTAAACGCCCAGCCTTTAAATAAGAAACCAAAAACAATATAAATGACATTTTACATAGCTATTCACTGTTTAAAATTTTAAAAAATATTAAATGATTGTTGACTAACGGCAAAACTAAGTGAGAGCTATGAAAGAGCCTACGAAAGAATATGGTGGAGAATTGCCCCATGAAACAATGAGCGTCTGTCCAGTCTGCAATAAAGTCATTCCTGCACTAGTCTATGAAGAAGATGGGAAAGTGTGGGAAAAGAAAACGTGTCCAGAGCATGGTGAGTTCAAAGAAATATACTATGAAGACGTTGAAGTGTACAATAAATTCAGAAAATTGGCGTATACATGGGGAAAACTAGAGAGCTTTAATACACCTGCAGAAAAGGAATGTCCATGGTCATGCGGATTATGTCCGATGCATCTATCTCACACAAATCTTTTAAACATTGTCTTGACCAACAGATGTGATTTGTCATGTTGGTATTGCTTTTTCTATGCAAAAAAGGGAATGCCAATATACGAGCCTAGTATTGAACAAATAAGGGAAATGCTAGAGTTGGGAAAGAAGGAGAGGCCAGTCTCATGTAATGCTGTGCAGTTTACTGGTGGAGAACCCACAATGAGAGACGATCTACCTGAGATAATAAGACTAGCTAAAGAACTTGGTTACGAACATGTACAGCTAAACACAAATGGTATAAGGATCTCTAAAGACATCAACCTCCTAGAAGAAGTAGTAAAGAATGGTGTAAACGTTCTATATCTTAGCTTTGATGGGATAACTCCAAAGACGAATATCAAGAATCACTGGGAAACGCCGTTCGTCCTTGAAAATGTAAGAAAGGTTAGGAACGTCGGGATTGTCCTTGTCCCGACTGTCATAAAGAATACAAATCTGCATGAAGTTGGGGAAATCCTCAAGTTTGGGCTCAACAACATTGACGTGGTGAGAGGAGTAAATTTCCAACCAGTTAGCTTGGTTGGCTCAATGCCGAAGGAAGAAAGAAAAAAATATAGAGTGACGATACCTGGAGTAATGAAGGCATTGGAGGAGCAAACGAACGGTGCAGTTTCTGTCAAGGACTGGTACCCAATACCTACCGCCGGGATAATTGGAGAATTCATTTACAGGCTAACTAATAATCAATATTGGATGACGAGCCATTTCGCGTGTGGAGCTGCAACTTATGTATTCCTAGGAAAGAATGATGAAGTTATGCCAATCACCAAAATTGTAGACGTAGATGGATTTATAGAGTTTATCAGAGAAAAGTCTGCAGAGCTAGAGAAAGGTAGAAGTCCTGCCATAGTGAAAGCAAAGCTCATGGTGAACCTGCCAAGGTTTGTGGATATTGGAGAAATGAAAAAGCTGGGAGGACTGGACTTAGCAAAGCTGATATACAATGCATTTGTGAAGGCTGATTACTCTGCTCTAGGAGAGTTCCATAAGAGAACTCTCTTCATTGGTATGATGCACTTCCAAGATCCATTTAACTATGACGTTGAAAGGGTAAGAAGATGTGTTATTCATTATGCGACACCAGATGGAAGAGTAATTCCATTCTGTACATTTAATGTGTTCCCAGACGTCTACAGAGATGCTATTCAAGAGAAGTTTAGTATTCCATGGGAGGAATGGATGAAGACCCATCCAGGGTATGACATGGCTAAAGAAAAATATGTCAGATCAAAGGAAGACATTGCAAAGATGGAATCAAGCGAGGTATACAAGAAGGCATATAACGGAAAGGATTTCTGGTGATCATTTCTTACGAGTCCTTTGCTTTGCTTTTGTCTTTTCAATCTCCTTTTTCAGCTTTTCCCATGCGTCTGTCCACGACTTGAGGGCAGTTATCTTCTCTGATATCTCTTCTAGTGAGTATCCCTTTGAAGCTAGATCATCTATAACTTTCTGCATCTGTTCCTCCTCGTTTATGAAGTTGTAAATCAGCTTCTCTACCTTGTCTCTAGGCAACTCCCTAGCTTCTTTTGGTAGCATACTAATAAATTCTTCTGGTGGGATCGTGAGTAGACCGCTTTTGTCAGGCTTTAACCTCTTTGAAAGGTTCTCCAGATCGTAATCTCTAACCCTTCCTTCTCTAAGCAGATTAAAGAAGATATATCTCTCCAATTGAGCCAATGGAGTATATCTCAGCTTACCTTTGAATGTAAACCTCCTAGTTACCTTCGCCCCTTGATCCTCAAGATCTCTCTTTATTATGTGATACAGATAGTGATTAGCTCCAACAGTTATGCAGACATTTTTTGCATCTGATTTTTTCAATGCATCCTTTACTCTTTTTGCCATATACAAATCCCTATTTATCTTGAACAATAAGGCAACTAAGGGATCAGTATACATATTTGACAAATGTGCCTTTCTAAGACTAATATTGTCTATGGGAATAATCTTATCCTTCATCTCTATTAATAACTTCCTTAACCTAGACTCAAATCCGCTAAGCATCCCTTTCAGCTCTACAGGATTCTTACTCGTTAAAAGCTCAAATTCCTCTGGCGCCATCTCAAGCAGTATAAGGTCTGCTTTTTTCCACTCTTCCCGTATCCTATCCACGGAGGCAGGAGAATGAACATCCATCAAAAAAGTTATCTTTCTCTTGGGCTGTGTATCCTTCCTTTTGCTCTTACTGGCCTTGCTACTCCTCGGCTTAACCATCACATCCTCTCCGGAGCGTGAATACCTAATAGATCTAATCCAATGTTCAAAACTATTGCAACCCCTTTCACAATAGCTAGTCTCTCCTCCTCTTTATCGCTTCCAATTACCTTCTCCTTGTGGTAAAACTCATTAAACAGGCTTGCTAACGAATAGAGATAATTGGCTATTAGATTGGGCTTCCTCTGAGAACCTGCTTCCAACACTACCTCTGGGAACTCTGCCAGCTTTAGAACTAGCTCCCATTCATTATTATTCACAGATTCAAACTCAGGTCTAGGCTCACTGGTCGCCTTCCTCAATATGCTCCTGGCCCTGGCATGTGTATACTGCAGATACGGGCCAGTGTCGCCCTCAAACCTAAGTGCCTCTTCCCAATTAAAGCTTATCCTTTTCATTGGATCCACTCTAATCAAGAAGTACTTTATAGCGCCAATACTGACTTTCTCTGCTACCTCTTCCTTATTTTCCAAATCTGGATTCTTTTCCTTTATGGCAATCAATGCCTTTTCCTTGCCTTCGTCCAAAACTGCATCCACTGGAACGGTTTCTCCCCTTCTAGTTGACATCTTCCTACCAGCTAAATCCACAAAGCTAAAATGAACAGTCTCTAACCTATCTCCATCTTGACCAATCGCATTCAGCAACGCCTTCAATTCCTTGGCTTCTAGCTTATGGTCCTCTCCTAAGACGTTTATACAATACCCTTTCTTCAGCTTCTCAATGTGATATGCCAAATCCCTGATCAAGTAAACACTTGTCCCGTCAGGTCTTGCAATAACTGTATCTCTCCCCATGCCCAGGTCAACGGCCAACGCCCCTGTGTCCAGCTTCTTTACTCCCAGTCTGGAAACTAAATCCATTGCTTCCTTTACCTTTCCACTGGCTATCAGGTCGCTTTCATAATCATAAACATCATAATGAAATCCACATCTACTAAGAGTCTCCTTCATTCCAGTAAGGCAAAGGCCTGCTGTTTTTTTCAGCTTAGCCAAAAGATCTTCATCGCCGTTCTCTGCCCTGAACAAAAATTCATCTACTTCCTTTTTGAAGTCTTCATTTTCTTCAGACAGTTTGTAGGCAGGAACGTACCTAAAGAACACTTGAAAATCATTCTTTTCTGCGTATTTACCCCATTTTTTCACAAGCTCTTGATCTGGTTCTATTCCCTTCTCAAACGCCAAAGCAATCAATGCCATTTGCCTTCCAACATCATTTACATAGTAGTGTGTTTCCACTTCATAGCCAAGGAATGTTAAAATTCTTCTCAATGAATCCCCTATGACTGGATTCCTAAATCTACCGATGTGTATAGGTCCTGTAGGATTGACACTTGTATGCTCAAGAACAATCTTCTCCCCATTGGACGGCATGGATCCATATCTAGCATTGAAAACTTCTTTAAGTAGAGCACTTGCTAACTTTCTCCTGTTCAAGAAAACATTCACATATGCCCCTGCCACTTTCACGCCATCTATCCATTCGGACTTTGCTTCCTCAAGCCTCTCCGCAATGCGCTTGGCTGTCTCCTCTTTGTCCTCAAATCTGAATGCAGTCTTCACTGTCAGATCCGCGAACTTGCTTCTAGTGATATCCCTAGGTGTGGCTGAAAAATCTGCCAGTAACTCTGCAAGATTTTCCTTTAGATCAATGAGAGCCATAACTATCTTTACCAGCTACTAAAATTTAACCATTGCGCAGGCTCAGCTCTTTTGAAAATGCTCCTTCATTATCTGATCAACAATCTTTTTTGCATTCTCTGGATCCAATGGTTCAACCAAGAAACGGACATTGCCTTTTTCTACCTTTGCTGCAAAGCTATTCTCTCCCAAAGAATGTATAATTCCTTCCTTCCCTGCAAATGCTGCCTCCACAGTTCCAGACTTCAAATGTTGAATAACTCTCTTAACGTCTGGCCTACCTCTCATCTGCGCAAGTTCCCAATTAGTGAGCGTTAATGCTGTGTGTCTTCTTACCTTCTCTAAAACATGATCAGGAATCTTAAGTTCCTTTGCGACAGCTGGGAGAATATTATTCACATGATCTAAAAACTCAGCTCCAGAGCTAAGCACTTCTAAATCTCCCCTATGTGGAGACGCCTCATGCTTAATTCCAGTTGAAGTAACGGTTATATCATGTCTTATATTCCCGACAGATCCAACTATCTTCCATTCTCTTGGCACTCCATCTTTATCTTTGATAACTCTAAGAGTAGTTGGATGCCATTTTCCCCCCTTTATCATGTACGCATCCTCAAAACGTCCAGTCTTTTTAGGTGTAACTATAATCTTCATTCCCTTTGGGACATGCTCCATACTAGTTTCCTTTACCTTCCTAACAACCAAAACAAACCACCCCTCACTTACATTATAGTTATGGCAAATGATTATATATTTGTTTTCCAAGTGTTCAGTAATAAATGGACAGATGCATTGCTATATAAATGGTTTATAAATCCTTTATAAATCAGGCAGCTTTTTATTCAAAAAAAGGCCTGAAAAAACCGATGGAAACCGAATACGAAACCGGATTCGGATGGATGAGAATAGGGGATAAAACGTACAGAGACGACGTGGTGCTTGTAGATCTAGGGGACGGGAACATAAGAGTAAAAGAAAGAGACAAATCCCATTCTGAAATAAAATACGGAACTAGTCATATCGTGGACTACAACGAGGTTTCTAGATATCTAGATCCGTGGAAGGACATAGGCATAGAACAAATAATAATAGGAACTGGCCAATACGGAAGACTAGAACTAGATCCTACTGCAAGGGACAAACTGGTAAGAAGGGGCATAGAAGTAATTGAACTTGAGAC
>CAZZDL010000006.1:0-19853 GCA_964652335.1 Microcaldota archaeon
GGGGTTGTTTACGGGTTTAAAATCCTGGCACCTGTTCATAACTAGTCAAATCCAATAATCCATGACCTGAAAACCCTATCAAAATCACTTCTTCTCTCTTCTCTCTCTTTGCGTCTAAAGCTGTGTCTATGGCTGCTCTCACTGCATGACATGTTTCTGGAGCTGGGACAATCCCTTCTGACCTAGCAAAAAGCCTCCCAGCTTTAAACACATCTTCTTGAGGATATGCAATTGCATCAATGTAACCTAATTTCACAAGCAAGGAAAGACTTGGAGAATCGCCATGATATCTAAGTCCACCTGCATGGATTGGTGGTGGCACAAATTCTCGTCCAAGTGTGTACATCTTTAGTAACGGTGTCAATCCCGCTATATCTGCATAGTCGTATTCAAACTTCCCCTTTGTAAGTGTTGGACATGCCTTTGGTTCAACCGCAATAAACCTTGTGTCTGATTTTCCTTTAATCTTTTCTCTCAAAAAAGGATACGCCAATCCTGCAAAATTGCTTCCTCCACCTACGCAACCAATTATCGTTGTAGGGACTTCACCCACTGCGGATAATTGTTTCACTGTTTCTAGACCTATAATGCTCTGATGTGTAAGAACTGAATTTAAGACACTGCCAAGCGCATAGGCTGTCTTATCGTCAGAAATTGCAAGCTCCAATGCCTCAGATATTGCAATTCCCAAGGAGCCAGGATGATCTGGATCTTCCTTAAGTAATTTTCTACCTATGCTTGTCTCTTTACTAGGAGATGGATATACCCTCGCACCAAATAGATTCATGAGTATTCTCCTTAAAGGTTTTTGGTAATAACTAGCACTAACCATAAAGACATCACAATCCAATCCAAACATCTGGCAAGAATACGATAATGCAGATCCCCATTGACCCGCCCCTGTCTCAGTAGTCAATCTATCAAATCCCTCACTGGCAGCATAATAAGCTTGAGCTATAGCTGTATTTGGTTTGTGTGAACCTGTCGGCGATAAATCTTCTCTTTTGTAGTATATCCTAATGCTTTCTGGTAAATTCAAATGCTTTTCTAACCCATATGCCCTAGTCAATGATCTTGGCCTACCTATTTCTATGTACATATCTCTAAGATCCTTTGGGATCTTCACATACCTCTCCTGACTAGCCTCCAATCTTATCAATTCTTTTGGAAATATTGGTTCTAGATCCTTAGGCTTTATTGGCTCTCTAGTCGCTGGATGTAGTGGTGGTTCTAAAGGTTCTGGAAGATCAGGTAGGATATTATAATAATATCTTGGAAATTCGTTTTCATCTAGATATATATTCTTAGGAATATACATAAGGACACCTCCTTCCTCTTTTTCCTTTTGGTTTCTTTAACCTATGGGCCGGTCTGAACGGAATCCCTAACCTAGCCAAAACTGGCTTTAAATGCCTATAAACAGTCATGTGGCTCTTTCCAACTAGAGCAGATATCTGCCTCAAAGAAAAACCATCCAAATACAATGCAAGAACTAAGTCACCAAAGCCAAAGACCAGAATTAGCATTATTTCTAAACTGATAACTGGGGTAAGATCCTGTGTTGACTTTCCCAATAGAAAGTTCTCTAACAAACTTCTTCATCTCAACCACCAGGAGGTTTTCTAAGAAAATAAATATTTAAACATTTGTAACATTGTCAGTGCTAACAAGTTAACTCATTTGCAGCAATTGAAAATTGTGTCAATGCCCAGAATCCAAACTTCCCTTCTCTTTTAGCCTTCCCTCGTATTTTTTCATAGCCTTATCCAAAGCTGCGAGCAAGTCAACTTTACAGTCATTAGCCAAAGCAATCAATGAGAAAAAAGTATCTCCTAGTTCTAGCTCTAAGTCTTCCCTAACTCTTGCTAATTCCATCTTGTCTCTACCATAAGAATCAGCCTTTAGAATTTCTTTTGCGATTTCGCCTACCTCTGAAACAAGGTCTAGAACCCTATGCCTAACTGTAAAGTCTTTTTCTAGGTCATGGACATTCATAAATTCCTTCACCTTCTGCTGGAAGACTGGTTTAAAACCTATAACTTGAAAACCGTATTTTTTGATGTTTTCCTCTGACCAGAATTTCCAGTTATTGCTTTTAGTTACATAAGTAACTCTGACCTCCAGCTTCCTACCAGTGTATCCCGATTCTGGATCATACTCTCTCAAAACCAGGACATCACCTGGGTTGCAATCCCAGTCCGCTAGCCTAACCTCAAATGTCTTTTTTCCATCGAGTATCTTCTGAAAATACTCTGGCCAGACTTTCTTTTCAATACGCATAGGATCACCACAACGGATGAATGAAAAGGCCTGATAACAGCTTTGGATCAAACCATGTGGATTTTGGTGGCATGTCTAATCCTTCATCAGCTACCGCTTCTACTTCCTCAATGCTCGTTGGATACAAACTAAAGACTAATGCGTTTCCCTTTTCTGTTACATAATTCTCATAGTCTTTAGTGGTTAGCTCCCCACCTATGAAGAAAATGTTCGGATCTTTTCTTGGATCTGTTATCCCCAAGATAGGAGACAGTATATCATTCTGTAATATCGCTACATCTAGGCTTTCTACCGTGCCATCTGGAATTTGTTTAGGAACAAGCTTGTACCACTTCATTGTCTCCTTGGCGAACATGCATATCTCGTGCTTCCTAGGCTCAGATTCTCCTTCAATCACATCAAACTTCTCTCTGACGTTTTCCATGAATTCGTCAAAGGGCATTGGTAGCTCTCTAATCACTCTGTTGTAGGGTAATATCATTACTTCATCATCGTTTGCGACGTAAGCCAGAACATAATCCCAAGGTCCTTTCCCTTTCTCTGCATTCATTTTCTTCATGTACTCATACGCAGAGGCTATTCTATGGTGACCGTCTGCAATGTACAAATCATTCTCACCTATGATAGACTGAATTTCTGGAATCATTTCCTCAGGAATTATCCATACTCTGTTTCTCCAACCGTATTTCTCAAAGTCAAAAATTGGCTGGCCTTCCTGGACTTTATCAAACAATGCCTTTAATTTCTCATTCTTCCTAATCGTTAACCAAACTAGGCCAGTATGCGCCTTGGTGGCCTCAATATGTCTTATCCTGTCTTGAAGTGGTTTTTCCCTAGTCTTCTCATGCCTCTTTATCCTTCCTTCTCCATAGTCCTTCAAACTGAATCCGGCAACCAAACCTCTCTGTCTAAAGTCAGCTCTAGACTGCTCATACAAGAACATTGAGTTTCTTACTAACTTAAAGGAATTAGTAATGGCGTTTTCCAAAGCTTTCCTTGCATTTTCATATTTCTGTTCCCCTTCTCCCTCAGGAAGGGTCATGTGTATATAGCTATTTGGATTCTTCCTTAGCTCTGTTAACTCCTCATCAGGAATCACGTCGTAGGGGTTTGTTACAACCTCTTCAGGGTTTTTAGGGAGATAAACATCTATTGGGATAACCTCCACCATACGACCACCTTTTCATTGCCCTTCTTTTTTAGTAGAAGATATTTATTTAGTTAATCAAATTTGTCCATATAAATACTTATAAACATCTATAACTATAAATAGATCATGGGTTATACAACAATAATGGTGGACAATGAAGTAAAAAAGTTATTGGATATACTGAAGTTGCACCCTAGGGAATCTTACAGGGAAGAGCTAAAGAGAATTTTAGAGGAGTACATAAACGAGAAAGAGATGAAAGAGATTATAAGGTTATCCCAAATGAAAAAAATGAAAGAGTTGTGGGAAAATGAGAAGGATGAAATCTGGGAGACAGTTTAAGTTCGGAGATGTAATACTGACAGAAGTTTTCTTCACCGATCTTATACATAAAAAGAGAAGACCAGCACTTGTGTTATTTGAGAAATACTCAAACGTCATTGTCGCAGGGATAACCAGTAATCCAAGCATGGATGGAGTATTATTGAGAAAGAGAAAGGGTCTTCCTGTGGATAGTGTGGTGAAATTAAACTACATATTCACCATTGATAAAAAATCTGTGGTAAAAAAATTGTGTGAAATCACAGATAGAGAAAAGGAAGAAGTATGTTCCGCTCTCAACCTTTGCCTCCCTTGCTAACACAAAACATAGGCCCCTTTGTGGGATTATTAAGAAGACAAATTTCGCAAAATTTCCTTCTTCCACTTGTTGTACTCCTGAAAATCCTTACTTAGATACTCTAGCCTATCAAACCCCCTAACTAGCCTAGCTAGGTCCTTCTCTATGCCAGGCCTTTTGTACTTTTTTGCCAACTTAAAGAAAAGACTCCACCTCATCTCAGTGTACATAACTAATGTGATTATGTCTATCTCATCCTTTCCTCCTTTCACAGACCCTCCTCTTTCCCGCCACGCATCAAGTTTTAGAAGAAGCAAGGCCTCTGGTGGGATTGTTGGAATCCCTCTTATCACTATCCTCTCCATTCTAAGAATGTCCTCTGGTGGAATCACTAATCTAGAAAAATAGGGAACATAGACATCTATATCAAACCCTTTCTCCCTTATCTCGTACTTCCGTAAGTCGAGATTCTTTCTCAAATCATAATGCTCCCTCAAATAACTAAGAGTATCCAGATCAACCACAATATCAATATCCCTTGACTTGTGCAAGCCAGTGTACAAATAAACTGCCCATCCCCCAATTAATCTGAAATCAATCTCCCTAGCTAGATCAACTAGCCTCTCCCAGCTTTCCCTAGTAACATGCTCTGGCCAATACTCTTTTATCACAATATCCTCTCCCTTAGTCCTTTTATGTATTCTTTTGAGTACCAATGGGGAAGAGACCAAATGTCCGCAAACAATAATGGAATGGGGACACAGTTCCCTTGATGATAGGCCGCTAGTATCTTATCCCATCTTAACACAAAGATATTGGGGGGTCCTTTCGCTGGTGGAAATCTTTCCTTCACTTCACCTGGATCCTGAGAGTAAACATATACCTCTCCATAATCAGCTAATGGTTCCCCAAAAAGTATCTTATATCCAGAGTAGGCGGTAAACAGAACATTGAATGGCATACTAGCCTCTATCCTTTCAGGAGAACTAGAACAAAAAGTAGAATAAACAATATCCTTTTCCAATGTGCGGTATGAGGAAAAGAGTAAGAGAGTTTTCTCATAATCTTGAACAAAGAAACCCCTCAACACTCTTCTTACTGCCCCAATCCCCTCTAGGTTGTTCACAACAGAATTGACCGTGCTTATTGAGCATCCTGAAACCTCCGCAATTTCTTTTTGTGTGAGTTTTCTCCTATCCTTGGCCAATACAAGGATGGATAGCAGTACTCTTTCTTTGGGTTTCATGTTTCTTTTTATTTTTCTGAAAATTTATAAATGTTTCGGTTTTTTCGAAAGTAGGATTTTTATTTTTAAATCATCAGTTCGTAAATCAAATAATTAAGGTGATCAACTATGATACAGGTAAATCATAGAGTGCTAGAGATAGAATACGCTATCAGAGACGTTGTACTTCCTGCAAGAGAACTGGAGAAGAAGGGCGCTAAAATAATAAAGCTAAATATTGGGGATCCTGTTCCCTTTGGCTTAGATGCTCCTACTCATGCAAAGGAGGCATACTGCAAGGCAATAATGGAAGGTAAAAATTACTACGCCGCAAGTGATGGAATTCCCGAGCTAAAGGAAGCAATAGCCAAAAGGGAAATGGAAAAGAATAAAATCAAACTAGAAACAGACGATATCTTGGTGACGGCTGCGGTTACTGAGGCACTACAATTCACATTCCTAGCCCTAGGAACGCCTGGTGCAGAGTTTCTAGTTCCTGACCCGAGCTACCCGCCATATATTTCCCTGGCAAAATTGTTAGGTGGAAACCCTATTGGATACAAAACATCCGAGGAACTAGACTGGCAACCAGACCTAGATGACATGAGAAAGAAGATAACCGAAAAAACGAAGGCTTTGGCCGTGATTAATCCAAACAATCCAACTGGAGCAGTGTACGATAAGAAAACAATAAAAGACATACTAGACCTGGCTGGAGAGTATAATCTTCCTGTAGTAAGCGATGAGATATATGACCTAATGATATATGATAAAGATCATGTTAGTCCTGGCTCCCTAACTAAAGATGTCCCAGTAATCGTAATGAATGGTGCATCTAAGGTTTACTTCGCTACTGGATGGAGAATAGGCTACATGTACAAGGTGGATCTAGAGAATAAGCTTGATGATTTCTGGGAAGGAGTAAACAAGATGGCAAGGCTGAGGCTATGTCCAAATACACCAGGGGAATACGGATTCTTAGCAGCCATCTCCGGACCAATGGATTACTTAGACGATTACATGAAGGAACTTAGAGAAAGAAGAGATTTTGCATGGAAAAGGCTAAATGAAATCCCAGGCATCTCTGCTGTCAAGCCTGAGGGTGCATTCTACATATTCCCCAAGATAGAGATGGATAGCAGGTGGAAATCTGACAAAGAGTTTGTTCTTGACTTCCTGCATAAGGAGCATGTCTTGCTGGTGCATGGCTCTGGATTTGGAAAATATGGGAAAGACCATTTCAGGGCTGTGTTCCTACCACCAGTTAATGTTTTAGAGGAAGCGTTCAACAGGCTTGAGAGGTTCATGAAATCTGGTTAAATCTTTAAACTCCTTCCAATCAACTACAATCTCAAACTCCTTCTCTTTCCTCTGAACACTAGTCTAGGGCTTCTGTTCCTGGCTAGAAACCTTACTGGTCTGATTAGTTCTGTGTATACATCAAACAGATTCCTATGGGATTTCACCCAACGAAATGGTTTTGGCCTAGTCACTTTAATCTTCAATCTACTCACCAATCACTAATTGTAAATCAACTCCCATTTCATTAGCTATGTCTAGCATAGTCTCCCTGTCTATAATCTGTTTCAGCCTTTCATATAGATAAACTGCATCCTTCAAATCCTTATCCGAGCCAAGCCAAACTTTATATGGTATTTGAACCTCTGGTGGGGCCACTTTAAATGTATAACTGCCCTTCTTTATAACAACTGGGTTCTTCAAGGACAACAATTCCCATTTACTCCTTGCCCTTTTGAAGTCAAAATACCATTGCTTGTCTGTGAATATATCTACCTTCTCATTCCTTTCTTTGAATAAAAAATAAAGTTCATCTAAATCACTAGGAATAGTTTCCCACCCCATTTCTTTCAAACTTTCAAAGAAATTATTGAAATCCTGCTTGACTTAAAACCCGACACTATCACGTCAACACCCTGCGTTGGCCTCTCCATCCCTAGAAGTATCGTAACATACCCTGAAACAATAACGTAATCTGTATAGCCTTTTAGCCTAGAGACAAATTTCCAAACGAGAGAATCCAGTTCTGTTATCTCTGACTCAACTTCAATCTCCATGTGGTAGTATACGCAATCCTAGTTTAAATTCCTGGTAACTAGGAACTGGTCTAGTGTTTCCTGATTGCAACTCCCCAAATAACTAAAATTCCTAGTATTCCCAATAGGTCCAAGATCAGATCTACTGGATTCTGCCATGCCTTGGAAATATCAAAGACAAAAATGAGAAAAACCAAGACGGCAGACAAATTGGCTATCCAATGCGATTTAGATTTCATCTCTCATCGCCTTCTAAATCTCCTCGCTTTCACTGTTAAACCTTAGTAGTCTAAATACGAATTAAGCTATTATAGCTTCTATTATCCTCTTGTATAATCCCTCTGCTTTTTTGATATCCCTGATAGGTATATTTTCATTTACAACGTGGCTCATTCTCTCATCTCCCGGTCCAAAGGCAACTGCTTTAATACCTAATTCCGTATAATACAACTCAGCTTCTGTATATCCACTCGTTCCAAACTCTTTTGCTCCTGTTATCTGCTTAATTACTCTAATTAATTTAACGTTTCTATCGAGGAACATTGGATTTCTACGTATAATGCAATCTACATCACCCAAACCACTTGCTAAATTTTTCATTTCCATCTCAACGGATTTTATGTCCTCCTCCGGGATAATTCTCCTATCTACATCAAACTCGCAATAATCAGGTACTACATTTGCTTTTGTGCCTCCCAATATCCTACCAATATTAATTGTTGGAGCGCCAAGTATTGCACTCTTCCGTTTCTTTATCTCTTCTGCGTATTTGTTTAACCTATTCATAACTCTATTTGCCTTCAGTATCGCATTCGTGCCTAGCTGAGGCATAGATCCGTGAGCGGACTTACCAAAAAATTTGTACCTTAATTCTAATATCCCTTTTTGGGCAATCTGGATCTTGAAATTTGTAGGCTCTGCTATAAGACCATATTTCACTCCATTGAACAATGACCTGTTCTTTACTGCTGCTCTAGCGCCTAAGAAGTTCACTTCTTCATCAGAGGTAAGAAGTACTAAAACAGTTTTGTTTATTTCTTTGACTTTTGTAAATGCAGATAATAAAGCTGCTAATCCACCTTTCATATCAACTGCTCCCCTGCCATAAAGTCTTCCATTTTTTATCTCTCCCTGATTGTAACTCCAATCATCTCCAATAGGAACAGTATCCATGTGACCATTAAGCATTATACCATCCCTATCACCTTTTAGCTTCAAAACAAGATTGTATCTATTACGCTGTATTCTCACAATTTTTGGACTAAACCCATTATCCCTAAGATAATCTCTAATAAAATAAGAAATATCCTTTTCATTGCCTGGTGGATTCTCCGAATTAATTTCTACCAACTGTTTTGCAAGTTCTACAGCGTCCAAATGCCTCACTTCCAATTAGACAGTCACCAATTTGGTGTATGTCCCAGTAGATAAATATTACTTTAAATCCCTTTCCCATTAATCTAGCATGTGCATGGAAAAGCTGGCCACCGAGTTGAGAAAAGCGCCTAGACCAATAGTCCTGGGAAGCTTTCTCCATGGAAGCGGGAGAAGCACACTGGCAGATCTGCTGGCTAGAGAACTAGAAAGACTAGGCCTAGATATAGAACGAATATCCAGTGGAGACGTATTCAGGGAACTAGCTAGGGAAAAGGGAAAAAGCATTGACGAGTTCATAAAAGAAATAACTAGTGAGAATTCTCTGGAAGTGGATCTAGAGATAGACAAAAAAATAAAGAAGAGGATTGAACAAGCCCTAGAAAATGGGAAAATTCCGATAGTAGACTCAAACCTTGCTCCCTTCTATGCTGGTGGAATAAGAGTCCTAGTGAAACTAGACCCATCCATTGCAGGGAAAAGGGTTTACGAAAAGAAAAGGGGGACAGACAAGACTTACTCTAGCCCAGAGGAAGCTAGAGACGAGTTGGAGAAAAGGACTAGGGCTGACCTAGCTAGATATGAAAGGCTGGCTAGGGAAGATTGGGTTCCAGAGGATTGGAAAAGGATTTATCGCGAAGCTGTTGAAAACTGGGGAAATGAAAATTATTTTCATGTGATTGTAGATAATTCTGGCTCATTAGATGAAAGCTTTGGGAAGCTGGTAAAAGGATTATGCAGAGCCCTAGGACTGAGTGAATAATTCCTTATTGAGGAATGGAACAAGTGCCATTATGGTCGCTGCTTCACAAAATGACTTTCTACTGATTACACCACGAGTTAGTTTTCCAACAGTGCCTTGATTATATTTTATGTCACTTTCACCTGTGATTTCTCCCATGACCACCCCCAGTTCCTCGCCATCCATTATTCTGGATGCAATAGCTTGTGGGAGTTCATGTGCAGGAGATACACCAAATGAAAACTCTCCATCTTTATTCATAATGCATGCCACAGCAAAAGAAAGTACTTTGCCATAAACCTTGCCAGCTCCACCCTCTATTCCAACGAAGAAGTCAGCATTTATCTTGCCATCCTTGAAAGCCTGGTAGATTCTCTTTGCCCTATTTTCTGCCCCCTTAAAGGTGTCCTCCCCTAGAGGTTGATCATGAACTCCAGACTCCACTGGAAAGCTCTCAACCTCTACGTCAGAAAAATAATGTGAAAACGCATCTCTTACTGCGTTTATTTTTACTGGATTATTAGATCCTACCACTATCTTTACCATTTGAACCACCCAGCTCCATAACCCAAGTGTCTATAAAACAATCAGCTATCTTTACTTTATCCTCTCCAGTTATCTTAAACCCATGTGACTTATAGAAAGCTATAGCCTTCTTATTGGTCTTCAGTGTCTTTAGCCGCAAATGATTGTAGTTGTTAATAAGCTCGTTTAGAAGGATGCTCCCATATCCCCTTCCTACATAATTCGGCTTTACGTACAACCCTTTAATGAAAGCTGGACCTCCATTAGGATCTGGATCTGCTGAGATGTATGCAATTGGTTTCCCGTCTAGCTCTAGTATCAGGTAAATGGTTTTTGAGAAATCTCTTTTTGATGGATGAGACTTTCTAAATTCCAGAATTCTGTTGACTGTACTTTCTCCCAAGTATGCTGGATAAAACTCTCTCCAGCAAGAATCTCTAATTTCATTAATGATATTTGTATCCTCTGGCGTAGCTCTCCTTATTCCTATGTCCTCTTTTTCCTTCTTTCTTTCCCTCCTCTCTTCCATAATTAGATTTTTGCTTTGCTGATTTTTAATGCTTGAATTTTAGATAACGTATCCTAATCAAAAGTGCAAAACATTTAAAACATTAAATGGTAAAGAAAGCATAATGGGTATATACACTAAAGAGTAAGAAGAAAGATTAATACGTAAAAAGGTTTCGCTGCTGGGTGATGTTTTGAAAATAAAAACCATAAGTCTAACAAGGAGCAAGGGGATAAAGCAGATATTTGACATGTTTAAGAATCATCCCTCTAAATCACTTGAAGAGATTACTGCATCTAGGCGTATACTCATACCCATGGCTGCAGCCAGATCTAAAGACCATATAAGATGGGACGCTGACGCTCCCCTACAGATGAGAATGGTTCTACCCACAGTTGTATACCACAAGAAGGGGTTTAAACAAATTCCTTCATTAATTGAAGCAGACAAGCGGTATAGAATGCCAAAAGAACCACTGTTATTTATTTCTCCGGATTCCTTTTCCCATAGGCGTTTTGTTGTCATTACGAGTAAACAACCAAGAAAACAGTTTCAACTCCGGTTGCCTTCAGTAGGACACCCTCCCTCTGACTTTGTTGGAGTGCTGCAAAGCACAATTATATTCCCTTCACTACCTCTCTACTTTTTTGAAAGAGAGATCCCTAGATCTCTGGTAATCCAACACTTCCTTTCAGATAAGGTAGAAATGAAAACACGTCCTAGTGGACTTATTAGGATAGAGTTTGATAAAAAAGGTCCATTACTATACAAAGAAAGCTTACTCCCTGAAAATGAGGAAGCACTCCAGATAAAGAAGGGGGATGTAGTTGATGTTTCTGTTCATGAGATTATAGAGCCACATGCACGATTAGGAGTATTACACGCTGAATTCTTCAAAACACTTGCTGCTAAACAACTTGCAAAGGAATTGGGAGTAAAGAAAGAAGAGATTGCTGAGTTTATCAAGAAAACAGAAAAAGGAGATCTCCTGATAAAAAAGAGGGAGAAAATGAAGGAGATCGTAGAGAATGTGTTTAGAAATGTTGGTTCTCTCTTCTGTAAGGTACACAACCCGGGTGAAGGAATACATATCATTCTAAACAGAAGCACCCATTCCGATGTATTCAAGATACTAACTGGGAGAAAAACAAGAGAATCAAATATATATGCTGGCGAGGGGAACCCACACAACATAGAAATAGGGCTTGATGGGAGTGTCGGAATCGCATCTGACTTTTCATATGCAATACCTGTTCGCACGGACGAAAGTGCACCAGAGTATATTGAACATCCGAAGATTCCACAAAAGGTAAAGGTATGGAAAGTATCAAAAGAGGAGTATGAACACGCTGCGGCCGCGGACCTAGCTACGTTCGTCTTATTTTGTATGGAAACTCCTTCTGTGGTTGAGATATTACATGAAGGGGGTATAATAAATAAAAGACAATTCAATTCCATTATGTCTCTCTTGGATGAACGAAAGAAACTCCTTGAAGATATAAGTAGAATACGCTCAGAAACCAAAGCAGATGAAGTGTACATTGAGCATAGAGAAAAGGTTAATAAATTCAAAAAGGCGCTCATTGAAGCAGGTATCAAAGATCTAGATGTGCATGACATTCGGGTATACCTAAATACAAATATACTAGTAAATAAGATGGAAAATACACAACTCTCACCAACACAAATAAAGAACATTGTAAATGCATACAAAGACGCGTTGGAATCATTTATCAAGTTGATGGATACAGGAAAGAAATTGAAGGACAATAAGGAGTATCTAAAAAAGATACAAAAAGTGAGGCAGCTGACAAATAAACTTGCAAGAAGTAAGGCCACCAAAAGGGTGTATGACCTTCTGATAGAAGGCTACTCTAAAGAATATGAGCAGAGGGTGGGGAAACAAAAACCCTGGTTTTTGGCCAGCCATTTTTAAATAGATTTAGGATGTCTATTAGCTAAATCATTTAAATCTCTAAAGCGGAAAACTAATGGTCAAAGGAAGCTGGTAAAAATGTCAGAACTTGAAATAACAATGCTTGGAACAGGATCCGCAATTCCCCTACCGAACAGAGGGCATCCAGGTATTTACATAAAGTACAATGGGTACAGAATGCTATGGGACTGCGGAGAAGCAACCCAGATGCAAATTAGAAAAGCTAAACTGTCTGCATTGAAGATAAGTCACATATTCATAACCCATTGGCATGGTGATCACTTTCTCGGGCTTCCTGGGTTAATACAAAGCATGAACCTAGAAGGAAGGACCAAGCCGTTAGTCATATTCGGTCCAAAGGGAATAGATGAATTCATGCCAAGAATTCTAGGTCTTGGCTATTATGATCTAGACTACAAGGTAGAGTGGTGGGAAGCAAAGCCAGGAGTGTTGTGGGAAACAGATACGTTTACAGTATCTGCCTTTCCTGTTAGGCATGGCACCCCATCAGTTGGATACGTATTCCAAGAAAAGGATAAAAGGAAGATGAAAGAAGAGAAACTAGAATCCATGGGAATACCGCGTGGGCCGCTCTGGGGAGAGCTTCAGAAAGGAAAGGAAATAATGTGGAAAGGGAAAATAATAAAGCCGGATGAAGTTACTATTAGAATTCCTGGAAAGAAAGTTGTCTACACAGGAGATACACGACCATGCGATTCAACCGTAGAGGCTGCCAAGGGGGCGGACCTTCTTATTCATGATTCTACATTTTCGCATGACACATCAGATAGGGCAAGGGAAACATGGCACTCCACTGCAAAGGAGGCTGGAGAGGTAGCTAGAAAAGCCGGTGTGAAACAGCTCATGTTATTCGCATTCTCAAAAAGATACAAGGATGAAGAATTAGTAAAACTGTGGGAAGAAGCAAAGAAAGAATTTGACAATGTGATGATTGCCAAAGACTTGGAAAAAATTAGTCTTTAGGTAAATAGGTTCTCACTTGTGTAATCTGGTATCCATGAGTCTTTGCTATCTCTTCTACCTTTTCCGCAATCTCAGGATCTAGCTCATCTAGCGGAACGTTAATTATTCTCCCATATTCCACTAGTGATCTTAATCTTTTCATGAATTTTTCTCGCACACTCGTAACATCAGATTCAAACAGATCTACTTCCCTTTCTATTCCAGTCTTTTCCTGAAACTCTTTCTTTTTCCTATTAATGAACTCTTTAAAGATCTCAATCTGAGTAATCGGTCTGCTATGGCACTTATAAAGATCATTTAGCACTGAGAGCACTTCTTCTTCATTAATTTCAGAAGCATGACGACGGAATGCTCTCTTAATTTGATACTCTTTCTCTGAAAACTTTTTAGCCCCTCTTACTGCCATATGCACCACTTATCTTACGGGTTTGTAAAATCTTAGCCTGCTTGGATGGTACCCCAATTTCTCAGCAAGCTCAGGTATTATTTCTTTGTTCTTCCGCATTCTTTCTGGATTAACCTTCGCAATCCAACCAGACCTAGCAAGGTAATTCAGAGCATCAGTGATCGTTCGTCTTATCAAGCCTTCGTCATACTCAAACAAGTATATCTCCTTGATGCCGAATTCTTTTTCAATTATTGGAAGAGCTTCCTCTAGCTTTCTCTCAATTATGTGATCAGCCACCTCTACTTGAGTAATCGGTCTTCTGTGCTTGGAGTACAATGTCTCCAACGCCTCAATCACCTCTCTTTTATCAATCCTAGAAACAAGCGCATACAGCCTGCGCCTTGCTTCGTATTCTGGATCCCGTTCCTCAGTCCTTGATGACATAACGATATAATTAGAAATTATGGATTTTTAATGCTTCTATAAGTGTATCCCTTGCCAGGTTGCCAGCTAGAGATCCATTCAAAAAGAAATCTATTTATTTCTCTAGTCAATAATCCTAGTTGTGTACATACCAAAGATATTTGACACAAAGGACGCATTGCGCGTGTCTTTACTGGCGTCTAGCATATTCCTGATAATCAGCGTTATATACGCAGTTTATCTCCACGCTCAAATGTCAAACGAGGTTACAAAGGTTAGAATGGATCTCGTAGAAATAAGCAGATGGTATGAAGAAAAAGCAGGAGCAGCAAAAACAAATACAGATGTAAGGAAGTATAGGGAAATAGCAAAACAGGCAAAGGTATACGCGAATAATCTAACTGGCCCAAGGATAAACCCGTATGCGTATACTTATCTAAACTACTGGATAGTCGCGGCTGGGTTTGTGGAACTAGACCTAAGCTGGGAAGAACTAGGACTTCCGAATAACACAATATATATACTAAACGAGCTAGAAGAAAGGGGCTGGTTCGGAAACTCAAGCTTTATGACCTTTGATCTAACTGTTGGCGATTATGTGCAAAGGCTAGCAAGCAAGCCAAAGCTACACGCGAATGCTTGGACATTCTATGTAATCGCGTTCGCAGTAGTGGCTTTCTCCATATTTGTTGGAAAGAAAGAGGAGGATTACGAAGTAGATATCGTCCCAGAGGTCATATACGGGGCGATAGCATTAATCCCGTTTTGGATTGTATTTATAGCGTCTGCATTAATAGCCCTAAGTGGCATATTCCCATTTTTAAGGCCAAACCAAGTTGTAATCGATAGTTATTTAATAGTGATTGTCATAACTATAGTGCTATCTGCATTCAGTGGCATGATAGTTGGATGGATAAAATCTAGGGGAGGTAGTTAAATGTACATAATAAAGCACGACAGAGATAAGTGTATAGGCTGTGGTGTTTGTGCATCTGTCTGCCCAGATAACTGGGAGATGGGTGACGACGGAAAGGCAAATCCAAAGAAGACTGAGCTAGAAGAGCTAGGATGCAATGAAATGGCCGCAAATAGTTGCCCTGTAAAATGCATAACCATAGAAAACAAATAGGATATTTTGGATTTTTCCATTCTTAGTCTGGCTTAATTATACCTAGTTTATTTGATATACTAACCAATTAGTGGAATTTTGGTTCGGATTTCTAATAGAAATGTTTATATATGTCTTTTCCATTAATTCAAAAGCCGACAATAAGTTAGAAAAAACAATGTAAACAGGCTCATCCGGCTTGAAAAGCTTATTAAAAGCCATACAGGAGGGGAGACAGTGTCTGGATCTATAAAATACGTAAGGAAAAGGGATGGAAGAGTAGTTGAATTTGACAGAGAAAGGATTGTAAACGCCATATTCAAAGCTGCAAAATCTGTTGGTGGAAAGGACAAGAACATTGCTAAAAAACTAGCAGGAGAGGTTGAGAGTTATCTGGTAAAAGAATTTGGCGAGGATTATATCCCATCTGTGGAAGAGATACAGGACATTGTAGAAAAAGTCCTGATAGAAAATGGTCATGCAAAAACCGCTAAGGCATTCATATTGTACAGACAGAAAAAGGCAAAAGAAAGAGAAGAAAAAATGAAGATCCTAAACAAAAAATCCCTTGATGATGTGGATAAAAGGTTTAGCACAAACGCACTAAGAGTCTTAGCTTCTAGATATCTAATAAGGAATGAGAATGGGGATGTCGTTGAGTCGCCAAGCGAGCTATTCCAAAGGGTGGCTGTCACAATAGCTATTCCTGAGATTTTGTACGACCCTGATGTCTACGATAAAAAAGGTGGACACAAGGTCCCATTGAAGTTATCCCATTATAGGAAGAATCTAGACAGATGGCACAATGTTCTAACAATAGGCAAATACAAACTAACAAAATGGCACTTTGAGAGAATGCTTTCTGCATACGAAGAACTAGCAAAAGAAGGAAAAATGAAACTTAGTTTTGGAGAGATAATAAAGGCAATAATAGACGGTAAATTCAACAAGCACGAAAAGGTGATAGACGAGTACTATCAGCTGATGACTAATCAAGACTTCATGCCAAACAGTCCTACGCTCATAAATGCTGGAAGAAAGCTAAGTATGCTCTCTGCATGTTTTACACTGGACGTAGATGACGATATGGAATCAATAATGAAACTGGCTAGAGACGTGGCCTTAATCCAAAAAGCCGGCGGCGGTTGTGGAATGAACTTCTCAAAGATAAGACCCGCTGGTGACATAGTAGGGTCCACAATGGGTGCCGCTTCTGGGCCATTGTCATTCATGCGAATTATAGATACTGTTTCTGACGTCATAAAGCAAGGTGGTGTCAGAAGAGCTGCCAACATGGGAATAATGGAGATATGGCATCCTGACATAGAAGGCTTCATCTCAATGAAGGCAAAGGATGGTGTGTTTGAGAATTTCAATATCTCCGTAGGCATATGGAAAGACTTCTGGGAAGCATTCAGACAAGGAAAGCCCTACCCTCTAGTGAATCCGAGAACAAATGAGGTCATGAAAACTGTTGATCCAAAAGATCTGTTCCACCAGATATCGTATTACGCTTGGCTAAGGGCAGATCCCGGGATAATATTGATGGACAACATAAATAAGAGGAACGTCCTTGAAAGGGCTAGGGGTGGACCAGTAAGAGTAACAAACCCATGCGGGGAAGAACCTTTGTACCCATACGAATCATGTAACCTAGCTAGCATAAACGTTGCAAACTTCGTTGTAGAAAAGGATGGAAAGAAAGCATTTGATTGGGAAAGGTTTAGATACGTAGCTAGAAAGGTTGCTAGAGCACTAGACAACATAATTACCATGAACAGATATCCTATTCCTGAGATAGATAAGAAAACGAAGGAAACAAGAAGGATAGGACTTGGAATAATGGGGTTGGCAGATGCTTTATTTGACCTAGGACTAAGATACAACTCAAAGGAAGGATATGAATTCATGAGCGAACTAGCAGAGAACCTGACCTACTACGCATACAAGGAATCAATAGAAATGGCAAAGGAAAGGGGAGTATTCCCAATATATCCTGAAACAGAATACGTTAATGGGAAGATGCCCATAGAAGGATTCTATGACAAATCATTATGGACCCTAGACTGGGACGCTTTGATCAAAGAGATAAAGAAAACTGGTCTGAGAAATGCTATGGTAACCACGTGTCCACCCACTGGATCAGTATCAATGATAGCAGATACAAGTAATGGAATAGAACCAATATTCGCATTGGTATATGAAAAGAGGGTTACTGTTGGATCCTTCTTCTATGTGGATAGGGTACTTGAAAGAAAATTAAAGGAACTGGGATTATACAACGATGAGATACTGTCTAAGATAGCTAGAAACTATGGTAGTGTCCAAGGGCTTGATGAGATACCAGAGGAGATAAAAAGAGTATTTGTCACATCCATGGACATACACTGGGTGGACCACATTATTGCTCAGGCCGTATTGCAAAGATGGATAACTGACTCCATATCAAAGACAATAAACATGCCCAGTGACGTTAGTGTAGAGGACATAAAACAAGCATATCTGATAGCTCATGAGACTGGGTGTAAAGGAGTAACTGTTTATAGAGATGGTTCAAAGGCTAGACAGGTGCTAAATATAACCTCTGAGGAAAGGGAGAAGAGGTTTAAGGTAAAGCCGTCAGAGTATGCAATGGAGGTCTTGCAAAGGATAGTTAATGAGAATCCCTGGCTAGCAGAGTTTATAACCGTAGTAAAACCCAAATCAATTACAGAGAAGCTAGTTATAAAAGTCCCAGAGGTAAAGAAGCTTGCTCCAGCCGGAGGTTCTGGTGGGGAGTACGTTGTTCCAGCAGAAGTTCATGAAACCTGTCCTGTATGTGGGAGTGATGCAGTAGTTTATGAAGCAGGGTGCGTTGTCTGTAAAGACTGTGGATGGTCTGAGTGCATAATCTCTTAGGTGGGTGAATGATAATTCTATTCACTGGAAATGGAAAGGGTAAAACATCTGCTGCCGTAGGAGTAGCTGTTAGAGCCGCTGGAAGGGGAAAAAGGGTTGTATTCATCCAGTTTATGAAAGCTAGAGAAACAGGTGAGATCACGTCATTGAAAAAGCTAGGTGTAGAAGTATACAGGTTCGGTAGAGGAGAGCTCGTGGATCTAGATAACCCTAGCCCAGAGGATAAGGCCATGGCAATAGAAGGTATGAAAAAAGCAAGGGAAAAGCTAAAAGAGAAGCCGTTTCTACTGGTGCTGGACGAGATAAATGTTGCCACTGCAATTGGCCTAATCCCTGTTGATGACGTCTTAAAGCTAATAGACGAAGCTGGAGATACTCACATATTGCTGACTGGCAGATATGCTGTGGATAAGCTGATAAACGCAGCGGATTTGGTTAGTGAAATGAAAGAGGTAAAGCATCCGTTCCAAAAAGGGATCCCAGCTGTGGAAGGCATTGACTTTTGAGGTGAGCAGATGGAAAGCAAAACTCTCTTACAGCAAGAGCAGCAGGGGCAAGGAGAAATATCAATAGCAATATCATCCACCAAGCTACAGGAGAAATGGAAGGTTATTGGGAAACTTATTCTATTCACTGGGCTTGGCGTCGCTGGGAGAGTGGCATTGCAGTACCTGCCAAGTGTTGAACCAATTACTGCATTGGCCATTGCATTTGCATATTTCTTTGGGATCACTTATGGAATAATCCCAGGTGCATTGGGGTTTTGGATAAGCAATTTCCTAGTCTGGGGTGGTCAAGGGCCTTGGACTATCTTCCAGATAGCTGGAGTTAGTCTAGCAGCAGTTATAGCTGGGGTAATAGGCAAGGCAACCCAATCAAGGAAGGGCTTATTAATCGCCACAGGATTAGGGGTCGCAGCGTATGAGTTTACAGTTGACCTAAGCTGGGTGTTTACCTTCGGTGATCTAAACCCTATCACAGTATTCATACTCCCGTTGCCATTTTCAATAACCCACCTCCTTACTTCTTTAGGATTTTCTTTGACATTGTATGAAGCTAGAGAGAAGCTGCTGGATTACTTAAAGGGTGAAATGAATGAAATTAAGGTACTTGTTTCTAGGTATTCTCCTAGTATTGCTAGGAATCTTGGTATCCCTTCAGCTAGGGTCAATGCAAAGCTCACAATCAGGAAGCACTACAACGATAAACAGATCTCATTCACTAAGTGGATGGAACCTGAGGGTAAATTTTTCAAACGGGACAGCAAAGACCATTAGAATAAATGAAACTGGAGATAGCTTATTCTTCTACATGAATGAAAGCTTGAGTGTAAAATACAAAGAATATCCTGGTCTAGGAGCTTTCATCCTATGTATATATGACGTCTGCCAAAACTCCAGCCATTACTGGTTCCTGTTTGTAAATGGAAATTTTTCCAAAGTCGGTGCGTCCAGCTATTACCCAAAGGCTGGAGACAATGTAACCTGGATGTTTCTCAGATTAGACGAGTCTGCCAACTACACCAAAAATATTTTTAAGTAAGGCAGACAAAAATTAAGCCAGCGGGCCGGTAGCTTAGCCAGGTGGAGCGCTCGGCTGATAACCGGGAGGTCGAGGGTTCGAATCCCTCCCGGCCCAT
>CAZZDL010000006.1:19953-33295 GCA_964652335.1 Microcaldota archaeon
GAATCCCTCCCGGCCCATAAGAGGGGTTGCACCCCCTCTACCCCTGCACACGGCACAAGGCCGAGTTTGCACCCCCTCTACCCCTGCGGACGAAACCCACCTTCGGTGGGCTGGCGGCAATGAATTATTAATGAGGTGAGCCTATGGGTAAAGAAGTGGGAGTTTGTGGTATCCTGTGTAAGGAATGCATAATGTTCAAGTCTGGAAAATGTCCAGGATGCCGACCAAATGAGTTTTGTCCTCTACCAAGTTGTGTAGCCAAACATAATGTGAATTTCTGCTTTGATTGTCCAGAATTCCCTTGCAAGACCTTTGAAGAAAGGGGGCCGTTTGTCAAAGAGCTAGTTGAACATTGGAAAACAGCTAGCAAACTACTTCCACCTTAAGACCTTCTTCTTCTCAATCTCCTCTGCGACTACTCTCTCAAACTCAATCATCTTCTTCTTATCTCTAGCATCCTTGCTTCCTGCAAATCCACCCAAGCCAGACTTGCCAACTACTCTATGGCATGGAATTATCGGCGAGAAAGGATTCCTCGCTAGAGCTTGCCCAACTGCCCTAGCACTAGTCCCTAACTCCTCTGCAATCTCGCCATAGGTTCTAATTTCTCCCATGGGTATGGACAAAGTAGCTAGATAAACTCTCCTTTCAAAGTTGGTAACCGGTCTCCAATACAGAGCATCCACTAAGCTCAATCTAGTCATCTCATCAACCAAAGCTCGCCTAAGCTTTTCAAAGTCAATTCTCGGATCAAAATCCTTCAAGGTTAAAACAGATCCCCTCTTTCTAAACATATCCATGGCAGATACAACTCTAGACCTCGCCACCTTCACTGACGAAAAAGAAAAGGCACTGGCAACAATCTGTAGATCCCTATTCACTGAGAGGCACAGGTTCGGCTTTCCTTTGTCACATACAATTGTAATTTTCATTTTAAGCGCCTCAAATCACCACTTCTTTTCTTTTCTTCCAATCCCATATAATCCTTTCCTTTGGGAGACCCAAATAGGCAGGGATTACCTCTAAACCAAGCTCCTTAAAAGCCAGGTATCTGGCATACCCATCCAACAAAAAGAAATTATAATAGACTACGATCACTGGATTAAATGCTCCTGACTTTAACCAACGCCTCTGGAAATCTACTCTTTCCTTATCCACAGCCTTCAGCCTTTTTTCGTCTAAGCTAACCTTGTCAATACCCAAGACTTCTAAACTCCAATCAAAGCTCCTATCAGGCACTCCCCTCATTGGCAGGACTCCTGCTAGCCTAGACTTAATGTTTCTAGCCTTTTCCATATCAAAAATAACAATGCCCTTGTAAAAAACCCGTTTAATTCTGTGAACCGGAATCTTACTATCACCAACATACAAAAAGCTGGATGAAACATCTTCTATGCCTTGAAGGCCAACTCTCTTGTTTCCTGCTAGCCTATCCTCATACTCTACAACCACTTCACTAGCTTTCATCCTCTTGTCCCATTTGGCCTTCAGGAGAAGATCCACTACTCTCATAATCTATCAGCTTCTTCTGGCTTTCTATTCCCAGCCCTCTAGGAGTATCTAAAGGACCAAAATATTCATCAAACTTTCTTGTGGTCTCAAGGAGCCATGTGTTCCTGAACTTTCTAGACTTAACAAACCCTCTATCTATTAGCTCCTTTATATGCTCATATGCCTTATTCCCTCTGACCTTAACCACAAGGCTCTGTGTTATTGGCTGTTTGAATGCAATCACTGCCAAAGTCCTCAAAACAGCCTTACTCATCTCAATATCCACAGCAAGGTCTTTGACTGCAGGCAAATACTCATCCTTCACTTGCATCTTATACTTTCCGCCCTCAAGCCTAACTATCTCTATACCCTCATTCTTATTGTTAAACTCCTGCATAAGAGTCTCTAAAAGCTTGACTGCAACAGGGACTTCCAAGCCAACCAGTTTAGCAATCCTATCTATCCCAATTGCATTAGGGCTCATAAACAATGCTGCCTCAATAAGACCTTTCTTTTTATCCAGTTCATCATTCATGGCCATTCACTTTTATTATTATATCCTCAAAGAAGTCCTCTTGCCAAACAAAAACTCTCCCCTCATTGGCTAGGTGCAATACTGGAATTAACGTTTTAACCACATCCTCAGGCTTCTTACTTGGGAGTATTTCAGAGAACAAAACTAATCCATTTTCGTCTTTCCTTGAGTCTAGGTATGCCCACACACTATCCAAATGCTCCTTGATGTTCTCTTCATCAAAGAAACTTTCCCTCAAAACCTCCATCGGATTTATGTCTATTATCCTCTGGCGTTTGGATTTCTTCTTTATCTCCTTAGCCATTACATCTTCTATAGCTTTTATCAGGTCATCCAACGTAACCTTTCTCTTAGTTATCCTCCTAACAGATGGAAGTTCTGGGACCTCCATATTTATTCTTTCGTACCCTCTTCCCTCCTCAACCTCCTCTTCAATAGAAGAAGGGAAGAAAACCCAATTATCAGATTTGAACCTAAGTAAAATGGAACTAGCCAGTATGGCGTTTGCAGGAACACGAAGATTAATCCTCTTCATTGATTTTATCTTCTCAAAGAACTTACTTGCCAATAGGCTTATGTCTATGTCCCACGGATCAAGACCCTCAGACTTCACAGTATCTATTAGAAGGCTTTTCCATGTCGGCTTATCAACCATGGAAACTATCCTTTCGTATATATCCATTTCCTGTCCAGGATTCTCTCCATTATTAACTACATCGTCCATAGGCATCTCTTACCTAAATCCCTTATTGGTTTAAATACCTCGTAACCGTTATAAATAAATCATAAAAAGAATTTAAAGCTAGTGCAAGGTGTCTAAAATGCAGAGGGTTCCAACAGGTATTCCCGGACTTGACCAACTAATAGAAGGGGGTCTATTGGAAGGAAGCTCTACCCTAGTAGCTGGTGGGGCTGGTTGTGGAAAGACAATATTTGCAATGCAATACATATACAAAGGAGCAGAACAATACAGAGACCCGGGTGTGTATATAACCATAGAAGAAGGTCCAAAGAATATTTGGTGGAACATGACATCTTTCAAATGGAACATTGCTAAATACCAAAAAGACAACCTGATAAAGATATATAGAATGAACCTAAAAGACCCAAAGACGTTCGTCCAGGACTTTGAAACAGAAATAGGAAGAATAAAGGATATGGTTAACGAGATAAATGCAAAAAGGCTGGTAATTGACTCTACGACATCCTTTGCTATTTTCATGTCAACTCAGGCAGACATTAGGTATAACCTTTTCAAGCTTGTGGATGAAACAAAAAAGATGAACGTAACTACAGTTCTAACTTCAGAGACGACTGGAGAAAGAAATGCCTTCTCAAGATTTGGAGTTGAAGATTTCATAACAGATGGAGTAATAGCTTTATACTTTAAACCTCCAATGAGAGCATTACTCGTCAAAAAGATGAGGGGAACAAGTCACGACCTAAAGCCACACCCCCTAACCATAGGGCCAAATGGAATAGAGGTAAATCCAACAGAACAGATATTGTGGGATTCACTAAAGTAAAGACATCAAAACACTTTAAAATCAATAACTACTTGATAAACCCTTGGCTTATGTGGTCTCACTATTTTTTTATTCACTATCTCAACCCGTCTGCCTAGATCCTTTGCTGTCTTGTTTATCCGATTGATTGCATCTTCATAAAGATTATCTTCAGGAGCAAATTGGTAAAAATGAATCATTCCGCCCGGTTTAACTGTCTTGAACGCTATATCTAAAAAGTCCTCTCCTCCTTTCGGGAGAGGCATGACAACTCTATCGCATGGAGGCAACTCCTTGTAAACCTTCCTAACATCGCCTTGAATAGGAATGATTTCTCCTGCCAACTTATTCATCCTAACATTCTCCTCCATCAACGAAAACGCATATGGATTTAGCTCCACAGCATAGACTTTAACTTTCTTCATTTTTGCAATTACTAGAGCGAACGGACCAACTCCCGCAAAAAACACTGCTACTGTCTCACCATCTTTTACCTGCTTAGCAATCCTTAATCTCTCAGTGGAAAGCCTTGGGGAAAAATAAGCCTTCAGAACATCTACCTTCATCCTAACTCCGTTCTCCTTATAGGTGGTGGTGAACCTGTCCTCTCCAGCTATCACCCTCAAAGGGGCTAGCCTAAATATCCCCTTTCTAGCTCCCAGTTTTTGGCAAACCACATGAACATTTGGGTGAACTTTCATCAAAGCTTTACCAATTTCCCTAGCTTTGTCCGCTAGCCTGTCTGGAATTTGTATTATAGCAATATCACCAACAATGTCAAAGCTAGTAACCAGCTCATCAAGCTCTTCCGCCGTAAGCATGTGAGACAACGCCTCTTTTAGGCTCTTTGGCTTTGCTTGCTTTGGCTTCCCCTCCATCTCCACGCATTCAAAGCCATCGGGACATTCCTTCACAGGGAAAAAAACCTTGTCTCCCTTTTTCACAACCTCATATTTATTATCAATTAAACCCAGCTCAGCTAGCTGCCTCCTAGTTTCTTCCGCATTCTTCTTATCCACAACTACGTATTTCACGCTAATTTTTTGGAAAGGAATTATTAAAAACAATTCTGCAATTAACTATTCATGGACTTGATACATCAATATTTTATAGAGCCAATACTGGCGGATACTGGATATAATGCCGTCAATACAATAGTTTATGCCATTCTGTTCCTCGCCTCAATATATCTGGCAAAAAAGGTCATGGAAAAACTAAACATAAAGATAGACAAAGAATGGTTCTGGGCAACATTCTGGATAATCCCGATTGGGGCATTGTTGAGAGTAATAGAAGATTGGATAAAGCTAAATTATGGGGCATTACCAACACACTTCCTGTTTGTTACTCCTGGAATATACATACTCCTCGCAGGAATAGTAGTGGGAATAGCTTACTTGGAAAAAGAGGATTATGCAAAAAGAATGAAAGCTGTTGGGAAGCATTTAACCATAGCACTAATCATCGTTTATATCCTCCTATTGTTGCTGTCTGGAGTACATAACATTGCAGTGGCTATAACAGCTGTTGTGTCAGCTGGTATGTGTGGGTTCGTGATATACAAAATACTTGAAAAGCTTGGATACAGTGGGAAGGAAAACCTTGTCATGCTGCTTGGTCATTCTTTAGACGGATTTGTTTCTGCTCTGTCAATAATGATGACAAATTATTCTGAGAAACATGTAGTCACTGGAATACTGATGAAAGCAACAAATCCTCTAGCTTATCCACTAGTTAAACTGGCCATAGCAAGCCTGGCAGTTATATTAGCTAAGGATCAGATAGAAGATGAAGAATGGAGAATGATTATATTGCTTTTCTTAACCATAATAGGACTTGGGCCAGGGACTAGAGATCTTCTTAGGATTATCCTAGGTGTATGAGATGTTGTACATTGTAGGTATGGGGCTGTGGGATGAAAAGGACATAACCGTAAGAGGGCTAGAAGCTATAAAAGCATCAGAAAAGGTGTACCTAGAGACATACACAACATTACTTGGTGGGCTAAATATAGAAAGACTAGAAAAGGAGATAGGCAAGCCAGTAATTCCATTATCAAGGGAAGATGTGGAAGTAAAGGCAGAATTCATCAAAGAAGCAAAGCAGTCTAAAATAGCAATACTTGTCGGTGGGGATCCACTAGTGGCAACCACACATCACGACTTAGCAATTAGAGCTAAGGAGCAGGGAGTAAGTTTTGAAATAATACACAACGCATCCATCGTCTCTGCCATATCTGAAACAGGTCTCCAGAGCTACAAATTTGGTAGAACTGTTACAGTCCCATTCCCTAGAGAAAACTTCAGGCCAAGGAGCTTTTATGATCATATAATAGAAAATTTGGATATGGGACTACACACATTGGTGTTATTGGACATAGATGCGGAAAATAACAAATTTATGACGGTAAATGAAGGACTAAAGCTGATAAAGGAACTTGACAAACCCAATAGGATATCCAACGTCATAGGAATAGCCAGATTGGGAAGTAAAGACAAAAAGATTGTGTATGGTCCTTGGAATGCGGTTATAAATGAGGACTTCGGAAACCCTCCTCACTGTATTGTCGTCCCTGGAAAGTTACATGACGTTGAAAACCGTTATATATCACTGTTTTGGGGAAAGCTTTAAATACCTGAATTAAACTAATTTTCACGATAGTTATTCTCGAGGTGATGGGTAATGAACAAGGCAGAACTTGTCGACAAGATCGCAGCTGATTGTGGTGTAACAAAGAAGCTAGCTGAAGAGTTTATAGACTCTTTTGTGAAGGAAGTAAAGAGAGCCTTGAAGAAAGGCGACGAGGTTAGACTAGTCGGATTCGGAACCTTTAAGGTAGTCAAGAGAAAGGCAAGAAAGGGTGTAAACCCAAGAACAGGAGCAACAATAAAGATCCCAGCAAAGAAGGTTCCAAAGTTCGTTCCAGGAAAGGAATTGAAGAAGTCCGTCTAAAATCCCAAACTTTTTTCTCTTTTTTCTCTTTTTGTTTTTCAAACCTGGTGGTTAAATGGACAACTCTAAAGAGAAGTATGAAATTTGCAAAAAGATAACTGAAGATGCTCTTTCTAAGCTAGAGTCAGATAATAGTGAACTAGCAAATACATATCTAGACTTCATTCACCGCTATGTATCAGATGCCGAATACTACGCAAAGAAAAACATGTATGCCACTGCACTTGAAGCTATTGCATATGCACATGGATTCATAGATGCTGGTGTGATTGCTGGTGTGTTTAAGATCCCAGGCTATCATCTGGAAGACATAAATTCCTAATAGCTTTGAGAAACCAATTAAAAGAATTCAATCGTTAAATTACTATGAAATTTACATTGGCGGATAAGATATCTATCCTTAGAGTGATCTTAATAATACTGGCTATTCTAATGTTGTACTTCGGGGATAATCTGATTAAACTAAGCTCTGCCATACTGATTGTTCTCGGCTTTCTGCTTGATTGGGTGGACGGATGGATAGCCAGAAGGTTCAAACAAGAAAGGCCGATTGGAAGCATGATAGATGTAATTGCAGATAGACTCAGTGAATATCTCCTTTGGATATTCTATTTAGGAATGGGTGTTATCCCAATATGGGCGCCTTTGATAGTTATCCCAAGAGGTGTTCTTACAGATTTCATAAGAAGTCAAGCTACTGCAAAGGGAATATCCGTCTATGAACTGCCAAAGTCAAGAATTGCTAAGTTCCTTGTGAAGAGTAGATTCATGCGGGGACTTATTGGGCTCTCAAAGCTTTGCCTGTTCACAGTCCTTGCAATGGAGCTGGGTGGACTTAATCTAGGAGTATCCTATGCTCTAGTAGTGCTAGTGGTAATACTAAATGTTCTGAGAGGGTTACCAGTTATCCTAGAAGCTAAAACTATCTTGAGCTAGGCCTGCCAAATATCCCAAACCTGGCCTGGATAGCGGCCAAAGCTCCAAGGGCTACGGTTAGATATACGGGCTGCCTATTACATACTACCCTAGTTTTTCCTTTCTCAAGGTGTTCTCTAAACTCTTCCAAGTCTCCAACATTTGCTTCTAGATACGCCAAACCCACCTGCCAAGGAAAATGTGCATCAGAACCAGCGGTCATAATCTTTCCATACTCCTTGGCAATATTATAAGCTTTCCTATTGTATTTGTCCATTTTCACTTTTCCGTTACAGACTTCTATGCCATCCACATCATTAATAATATCATCAAGCCCCTCAAATGATTTATGAAAATCAAATGGATGAGCTATAACAATAATCCCATCATTCTCTCTGACGAAATCTAAAGCCTCGTAGAAAGTCATTATTCCTCTCTGACGGAAATCCTCCTCTAGAAAATATCCGAGGACATGACCTCTATCTGTTGAAAATTCTATGCCTCTAATGGTCCTATCCTTCGGAAAATCTCTCCATGCATATGTTTTTTTGTGATCTGTTACTGCAATCGCGTCTATTCCCTTTTCATCCATAGCCTTCAATAGCCTTGACGGTGAATTCATAGAGTCAAGGGAATACCATGTGTGAACATGCATATCTACTCGCATGAGACCACCAATCAGAATGGATAGTCAATGTTCTCTTCAACAAACTTCTCGGCCCTTGCCATCTCCTTATCCTTTTTATGTTGATGTTTCTCCAACCATTTTGTTATTTTCTCTATTAACTGCTTCTTACATTCTCCACACATTATCTCCCCGGCCCTACACATTCTTTCTCTCTCAGATAGCTTAGCGTCATCGTCCTCAAAGTGATACTTGTACAATTCAAAGATTATACATTTCTCTGGCTGGCCTCCTAGCTTTTTCTGTTCTTCAAGCGTATTTCTTCCACCCGTCAAAGCATTAGCAACCTTTCGCTTCACAACATCTATTGGTTCGTCCAGACCAATGTAGCTAGTAGGCTTACTAGAACTCATCTTCCCACCATCTAGTCCTCTTGCAAACCCGTGGTATGTAGCGCTCGGCTTAATGAACCCTATTCTATCAGCTAGGTCTCTACTTAATCTAATATGGGGGTCTTGATCAGGCCCTACTGGAACTAAAATTTTATGTTTCCCAAAATAATCTGGAAGCTGTTTATGAAGGATATCTGAGGCTTGTGTAAACGCAGATATCATTTTTCCTGGAGTCATATTACCGTATATTGCCTCCACCTCTGCAAATGTCATCTTAGATGAAAGCAAATCAGCTAATCTATAATATGGATTTGATCTGTTGCTCTGCACGTAAATATCTTGAGATGGTTTTAGACCAAGAGCAAATGCATTTGCTAGGTAGCTTTTTACTGTCTCTTTAACCTTATCCGCATCTATCTTCCTAACAGTCCTAGCCTCAATATCAGCTATAGCAAAAGTTATGGAAATGCCTAAATTCTGATACCAAACTAGCTGATCTATAACCATCTTGTGACCCAAATGGAATGGGCCAGAGGGCATCATACCAGTTAGAATGGAAACTCTCTTTCCATTTCTAAAATCATTCCACCATTTGTAAAAATCTCTATGACCAAATATTATCCCTCTTGTAAATAGTTTATTCTCTTTAAGTTTCTCGTCTCTGATTTTCATAGTCTCTATGCCAAATCCCTTAAACAGCTTTTCATAATCAATTATCTGGGAACTCCAAGGATCCAGTGTCTCCATTGCTATTCCTCCATACTCTAGCTAACTATTTTAATTCTTAATGTTATTTAATAAGATTAGTAACAAGGATAAGTGGAGCAGGTGAGGTCATGTTATCAAACATAGACATAATAAGAGCTATAAAAAATGGAGAACTAATCATAGAGCCATTTGATGAGAAAATGCTAAAACCAAATGCAATCTCATTCAGGCTAGACAATGTTATAGCCGAAACAATGTCTGGAAGGGTGGATCCCCTGGAAAATGAAGACGTGTCAAAGCTGTACAAGCTAGTTGAGCTAAAGGAAGGGGAAAAATATGAACTAAAACCTGGTGAGTTTATACTGGCTAGAACCTTTGAAAGAGTAGGGCTTGGGAACAAGCTAGCCATGATAGTAGAGGGGAGGTCAACCATCGCTAGGCTTGGTATATCTGTAACACAAACAGCTATGGTTATAGAAGCTGGACACGGATTCCCTGATATACACAGAGCCAAACCTAGAAAGATAGTCCTGGAGATAAGTAACGTCGGTCCTTTCACTGTAAAACTTACTCCTGGAATGAAGATTGCTAAAGGGACATTGTTTTACTTAGATCACCCAACAGATAAACCATATGATAAATTCGGCAGATACGGGCAAAAGAAAGACTTGGATGACTTGCTTCCTGTTCTGGATGGAAATATAAATAAATGAAAAAGGTACAAAAACTAGTATGAGATGGATAAGAGATAGCTTGTACGGTGATGTAATAATTCCAGGTTTAATTGAAAAGCTAATTGATACAGAGGCCATGCAAAGATTGAGGCGTTTAAACCAGATTCCATTTGCAAACCTAGTCTACCCTGGGGCGAATCATACTAGGTTTGAACATTCCCTCGGAGTATATGCGTTGACAGAAAGGTTCTGTAGATACGCCGATATAGATAGAGAAACAAGTAAAAAATTAATGATCTACGCACTTCTTCATGATGTTGGACATTTTGCATTTCCCCATGTCTTAGAAGACATAGTTAAATCAAAAACTGGAATGGGGCATGAAGAATGGGGACAAGAGATGATAAAGAAGGGGGAAATAAGAGATATACTACAGGAAAACGGAATTAATCCTGAAGAGATAGCAAGGATCCCAGACGAAAAAATAGGAAAGGCAATAACTGGAGATCTTGGATCAGATAGGATAGATTACTTGCTAAGAGACAGTAAAAACACTGGAGTTGCATATGGGGCAATAGATGCAGACAGGATAATGAGGAAGCAATTGCTGATTAATGGCGAAATCTTCCTAGATAGCTCTGCAATGGCGGCAGCTGAATCAATGCTGATAGGGAGATTCATGATGTTCGCAAATGTGTATAACCATAAAACAAGAGCAGCTGCAGCACTAATGATGAAAAAAGCTATAACCTTAGCACTGCGATCTGGGAGTATAACAATAAATGATATCACATCTGGAGACGATGCTGGTTTGATGTATATGCTCTTAAACAGTGGGAAAGAAGAGGCAAAAATAGTCTCAGACATTAGGAACAGAAGATTATACAAGCGAGCATTTGAGAAAAAACTAAAAGAATTTAAAAATTGGTTATTCTTAGGTGGAATAAAATCTGATCAGATAAACCTACTTGAAAAGGAAATTGCAGACAGAGCAGGAGTTGGGGAAGAAGATATAATTGTTTTTATGCCAAAACCTTGGTTTAAATCACCAGATACAAAGGTGATGTATAATAACAAAGAGTACAAACTTCAAGAGCTTTCATTGATACTGAGAATACTCAACGAGGCTCAATGGGATTACATAACCGTGTATGTACTAACTAGGAGGGAACTCGTAGAAAGAGTTAAGCCAGTTGCAGAGAAAGTTATGAAAGAAATTGAAGAAAGGAGGTTCTAAAAATGATATCCTTCATTAAAGGCCTTGGGATAGTCACCGGTGGCTTGGTTGGAGAGCTAAATACTAGGGGGTTTGGAGAAATAAAAGATGGGAAGCTCCTACTATCTCCAGAAGAAGTGCTGTATCTAATGGAAAAAAGAAAAAGGATTAATGTAGAGGATGAAAAGGGAAAGGAATTGGGGTTTAAAGAAATATTGTCCGCAGCCTCCAGGTCAGACAAAATGTTTCCAATAAAATACCTAGTATACAAAGATCTAAGAGATAGGGGATACATAGTAAAAACAGGGTTTAAGTTTGGAGCTCATTATAGAGTATATCCAAGGGGAGTAAAACCAGGTGAAGGGCATGCTGCATGGCTTATCCATGTGATAAAAGAAAACAAAAAAATAGAATTTCCAGAGATATCCAGGTCAGTCAGACTAGCTAATAACGTGAGAAAGAAAATGATTTTTGCAGTTGTAGATAAAGAGGGTGATATAACATACTATTTAATAGACAGATTCACACCTTAGTTTCATTTAAGTTTCATCTTCTCAAATTATTCCTAAGGTGATTAACACTATCCTTAATCTTGTTCCATGTAGATACTAGCTTGCTCCTGACCCTCTCATTTTTCTTCACTATTACTGCAAAAGCTATAAGAAATATAACTATAACAGATGCCCATTCTGAAGTAGAAAGGAACAAGAACCCTGTAGATAATCTTGTCTTAATCTCAGTAGAATCTATAGGTATCCTCTGCTGAAGCTTCCCATCCACATAAACAGAAAGACTAATGTTCGTGTTAAAGTTAAATGGTTTAACTACAACTCTGACCACTGCATCCTCTCCAGGAGCAAGAACTGTTTCATCTGGAGAGAATATCTTTACGTCTACAGGCGCATCCTCCACAGTAAGGAATACTCTATGGGAAGCATTAGAATCAAGGTTTGTAACCCTTGCGTCTAATATTAAACTTTCTTCTCCATCTACGTTGTCCATTCCTGTACTCAAATCTACACCTACGTTGTAATTTGAACCAACGCAAACTGTAACCTTCCTTGTTATATTCTCATTTCCATAAACAGCCGAAAAGTATAAATCCCTGCATCCATCGCTCAGGCCAGAGATAGTATACTGGATTGTTTTAGAAGAATTGGCTGGTAAATCAACAATCTTCCAAAACTTGTTTTCTCCATCTACGTTTTTGAATAGTATAATAGTCAAATCGTCCTTAGATCGGGTCTTTAGAGTTATCGGAATTGTAATTGTATCAGATGAGGTAGATAAAGAGAGGGGTGCAACTATTGTGTAATCTACACTAGAATTGATACTTCTAACTGCGGCTTTCAGGTAATGAGTTTCCTTGTTGCCATTGATATACACATCAAGAGCATAAGTTTTTTCCCCAGCTAGATTGGTTGGTGCTTGTATCTTTACCTCTTCACTCTCGCCTGCAGATACTATGACTCTCTTATCAAAACCCAACTCACTAGAATACAACCAAACCATTGCGGGCTGACCACAATCGTTGCTTAGATTAACTGTGAAGTAACTGACTTCACCTCTGGCAATACTTAGATTACTAGTACTAACTGTGAAACACGCACTTGTCAAAGCCATAAGCAATGTTAACAGCACTAATACTCTCATTCCCCCTCTACCTCTTTAGCTATTTCAATCCTGTAACCAAACTTCTCAAGAGCTATTGCTGAGACACTTACTAGTCCTGCTAGGACTAAAATGACCAAGTAGGCAAGGCTCCCTTCTCTCGCGGCCACTAGGAAACCAGTTATCGGTGTTGTTGTGGCGTTTACATTTGTCACATTGGTCTCGTTGCCAGTTGTCTCCGGCATTGAATTCCCTGGTTTCACCTCTTCAGCCGGTGGTTTCGTAAACTGCACTACTTGTATTGCTGGTGCTGACATTGACTTTATGTCATTAATCGGGATCTTTCCTTCAAATGTATACGTAACTGTAAACGTATCTCCGTCCCTTAGTGTGACCCTCCATGCGATTACTGGATCCTCCCTGATTACCTCATCTGGAGCAGGGAATATATTCACATCTTCTAAAGTTTGAGCTACGCTCTTTGGAATCTCGTCCACTATCCTGTAAGTTCTTGTTGGACCTACTCCGTGAATTACTAAAGTTACCGTGGTTTCATTTGTGTCTGGATCATAGTCGTAATTTCTAGCAAGGTCTATTCTTGAATCCTCAAATGTCAATGTGTAAGTTGCCACCCCCTCCTCATGAACTGCTCTCTCAATTGGTTTTGGAGTTGGTGGATTTGGATTTACCCATCCGCTGCTACCTCCACCACCGCCTC
>CAZZDL010000007.1:0-32370 GCA_964652335.1 Microcaldota archaeon
TCAGCCTTGCGGCCGTACTCCCCAGGCGGCGGGCTTAACGGCTTCCCTACGGCACCGCGCAACCTCGTGGGTTACGCGACACCAAACCCGCATCATTTACAGCCAGGACTACCCGGGTATCTAATCCGGTTTGCTCCCCTGGCCTTCGTCCCTCACCGTCGGACCCGTTCTAGCCGGACGCCTTCGCCACCATAGGTCCTCCCAGGATTATAGGATTTTACCCCTACCCTGGGAATACCTCCGGCCTCTCCCGGTCCCTAGTCTAGTGGTATCCCTGGCAAGCCGACTAGTTAAGCTAGCCGATTTCACCAGGGACTCCCCTAGACCGGCTACGGACGCTTCAGGCCCAGTATGCGCGGACGCCACTAGGGCTGCCCGTATTACCGCGGCGGCTGGCACGGGTCTTGCCCAGCCCTTATTCCCAGAGCTTTTTACACTCTGGAAAAGGTAGCAAAGCTACCACTCGGAGTCCCCCCGTCACCCTTTCGGGCATTGCGGAGGTTTCGCGCCTGCTGCACCCCGTAGGGCTAGGGGCCTTGTCTCAGTCCCCTTCTCCCGGCTCCTGCTCTCACAGCCGGTACGGATCTTAGGCTTGGTGGGCCATTACCCCACCAACAACCTAATCCGCCGCAGGCCCATCCTAGGGCGCCCGAAGGCTTTCAGAGAGAGGACGTTCCAGTACCTCTCTCCTATGGAGTATTACCCTCAGTTTCCCAAGGTTATCCTCCACCCTAGGGTAGGTTACCTACGTGTTACTGAGCCGTTCGCCGGGCAGACTAGCTGCCCTGACTTGCATGGCTTAGGCGGACTCCGATAGCAGCGTCCTCCAGCAGGATCAACTGGAGTCTGCCGGCTCCGCGCATTTGAGTACGGCAAAAAATCGCTTAGAGTTTTTTTCTCACTGGGAGAGTACTCTAAGGTCTGCAGACCCAATCAGATTTGAGCATAACCTCTCAAATCCTCATTGTAATTCCTTTCTGGACCAAAACCGGTCCATCATAAGGAGGATAAGACAAAGCGTTATAGTTTTGATAAAAGCTATTTATAAGCTTTTCGGTTGCAATCTTCAGATAAACTCATGAGGATTTATACAAAGCTCAAGAAAAGAGAAAAAATAAAATAGAAGAATCCGATTAAAAATACTGGTGATGAATATGTTTGACGATGATTTAGATTGGTTCTTTAATAAGAAAAAAAGAAAGAGCCTGTTCTTCGATATAATGGAAGAATTCAAAAGGATGGACGACATGATGGACAAGCTGTTTAAGGAGAGTTGGAAGGATTTTGAGAACATCAAGCCAGGAAAATCATACGTTTACGGATTTTCAATAAAGATAGGGCCGGATGGGAAACCAATAGTCCAAGAATTTGGAAATTTCAAGCCGGAAGAAGAGAGGCTTGAACTAAGCGAAGAAAGAGAACCAATAACTGATGTAATAGACCACGGAGATAGTGTTAGTGTGATAGTGGAACTACCTGGGGTTGACAAGGACGAGATAGATGTGAAACTTGAAAAAGATAATCTACTAGTAAGCGTACCTGGAAAGTTCAAGAAAACAATTAAAGTGAAAAACGCTGACCCAAAATCAATAGAATGGAGATTCAAGAACGGTGTTTTAGAGATAAATGTAAAGAAAAGAAAATAAATCTGTAATCAGTTATTCATATATGGAACTGGAAGATGCAATAAAAGGTAGAAGGAGTATAAGGAGATTTCTAGACAAGGCTGTTGAAGAAGAGAAACTTGAAAAGATACTAGATTTAATCAAGTGGTCTCCCTCTGCTCATAACGCTCAGGAATGGGAGATATTTGTAGTAAAGGACGAAAAGAGGAAAGGGGAACTAGCTGATGCGGCATTTGGACAAAGCTTCTTAGCGGACGCTCCTGTTGTATTGGTAGTATGTGGGAACAAAGCTAGGCTTAGGGGAGAACATTATCTCCCAATAGACATGGGAATAGTGACATATAATATTTGCCTAGTGGCATACTCTCTAGGGCTAGGTACATGCATTGTAGGCGCATTTGACCCAGACAGAGTAAGAAAAGTCTTAGGTGTAGGTGACAAACTAATACCCTATTCAATAATACCAATTGGTTATCCAAGTACAAATCCAAAACCACCTGAAAGGAGATCTGACTATGTCCACTTCATCTAGAAAGACTAGAAAAGGCAAAGCTAAAAACAAATGCAAAGGAAAGACTGAAAGGATAAAGAGGATACGAGACATACTAGTAAGATTCTTTTCAGGAGACAACGCGGTTTACGTACCTAGAATAAAAGATCCATTCAAAACACTAATAGCAACAGTCATATCAGCTAGAACAAAGGATGAGGTAACTGAGATAGCAAGCAAAAGACTGTTTAAGAAATATCCAACACCAGAAAAACTAGCTAAGGCAAATCCAAAAGAAGTGGCCAAGCTCATATACCCTGCTGGTTTCTATAAGACAAAGGCACCTAGGCTAGTGGAAATAGCAAGGATAATAACAAATGAGTATAATGGTAAAGTTCCTAATACACTTGATGCTCTCATGGCATTGCCTGGAGTCGGAAGAAAGACTGCCAACATAGTTTTGGTTTATGGATTTGGGATTCCAGCAATACCTGTAGATACACACGTACACAGGATTTCAAATAGGATAGGTCTGGTAAAAACAAAAACTCCACATGAAACAGAGAAAGAGCTAGAAAAGATAGTTCCAAAGAGAATATGGTTTGATATAAACTGGACCTTTGTTAGGCTTGGTCAGACAATATGTAAGCCCATAGGTCCGAAATGTGAAATATGTCCGATAGTCAAGCTATGTGATTATGGGAGGGAAAGACTACGAAGTTAAAAATTGGTACATGCGGATGGTCAAGCTTTCCTGCAAACAAGATATGGAAAAATTGGAAAGGAAAGTTCCCAACAAAGCTGGCCGCGTACGCCAGTCTGCTAAACGCTGTAGAAGTAAACTCCACGTTCTACAAACTGCCTAGAGAAAAGACAGCTAAAAGATGGTTAGAAGAAGCCAGATCTGTAAATAATGAATTTGAATTTACAGTAAAGGCAAATAGAGAAATTACTCATATTGACAGATTCTCCACGCAAAAAAGCATTAAGGCTTGGGAAGGGACTGCAAAGATTGCAAAGATTTTAGACGCAAATATTATTCTTCTTCAGACTCCAGCCAGCTTCAAGCCCACCAGTGAGAACATTGAGAACATGGAAAGGTTCCTAAACGCATCAAAATGGGAAGGAGAAATAGCATGGGAGCCCAGAGGGAGTTGGCTCAAGGAATTGAAAATTGTGAAGGCTATCTGCAAAAAATTTGGATTGATCCACTGTGTTGATCCCTTTAGAAATAATTCTGTGACAAAGCAGATATACTGGAGGATTCACGGGCTTGGAAAACCAAGCATGTATAATTACAAATTTTCAGATAAAGAGCTGAAATGGCTAGCAGATAAGTTATCTGGAAAGAAAGGATATGTGTTCTTCAACAACATTTGGATGGGTGAAGACGTTCTAAGATTCAAGAAGATACTTGGAGCGTAGTCATGGAATAGGCCTTTTCTTTACTCTACCTTCATGAACCCATTTCTTGAATGACAAAATGAACTTTGCTGCTAGCTTCTTATCCCCTTCAGTTAATCCTTCTTTTTTCTTAACTTCATTCAGTGCGTCCATAAACCTGTTGAAATCTTCCATAGTAATATCTTCTGGCTTCTTATTGAAGACCTTTGCAGCCTCCCTAAGCTTTTCGCTATCCCACTTGTGTGTAAAATCATGTAGAGCTTTCAACCTTCTCTCAACTTCTTTCATAGATATTGTCATAGTAAAATTAGAGATCCTGATGTATAAATCATTAATCATTTTATAAACCCATTGCATGGCCTATCCATATGAACATTACAACAAAGAATAACAAGCCTAAATGCTCCACCTGGGAAAATATATACGAGATAAAAATCATTAGCATGACTGGAATGAAAACAGGGATGAACAAAACCCATGCAAGCACGGCCAGAAAAACGCCTTCTTTATCAAACATCCAAGAGAACCATTTCCCTGTAAACGAGGAATATGCATTCTTAACATCTGCATGGCTGGGCAATGAGTGATAGCATAAAGATGCAGAAATCCAATACATCAAAAAAGCAACGGAAACACTATTATTCCTGAAATAGATGTTTCCTATATAGATGAACAATGCAGCAAATGCCAGATTGAATAAAAATGGTGCAAGAGTTATAACAAGCATCTTGAACGGTCCTGACTCCTCATGTCTCACATAAGCCTCTTTCAGTCCCCACGGCTTCACAGCAATTATCCTGGTGCCTGTCAAGATACATGCAATGGCGTGAGCAATTTCATGAGCGATCATGCCTGGGAAAAACAAGATATTTTCAATCATATCAGTATTTTGGTGATTAAGTTTAAAAATATTGACCAAGTTATTTCTCTGGTGATAGGATGGGATTCCTAGGAGAAGAAGGGATGGACATAGAAGTGAACGAACTAAATCCAATAGGTTCAATAGGAAAAAAATGGAAGCAGATTGTAATTGGAGTAGTTGCAATCCTACTGCTCATATTTATCTTCTGGTTTGCTATATCCCTCAGCTCCCCTAAAGAACTAACAATCAGGTTCACAGACGACAAGATAAGAGTTGGAACTTCAACGACACTAATAATTGAATTTAGGAATCTGGGGAACGAAGATCTGAGAAACGTTTACTTCAGAATAGAACCTGAAAATCAGGGGATAGTGCTAGCGAACAATGAACATGTGGAGACAGTCATAGGAGCTGGCGCGTACAGAAAGATAGAAATACCTGTGTCAGTGGTAGGAAACCTTACAGAAGGAACTTATAGAATAAGTGTAGTAGTAGAAGCAGGAGAAAAAGAGATAACGCAGAATGCATATCTAGAAATAGTAAAGTAATTACCTCTTTATGCCGTTCAAAGCCTCGTTTTCAACTTTCTTTTCTATTAATCTCTTTGCCTGGGAGAAGTCTAGTTTCAGAACTATTTCTATTTCAGAGTTGGGGAGGAGCTGAACCTTCTCCAATGATCCAACCTTTGTCAATTCCAGAGGCAAGGGTAACTTCTCATTCTCCCTCAAACCAAGAATGTCTCTTGACACCTGATTAACTAAGTAAATAGCACAATCATCACATATCCTATACTTTTTAACTAGTCCATCTGCACCGTTTTCATAAATAGCCCAGTTAAATCTGGATTCCTTCGTCCCTTTACACAATGCACAGTATACCATCGTTCTAGTTAACTCATCCCAACTATTTAAACTTCATCCGTTTTTCACTAGTCTTGGCTATCAAAGAATCTTTTAACATCTATCTCTGGAACAATCGTAACTCTAAAATCTAGATCAGGGGGAAAGCATCTAGCGTAATTTTTCCATGTATATCTCTCGTCCATAAACACAACTACTCCCTTGTCTGTTGGGTTCCTAATAAGCCTGCCAGACGCCTGAATAGCCCTAGCCATAGCTGGGTATAGATAACCATACGTCCACCCAGCTCCAAACTTAAACTCATAGTAATCTATCAATGCCTTGGTTTCTAGGTCGTATTCATTCAGTGGGATACCAACCACTATTACTCCTAAAAGCTCTCTCCCTGGATAATCCACACCCTCAGATAGGCTGCCACCAGCCACTGCAAAAAGGACTGCTCCCTCATCACTTAAGGATTTGAACTTGTTCAATTTTTCCATCAAACTTTCTGGAGTGTCTGTTTCCCTTTGGATAAATCTAGGTTTATCCGTACTCACAAAGCTTGACACAGAATGCATTACTTCATAAGAAGGGAAGAAAACTGCTACATTTCCAGGTATCACGTTCACTAGATCTGTAATAATCTTCCCAATCTTTTCAAAGTTCTCTAGGTTCCTCTTGGAGTACCTGGTAGTAACTCCTGTGTAAACGAGATTAAGTCTATTTTTCTTGGGAAATGGACTTTTGTATATCTTCATCATTGTCCTTTCCCGTTCAAACCCAAGTAGGTCTCTATACATTTCCAGTGGAGTAAGTGTTCCACTCATTGCTATAACAGACCTCGCCTCGGCAAACAAACCTTGAGTAGCTAAACTAGGATCCAAATTTTTATAGCTCACTGTTATTCCAGCGGTTTTCCACTTCTTTGCCATTCTAAGGTAACTAGCATGATCCTCGCTCCACAAAGAGAAAAACTTAGATAGTTTTACACAAGCTGATTTGTTTCTATTGGTCGCTTCTAGATATGCTAAGCCAAGTGATTTAAACTCCTCATTGTCCAACTCTGGCAAATCTTCTTTCATCACTATTGTCTCTTTCTGATCAGACAACTTCTTAGACAATATCTCCTTCATTGCTCTCTTTAGCCGATCAATATGCTTTTGTAAATGCTTTGCACCCATGACTCGGATTTCCTTTTCGGCCTTACTCACAAGTAAATGAGTTATGGAAATACTTAGATGATTTCTCACTCTGTCTGGGACATTATGGGCTTCATCTATTATTATAACAGACTTAGAAAGCTTCTTTTTTATTCTATCTAGAAACACCTGCCTTATTGATGGAGAGAGCAAATGAAAGTAATCTGCGATTATTACATCAGACTTCTTTGCAATATCAGTCATAATCTCGTATGCACACAACGGCCTTTCCTCTCCAGCATAACCAAAATCCTTGCACATATTGATTAGATCAGAGGAATACATTACACCAGGGTAATCATCTAAAAGCTTGTCTAGATACAGCTTTGCAGCTGACTTCTCTTCTTTAGTGAAACCTTTAGCATTCCTGTAGAATTGGCAGTTCTCCTCTTTCCTCCTTCTCTTGCATATTTCGTAGAATTCTTCGTGATCTAAACCTTGTAAAGAACCGTCAACGCATGCATACCTTCTACCGATTATATCCACGCCTCTAAATGATACATCATGCTTTTGGATTATTCTCTTTAACTCATCCACAGCTATCTTGTGCTGAGATATCTTTGGAGTGAGAAAAAATACTGTCCCCTTGTGGTCCAATGCCCAAGTAAGGCTAGGCCCCAGCACTGCTGCTGTTTTGCCTATACCTGTCGGTGCATGTGCTAATAAGTGCATTCTATTGGAAACCGCCTCAACAACGTCATCTATTAGTAAATCTTGGTACTTCCTAGGGCGGTTATGTGAGAAAAGCAAATCCATGGCTTATTTTTGTATATCCAACGATTTATTCCTATTGGCCTGGCAGGATATCATTCATCATCATTTAAATAGAGGTTAACTAAAAAAATCATCATGAAGATTGGGGTGGCAGATACAACCTTTGCTAGGGTGGACATGTTCAAATATGTAAAAAGAGCGCTAGCAGATCTGGGCTCCACCGACCAGATAGTCAGATATACAGTCCCTGGGATAAAAGATCTTCCAGTTGCGTGCAAAAAATTACTTGACGAAGGATGCGACATAGTTATTGCCCTAGGCATGCCCGGTGGAAAACGGATAGACAAAACTTGTGCACATGAGGCCAGTCAAGGTCTAATTCAGCTACAGTTAATAACAGGAAAACACATAATAGAGGTATTCGTCCATGAGGACGAAGCTAAAGATGAAAGAGAACTTTTAGAAATTGCAAAAGACAGAGCGTATAAACATGCGGTAAATGCTTACTGGCTGATCCATGATAGGAAAATGCTTGAGAGATATGCTGGAAAAGGAAGAAGACAGGGTAAGCCAGACGTTGGAGGGTTAGATTAGGAGGTGTATGCATGAAGATAGGTATTGTGGTGTCAGAGTTCCACTATGACATAACGAGTAAGATGTTAGAAAGAGCAAAGGCACATGCTAGTCTTCTTGGGGCAGATGTGGAAGTTAAATGGGTTCCAGGAAGCTTTGACATGCCATTGGCAATAAAGAACTTTCTGGAAAGGAAGGATATCGATGGAGTTGCCACTTTAGGAGCAGTAATAAAGGGAGACACAGACCATGACCAAGTGGTGGCTGCACAAGTTTCAAGAAAGATAACAGATCTAGCTCTAGAATACAATAAACCGGTATCTCTCGGAATAATAGGGCCAAATGCTAGCAGAGCAATGGCAGTAGAGAGGATAGAGGAGTATGCAAAGAGGTCAGTAGAAGCAGTAATCAAGATGCTAAAGCACTAAACCCATTTTTTCCATATTTCCCTGGATCTCTGCCTAGCAATAAGCTCGCTCTTCTTTATCCATTCCTTTTTGACGTTTAGTCTAGAATCCATAGCAGAAATAACAGAATCCAACGAATCAAATATTACTGGTTTACTCTTCATGGCTGCCCTAACATTCTCTCTTATCTGCCAGACCCCGACAGGCATCCAGTACTCAGGTGTTATTTCTCTGACTACCAAGGCAGAAGCTTGCCTCTTCTCCTTAATCAGCCATTCCAAAACCGCGAGCCTAGCAGCATAGTAAGCCCCTTCAACATTGCTAGCATAGTCCTTTCTCCCTTTGTATGATTCCCAATCACGGACATACACTGGATTCTCCCCACCAGTAACCCATATACAGCCAGGATCGTATATTTCAATATTCTCAAACATCCACTTACCTGGAGTAAGTAATACCTCAAATCTATTTCCTAGGTAAAAACTTTCAAACAACAGATAACTAGATATCTCTGGATTAGTCTTAACTTTTTCAATCAGCTTTTTACCAATTGTGTCATCCACAGCAGTTATGCTCCACCTAGTGGGAACCATCTTCTTTTCCAGACCCAGTGCCCCAACAGATAGTATGTTTGATAGTTTTGAAACAGGCATGCCCTTATTGTATAAGAGTGTCAACGCATCCACAGCCTTCAATTCGTCTTCCACCACTTTATCCACCACTCTAGGAACCACCGGGTTGCTAGCTAAGTGAAGATCATCTATCTCTGCAGACGATCCATACGTAGCCTCTATCTCAGACAAGAAGATTTCCTGTTTTGGGGATTTTTTCAACGACATTTCAATATCAACGCTATTCTTTGACATGACACTGAGCTGTAACTCGTGTAAATGCCTAGGTGGATCCTTAGCAGAATAAACAGATATCCTTTCCTTCCCTCTAAAAAGGGAAGATCTATATTCTATTATTTTTTCAAGTGGGAGCCCATACCATTGCTCTGGAAGGTCCAACATCTCTGGATTAGGGTGCTTGGCCACAAGTGGCCCAACATACACATTTGGATAGCCTATCCTACCTACAAAAACACTGGGAGGCGTTGGAGCATCTAATTGCTTAGATGGCATACTAGGGGAGAACCTTGCCTTCTCCAATAATGGACACTTAGGTCTACCACAAAGCAGCTTCGTCCCCTTACATTTAACACATAAACTTCCCACGTAATTGTTTTTACACATGACAAAATAAATCAGTTCCATTGAAAACTTTTTAAACTCAAAGCTTTCCAAATCTAATATGCAAAAAGTAATTAAGGTTGGTAAAGATCTGGCTATTATACTACCAAAAGAAGTGGTGAATAATCTAGGTTTAACAGATGGTAGTGTAGTGATAATAAAACACATACATGGGAATGTTTACGCTTTCTATCCAAGTGAAGAAGAGGAAGAGAGGCTGGTAGAAGAGGTTGTAGAAGAAGTCCTAGATAAAGGGGGCCTAGACAAGGAAGAGATTGAACTGCTGAAAAAGCTCAAAGGGATAAAGTTTTCAGAGAGAACAGGGCAGGGGTTGAAAAAATCGCTCTCAAAGAGGGAATTTGAAATATTGAAAAAATTGGTAAAGAAGGGCGTAGTCCTATACATGAAAACAGGTAAATATAAATCAAAGGGGGGTGTGTACTCCATAAGCAAGAACTACTACTCCCAAATAAACGAAAAAGTTGGAAAGAACAAAGAAATGGTAAAGAGTGATATAGAAAGAGAGGTTGAAAACAAGGGTTATCTCGTGGTGAAATCATTAGAAGGATTGGAAGGGATAAAACCAAAGTTAGAAACAGGGGAATACGTGATTGTGAAAGGGTTTGATGGTTTCTATTATTTGATAAAATCTCAGTTGCTATCTGACCTTGGGGAAAAGATAAAGAAGCTACTAAAGAATGGGCCAATGTCTTTGGCAGAGATAACAGCGCATACAAGGAAAGACAAAAAATTAGTAAAAGCTGTGCTAGAGGTACTAAGGGAAGCTGGGGATATAATGGAAAGGAAAAAGGAGGTATACGAGTTAGTATGACGTGCATAGCTGTTATCTTTCATGGAAATGAAGACTGTCCAGAGCTAATGGAAAGACTAATTAGATGTGGAAACGTTTTTTTGTTTCATTCAATGGACAGAGAAATATTTGCAGACATGCCTCAATCTCAGCTAACAGAACAAATAGAAAAGGCAGAAGAAACAATGGAAAAGATTAAGGATAAATTGAGGATGAAAGGAATAAGGGTCTCCGTGGACAGCGGATGGGGAGATGTGGAGGAAAGGGTAAAAGCATTGTCAGAACTTACAGAAGCAGACAAGATATTCCTAGTAAGTAACAAGACTATCTATTCAAAAAGGTTTATTGATAAGCTAAATGGGTTAAAAGGATTTGAAGTTATATCTCCTAGTCAACCCTTGGAGTGACTAAGGATTCATCATCGTAGTAAAACTCTGGTGTCAGCTCTAGATCTCCTGTTATCAATGGTTTGATTTCATCTACAGCCTCTATCCTAACTAGGGAAGAGGTATACCAATCCTCTGGAGTGTGTGTCGCTTTAACTGGTAACTTCTTCCATAATGGCCAAGTGTCCCAGAATCCCTCGTCGTATTGATCCTCTGGATAAACATTGAAATCTCTTATTATATCAGTAACAGCAAATCCCATGTCTGTTAAATATCTTTCAAACCTTCTCCATTTTGCTAAAGAAGACTCCCTATGTGTAAATCCAAAATATCCAGAACTACCTATGCCCTTCAATCCAGATACTGCTCTAGACAAGAAGGCTTTCCATGCTTTATCTGTTTCTGGCGGATCAGTGAAGAACACATCAAACGAGGATTTCCAGTCACTAGGCAACTCCTTCCTTGCATCCCAAGTACTAGCGTCTAGGTTGAGACCAAGCTTTTTTGCTTTTTCCCTTTCATAGTTCACTAGTCTCTCATCAATGTCAACCATAAAAACTCTGCGAGGCATTTCGGTCATCGCTAAAGCCAAACCCACAAGGTCGTCGTCACCAACTACAAATATGTCTGTGTCTTCTAAATCTCCCCTTTCATATGCAAAGGCTACTCTACCTATGGTGTCTATTGTCCTAATAAAACCTTGATCAAAGCTCTCCTCTGGGGCTGGTCTATCCTTTATTTCAGCAAGGAATTTATCGTATAATTCTTGGAAGAACGTTCCCTTTATGTCTATCCCCTTTCCACCACAGCTAGAGCATCTGATCCTTATCACAGGCTTTAGTGTTGGAGCAGATTCTGTCAAAGCTAATTTACCATCCTCTCTTTGTTTGATTATTCCCTTTTCTATCATGTTCTTTAAATGATCAAAGTATTCTGCTACGTGTGCGTCCTGATAGTTCATTAGTTCCCAAACACTCATGGGTTTCCAAGTTAGAGCTCTGACTATCTGTTTTTCTATCCTGTTCATAAAAACACCTCATCCTCTTTCCTTGAAAAAGTGGTCTACCTTTCCTGGGCTAAATTCTCTCTTCAAAACTTCAAACGCCTTCCATGTAGCTTCTTCATCACTGCAGGTGAATATATCTAAAGCTAGGTAACCATGTTCTGGCCAGGTATGAATAGAAATATGAGACTCCTCCAATAATACAAATCCAGTAACTCCAAACGGCTCAAATTGGTGATACTCCTCTTTCAAAGGTGTCAATCCACTTTCTTTAACAGCTTTTTGTAGAATCTCTTTCACGGGGTTGACTTTTTTCATCAAGTCTGGGTTCACCTCATAAAACTCAGCAAGTATGTGCCATCCGACAGCCATTTTTACCACCTACAACCTCATGGGTATTCCTTACATCACCTCGCCTATGCCTGGATCAATCTATCCAGAATTTAGGCGCGATTATATTTTAGATCAGGTATTTTTAAGTGTTTCGGTTTGGGTTCCTGCTCTCTCAGAGATATTTCATTTGTTTTTCTCCAAAATGTCATCTATTATTCTAACCAACAACAAAGCAACTGCAGCGTATATGGGATAGTAAAACGGGCTTTTCCAACCCTGGGAAGCAAGGGTCTTGAATGTGTATACCCCATATATCTCGCCAATGAATATCATGCCGAAAATAAATATGGCGGCAAAGGTCGCTAGATCCTCAACTCCCTCCATTAATTGATGAACCATGTTTTTTATTGACATAACCAAATTTTAGATGGAATCTTTTTAAATCCTTTCGGATAAAACTAGTGTATGTCACTAGTGAGCTGGGACAATTTCAAGAAGAATTTCAACATCGGTTGGGGGTTGCTAGCTGTATACCTCATAGCCATGGCTGTCATATTTCTAATAGCGAATCCACAAATGACATTGGGAACTGAAATGTATCTAGCTATCCTAGGTTTGCTCATTGTAGGTTTAGCATTAGAAGGATGAGAAAAAATGAAAACGAAATATGAAGTTTTTCTCAGCCAATCCTTATTTGGTGTTGCTGTAGCTCTTGCATGGACGCCTATAATTCCAATGTTAGTGGAGAAATTTGGGATATTTTTGACATTGTCCATACCCGCTATTGCATATTCTTTCTCCGCTTTATCCCTTTATTTCACAAGAATCAAAGGTGAAGCTAGAACTATTGCCTTTCTGGGAGCATTTGCTAGGGGGGTATCATTCCTTGCATTATTCCTTGAACCAAAAATCGCTACGATTGTAATAGGATTATGTATCGGTCTAGTTATTCTGTTATACTGGCCAACTTCAAATATCCTTTACCAAAGATCCCTATCTATTAAGTCAAGGGGTTTCTTTTCAAGTTTAGTTTTCGCTAGCTGGGGAATAGCAAGAATGATAGGCCCAGCCCTAGGCAGTTGGATACTAAAGACAATGGGAGTAGCGCCGTTGGCAGTTATTGGATTTTTCCTGATGCTCGCTACAGGGATTAGTTTATGGGAAAAGAAAGAAAAAATAACACTTAATGCGAGAAAGAAATGTTTTGACAAAAGTTTGGAAAGAGTAGTCATGATTGACGGATTTTGGCAAGGGATCCATTTCACTGTTCCTATGATAGTCACGTACTTATACCTAAGAGATTTTGTCAATTTTGGAATTACATTCTCTGCCCTTGCAGTTATAAGTATAATGGTGTCTCTGACATTAGGGTATAAGTCAGTAAATCCAAACAGGAGGGAAGCTGTCCTTGCATACAGTTTTGGCTTGGCAGGCATTACTAGCATTGCCTTGGGATTGTCAAATAACTTTGTCCAATGGATAATGTTCTTGGCAATACTCAGCTCAATAACCCAGATAAAAGCTCCATTCTTGTTTGCGCTGGTAGCAGATAAAGGAAAAAGTGTTGAGTGTGCGATGGTAAGAAGAGAATTGTTAATGGAAATTGGAAGAATATTTGGGATAGGAATTAGCATTGCAATATTCCTAGCTGGTGGAAAGATTGAATGGGCATATATACTGTCTGGATTACTGATGTTAATCTACTCTTTCAAGCTAAAGGGTTACGGTCTCTTCGGTAAGGCCAGAAAGAAAGGAAAAGAAATATTAATGATTGTTCAAAAAATATAGAGTCGTGGGCGTGTAGCTCAGCTAGGATAGAGCGGGGGCCTTCTAAGCCTCAGGTCGAGGGTTCGAATCCCTCCACGCCCGTTATGCTGCCTTGTGCAGCATGGGGGGGTTCTAGTGGTTGCAGGAAGGTAGAGGAAACCCGCTGGTGGTTTCCCTTTCGGATTCATCCACGCCCGTTAGAGGGGTTGCACCCCCTCTACCCCTGCGGACTACGTAAAGTAGGCCTCTAATTAGTTGATAGCACCCCAAAGCGCATAAAGGGAAGGGGATGCTTCCAAGGACCTAAGGGTGTCTCACGCTCGCTACAGACGTAGCGAGGAAACCGTAGGTGTCCCCAAGACGCTTTTCGGATTCATCCACGCCCGCTATATGAAATCCGCTGTATCTGTTACATTGACAAAAACTTTAAAAATCACTTTTTCATTACTACAAGCATGGGACTAGGGAACTTCGGTCAGAAGCTGGTTGCATCGGCTAAGCTTTCTAGCATGGAAAAATACGGTTGGGCTTACATGGACGATTACCTTCTTGTAAGAGAAAACCTAGCTCCTGAGATATATGTGGAAGAAATAGATGAAGGAGTAGTAAGGATAACACATAACGGAAGGACATTTGAAGTAAAGATAAGAGATTGGACAGGCAAGAAAAAACAAAAGCAAAACCAAGTTCAAAAGAAGGTAGAGGGAGAAAGGAAAGGTTGGGTTTCCATCTGGGACGTAACTAAACATTAAGCTTGAGCTATTTCTCCGGTTAACCCATTAACAAACACTTCTCTCTTCTTCCCGTCCATTGCAAGTGTAAACTTGAACACAGGATAGTAAATAACAGATAAATCATCTATTTTAACTTCTCCATATATTGCCGGAATATCCTCTGCATAACTTCGTTCCATACTAGGCTTTCTTACTTTTCCTTCTGTCAACTCTTGAAGGATTAAGTAGTTTTCTATCCCTGTGAATGGAAGTGTATCTATGGAAACAGGCAGATGGAAATCCGTGGCCAAATAGTAATATCTTGTCTTGCCAGATTTGTCATATTTCACTAATCCCTGCTCCACCAACTCCTCTGCAGCTGTCCTGGCTGTAGTATCAGTCACACCTATAGCCGCGGCCAACGCCTTAGCTGAAGCCTTCTTCCCCTTCTTCAAAGCAATTATCACTCTTCTCTGGTTTTTCCCAAGCTTTGCAAACATGGAAAGGCCCTTTGTCCTGGCAAGCTTCCCTTTGCTCATAAAGAGTAACTCTCCACTAATGCCATCCACATAGCATACGCCTGGCTTGTATCCGCCTCCCTTGTACATTTTATAACTAACCTTGTAAATGGGCCAATACTCAACCTCTTCTCCTACTATCTGCTCTTCTTTCCCTATCAACCCAAGGAACTTCTTCTTCCTGATAGAATTCACTAGGGACCTAGCAAGGCTTTCGTCCACAACTGGCTTAAATGCAATTATCTTGTCTAGCTTTTCAGGTTTCTCCTTTTCTTCTTCATCTCTAATCTCATTTTCTCTCTCCAAGGCTATATACCCATTCTCAGAAACATAACCATCCTCCAAAAGCCTTGAGACAACAGTAGCTGCATCTATTTTTGTTTTATATCTCTTGTTAACAGTTGAAACTATCTGCTTTAGCGTAGACTCGTGTATCCTTCTTCTATCTGATATGTACTTCTTCACCATCTTGACCAAGGTTTCAAGCACCTGTTCCTCACTCATTGCCTCCTCTGTATCCACACTTCTAGTCTCCCTTCCTTCATGCTGACTAAATCTCGGCCTGACTTTAAGTAGGAACGCTCTAGAAGTCGTGTCGCTTCTGTCACCAACAAGACAATGACCAATAGGGATAGTCTTGATGAATCTGGGATTCTTGTATTCTTGGGGGACCTGCGTGGGAATTCTCTTCATGACCGCTTTGACATCATCGTCAAAAACTAGTTTATGACAAAGAAGGATATCCAACTGGGAAAGCACATGCGTATCTATTGCGCCTGGCTGCTGAGTAGCGAACACTAGACTACATCCTGGCCTCCTCCCCTGCTTTACGTATTCTGTAAGAGGGTCTGTCGCCGGAGTCTTCTTTCCACCACTGGGAATCAATGTATGTGCTTCGTCTATGAAAAGCCACACCGGTGGGATATCAGCCTCTAGCTCTTCTAGATCAGTAAACTTCTTCATTGAAACCTTTCTAGCTGCAAGTTTCCTGGCTTGTAAAATCTTTCTAGCAAGTATGCCTATAACTAGACTAGAAACATTCTCCTCCAAGAACGAGACGTCTATTACACTAACTTCTCCCTCTCTAGCTAGATCAATCAAAGGTGTTCCTTCATCTGTAAATATCCCCCAGCTCTTTGCAGCTTCAAACCTAGACATTAATGCCCTTCTAGAATCTGCCTTGAAACCTTTTTTTGCAGAGCTCAATTCTTCATCCTTTGATAAACAGTTTATGATGTCATCTATATTAAATATCTCTTGCTTAGGCTGGATCCTCTTGCCATCAATAGTAGTATAACCTTCTCTAACCTTTGTTAAAACCTTCTCTAAAAGCAATCCTGTAGGAGAGAATCTATCTATATCAAATGTTAAACACCAATCATCTACAGTAAGATCCGCCGGCCTTATTGCAAAGGTAGAATCATAAGTCCCCTTAGGGAGCTTGTTTCTAACACCATATGGAACAAAAACCTTTACATGCTCAACTCCCTTAGGCATGAGGCCCAGCCGAATCAATGCATCTACTTCAGCCTCGTCCTGATTCGGATATTTCATGGACCAGTATATTCCAATAGGGTCTATGATTATACTAGCAACATTTGGGTTTTTGTTTACCAGCTCCTCGGCTATGACCCCCAAGGTATAACTCTTTCCAGAACCTCTAGCTCCGACAACAAAAACAACGTGTGGTGCAATCGCGTCTAGATATACATATTTCCCATAATTATCTTCTTCTGCAAGAAAACCCAATAACAAAGCCCCGTCTCTACCATACTTATCATGTATCTGCTTTGATCTCCCAATAAAAATACTAGAACCCGCTTCATCCTCCAAGGCTTTCAGCTCATCATTTACCTTAGCTCTAAACTCCATAGTTTTTGTTTTCTCATGCACACTATTTATTGGTTTTGATACAGAAAACGCAATAAATTTAATTGAAAATTGAGTTAATGAAACGGAGGGGTTTTACATAATAGTTGGAATAGATCCTGGTGAAACTGTTGGGATCGCAATACTAGATTTTGATGGCAAACTAGTAAAGCTCGTTAGTATAAAGGGAGCAGGAATAGGTAGAGTAGTCAAAGAAATAGAGTCTGTATGCAAACCAACCATAATAGTCTCTGACAAAGAGAAAACTCCTTCAATGGTGGCAAAAATAGCTGCAAGTTTTGGATCTCGCCTAATATCTCCAAAAGAGGATTTATCAATAGAATGGAAAAAAGACGTCACGCGTGACTTTCCTGTAAAAAATGCTCATGAAAGAGACGCCTTAGCTGCTGCGATATATGCGTATAAAAGCGTGGAATCAAAAATACGTAAAATAAAGGCAGATATACGAAAAAAAGAAAGTGAGATAATTGCAAGAACTCTTTTAGGTGAACCGCTAGCGTCTGTGATAACAGAAAGAGCTGAGAAACCAAAGGAGATTGAGAATGCAGGAGAAGTAAAGAGGCTTAAGAAAGAGGTGGAAAAGAGCAAGAGACTAATAAGAGAACTAAAATCAAAGCTGAAAGTAAAGCCAAAAATAGTCCAAGTGAAAGGGATCTCAATAAACGCAAAAAACAGTGCAATGGAAAAGAAACTAGCTAAATTAGAAAGGAGAGTCAAAAGACTGGGAGAGTTGCTTGAACTTGTTTTGGCTGGAAAGCTAGCATTAGCAGATGAGCCACCACCAGGACACATAGTAATAGAGAAAATCGGGAATGTATACATAACAAAAGAGAAAGAAGGTGGGAAGAAGAAAGTGGACGAAAAGAAACTAGAAGAGTTAATAGAAGAATATAGGAAGAGGAGGTTAGAAAATAAAGTTTATTACCAAGACTAGGATTATCACTAAAAAGGCAAACCCTACAACTACCTCTGGGCCGATTTCTATTCCTCCACCTGAAACATCAAAATACCTAACTAGACCTGCAGCAGAAACTGGCCCTCTTGCCTCTTCCTTTGCCATACACTCACCTCACACACCTTTTAGTCTAATCTTCTTGTCTTTAGACTTCTTGTAATACATATAAATAAACACACCTATACCCACCAATATCAACAGTATAATTATCCCTATAATCAAACCGACCACTATCAAAACTGTTGGATTTGAAATTAATGACATTATATCAAAAGATGATCCCTTCATACCTATGTACAAACTCCCATTAACATTAAACACTTTGAAATATGCTGTTCCCTCTGGAATGGTCAATGCTCCAGTTATAGCATATCTCTTATCACAATGCTCCTCATCACACAAGGACACATTAACAATATATCCTTTTGCCTGAAGATAGCTGTTTATATCCTCTTGGGTTATGGTAACGCTGTGGTCAAAGTATGCATCAAATACCTCGTCGCCTTCTATCTTTGTTGTCTCCACTTCGTCCAAGACACTTGCCATTGCTCCGATGTCGTTTATTAGTTTACATTCAACACACATCTTACCTGGCTCTGTTGAATTACCATCACATTCTTCTCCTTCAACTACTATTCCATCACCACAGATCGGAGTCTTGCTCTTACAATCTTGGGAACACGTGTACCCTTCTGTTACATTATTACCATCACACACTTCATCCCCTACAATTATCCCATCTCCACAAACAGGTTGGAGCTTACAATCAACACACTTATAACCCAAAGGCGCGCTTCCATCACATTCTTCTCCTTCAACTACTATTCCGTCACCACAGATCGGCTTAAGCTTACAATCAGAAGAACACTCAAAGCCGGTTGTAACTCCGTCTGTTCCATCACATTCTTCATTTACACCCTGGTCGTTTGGTGATTGTTTTATCCCATCACCACAGAAAGCAGGTGCAGGTAGATAATCACCAGACTGCTCATCATAAACCTTTGTCAGAGGGAGTTCATATTCCCCTCCATCAAATTCTATTTTTATGTCTTTTATCTCCCATTCATAATCTCTATTTGCCAAGATATCTGCTCCCATTATAACCAAGGCAAGATAGTCTCTTCTACATTCGTCTGAATTTATATGCATAACTACAGTTTTCCACTTATCCTGTTCCAATGGTTCCTCATCATATTTGTTAACTGCATTAGAATCACCAAGGGAAACGCCGTCATACAACCATCCCTTGTATGTCTGCTCACTAAGACAATATACATAATTTATATCCGGACCAAGGTAATTACACTCTATGTGCATATGACACATTTGTCCATTCTTTTTTGACCAAGATATTGAGTTTGGATCAAAACCTGGATTATCATAAGTCGTATTTTCAGTCCCATAATATAAGAAACCAAATACATTTGGTCCATCGTTTGCCTCAGCTTCACCAGCAGCTGTTCCAGCATTCCCAGAGTCCAAATCAATATTCAATGCCTTTACCTTCAGATCGAACTTTACATAAAATTCATCCGCAGGAGGATGTGGGATAACCTTCCACAATTTCCATGTAACTGTCGTTTTGTCTGATGTATATATCCTCATTTTTAGGCCTTTATCATAAATAAGCTGCTTTTCTACAGTGGTATCTCCAACACCATATTGAGCTACGCTGAAATGCCAATCTCCTCCAGTGTAATTGGAATAATCAGACAAAGCCAATGATATTGGGATTATTGTCAAGAACAAAATAGATGTGTAAGCTAGTCTTTGAAAATCCATTGTACACCCTCCCATAGCAGTTGCTATTTTTCTTTACAAATTCCTTTTTATTAGTTTTCTTTATAGCTGATCTATATAGCCAGAAATCCAGCTACACCGGTGTAAATTTGTATCCATAATTAATTACTCCGTCATCTCTATCCTCAGATATCCGCCTGAAAACCAACTTAACTGGCATACCGATATCCACTTCATCCTTGTCAACGTCAACTATTTGAGCGGTGACCAACGGCCCCTCTTCCAATCTAACCAAAGCTAGAACATACGGAGCTTGCATCTCCATGCCATCTGGAGGTGTATAAACAATTGTAAAACTCTCTATTTTCCCATTACCAGAGAATTCATAATCAACCAGCTTACCCTTCCTCCTGCAGTTAGGACAAACTACCCTTGGAGGAAAGAAATACTCACCACAGGTTTCACATCTATTCCCTTTTAGTCTGTACCTCTGTGGGTACCTTCTCCAAACCCCTGGAATGGTCTTTCTATGTGGCATAATATCACCTAGATAAAATATGAACGACAGCCGTAGCCCCGGATCCACCAACGTTGTGAGCTAGTCCTATTTCAGCTTTGTCTACTTGCCTCTTACCCGCTTCCCCTCTAAGTTGCAAGGATATCTCAACTATCTGCTTAATACCTGTAGCCCCAACAGGATGCCCACATGCCTTCAGTCCACCGGACGTGTTTACAGATATATCTCCATTAAGATCAAACATTCCATCCTCCTCTGCCTTGCCTCCCTCACCCTTTTTTACAAATCCTAAATCTTCCACAGCTAGTATCTCCGCTATTGTGAAACAATCATGAACCTCTGCAATGTTCACTTGCCTGGGCGTAATACCTGCCTGGGAAAATGCTTTTTTACCAGCCACAACTGTAGCGTTAAGAGAAGTCAAACTTTTCCTATCATGCAATGCCAACGAATCACTCGCTTGAGCAGATGCCCTTACCCAGACTGGCGTGTCTGTTATCTTCCTTGCTAGATCCTCTGAAGCTAAAACTACTGCCGCTGCTCCGTCTGTTATAGGGGAGCAATCCAACAGTTTTAGTGGGGATGCAACAGGAGAAGAGTTCATCACATCCTCTATCTTAATTTCTCTTTGATACTGAGCAAATGGATTCCTTGCTCCATTGTAATGGTTTTTCACAGCAACCTTTGCCATCTGTTCCTCTGTAGTCCCAAACTCATGCATGTGCCTCCTAGCTATCAAAGCGTAAAGGCTAGGGAAGGTAGCTCCAAAAAATGTTTCCCATTCCTGATCAGCTGCTCCTCCTAGGGTTGTTGTTGCCTGGCCTGTTAAAACATCTGTCATTTTCTCAACGCCACCCACAACTACTAGATCAAATTCTCCACTGGCCACCGCAAGATAAGCCTCTCTAAAAGCCAATCCACCTGATGAACAAGCGGCTTCAACTCTTGTTGCAGGAATTGGATTTAAACCCATCGCATCCGCAATCAATGCTCCAACATGTTCCTGCCCTACAAATCTTCCGCCACTCATGTTGCCTATGTACAATGCTTGTATATCATCCCCAGTAATTCCTGCGTCTTCCAATGCCCTTAATCCTGCTTCTGCAGAAAGCTCTCTTAATCCATCTTCCCATCTCTCGCCAAACTTGCCCATTCCAACTCCAACAACTGCAACCTTTCTCATGTGTATCACGTCTCAACTACATTTTTAGCTTTCTTCTATGCTTAACGTATTCTCCGTATGTCAGATATGTCTTCCTCTTTATGTAGTATTCCACAGATGGGGCTTTCTTTCTTTTCTCTTCTATAACATCTGTCACCCTTATGGCGAATGAATCAGATCCTGCCCCTGACCCAAATGAAGTAGCCAAAATCAAATCGCCTGGCTTCGCTACGTCCAAGACAGAGGCCAATCCAAGAGGGGTTGCTCCTGAGTAAGTGTTACCAATCACAGGAGTAAGCAATCCCTGCTTTAGTTTATCCGCAGGAATCCCAAGTTTCTTTGCAGCAACTAATGGAAACTTTCCATTTGGTTGATGAAAAACAAAATAGTCAAAGTCCTCAATACTATATCCTCCCTTCTCTAGGAGACCCTTCGTTGCAGAGATCACGTGCTTGAAATACGCCGGCTCACCTGTAAACCTTGCTCCATGTCTAGGATACTCTTGGCCCTCTCTCCTCCAAAAATCAGGAGTATCAGTGGCAAAGGAATAAACTGCTTCAATATTGGCTAGCGTATCCTTCTTACCAATTATATACGCAGCTCCACCTGCCGCAGCTGTATACTCCAATGCATCCCCTGGTCTTCCCTGGCTAGTGTCTGAACCTATGCCCATCCCATACTTAATCATACCTGAATCAACCAGCGCCATGCTAGCGATTATTGCCTGAGTCCCAGCCTTACATGCAAACTCAAAATCAGCTGCCATCAATTCCGGAGTAGCTCCAATAGCTTCAGCTACAATTGTGGAAGAAGGCTTAACAGCGTAGGGTGGAGATTCAGATCCTATGAATATCGCACCTATATCCTTAGCATTTATCCCTGCTCTATTAACAGCATTCCTGGCTGCCTCTACCGCTATTGTGACGGAATCCTCGTCAACTCCGGGGACTGACTTTTCCACTATCTTTAGTCCCTTCTTTATGGTCTCGGGATCCTTTCCCCAGATCTTAGCAATCTCTTCTACAGTTATCCTATACCTAGGTATATAAGCCCCGTATCCTACTATCCCAACCATATCACTCAAACCTTCCTAAACTTTTTCTTATTTCATCCATATCCTTCTTTGTAACAACTATCGGAATCCTCTCCACTTCGGATATCTTCCTAGCCACAGGATCAGAAACATCGCTAAGCCCATGATAAACAACGAGACTAGGCTTTATGGAGGACACTCTTATGGCGACCATTGGACTCCTTCCTAACTGCACCCTTGTGAAGATAATTGCCCTTGCTGGGTTTGTGCCATATATCTTATAGAAATCATCTACGCTCATGTCTGTTATAGCCCGAAGGCTGTCAACAATAGTATATCCATACAAGAATATCTCTGACAATCTCCTTTTGTTTGTGATCACTTGACCTCCAATGGATCTAACAAAATCCTTAGAGTTAACTGGTTTTGGAAAATCGTGAATTTCATATATATCTTCTGATTTGTCTTGAGCAAGCCTCCTTATTGTATGCCCTCCTCTTTTTCTGTCTATCTCTATCAAAGCATTAGCAAACCTCTTTACCACGTTTATCCCTGGAGATTTTCTTCTGTTGTTTTCATAATCGGATATCGTGGAAGGAGTTATTTTTAGATAACTAGCTAATTCTGACTGATTTATGTTAAACAATTCTCTCCATTTTTTCATTGTTGCGCCAGGGTCACTTGACAGCGCTATCTCACCAGCGATTATCCTCTTTATGTCTTGATACTCCTGAATCATAATAAGGTTTTAATTCCATCCCATTTAAATAATTATCGTATAGCAATACGTCAATTGCAGAACTACTTAACAGTAACGTAAACTGTCTGATTAGATGTCTGCATTTCATTAGCGCTGATTTCAATCAGCACAGGATATTCACCTGCAGAGACATTTTCTACTTTACCATAGAAGGTAAATACTGTCCAACCATATCCTTGTAAGAACGGGTAAGTTTTCGTTTGCTCCCCTGTGAGGTTACTCTTTATTTTGACCACAATGTTATGTACGACTGCAGGACTGTTCTCAACCACTGAAACATTAAAAAACCATTGATCTCCAATAGAAACCTCCTTTGGATATTGGACACTTGCTTCCAGTTTTGCAGATGGTATCTCGGCCACTGGTTTTGTTAGCTTTGGTATAAAGACCATTGCTAGAATGATCCCAGTTATCAGGAAAACAGCTATAGCTCCTATGTATCCTAGCTCAATGACTCTCTTCTTAGGAAGGATCAACTGCATCAAATCACCGCTAGATATAATCAAGTACTATATTAAAAGCAAAACTATTAAATTTATTTAAGTATTTATTCTCAGTATCGGGTGATTCAATGGCAAAACCTAAACTGCTAGAAATAATATCCGAAATGAGAGAAGAAGGAATGAGTGATGAAGAGATAATTGCTAATTTAAAACAATTAGGATTAACGGATGCACAAATAAAGGAAATAATGAAAATTGCTGATCAGGATGTATACTCAAAGTTCAAGAGAGAAATGGCTGATTTTGTCAGAAAACAAATAGGGAAAAATAAGGACATGATAAATAAAATTACTGAAGCACAGATATCAAAGCGATTAGATAAAATAAAATCGGACCTAATGAAAGAGTTTGAAGCAGAATCTGGAAAGCTAGCTACTGTGGTAAACAAGAAAACAGACGAGGTAGAAGCTCTTGGTAAAAGAATAAGGGAGGAAAATTTGGCTTTACAAAAGGAAGTTAAAGCTGTGAGAGCAGACGTTGATTTATTGTTGGCTGGCCCAACTAAGATGAGGTTGATGCTATCCGCGTTTTTCATGCTTGTCGGAGTATTGGTTGTGATATACTCCATAGTCGCAGTCACACCTAGCGTGCTTTCTCTAAATTTTTCTTCTCCTGTTGATGGAGCAATACTTCTAGCCTCCGGCGCAATGTATGTGATATTTGGTATAATTGCTTTACTCGTGGGGTTGCATTTGTACGGAAGACCAACCTAAAAGCAAAGCTGGTGATTATGGAAGTATACCCACCAAGAGAAGACAGCTTCTTACTGGCAAAATGGATAAGAAAGATTGTCAAACCCAATGACTTTGTACTGGACATGGGAACCGGATCTGGGATACTTGGAATAGAAGCAAAAAAATCTGGAGCAAGAGTTCTAGCAGTGGACAAAAATGTTAAGGCTGTGGAAGCAGCTAGAAAAGCTGGGCTGGATGCTAGAGAGAGCGATTTGTTCTCAAATATCAAAGAGAAATTTGATATTATTGTGTTCAATCCCCCTTATCTAGAGCTGTCTAAAGATGAACTAAAGGGAGAACCAATCGAATTAGCACTTCACGGAGGCAAAAAAGGTAGGGAAGTGCTTGATAGATTCCTAAACGATTGCGTCAATCATATTAAACCTGGAGGAAAGATTTTATTTGTACAATTAGAAAACAACGGTGTAGATGAAACCTTGCAGAAGTTGGACAAACTTGGGTTCAGCTGGAAGATCCTAGAGGAGAAATACATACCAATGGAAGGAAAACTCCTGGTAATACTGGGTGTAAATGATGGAGATTGAAGAAAAAATAAAAGAGATAGAAGAGGAGATAAGACGAACTCCTTACAACAAAGCTACTCAGCACCATATAGGTATTCTAAAAGCTAAGCTAGCAAAACTAAGGGATGAACTGGAAAGCAGACAAGCAAAGAAAGGAGGAACTGGTTTTTCCGTGAGAAAGCAGGGAGATGCAACAGTAATAATGGTCGGTCCACCTTCTGTTGGAAAAAGCACCCTACTAAATGCTTTAACAAACGCAGAGTCAAAGGTTGGGGAATATGACTTTACAACACTAAATGTTATTCCTGGTATGCTTGAGTACAAAGGGGCACAGATACAGTTAGTTGATATACCTGGGATCATCACTGGGGCCGGAAAGGGAAAAGGAAGAGGGAAAGAAATTCTAAGTGTTGCGAGAATAGGAGATCTCATTTTGATCATGGGTGAAAATGCAAAACAAATTGACGAAACAATGAAGGAGCTGTACAATGCAGGGATAAGGATAAATAAGAAAGTTCCAGATGTCAAAATAAAGAAGAAAGACAGTGGTGGAATATCTGTAGTCTACTCAAAGGAGAGTACTAGAAAAAAACTTGATGAAAAAACGATAAAACAAATAATGTCCGCATATGGATATCACAATGCCGAAGTGATCATAAACGATGATATAGATGTGGAAGGATTCCTTGACGCCTTGCTGGCAAACAGGAGGAAGTTTGTAAAGGGATTAGTAGTCATAACTAAACTTGACAAGAAAACAAAGAATGAAATTCAAGACATTGTTAGATACTATCCGTCTGCAATATTTGTTTCTGCGAAGAATGGAAAAGGAATTAATGAACTGAAAGAAAAGATATTTGAAGCTCTTGAGCTGATAAGGGTCTACACGAAAAAGATTGGGGAAAAGCCAAAAATGGACAAACCCATGATCCTAAGGAAAGGCAATACAATCAGAGACATGTGCAAACGGATTCATAAGGACTTTGTAACAAAATTCAAATACGCTAAGGTTTGGGGGGACAGTGTCAAATTCCCTGGACAAACCGTGGGATTAGACCATAAGCTTAAAGACAATGACGTAGTAGAACTACACATAAGGAAGTGAGTTGATGGAGACTTATACTATTGAAGATGCATTTAGAGAACTGGAAGACGTATATGAGGAGATTACAGCTACGCTGGAGGCAGAAAGAGAAGAAAAACTGAGGGAAATTGGTGACAAAGCTATAAAGCAGATAATCATCTTGCTAAACGGAGGATATACTGAAACAGCAATAAGAAAAGCGTTGAAAAAAATAGGATTCACACCTCAAGAAATTGACTATCTTATATCTGCATCATGGGAGGAAATGGAAAAGAGAAAATTCAAAGTGCCAAAGTATGCTGGATTGGTATTAATTGGTATCATAATTCTAGCCCTAGCGTATCTAGCTTATTCAGCATTTGAAAAAACGAGGGCTGTGCCCTGTTCATCTATAGGATGCGTGGACGAGATAATCACATGCAAGGATGGTGAGTATTATACTCAGGAAGGAACAATAAAAAAGACATATTCAATAAGAAGGATTAGTAACAAATGTGGCGTATATATCAGGGTGTATGAAGCATTGAATAAGTCGCTGATTGGAGAATCAGTAAAATGTGAATTTGATATAATCAACGATGAAACAGATGTAAATCCAGATAAATGTAATGGAAACACATTACTATTGTAGCTACATCCTCTTCCTAAGGTAATATGCAGTTACAACAATAATTATAACTATAACAGCCACGGCTATCCATGGAAAAGACGGTGTGTGTATATCTAAGTCCTTTTCTATGCTATGCAACTCACCATCAAATATATAACTGAGAGTGAAATGTAAAGTTGCTTCAGTTGGCTTTGGCCCAACCTTTATAACTTCTGTTTGCTCTATTGAATTTCCAGGCATCATTATCTGTGAAACTAACTTTTCCCTCTCATAGGTATATCCAATTCCATCTATATCTATACCTATAGTAACATTACTTACAGCAAACTGACTTGGGTTCGATACACCATATGTTAATTTTATGTAAGTGTTTGGATTGGCAGTATCTGGAGTCAAATATAGCTTTTCAAGTTCTATCACCGGTTCTTCAACAATCAAATCCAACTGGGTCTCTCCAACGAATATCTTATAATCTCCCGGTTTAGTGGGCGCTTTCAGTTCTATCATCTTCTGGAAGTATTCTCCTGGCGACAAATGGACATATATGTCTTGTGTCTGATCCTCTAAGGAGACTTCAATTTCGTAGGAGCAAGGCCCAACTTCAGAAAAATTAAGATGAAATGTTTCTCCTGGGAAAACATGTTTTTTATCAATAGATACAGAAAAACCGTACGCCAAAGATACAAATGAAATCAAACTAATAATACTCATAGCCTTCATAACCTTCATATTCATCTCCTTCTTCCTCCTCAGGTTGTTTAGGTCTAAACTTAAAGTAATAAACTGCTATCCCTATCCCAAGCAATATGATCAACGGCAAAACATAGGAAGACAGGTTAATTCCCGGTGATGAACATGTTAATCCTTGAAGGGCCTCTATGTCTTTTTCCGCCTTTTCTATCCAAGACAGGGAAGAATTGAATTTTGCCTCTGCAGATGAATAATCACCTGCGTCGTAAAATTCTTTTCCTGCTTGGTAGTCGGCCGTTGCCTTGTCTATGTACTCTCCAACATTCTCATACCTAGATCTAACACCTAATTCATCAAGGCAGCTTCCTATTGCATAAGAAATATCCGAATAAGATTGTGTAGCAGAGTTTATTCTTGAATACGCCTCAAGTCCTATTCTGCTAACATCTGATTTTATCAAAAGATCCAAAAAGTTTTCATAATAATTGCTACTAGCCACATCAACAGCATCTGCTGAAAGCTGTGTGTTCAGCCAATTGTCCCAATTGTTAACAAATTCTTTCAATGATGGTAAACTTGAAGGAATTCCAACAATATCTACTCCTGTCATAAACGACTTTACTAACTGCCTATCCTCCGGAGAAACATCATCTCTCTGAGTGAAATTAGATGCTACCTCCAAAAAAGTATTCTTTTTGCTATCATAGAGATAAGCTTTTGCTACTACATCGCTAATCCCAGATAAAGACGAAACAAATTTCGATCGCCATAATTTATACCTATCCTCATCAATCCTAGTGGATAGCATATTACCTTCAACACCCTTGAGGTTATTAAGGGCAGTTAGCGTACTGCTTAGGGTATTATTCAACTCCGTGGCTGCAGATATCATATCCGCAACATATGGCTTTAGCTCGTCTGGCATCTGCGGATAGTATGTCTGCAAAAATGTTATCTTTGTTTGGACGTTGCCTTGCATTATCAAGAATGTATCAGACTTCTTATATGGATAATCCTGGCTAGACCTAGCTACATATATACTCTTAGCTATATAATGGAGTTTCACAGCTTCATAACTAGAATTATCGTATTCCTTAATTATTGTTCCGTCGTCTCTAACAGGTACCCATGCACTGTCTAGCTCGACAATCCAATAATCCTCTCCATTTACTCTAGACTGTATTGCTGGTTGGCTTTGTGGTGTAGTCTGTACCTTTAATTCATCCTGGGCTATGGATATTGCTTTCTGTAAGGTTATCCCTAAAGAAAATGATAGCACAAGTAATATCACCAACGGCAAGTAACGCATAAAAGAATAACATATACTAAATATATAAAACTGTAATGCTAGACAAGCCATGTTGGTGGTAAAATGCAGGTATCTGTTATTCTGGTTGAACCTGAAAGTTCAGGTAACATAGGGTCTACGGCCAGAGCAATGAAGAATTTTGGAGTAAAAGATCTCATTCTTATAAACCCTTGCAGGATAGACATGGAAGCTAGATCTAGAGCTATGCATGCGTGGGATATTGTTAAGAACGCAAAGAAAATTAGCTCACTGGATGAAGTAACTGGATTTGACTTCTTAGTTGGGACTACGGCTAAAAGTTTTGACTCATCAACTACAAGAGCATCTATGACTCCTAGGGAATTGGCAGAGATGCTGGAGATAACAGATGCAAAGATTGGGTTGGTTTTTGGTAGAGAGTCCAGAGGATTAACAAATCAAGAGTTAAGAAAATGTGATATCGTTTTGACCATACCAACCGACGAGGAATACAAATCAATGAACCTAAGCCATGCCGTAGCAGTAGTGTTATATGAATTATACGGTAGGAAAAAACCGAGAAGGAAAGCGGATAAGAAGGAGAGAGATGCTCTAATCATGCTTTTTTCCAAGCTGGCTAATTCGTTAGATCTAAGAAACCCTGAGAACGCAATAAAGATGTTCAGAAATGTAATATCTAGAGCAATCATCTCAGGATCAGAAGCAAAAGGAATTGCAGTTGTATTAAAGAGGTGTATAGAGAAGTTGGACGAATGGAGCAGATCATCCAGATAAGGCAGATCTTAGCTTTTTAATTAATTGCCTCTTCCTCTTTGAATTTACCAAAGCGACATCTATCACATCTACGATATCTGAAACAGTGACTATTTTTACTTTTCTCTTTTTATCTCTGCTAAGGAAAACGTCATCCCTATTTGACTCTGGAATGATAACAGTATCAATTCCTGCCTCAATGGCAGCTTCAACCTTTGGAGTAACTGCTCCAACAGGAAGAACTTCTCCCCTCACTGTTATAGAACCAGTCATTGCAATGTTCTGCTTTACAGGTATTTTTTCTATAGCGGATATTAAAGCCGTAGCAACACTTACAGAAGCAGAATCTCCTTCCACTCCTTCATATGTCTGGAGGAACTGTATATGTATGTCTTTACCTGCCAATGCTCCACCTTTATACTTCTTTATTATAGCAGAAACGTTCAAAACTGCCTCCTTTGCTATCTCGCCCAGTTTACCTGTTGCTATTATTTTTCCTTCCTTTCCTCCTTGAGAAGCCGAAATACTGGCCTCTATCGGCAGTACTAACCCTCCATTTCCTAGGACAGCTAGTCCATTTACTCTTCCTATCTTACTACCTTCCGTTATCAAAACATTGTATTCCTTCCTCTGTTCTATATACTTATCAGCCACTTGCTCCTCCAATGTTCTAGCAAGCTTTTTGGCTTTCTCCACATGCTTTGCAGTAACATACTTTGCTCCCTCACTAACTGCAATATCTCCAGCTGCCCTAACTAGACCACCTAGATCCCTCAACCTAAGCGTTAATTTATTCTTCCTACCAGCTCTCTTTTTGGCTTCTAAAATTATTGCCTCAACTCCATCCTTTGTGAAATGTGGTATCTTTCCATCCTTAACAACCTCTTGAGCAACAAATCTAGCCAACGCCTTCCTGTTCTCTGGCGTATCTGGCATTACACTGTTCAAATAAACCTCATACCCGTATCCCCTGATCCTAGACCTCAAAGCTGGATGGAGCTTTTGCATATCCAGTTCATTACCTGCTGCCACAAGGATAAAGTCGCATGGAACTGGCTCTGTTCTGACCATCGCTCCAGAGGACAACTCACTCTGCCCAGTTATGGGGAATTTTTTCTCCTGCATAGCAGTTAGTAGATCCTGCTGAGATTTTGGGGAAAGAGTTGCTATCTCATCTATGAACAAAACTCCCTTATGAGCTCTGTGAATCATACCTGGAACCACTCTAAGATGTGGTGGTGTCCCAAGACCCCCTGATTGTAAAGGATCATGCTTAACGTCTCCAAGCAGTGCTCCTGCCCTAGCGCCGGTACCATCAACAAATGGTGCCATGGTCTTATTTGAATTGTCTATCAGTAGCTTTGGCGCCATACCCTTTTCAGGCGAAGCCCTAACTTGGAGAGACATTACCACCCCTATGCCTAGCAAACCAGCCACTATCAAAGACGCTGCAGCCATGATCTCTGATATCCATCCAGCGTACAACATTAACCAAGGTATTGACAGAAGGACCAATAACATCAAGCTAGCTCCTAATCTCATATTTTCCATACTTGATATATCTTTCCTTCTCTCCTCTTCAACTATCTTTCTCCCTTCACCTGCTGGGACTACTTTTATCTTTGGTGTGTTTGGATCCATAGTATTCGGGTAAACCAGGATGTCCTCCAACTCTGCAACAGGCAGAAGCTCAGCCATAGCTTGGGCTAGCATAGACTTCCCTGTACCTGGATCTCCAAGTAGAAAAACGTTTCTTCTCTGCTTTGCTGCTTTCTTTATTATTTCTACTCCTTGATCCTGGCCTATAACCTGATCTATAAGTTTCCTAGGTACCTCTATCTCCTCAGTAGTTTTGAAATCAAACTTAGTCATACCAAATTATTTATTGATAACCAACAATAAAAGCTTGATGATGCTAATTTATCTCTCTGGAGTTGAAAGGATCCCTCTACTTGAAGTAAAAGCATTGGTAGACGCTTACAATGATAAGATAATGGGAACAAGAGGTAGGATTGTATTAGTGGAGAGGGGAGAGTTTGTTCCAAGACTTGCATTCTCCAAGATGGCAGGAGAGGTTATATGCAAGACCACAAGAGAGCTGGACTTACCTGACTACTTCAAAGTAGATCATACTGGCTTTGCTGTTGAGACTTGGGGAGTGAAAGGGAAAGAAAGTCTAAAAATGAAAATAAGATTTGCAGATAAGATAAAAGGAAAACCCAACTTGTCCAGTCCAAAGGAAGTATTTGATCTAGTGATTGACGGAGACAATGTATGGATATCTAGACGAGTATGGGAGAACGATCCAAAGGAGTTCATGAAAAGAGATCCAAAGGCTAGGCCAGTATTCAACCCAACTAGCTTGAAGCCAAAACTAGCTAGGCTACTAGTAAATCTCTCTGGAATAAAACCCGGTGAGAGATTACTGGACCCATTTTGTGGAGTTGGTGGGATCCTCATTGAAGCTAGCCTAATGGGAATAGACGCCACAGGAATAGAGATAGACAAAAGATGGGCAGACGGAGCCAGGAAGAATCTAGACTACTACAGGTTAAAAGCCAATGTGATAAATGCAGATTTTTTAGAATGGGAGGATGGGCGCTTTGATGCGATAGTTACTGACCTTCCTTATGGAAGAAGCTCCAAATTAAAGGGAGACATGGAAACATTCTACAAGAATGCATTCAAAAAGATGGAAAAGCTAAGCAAGAAGCTAGTAGTTATGGGTCCCATGGATCTAAGCAGTTTGTTAGATGGATGGGAGCTAGACGAAGTAGTAAAAATGAGAGTTCACAAAAGCCTAGATAGATGGATACATGTCTGCAGTAGATGATTTGTATTTCCTATGTATGCTCTTCACCTGCCTTTCTGTTATTTTCCATTTCCCAAATTGCTTGTGGGGAAGAAGGGCACCTGAGAAATTTTTTGGTATGTGCATGAGCTCATGAATAATAGTCTTTTCCTGCTCTTCTCTCGGGAGCTTGTAAAATCGTTCAGTTAGCTCAATTACATACAACGGCTGGATATCAAAGGCCTCCTGGAATACTCTAGAAAGTCCCCAAATTCTGGCTACTGCATTTGTTTTCGCTCCCTTACTACGGACGAATCTAACCCTTGTAAGGTCTATGTGATCCCATTCTAATTTCTCAATTATGTCTTTTGCTATGAAGAAAGCGTCAGGTGCAGGTTCAAATCTAAGCTTTGGCATGTTTAGTGTTACTCAAAAGAGGGATATATCTATTAATAAA
>CAZZDL010000008.1:0-3356 GCA_964652335.1 Microcaldota archaeon
TAGTCGCATTTCCGACTATTTTTACGTATTTTTGGTCGGAAAACCGACTAAAAATAAGATAGATAATGGGTTGGATTTATGGGTTTTATATTATTAAGCCTACTTCTTCATCTTAAAGTAAAGTCCTGCTAATATCACTAGGACTAATATTCCAACGATTCCATATATTATTTCTTTGCTTACTGGTGGTTTCTCTGCTGGCAGTTGACTTGGTTGCTCCGGCTGTGGTTGCTCCTCTGCTGGCGGCTGCTCAGTTGGTGGCTTTTCTGCTGGTGGCTGCTCCTCTGAAGGCTGACTTGGTTGCTCCTCTGGTGGCTGTTCTGGGACTATTGCTTCTATCTTTACCTTTGCTTTTATTGCATTGTATATCTCTACTACAGTCACTGCAATATCATTCACTCCATCGCCATCCAAGTCCACTTCCTTGGTTTCTCCCTCTGCCACTTCTATTACTATTGGCTCTGAATAAATAATTATTGTTACTTTATTCCCAACTATGTGATCTATCCTTAGTCTATGACTTGATCCACCAATACTGAATTTAGCTTCATATCCAGACATTAGGTCAAATGCCTCTTCTTTCTCAGTATCTAGGTTTATCTCAGACGACGGTGCTGGTGGCTCTGCAGTTCCACCAGTACCTCCACTGCTAGATATCCCACCACCTGTAGAAACGCTAGTTATCTTGAAAATCCATTTAGATGAATTGCCTGTGTGGTTTCCTGCGTCCTTACAGCTTACATACCATTCATGTGTTCCAAGTGTTTGTGTATCAAGTGTTACTTCTTTTGTCGTCCCACTAGTAACTGAGCTATTCCAGACAGCTGAATTGTCCACATACAATGTACAGTTCACTGTAGCGTCATTATCTGTAACTCCAAACTTCAATGTTGGTGTCCTGTCAGTTGTACTGGATCCATTTGCAGGAGATACCAATGTCGGTGCTGGTGTCTGAGCCACGTTTACTGTTAAAGCAGTGCTATCTGAATTTCCTGCCTCGTCAAGACATTTTACTAATAAGTTATGGGTACCATCCGATAGCTCATAAGTAGTTATTGTTGTATTAGTGTTGTTACTAGCAGAATGATCTGTTGATTTTGCATTTGCTCCTTCGTAAACTTTACATACCATTGCTGTGTCCATATTGTCTGTCACATTAATTAAAATCTGGACGTTTCCATCTGTAAAGTTGGAATTATTCTGTGTGTATACTATCAAGCTAGGTGAAGTTGTATCCACATGCAATATCCATGTTGCTGAATCTCCTGTATTTCCTGCATTATCGTCACAAGAGATGTTCCAGTAGTAAGTGCCATCACTCAAGGTGGTTGCAAACGTAAATGCTGTAGCAGTATTATTGCTAGCATATACTGTCTTTGATTCAATTAATGATGAGTTGTACAATCTTGCTGTACATGTCATGTTTGTATCTTGATTATCTACAGCAGTAAATTGCAATGGTGGTGTTGTATCGTTCGTCCATGAATCATTCGCTAGAGAGTTTAATGTGACAGTCGGTTTTGTTAAGTCTACTTCAAACTGGCTTTGGTTAGTGGCATTATTACCTGGAGCCTCTCCACCAAAGTCAAATGCCAAGACGGTTATAGTATGACTACCTCCTTGGAGGGAAGATGTTGTTGCGTTACAGTGAACTTCTTCCCAGTCTGCTGAATGGTTGAAACAGTTTTGCTGTATCTGTGTGTCATTGTATGAGAACAATACATTACCATCCACATATACTGTAATATTACTTAGCTTTGTTCCTGTACCGTTTACTGTAACATTCACCACTGGTGTTGTTGTGGCTAACACGCTTCCATTCAACGGAGATGTTATCTCTATTGTTGGAGGAACGTCATCTGTCACATTGTATTGAGAGAAGTGGCCGACCACGAAGGTTAGATCGCTGTTTGGTACAATTATTCCACTAATATTGTATGGAGCATTCTCTGTCCAATTGGTAATATTCACAGAGGGATCTGGACCCACGATTTCTGGCTGGCTTGCAAAAGGTAATCCATACATGGTGATTGTAGTGCTAGTGTTTAATTCCTCAAATGCTGTAGTGTTGACAAAAATCCAGCTATCACCGAACTCATTTGGTGGTGTTATGTGTGGCTGAATTGCTTCTCCTAGCCTTTGCAGCTTTTCACCTATAGATGGATCTGAGAAGTTTAATGAAGTGAAATTAAGCTTGATAACTGTCTTCATGTTGTTACCCCAAGGTAATGCCATCCCATTGTTACAAGAGGCAGAACCATTTCTCTGAACCTCCATGACAAAGTTTATATCACTGAAATTGAGTTCGTTGCAGAAGTTTGTGGTACTAGGTCCTGCTTGTTCACAGTTCGGATCTTGCAATGGTGGTGTGGTCATATTGTATAATACCACAGTCGCCCAGGGATCCACACTGTTCCATAAAATGTGCGTGTTGCCTGCCTTATCTTGAGCCATAAATGTAACGTTTACATTTCTGAAGCTATCATTAGATGTATCATTCACAGTTATTGTTGCTTCCCATGTATTGCCACCAGTATTAACCAAATTAACTAATGGCGCACTAGCATTTATCTCACTAATGTTGGCTTTAACCCAATCTATTCCTGCAGGTCCTATATCAGCCGCAGTGACAACAAAAGTTATGTTGCTATTGCTTGTGTACCCATCAGCTGGTCTCACACAGACGAAAAAGTCTGGTGTTGTGTCAATATTCGTTATATTCACAGGCTGAGTGTCTACGATGTATGTCCTTGCCGAAGACACAGTATACAATGAACTACTATTATCTTCCTCATCATTACAATATATAGTCCATGTATAAGTATCCTGAGGTAGATTAAATGTTTTTGTATACTGTACTCCTGGTGTAACCACGCTTGCATTTACAAAGACTCCACCTGTAGAATTTTGTACTCTGACTTCACAATAAATATCATCACCAACAGCAGATGCTCCAGTGTCATTAGGTTCAAATGTAACGCTCAATACGCCAGTATTATTGTAACTGTTATCTGCAGGTCCAACCAGCGTTATGGTGGGTGGTGAGTTATCAATGTAAACAGTTATGTATTCAGTGTCATTAAAGTTATTTGCATAATCTGTTGCATTAATTGTGAAATTAGTCCAACCATCAGGCAGCATTGTTGTATTTATTGTGGTTGAATAGTTCCCATCTGTTGAATTCCCTGCATACAAATCCATCTGGATCCAGTTCCCACCGGTTCCATTCTGCAATTGCACTGTGTTTACTCCAGAAGGTCCATCGTTCGCAGACACGTTAAATGTATATGTTCCGCTAATCCTAGTTCCGTTTACAGGCGAAATCCAATATGCATTCGGATTGCTTCTATCCAAGG
>CAZZDL010000008.1:3456-3545 GCA_964652335.1 Microcaldota archaeon
CTAGTTCCGTTTACAGGCGAAATCCAATATGCATTCGGATTGCTTCTATCCAAGGTTATCTTCCTTGTTGCAGTACTGCCTAAATTCCC
>CAZZDL010000008.1:3645-31443 GCA_964652335.1 Microcaldota archaeon
TCCTGTTCTGTTGGGGTTGTATAGTCTACCTGTGGAGCAGTTGTATCTATAGTAACCTGTCTTACTTCGGTCTGATTTGAATTTCCTGCAGTATCATTAGCGATTGCGTAGAATGTATATGTCCCATCTGCAAGTCCTGTCTTGTTGCTCCACCAATTAGTTCCATCATTGCTTTGGAAAGCCTCTTGTCCACCATTCCATACCAAAATAACACTGTCCAAATTAGCGTCTGATACAGTAACGTTTATGAATGTCCAATTTCTATTGTATGTTCCATTTGTGTCTGTATTTGGATTGTATGATATGCTCGGATTGCTTCTATCCAAGGTTATCTTCCTTGTTGCAGTACTGCCTAAATTCCCTGCATCGTCGTATACAGTCACATTGTACCAATACTCTCCCTCGGGCAGACCTGTCCAATTAACAGCATTTGGATATGACGTGTATGTTGTGCTATTGATCAATCCAGACGAATTGTACAAGTAATACGTGAAGTTGGCAAGATTGCTCTCAGTAATGGTTACGTTTACCGCGATCCAATCTCTGCTTACATTTGCATTGTCCTGTTCTGTTGGGGTTGTATAGTCTACCTGTGGAGCAGTTGTATCTATAGTAAATGTCACTGTCTGAGAAAAATCAACGTTTCCTGCGTTGTCTGTGGCATATATCTTAATTGTGTGAGTTCCTTCTCCAATGTTTACAGTATCGTTATAGTAATAATCTGTTCCTGCTTGGTTGACAAGGGTGATATTTGTTGTTCCATCTATTTCAGCTGTTACAGAATTCACTCCAGAAGTTGAGTCTGTCACGGTTGCATTTATGTTAGTAACATTTGCTCCATATGTTGTGTTTTGAGGATAGTTTATTGTTACGGATGGTGCAATATTATCAATTCTAACCCACCAGCTAGCGTTTGAATCTGTTGCCGTGCTATTATCAGCAGTGGCGTTCAATTGATAATCACCATCAGGGACAGTGGTAGTGTCCCATGTAATATTGAAATTAGCAGGGAGTGAAGCATTTGAATTATCAGAACCTATAGACACCCATGCACTTGAAGTGCTGTTCCAATAATAGAACGTAACATTCGCATTCCCACTAATAGTGGTCGCGTCAACTGTCACATTTAATAGTATACTCCCCCTTTGCCATGTATAATTTGCAGGAGCATTCCAAGTAACAGTCGCAAGACCAAAAGACAAAACAAAAATCAAGCTGACAATTAGTAATGAGATAAAACTAACCTTTTTCTTCATAGCACAAACCTCCCTCCGCTGTATGGTTTACCGTACAAGTATATATAAACCTTTCTTTTAACCAAAAAGAGACAACAACCTGTTTATCAGCTAAGGTAGCAAAAATGAGCAAATTTTACATCTAAAAGGCTAATTAATTGGAAAATAGAAGGACTAATTGCTAAATGGAAAGGGGGTTATAAACGGGTTTAAGCTTACTCAAACTCTCCCATTCCTTCTCCGCCTGGCATTCCCTTGCTCTCACTTGACTTCTTGCTGGCTGCTATTATATCGTCAATCCTCAAAATCATCTCTGCAGCCTCGCTTGCTGAGGAAATAGCCTGTTTCTTAACACTCATTGGCTCTAGTACGCTGGCATCCTTCATGTTAGAGATCTTTGCATTAAAGACATCAATGCCCAAATATGGATTCTTCTCCTTCTCCTGCTTTGCTCTTAATTCTACTAGTGTATCAATTGGATCCATTCCTGCGGACTCAGCTAGTGTTGTTGGAATTATCTCTAGAGCAGATGCAAATGCCTCTATAGCCAACTGCTCTCTCCCGCCGACGGTCTTTGCATAATCTCTTAACTTCATTGCCAAAGCCACTTCAATGGCTCCTCCACCCGCAACTATCTTCCCATCCTTCAAAGTGGATGCCACTACGCCTATGGCGTCATTCAACGCTCTCTCAGCCTCATCAACCACATGCTCTGTTCCTCCTCTCACTAGGATAGTCACTGCCTTTGGCTCTTTGCAGTTCTCAACAAATATCATGTTCTCTCCAGCAATCTTCTTCTCCTCAACCTTTCCAGCGAATCCGAGATCCTTGTCGCTCAAGTCCTTGATACTAGTGACTATCGTAGCTCCTGTAGCCTTTGCAAGCTTCTCCATGTCAGACTTCTTAACCCTTCTTACAGCCAAAATTCCTTCCTTTGCTAGGAAATGCTGGGCTAGGTCATCTATTCCTTTCTGGCAGAAAACAACATTTGCACCACTAGCCTTTACCTTTTCAACCATATCCCTAAGCATCTTCTCTTCCTGATCTAGAAATGCCTGAAGCTGGTCTGGACTGGTGATCCTTATCTCTGCATCTGTCTCTGTTTCCTTGACCTCTATTGGGGCATTAATCAAGGCTATCTTTGCATTCTCAACTACCTTTGGCATTCCAGGATGAACTCTCTCCTTATCAATTATTATTCCATTCACCAGCTCAGTATCAGCTAGGTCTCCACCCTGTTTCTTCTCTATCTTTATGTAGTCCGTATCCACAATCATCTTTTCATCGTTCTCTGCCACTTGCTTGACAGCTTTAACAACAATATCTGCTAGCTTTTCTCTAGCTTCTTCAACGCCTTTCCCGGTCATTGATGTTATTGCTAGCTTTCTTAGTGTCTCCTCGTCATTTGCGTCTATATCCATGGCTAGCTCGTTTAACAAGCTAATTGCCTTTCCAGCTGCCATCCTGTATCCCTTTATTATTAGTGTGGGATGTATCTTCTTGTCCAATAATTCCTCTGCCTTTGCTAGAAGCTCTCCACCCACGACAACCGCGGTTGTCGTTCCATCGCCTACTTCCTTGTCCTGGGTCTTTGCAACCTCTACCATCATCTTTGCAGCTGGGTGCTCAACATTCATCTCATCTAATATTGTGGCTCCGTCGTTTGTCACCACTATGTCGCCCAAATCGTCCACTAGCATTTTATCCATTCCCTTTGGACCAAGGGTTGATCTTACAGCGTTGGCCACTGCTTTGGCCACTGTAATATTTATTCTCTGCGCATCCCTACCTACAATTCTTTGGGTTCCTTCAGGCAATATCAATACTGGTTGCCCACTCAACTGCATCTTCATCCCTCCTTTAAAAATTTTTAAACATGCATGTTCATCAGAACAAGCTGGATATCTTTTTATACCAGGGTATTTAAAAATGTAAAAAATTAGTGGATATACACTTAATTATCCCCTAGTTACTAGGTATCTCTGCTTAGAACAAGTGTTTATATCTCAGCTTCAAACAATTAACAGATATGCATTATTTTCTATAGATAATAGACACATGTAAACCATTTCTCATAAAAGGTTTAAATATAATCACTGTCCCCAATCCAACAGCTCTTTTTGAGAGCAGCTCCAGCTTGGGGGACTGGAGCAGGGGGAGAGGGACGGACTCCAGGGGCGGCGAAGCCGCCCCACTAATTCTTCACAGTTTCCAAAACAAAAACCTTTTAATCACATTTTTCTAAAACTAGCTTCATGTCAGATATAAAGGATATAATGAAAAAAATCGCAGAGTTTAGCGAAGTAAGAGACTGGAGACAGTTCCATTCACCCAGAAACCTAATGATAGCTTTAGTTGGCGAAGTGGGTGAGCTAGCTGAATTAATGGCATGGAGAAACGACGATGAAATAATTGAGAGATACAAGAAAAACCCTCAAAAATTTGAGCATGAAATAGCTGATGTGTTCATAGTTTTACTAACCCTGTGCTGTGAGCTAGGCGTAGATCCTGAAAAAGCAATAATGGAAAAGTTAGAGCATAACGAGAAAAAATATCCGATAGAAACCACTTCAGGGCATGGCTGGAAAAATATGGAAAAATGGAGGTAGGCCAAAGAGATAGGCTAGTGCTTTTCTTTTCCCTTTTTTATCTCCTCAACCACCCTTTTAGCTAGGGATTCAGCACCTTTTGGTATGGGGACGACGGTAGGCTTGTATTCTATCTTTTTAGGTTCTATATCCATTCCAAGCTCCTTTCCAAGCTCAACCAAGTCATTCCACATATCATCCCTTACCTCAAAGAAGTATCCATGTCTAATATGTGCCATGGACAGATAATCTGTAAGTGATTTTACCCTAGAATTGTCCTCTCCCAAATCTCCAAGTGCAATCTCAACCACCTTTAATCTCTTCATCGCATCCTCGTAATGATCAGATAGTTCATCTATATTCTTCTCTGCCTCATGATACAAGTCTGCAATTTCGGAAATCTTGTTTCTCGCATTCTCTAGTTCATTATTGTTTATGCTCTCCTCTATCTCGTCAAGCAGTTTCTCTATTCTCTCTTTTATCTCGTCTCTCTTTTTAGAAAGCTCTAAAAACTTTACAACTGACTCATGTTTCAGATATGGTTCCAATGGCTTGTACTTTCTAGCTAGCTCGTCAATGTTAATATCAAATGTTTCTGGATGTCTAGAGTACTTGGACATGTTCTCAAATATCTTTCTTCTCCTCTCTCTAAGAGCTCTCAATCTCTCCCTTGCCTTTTCTGGATTAAATGGCATGATTAATTTTGAAAAATCAATAAATAAATAATCATCGTAATTTGTAACATGAACGTGGTAATAATCGGAGCTCCCTGCACAGGTAAGACAACCCTGTGCAAAATGCTTGAAAACTATGGATTTGAGCATGTTTCCATAGACCAGTTCAGAAAAAAGGATTGGGAGAGCTTCAAACCTGAGGATGAGAAAGAGATATATGAAGAGTTCTTCAAGTACGTAATCCCTAGAGATAACCTAGTTATAGACACCCCTGGGATATCCCCATTCTTTCAGGAAAGAAAGCACATGATAAGGGATGCATTATTCATAAAACTAGAGTGCTCTCTTGAAGAATGTCTAAGAAGACTAGAAAGAAGAAAAGATCAGATAAATGTAACTCCATCACTTCTCAGATGGCTGTATCTATCTGCAGAAAAGCTTCCCGCTCATGTTGTAATAAACACAGAAGAGCTAACCCCTGCACAAGTCCTAAGAAAGGCATTAGAAGCAATAAGAAGGCATGAGAAAAGAATAGAGGACAAGTATCTGGATGAACTACTAGACTAAAACAAATATATCTACACTATTCCTTTCAGTATTCTAGCCATCTCGTCTGGGTATTCTAAGAACATCTTGTCAAGACGGTCAAACTTCTCAGCCAATGCAAACATTAATGTCGGATGGGTCTTGTATCTTGGGTTTGTCACAAAAACAAGATCCCTAAGTAAATAATACGCAAACCCTCTCTTTTTCTTCACAATGGAATAATTACTTGAAAACCCATCCATGACTAAGTTTCCTATAAGCAAAGGTCTCCTTCCTACATTAACAGTAACATGCCCATATCCTGGAGGAATGAAAACTCCTTCCCCCTTCTTTGCCTCCACCACAATAAACTCATCCAGCCTCCTGTCCTGAAACAAGAAAACTGCGTTTCCAGATAAGACTTCATAGAACTCTGTGTAATAACTTTTTCCTGCTCTTGGATGATAATGACCAAACGTCTTCACGTATTCACTACCTATGAATCCGGGTTTAATCAATGTAAGATCATATCTAACAGAGCGATCAATGAACTCCTTTGCCTTTGCGACCTTCTCTAATCCTCTGTACATGTAATACAATGGCCCTTTCCAGCCCTCCAAGCCAGTGGGGTCCATTACCACTGGTTCCATTTCCTTAGGAAGTCTCAGACTCGGCTTAACTCGCTTGCCTTGAAAGATCAATCCGTCTTTGCTGAGCTTGAACTTTATGCCTAACCTCTCCATTTCATCAACCCATTGTAATAAATTTATACGGTTATATATTGATTGAGCATGAATATAAACTTTCCGATTTTCCGACTATTTTTATAGAAAATCAGTCGGTTTTTCGGAAAGTTAGATAAAGTTAAAATGCTGACAGGGTAATTAATTGTCTTGGCTTTATGATAATTCCATTAAGCTTCATATTTAATAATTGTTTTTTAGTTTTACTCTCTCCACCAACCTCAACCAGAAATATTGTCTTTCCTTTTCTCACAATATAATCTGGACTTCGCTTTGCTCCTTTTATAGTGTTAACAGTGTACCCTCTGTTTATCAAAGAGAAAACAGCTATTTCTTCCCTAACAGCTCCTAAATCAGCATCTTCACCCAGTTCCTCACATACAGCTATTCTCATTGCTGGGTGGGAAAACATCACCTTCGGTTCCCCTCTAACTAATTTTGGCCCCTTTCCATACGGCCTCACTATCCTAATAATCTGCATACTTTCAAGTGTATTTATTATCTCGTACGCAGTGTACTTACTTATCCCAAGATTCTTACTAGCGGAGTTTACGCTGAATTCCCCAAGAGAACTTGTAGCTATCATGTAGAGCATGGATTCCATCGCCGTTATTTTCTCACCACTCATATTAAGATAGTACAAAGCGTCTTCCCTTATAGACTTCTTAATTGAATTGAAAACTGCGCTAGATACATTTTTATTAAATGAAAAAAACAATGGTAGCCCTGATCTAATGTATTCATCCCAATTACGAGATAATGAAGGATTTCTAGCAATGAACCTTAATGTAGCATCCGGGTCTTTCCACACGTCATCGCTAGCGATTACCTTTGTCCCATCCATGAGATAAATAAACTCAGACAAAGAAAGAAATTCCATATTAAGTTCTGTCTCTCTTCTGCCCGCAGAAAAAACTAAAGGAGCACTCCCAGAAACAACAAAACTAGCGTTTGGATTCTCATCATACAAAGCTTTAATATGTGACCTCCAATCTATAAACGTATGTGCCTCGTCTATGAGTAGTATGTCGTAACCCCTTTCTATCGCATCTGATCCTATCTGATACAAACCTTCTCGTTTTACTTTGGGATTATCTGCATTTATGTATATACTCCTTTCGCTATGCTCACCAAATAGCTGAAGCAACAAGGTAGTTTTTCCTGTTCCTCTAAAACCCCTAACTAATTTTATTCTAGGCTCGGAACCTAGTTTACTATTTATCTTGTGGAAGATCCATCTCTTCCTAAATTCCTTCACTAATTCATATAGTTTGAAACTATTCTCCCTAAGCCAATCTATTGAATCTGACATGATATACTTCTAGCACAAATGATATATAAACTTTCCGATTTTCCGACTATTTTTATAGAAAATCAGTCGGTTTTTCGGAAAATCTCCACCAAATCACCTTTCAATATCCAAGCTGATGTTCATGTTCTCTATGCCAATGCTCCCTTCTCCTTTGGCAAATACAATCTCTTTTATCTTGAGGGTCTCCTTCAAGTCTTTTTCCCAATGCTGGATATCGGCGTTGTATATTGTAACCTTATTCAATTCCCCTGCCTGTGACATCTGATTCTTTGTCTTGAATCCCCTAATCTCTGATGCAATAGCCATAACCATCTTTCCTTCCTCTTCTATTTTCTCATCTGAAAACCCTATTTCATTGGGCCAGCTTGCTAGGTGCACAGATGCTAGCCCTGTGAACTTCTTCAAATACAATTCATGTATCTCCTCTGTTATATGTGGAATAAATGGAGCTAGCATCTTGGTAACGTCAACTAAAATCCTGTACAGAACCTCTCTTGCTACTTTCTTCTCATCCTCGTTATCTCCATAGAGTCTGGGTTTTGCCATTTCCAAATAATTATCACAAACTTCGTGCCAGAAGAATTCTCTAATAGCATTCAGCGCCTTTCCAAACTCATACTTGTCCAATGCCTGGGTTGAATACCTAATCACAGAATCTAGCCTAGATAATATCCATTTATCAGATGGTCTCATAATTGACTTAACCCCGTCCAAACCATCTGGCTCAAAACCCTCTAAATGCTTCCCTATGAAGAAGCTTGCATTCCATAGCTTTGTCTGGAATTTACTTGCATATTTTATCTGCTTCCAGTCAAACGGATAATCTTCCCCTAGGGCAGCCCCCAAAGCCCATTGCCTCAATGCATCTGCACCATATTTATCAAGAACTTCCTCTGGTGGGATGATATTACCATAGGACTTATCCATCTTTCTCCCGTCAGGGCCAGCCACCATACCATTTACTACTACATCTTTAAACGGTGGTTTCCCTGTGAGTATTAGGTCTCTAAATATTGTATAAAATGCCCATGTTCTAATTATGTCATATCCCTGTGGTCTAAGCGTAACTGGATAAACTCGGCTAAATAGCTTGTCATCCCTTTTCCAATGAGCTACCACCAATGGAGTTATACTTGAATCAACCCAACAATCACAAACATCCTTTGATCCCTCTATGTTAGTAGATCCACATTTGGGACATTTATCCACAGGTGGTTTGTCCTTTGCAGGATCAACGAACCTGCCAGCCAACAAATCCTCTTCCTTAGGTGGTATTATCTCACCACAATCCTTGCAGTACCAGAATGGAATTGGGGTTCCATATACCCTTTGCCTGGATATTATCCAATCCCAATCCAGGCTATCTGCCCAGGCTTTCAGCCTTTCCTTCATGTGCTCAGGATACCAATTCATTGTATCTGCTGCATCACTTACATCCTTAGTAAATTCCTTAACCTTTATGAACCACTGAGGTATTGGTAGTAGCTCAATTGGATGCATGCATGAATGCCTTTCTGCATGAACTAAAACATTCTGCTCATAGTCCTCAACCTTAACCAAATAACCATCTTCCTTTAGCTTTTCTGCCACTTTCTCTCTGGCTTCATCCGCCTTCATGCCTGCAAATTCTCCAGCCAGCTCTGTGAGCCTTCCCTTCGGATCAATGCTTATGTAAACTGGAAGGTCATACTTCATCTGCCATTTTACGTCCATTTCATCTCCAAACGTACAAAGGTAAACCGCCCCTGTACCAAATTCCTTGTCCACCGCATCATCTGCTATTATAGGAACCTCTCTATCAACGTAAGGGATAAACGCCTTTTTCCCAATTAAGTGTTTGTATCTATCATCCTCAGGATGAACAAATATCCCGACACATGAGAACATGAGTTCTGGCCTAGTTGTGGCAATGGTTATCTTCTCTTCAGTCTTCTTCCCATCTTCAACTATAGGGAAGGCAATGTACCATAGCTTGCTTTTTCTTGGTATGTATCCAACCTCTGCCTTTGCCAAGGCTGTCTCGCATCTCGGACACCATAAAACTGGGGCTTGGCTTCTGTAGATCAGCCCCTTCCTGTAGAACTCCAAGAGAGAGTACTGAACCAATGCCTTGTACCATGGCATTCTGGTCTCATAATATTCATCCCAATCAGCTGAATACCCAAGCCTTAGGTACTGATCCTTCATCTTGGCTATTGCCTCTGTTGTCCATTCTTCACATTTTTCCCTGAATTTGTCTCTATCCTTCTTATCAATTCCGTAAACCTTTTCCACTTTTAGTTCTGTAGGAAGCCCATGACAGTCAAAGCCTACTGGAAACAGAACATTGTATCCTCTCATCCTCTTGTACCTAGCTATAAAATCTATCCATGAGTGATTCAAAGCATGACCCATGTGTAGACTTCCAGACGTGAATGAAGGTGGATTGTCTATACTGTATATCTTTCCTTCCTTACTGGGATCAAACTTGTACACGCCATCTTTAATCCATCTGTCCTGCCATTTTCTCTCTATCTCTTCAAAATCATACCTTGGCATAAAAGCACCTCTAGAATACTTCTTTTATCTTTCCTTTTACCATCTTCTCTATTCCGATACTAACATCTTCCGGAACCTCTATTACCAATGCCTTCCATTCAATACCCAAATCCATGGCTGCCTTGAGTCGCCTGTGGCCGTCAAGTAAAATCAGCTTATTTCCCTTTTTCAAAAGGATAACAGGAGTATCATATCCATATGGGATCGCCTTCTTCACTCTTTCCACCTTCTCATTGAAGGTAGCTTCTTCCTCTATGCCTGGATAGGTGTAATAAACCTCCTCAATGTCCTTTGGAGAAAGAATGATCTCAGATTTTTCTATAGGTATTTCTGGGTATATCTTCTTGTAGTATTCAACAAGCCTTTCAAAAAGCTTTTTCTCTTCATAGTCCTGTATAAGCTCTTCCATAATCACCACTAATGCTGAAATTAGGTGACAATTGATTTTAATATTTTTCCCTAATTAATGCTCCTTAACTCTCACTTATATCTCTTTGACCCCCTAGTCCGCCTACTGATCATTTCTAACTTTTTCAACACAGATAACTTTCCCTCACCTGAAATCTTCTTTACCCAGAATATACTTTCGTCTACCCCGCATATATCCTTCCGCCCAAGCTGTTTCAGGGAATAGCCCTTTTTCATAGGTAATTCTGTGTAAAGTTCATGAGCAACTCTAGGGTTTATGCTCTCCCACCTTCTAACTTGAAAATTAGCCGGAGTGATTGCCACTCTTTCATAACCATTTCTCTTAGCATACTCTTCCACAGCATCTAGCAGAACCTCTGCCCATTTTTTCAATCTCTTTTTGAGGGACGGCCTTACCTTAACATGTGGTGAGAATATACTTGACTGAATGTTTATGACATATAATGTTTTGCCAATTGGATACAACTTTACATACCCTAAGGTATCTGGGAAATCAATGGCTCTATCCCAACTAATGCCCTCTAGATTTTTTGGAAACATGGCTAGAGTTATTATCTTTCTTAGATACTTTTCCTCCTCTATGGCTGGACCTACAGCTAGCCTCACAATAGAACCAGTTGGTAGTCTAGATTGTTTCATTGCATGGAGTTTTTGAATTAAATCATATATGTCTGCATAACTCATTTCCTCTTTTATCAACCTTTCCAGCTCTGGGACATATGCTCCTTTCTGCCTAGCAACCTTGAGCAGCTCATCCTTGCTAATCATATTCCTCTTAGGAATCAAAAATGTTCCATCCTTAGTTTTAATCTTCGTTTCAATCATTTTTCCTTTGATTATATCCTCTTTCAAAAACCGCAATATTCTGTCAACGCTCCCCTTGTTCACGATCCATTGCTCCTCCTCCAAAAGAGGAGGTACGTTCCAATAACTCCTTGTGTATATCCTTATCATTTGTTGAAGGTCTTTTTCGCTGTCAAACTCGCGCCCGCTCACAGATCCTCCCATAACCCTTTCCCATGCTTTTTTCTTTTCTATCTCTTCCTTTTCATAGTCCTTTATCTTATCAAATTCATCAGGGCTCATGCTCTGGAATCTAGAAGAGAGGTTGATTATTAACTCAGACATTTCATTGGGATCCTCTTCACCTGAATTAACTTTTTCCAATAACTTCCTTGCTAGCTTTGGATTCTTCGCAATGGCTGTCGCCCATGTATACTTGTAATCCTCAGGTATCTTGTACTTTTTCAGTATATCTACTGCCTCTTCCAAAGGAGCATAATTCCCTGGCTCACACATAAGCAAAACTGTCAACAGAAACGGAAAATGATTCCTTGGCAGTTTATTCTTCTCAATCAGATCAACGAGCTTGTTTACAGCCCATTTCTTGGATGTAAGGTATGAAACAGTAAGCTGAAAACTGTTCTCATCAATGAACCCCTTCTCCCAGAGATCAATGGCCCTCTTGACTTCCTCCTCTGTCTCTGGCATGAAATTTACGACTCTCGTGAAATACTCTGGAGGGATACCAGTATTTGCTACATAATCAACATGCTCTTTCTTCACGTCTTTGAAAAGATAAAACCTATCGTAAAGGTGTTCTGGTTTTATTTTTCCCTCTTTGATAAGCTCTATTATCCTCTTCTTCGCCCCCTCATCTTTAAGATTTATGAGCGCGAACCAGACAGGGATGATTTGAGTAATGTCAAACTTCTTCTCTTTTATCAGATCAAGAAGCTCCTTTTGATGTTCTACCCCAGTAGCAGAAATCAATTTGTCGGCAAACTCCCTATCAAAACCCATCTGAATTAGACGTTCTCTGGCCTTGTCCAGTTTGGTCTTTTTCTGCCTTGAAGGCATAGATTCACTTCCTAGAACCTATTCGTTGACCTTACCTATTGATTTTACTCATTGATTTAATCAACAATAAATTAAAAAGATTGAGCAAATTGTAACTGGCTTACAAGAAGAATGTTACATAAACCTAGACAATCCCTCTAGTCCAAGCTCCTTTGCTAGATCAAGCCTCATGAAATCCTTTGCGGCTATACATTTGACTCCTGTTTCTTCTGTTATATCCCTTGCCATCCTCTCTGGGCCGTATCTCAATGCCCTTATTCCAAAATGCTGGATTATTGCTAGCTTCGGTTTCGCAGCATTCACCAGTTCAATCGCTCCTCCTAGGCTCATAGCATCTTCAAAGACCTCTTTATCTGGAGCGATTGTATTCATAATGATCGCGTCCACTCCTTTAAACTGTTTCACAAAGTCGTTCTGAACTCCAGAATCAGAGGTATAACCCAGTTTTATCTTTCCATCGTCCAAGACAAAACCTATTGCTGTTTCCTCTGTGTGAAATGCCTTTGTTATTCTGATATTCATGTCACTAACAGACAACTCATCACCAGGAATTCCTATCTTCCAATCTGTTAACGATTTGTGATACTCTGATATGCCTTGCACGTCATTATTCCCTTCTAGAAAAGCCTTACTACCAATTAGCATTCCTCTATGCTTTCTCGTCCCTTCTGTCATTGCCTCTACGATGGCGGGAGTATCTACGCAATGATCTGGATGACTATGTGAAACAAATATTAGCCTAGTCTTTGTTGGGTTCTCCTTAGTCTGCCATGCATTCACCAATGCCCCAGGGCCAGGATCCACATGTATCTGCACGCTAGACTTTATCAAAAACCCGCCTGTCTTCCTTTTCTGGAATGACATAACAAATCTTCCGCCACCTGTCCCAAGGAAAATTAGTTGCATGCAGAAAGTTACAAACTTGATAGATTTAAAAATATCGAATAACAAGCGAGTCATGATTAAACATCATTAAATGAAAAAACCGAGAAGGGTGATCACTCTTTTTCTTCCTTCTCTGGTTTGCGCTTGCTTAGCTTGTATACGATAAGCCCCAGGATAGCTATTAGTAATATGCCCCCTCCTGCTATCAGCATAACTGTATTATCCATACCCTTATTTATATTCTCGCTGCTGCCAGTTGGAGCTGGGGCTGAAGCCGAAGGTGTTTCATCACTTGGAACAACCTCTGCTGGTATTTCCTCTGGTGGCCATATTTTGTTATGGAGGTCAGCTAATAATTCATCCATGTCAAAAGGAGGATCCGCATGTGAAGTTAGCCAATAGGTCAGCCACTCATGATACGTATCTACCTTATCTAATAACTCATAATCCCCATAGTTCTGAATGCATGCCTTAGTGTGAGCTCCTCCGTAGTATTCCAATGCCACAACTCTTCCATTCCAGTCTCCTTGATTGAAATTCCATTCCTTCTCTGCCTCCCTAGCTCCCTTCAAGAGATAATATGTACACTTGTCCCATATCTTGAATTGTTCATAACAAAGGCCTGCGTCTATATACTTCCCCTGGTTTGCTAACTCGTCACATTGGTTTAGGCTATCATAGCTAGCTGCAATTGTAAATGGAACTAACAATGCCATAATGACTACTAGAAAACTCAATCTCATGAAATCACCTGTTAGATTATTGAGCCAGACACATAAAAATGTGGCTGTTAGAAAACATTTATCTTTCCTTCAACAAAATCATCTGTCAGGGAAGTTATCTCCTCTAGCCATTTCTCTGCTATGTACCTGGCCTTGTCCCTAGCCTTGTCCACATCCCCTTCCAATGCTATCTTCAAAACCTGTGGCTCGTTTATTGGCTTACCTATCTGAGACAGAATCTCAACGCTTGCATAGCTAACCTCAGGTATCCCCTCAACTATGTCCTTTGCTATCCTATTAGCTAAAACATTGTACAGCTTTCCCACATGATTGACTGGATTCTTCCCAGCTAAAGCTTCAAGTGACATTGGCCTGCTTGGAGTTATCAAGCCGTTACCTCTATTTCCTCTACCAACCTCTCCATCGTCTCCATTTTCTGCAGACAGACCTGTTACTGTTATGTAAACGCTTCCCTTAGACGGGTCATCAGCTGTATTTACATTAACTTCAACCTCTTTTTCAAAGCTAGCTAAGAGGTTGTCCAAGTCATTTTTCATCTCTTCCTTGAACTTAACATACTCATCCACATTACTAACATACTTGGAAACAAATGCTGCTGCAACAGTTATCTTGTAGTTCTCACCGTTCCTCAATCCCATTACCTTTATATCCTCTCCCAACCATGGATGCTTAGAAAGGTATTCTTTAGAATTCAGGTATGTCTCTGTCTCCAAAACCATCTTTTCCAGAGCATCAAATGGATAATATCCAACTCCAAAACTAGTATCGTTCGCTAGAGGGATCTTTCCTCTTTCAAACAACTCTGTTAGATCCTGTGAGCCTTGCCCTATCTGAATGTCAATATCAGTATGCAACTCAACATTTAAATGCCTAAACTGGGACATGTAGTCTATTATTGCCTTTCTAGCTATTTCATCCACAGGTATTTTCTTCTCACCAACCTCAGTAATAGCTCTACCGCTTTGTAAGAGTATCATGGGCTTTATGATTTCTCCACCACCGAACTCAGGTGAAGCCCTTCCAGCAATTAGAAGGAACTTGTCAACGTTATGATGGAGTATTGTGCCAAAGTTTTCCAGATAGTACTTACTCAATTCTCTTGAAACTGCCTCAGCACATCCGTCAGAAATGCTATCTGGGTGACCAAAACCTTTTCTTTCAACTATTTCAGTCTCAGGCATTATCCATCTGTTTTCCTCAACTGATATGTTCTTCATTTGTAACACCTCTATTTGTCATTAGCTATTTCTCCATAAACTTAGCCACGAGCAAGGGAAGGATAACTGTGGCATCTCCTTCTATTGTAACGTATTTCGCATTCTCTTTTACCTTTCCCCATGACACAGCCTCTCTAACCCTTGCCCCTGATAGAGAGCCATCCCATTCCACGGCTGTAGTAACATAAACTGCGTAATCTAGTCCATCCTTAAACTGGTTCCACCAAATGGTATGGTGCTTTGAAATACCTCCTCCAATCATCAATGCCCCTGTCTTCTTATTTGAAAAGACAATATCTGCAAGCTTGTCCTCATCCTTAAACACATTCACATTGAAATCCTTGTGATCCTGTCTAAACATCCATATTTGGCTACCAACTGCTCCATCAGTTATTCCTGGTATGAACACAGGTATCCTATTCTTCCACGCCCAATATACTATGCTCTCCTCTGCCTTCTCCTCCCCCTCTAGCCTTTTTCCTATTTCCCATACAAGCTCATAGCTAGCTAGATCCCTTTTTCCAGAATCATATATATCCTTCAATATCGGCTGAAGCTTCTTTTCCAAAACTATGCCATAGCTTTCATTTGGGACAAATATATTGCCAAGTCTATTTATCCCTTTTTCATGCAGCTCTTTATCATCTGCAAGGAAGTGGCCGTGATAGTAATCCTTCCATATTCTAGCCAGGTCATGATCAAGGGTTCCACATGTAGTTATTACTGCATTAAACTTCTTCTCTTTGATTAGGTCTCTAATAATTCCTCTTGTCCCAGTTGCAATGATACAAGCAGGAAAAGAGAGAAAGTTATAACAGTCCTCAGAGAACATTTTTTCCAAAATCTTAACACCCATTCCAAGATGCTTTGCGACAAAGCCACCAGAATCTAGATATTCCTCTGCTAGCTCAGAGATAGAAGTCTTCCCAGACACATGCATATCCTTTATTGGCTCTAGTTCCATTTACACCACTACTTGTATTTCAGTTTCATTAAAAATTTTTTAAATTTTTAAATCACTAGTTTTTAAACCTTACGTAGAATCGGGAAGATATAATCTTGTGGATAAGTTTTTAATATAAAAAAACCAAAAGATAGACGGGGGTCATGAGGCGACATTTCGTCTCAACTAAGGGGGACGTCGCCTCGCACACCCCCATGGAGGGAGGATATGGGGGAAAATGATGTCTACAAAGAATTACTGATACGCTCATTCTCAACAGCATTCCCGGAGTACAGCGATTTTGAAAAGCTACAAACACTCCTTACAGACGACTACAAAAGATTCAAGGAACTTATCAAAATGCCCATAAATGATAATTTCAAGATAGCCGCATTGTTAATGTTGATACAAAAGAAAAAGGATACTAATCTTGTCCTTAGCACGTTAAACAGTATGAAACCACAAGGTGCTCTGAGGTTTTTCCAGCTTTGCATAATGGTAAACAAAACTGGCAAGACAATTAGAAAACTCTTCAGAGAATACATGAAAGATAAAGATGAAAGATTTGTTATATTGAACAAAAGGAGAATAGCGTACCTATCCAGAAAGTTTCATCTGAAGAGAGAGCCTAGGAACGAAGATATGTTGACGTTTTTGTTTGAGAAAAAAGCTAAAAAAGGAACTATATACTACGATTACCTAATGGCAAAAAAAAGTATGAAAAGTCTTAAAAAACTTCCATTTTCAATTGGGATTGGGTTTCTAAATCAGCTATCACTGAAAAAACGAAAAGAATATCTTAAGAGTATAGCTAGGAAAATAACTCCAAATGAAGCGGTAAAGTACTTCAAGCTATTCAAAAGAGAGGGAATCGATGTCACGAAAAAGCTTGAAAGTGCGGATCCATTAAAGGTTTACAAGCTCTACAAGCTTGGACAGGTAAGCATTGATACGTATATGAAGTCAGTAGCCAACTTTGCAAGGAAATTGAACATCCCAAAGGAAATGAAAAATGCTGTATTAGTCTACGACAACTCAGAGAGCACAAGATTCACAGTCGGCTCAAGGTTCAATGATATCCTCCTCGTGTTGGCAGATACACTCTCACACACAATTCCTGTGTACCTCGGAAATGGGAAGGCATTTGATAGAACCCACAGGAAAACAGAATACAAAACAATACTTGTTCCTGGGTTGTGGAAAGCAGCTAAAAAAAGCGACATAGTAATAATAGCAACAGATGGATACGAAAACTTCCCCGCGTTCTTGACAGATATTATATTCAACAAGTACAACAATTCGGGGAAGAAGAAATTCATCCAAATAATGCCCGAAAATGGAAGAAGAATAACAGGCATACCTGCATTTGGGATAAGGAATACAAATCAGATAGAGCCAATCCTAAAAATAGCAAAAGAGGTGATCAGAGATTAAAAAAACAATATTAATCAAAGAGTTATTGAGTAATTTTAATATTAGGCTTATTGATCCACAGTTTTATGGAGACTACGTTTTTGTGCCAGCAGTATCAGACAAAAGGACGAATCCTGGCAGAAAAAGGATAGTAAAAAGATCCCAGGCGAGAAGCATAATAAGATTTGCTAAACTAATAAAAAGTATAATCGGTACCTCAACCATGAGAAATAGAAAACACTTCATTGAACAGTTTATGGAACACACAATATCAAGAAAGAAAAAGAATCCCACAATGCAAGAGCTATTCAACGGGAGGGACGTCCACCCAAACCAAGCTGGAGGAGTCCTGCTCAAAAAGACAATGAAGCTCTACTACGTTCCATCAGTCATCTACATATCAAGTAACCCATCTAGAAATCCATTCAAAAGCTACATACCAAACGAAGAGATAAAATTTGGATTACTAGATGAAACAATTGGAATGTACAGCGACATAAACAGTGAACTTAGCAAAGCCAATGACTACGTTAAGGGTTTACTGAGTGAAGCTGAAAATATAAAAAAGCAGATATATGATATGGAGATTGAGGTGCTTGATCACACATACAAAGGAACTACAATGAAAGCAGATGTGCAATACAAAAAGCATATACACAAGCTCAATGGAATATTCGCAACAGGTCCAAAGGGAATGGTGATCTATCTAAAGCATTAATGGAGGGATATCAATGGAAATTGATGCCATATATCAAGAGCATGGGAAGATTTATGTAATTGTTAGTATGGAACCAAAGGAGGCGAAAAAAAGCAAGATAAATCTGACATCAGACACCATATTCATAAACCAAGACTATTTGGTTCCATTAACAATAAAGAGTGACAAAAGGTCTTTATACATAAAGATACCTCCCAAAATGCTTAAGGCTTTTCCAAAAATAATTAACGGGGCTAAATGGACAACAGACGGGAGATATATTATAATAAAACCCTAGATTGGCAAACCTTACGTAGAATGAGTAAGGGGTTGAAGGGGTTATCCTTGAATTGCCTTTCTCACGTGGTCAACTGCCTCTGGGTTCGCTAGTGTACTAGTGTCTCCTGGATTCTCTCCGAGCAATATTGCCCTACATACCCTTCTCATTATCTTACCACTTCTAGTCTTTGGTAGGTCGTCAACAAAGAAAATCTCATCTGGTCTTGCTATCTTTCCTATTTCATTGCCCACATGCTCTCTCAATGCCTTCTTTAGATCGTCACTTGGCTCAACTCCCTTCTTTAGCACTACGAACGCAACTATTGCCTCTCCTTTTACCTCGTGTGGTTTACCTACCACTGCAGCCTCACTAACCGCTTCATGAGTAACCAATGCTGATTCCACTTCTGCATTTCCTATCCTGTGTCCAGAGACATTCAAGACGTCATCTAGCCTTCCTTGGATCCAGAAGTAACCGTCTTCGTCTATTCTAGCCGCGTCACCAGCAAAGTACACGCCTTCATATTTGCTCCAGTATGTATTGATATACTTCTCTTCGTTTCTCCAGAGGCCTTGAAGCATGGCTGGCCATGGTTTCTTTATAACTAGCTTTCCTCCCTTGTTCTTGCCATAGAGCGAATTGCCCTCTTCGTCAAAGACATCTGCCTCAACACCAGGGAATGGCTTTGTGGCGGAACCAGGCTTTAATGGTGTTATTGGCAATGGAGTAATCATGTGCATTCCTGTCTCTGTCTGCCACCAAGTATCCATTATCGGACACTTCTCTTTACCTATGTGTGTGTAGTACCAAACCCACGCCTCTGGGTTTATTGGTTCACCCACAGAACCTAGGAGCCTTAGACTGCTTAGATCCCTAGCATTTATCGGGTCTTCCCCTAGCCTCATGAACATTCTTATGGCTGTTGGGGCAGTGTAGAAAACTGTAACTTTGTACTTCTCAACTATCTCCCACCATCTGTCCTGCCTTGGATACAAAGGGCCACCTTCATACATGATGGAAGTGGTTCCTAGAATTAGTGGTGCGTAGACTATATAGCTGTGTCCAGTTATCCAACCTATATCTGCTGTACACCAGAATACATCGTCATCCTTTATGTCAAAAACAAATTTTAGAGTTGCCGCGGTCCCAACTGCATATCCTACGTGATCATGCATCACTCCCTTTGGCTTCCCTGTTGTTCCTGATGTGTAAAGGATGAATAATGTATCTGTTCCGTCTAGTTTCTCTGTCTCACATTCAGCTGGCTGGTTGGCAATTATTTCGTGCCACCATACATCTCTTCCCTCTTTTATGTTTATTTCCTTGTTCGCTCTGTTGAATACAATAACTTTCTCAATTGAGGGTGCCTCGTCTAATACCTTGTCTGCTCTGTCCTTCATTGGGATTATCTTTCCGTTTCTGTAGAACCCGTCCACTGTTATCAATATCTTTGCCTCTGCATCGTTTATCCTATCAAGTAAAGCTCTCTCACTAAAACCAGAGAAAACCACAGAATGGATTGCTCCTATCTTTGCACAAGCAAGCATGGCAATTGGAAGCTCAACTATCATTGGCATCCAGATAGCAACTCTATCTCCTTTCTTCACTCCCATAGCCTTCAATGCGTTTGCAAGCTTATTTACCTCTTCATACAACTGCTTGTATGTTACTTTCTTCACTTCTCCCTCTGGCTCGCCTATCCAGATGTAAGCTATCTTGTCTGGGTTATTTTTGGCGTGTTTGTCCAATGCATCATGAACAATGTTGTATTTTGATCCAACGAACCATTTTGCATATGGTGGATTCCACTCTAGTGTTTTCTGAGGTGGTTCGTAGAATTCTATGCCAGCTTCTTTGACCATCTCATTCCAGAACCATTCAATGTCCTTTGCCTTTTCCAACAGTTCGTCATAGCTCTTAATGCCATGCTTGTCCATGAACTTCTTAACGTTAGAATTGTTGACCAGATCCTCTGGTGGGTTGAAAATTCGCCCTTCTTTGAGTAAGCTCTCTATTGCCTCAGCCATTTAGAAACACCTCACTATAATATTTTTACGACGACTGCCCGAATATCCAATGGAAGTAATTTTAGTATAATCAATATTTAAACGTTTGTCTAATACTTGATGAAAATAGATTAGACCAGTGACTTATCTAAATCCTCCCCCGCCTCCTCCAAATCCACCACCAAATCCTCCGCCTCCAGACCAACTACCACTGCTGCTAGAGGATGTCAAAGAGGCATATCTAGATTGAGATGCAGAGTATATGACCCATGGATAAATGTAATATGACCTTCTAGTGTCGTAATCAATATTTGGCAACCTAATGTTCATCTCCCTCATTGCCCTTAGTACGTTATCTGCTTTTCCTAACGCTGTGGCGTACACTAGCCATTTGCCCCACATAAGAATATCCTCTGGGGCGTATTTCTTAATCATACCATAATCCCCAAGAAGCCTGCCGAATGCCCTCCACAGCAGGACCTCTTTGTATATCTCCTTCTTGTACCTGCCAAATGTGAAAGCATCCAAAAACAAAATTGCAAAGAACCCAAATATTGACATAAACATTATTGCCCTTTGTAAGGAAGCTGGGAGAAGGTTGGCAAGAGGGATTGAAATTAGGGAAGGAGCTATAGCAATAAACAATGCAGCAAAGTGGCCAAGATTAGAATAGGCATCCCTCAGCGTTGGCTTAGTAAGATCATCTATCCTCTTTTTAATTTCCTTTAGCCAGCTAGTATCTGCTGACCTGGATATTTTCCCGTTGACAGACTTCATATCCAATTTGCCATCATCTGTCAACCATTTGTAAAATTCATAAACCTTCTTCTCATAATCATCTAGCTGGTCACTCCCTTCCATGAAATCTATCTTATTCCCACTTATCTTTACCCATCCCCTTCTAGCAAGATCTAAGAGAGTAGCTGTTATCCCTTCGTGCTCAATCTTAGTAGGATCTTCAAATACCAACTCTGTAACCTGATACGGTTTCCTGTCTGTAGGTGGATAATGTAAAACATCTGGGATATTTGGGACAACCGGGTCTTTTCCAAGCAATAGATAAACTATGTATATGGCGATGGCAGTCAAACCAAAAACAAGGAGGTAAACTACAATGTCATATTCATACAACAAGCCAGCTAAATTAGTCGTCCATTCATTTGAGTAAATCTCTGAATCTGGCTTTCCTGTATCCACCCAGTATTCGGATACCTGGGTCCTAGGAACAATTGCCTTGACTTCTAGAAGGGTTCCTGGTGGAAGATCCCTTTTCAATTTCAATGGTGGATAAGTCCAAACCTTTTCTGCGCCTGAAACAGTTACATTTGCTTTCTCTATGTATAATCCAAAATCTGTTAAAAAATTCCAATCAAACAAACATTTAGTCTCATAGCAAGCATACGGCTTTGGGATGTTATAAAAGAAAGTAACTGAATACTTGCCGGGTTTCACGTACTCGTCGCTCCTGCATGCAAGCTCCTTTCTATCAGCCTTGTCGTATACAATGAAATCAAACCATGGCGGGCAATCAGCACTCGCATTGTACATGCCTGCAAGTGGTCCATTCTTGTAATAGCTTCTATAAAACTCGTGTCCCCTGGCACCAGGAGAAACAGAATAAACAAGCGTCTCAGCCACTGATGCATGGTCGGATGTAAGGTTTATTGCTAGTGAATAATCTGTTACATAGACACTTCCCTTTCCCACCACAACAAAACCCAAAAGACCTCCAACAAGCATGAGCGAGAAAATCAACAATAAGGTTTGTTTCTCAGACAATCCTGTGCGATACTTTACAGTCCCGAATATCCTAAACAATCCAGACAGTCTGAAAAACAATCCAATCCATGGTAAGATTACTAAGAATAATACAAAGAGATATGCAGGATTCCTCGTAGTGGGGCTTATGAAAATGGCAAAAAACCCTCCGACTAGAAACACTAGAAAAACTGAAGCCAATGTGTACTTGAAATTCATAAGAAGATAATTCTTCACGGATTAAAAAGGTTTAGCTAGCCGTAGAGAAAACAAAACCAGGAAATCATTTTAAACCTGTCCTTCTTTTTCTAGATCATGGCATGGAAAACGAAGTATAAAGGAAAACGAGCCTGGAACCTATTCATTGGTGGAAAATGGATAAAACCCAAAGCATATATGCCTGTCTACTCGCCTGTTTTGGATAGCACATATGCATATGCACCGAAAGCAAACGAAAAGGAAGCTAGCCTTGCTTTAAAATCTGCAAGCAAAGCGAAAGGAAAAATAGCAAAAATGCCAGCTCACAAAAGGGCAGAAATTCTAGAGGAAGCTGGAGACAGGCTAAAGACATATGAGAAAGAGCTGGTGGAGATACTAGCCTATGAAGCTGGGAAACCAATCAAGCAGGGGAAAGGAGAGATAAAAGCTAGCGCACTGAGGCTGAAGTATGCGGCTCAAGAATGTGAGGAGATATTTGGAGAGACAATAACAGGAGATTTCTCACCCTTCAAGGAAGACAAGATTGCTTTAGTGATAAGGCAACCCATTGGAGTAATCCTAGCAATAACTCCATTCAATTATCCATTGTTTACTGCTGTATCAAAGGTAGCTCCTGCCATTGCCAGTGGGAATTCTGTAATCCTCAAGCCAGCCACAGACACACCTATTTCAGCATTTTACCTGGCAAAGGTCTTTGAGGAATCTGGCTTGCCCCCTGGAGTCCTAAATGTGGTCTCTGGAAAAGGTTCAGAAATAGGTGATCTCTTAGTGAAAAGCGATCTTGTGAATGGAATCAGCTTTACTGGTTCTACATCTGTAGGCAAACGAATAGCTAGTATTGCTGGGATGAAGAAATTGCACTTGGAATTAGGAGGAAAAGCTCCGGCCATAGTTCTAGCAGATGCAGATCTAGACCTAGCAGCAAAGGAGATAGTCACCGGAGCATTAAAGTTCTCTGGTCAAAGATGCGATGCAATAAGCAGAGTTTTAGTTGAGTCAGAAATCGCAGATGAACTAGTTGAAAGAATACTCATTGAAGCAAGAAGATGGAGGGTAGGAAGCCCTTGGAAAGCTGATTTAGGACCATTAATCAATCCAAGGGCAGTGGAAAAAGTAGATTCCCTAGTAAAGGATGCAATAGATAAAGGGGCAAAACTGCTAATGGGAGGAAAATCAAAGGGTAACTATTACTGGCCCACTGTTCTAGATTCTGTGCCTTTAAATGCTAGAATAGCATGGGAAGAGACGTTTGGTCCAGTAATCCCAATAATAAGGGTTGGGAATTGGAAAGAGGCGTTGAAGATAGCTAACAAGTCTGAGTACGGCCTGGATGCAGCGGTGTTCACAAAAGATATAAACAAGGCTCTAGAAATTGCTTTAACCCTGGAAGACGGAGAAGTGACAATAAATGCCCATCCAGCTCATGGCCTGGGCATATTCCCGTTCGGAGGTGTGAAGGGCTCAGGTATGGGAAGGGAAGGGATAAGATATTCTATCTTAGAAATGACAGAAGTGAAAAGCATTGTCATAAAGAGGGATAAGAATGCCATCTAGTCCGTTCCCAAGGGTAATAGTAAATTACAAGGCGTATGAGACAGGCATAGCTGAAGCTGGATTAAAGCTGGCTTTCATAATGGAAAAATATGGAAAGGAATTCTTTGGAATAGCTCCTCAGATGCAAGACTTGACATTCATTGCTAGGCAGACAAGCATTCCTGTCTTTTCACAGCATGCAGATCCATTGGACGAGGACAAGGCTACAGGCTGGGTTTTGCCTAGAAGCCTTGCAAAGGCTGGCGTTTTCGGTGTAATCCTAAACCACAGCGAAAGGCCATTACCAACAGGAAGAATTGAAGAGACAATTGCGTTGGCCAGAAAATACGGATTATCTAGTCTAGTGTGTGCAAACAGTCCTAGAAGGGCCAGGGAGATTGCCAAGCTGTCTCCAGATGCCATAGCTGTTGAACCTCCAGAGTTAATAGGGACCAAGACTAGTGTTAGCGAGGCTGAGCCAGAAGTAATTGAGAAAGCAGTGAAGAATGTGCATGACGTAAACCCAGATATTTTGGTCTTTGTTGGAGCAGGGATCCACTCAAGCAGGGACGTCTCAAAGGCATTAGAGCTTGGTGCCTATGGTGTATTACTAGCCTCTGGTGTAATGAAGGCTAGGGATGTTGAAGGCGAGATAAAGGCATTAGTTAAAGGTGTAAAGGATGGATTATCCAAGTAGAGAAATATACGCTAGTCAGTCTTGGAATGAATCCAAAAGAAATATGGAATGAACTTTAGTCCCTTGGCAATGATTAGCCTTATCCTCTTACTAGCATAAGAGACTAGTTTTTTAAACGCTTGTTGCATTAGTGACATGGGGGTAAAAATGATAACTCTAAGTGTTATTAAAGCTGATATTGGTGGATGGCCAGGTCATTCACGAGTCCACCCAGAATGCATAAACGTAGCAGAGAAAAACTTGGAGAAGGCAAAACGGAAAAAACTGCTCGTGGATTATTCAGTTCTGTTCTGTGGGGATGATCTCCAGCTGATAATGACTCACAAGAAGGGTGTTGATTCCAAAGCTATTCACAAATTAGCTTGGGACACTTTTGAGCTGGCAGCAAAAAAAGCAAAGGAACTCAAACTCTACGGAGCTGGCCAAGACCTTTTGACATCTGCGTTCTCTGGTAATGTTAGAGGCATGGGTCCAGGAGTTGCAGAGATGGAATTTGAGGAAAGAAAGTCTGAGCCTGTAGTAGTATTCATGGCAGACAAAACAGAGGCAGGGGCATGGAACTTGCCATTATTCAGAATGTTTGCAGATCCATTCAACACAGCCGGATTAGTGATAGATCCTTCAATGCACAAAGGATTCATATTTGAAGTCCATGATGTAATAAAGCATAGAAAAGTAAAGTTCAAAACCCCTGAAGAGGTTTACGATCTGTTAGCCTTCATCGGAGCACCAAGTAGATATGTAATAAAGAGAGTGTACAGAAAAGATGGAGAGATAGCCGCAGTAACATCCACAGAAAAGCTGAATTTCTTGGCAGGAAAATACGTAGGTAAAGACGACCCTGTCATGGTAGTAAGGGCCCAGCATGGCCTTCCAGCTCTAGGGGAAGTCCTAGAGCCCTTCGCGTTCCCTCACTCAGTGTCCGGATGGATGAGGGGTTCCCATCACGGCCCATTAATGCCTGTGGCATTTGAAGATGCCCATCCAACTAGGTTTGACGGTCCTCCAAGGGTAATTGCAGCTGGATTCCAGCTAGCTAAAGGAAAACTAATAGGGCCTGTGGACTTGTTCAAGGATCCAGCCTTTGATGAAGCTAGAAGACTGGCGAACAAAATCGCTGACTACTACAGAAGACATGGCCCATTTGAACCTCATAGGCTACCTCTAGACGAAATGGAATATACCACCTTGCCAAGCGTTGAGAAAAAGCTTGAGAAGAGGTTTGAAAGACTATGATGGAGTTAAGAAAGGATTATCTTATGGATAGATATTCAGTTGTCTCAAGTGCTAGAGCATATAGGCCAAAACAAGGAGGCAGTCAATCATGGGAAAGAGAAGATCCATCCAAGTGCCCGTTCTGCCCCGGGAATGAAAAGATAACACCGAAAGAGACGGCGAGAATCGGTGGTAAAAAATGGATCGCTAGATCATTTAGAAACAAATATCCATTGTTCTCTCCAAATGCAAAACTGAAAAACAAGACAAACGGATTAATGAAGAAATCCTCAGCCAAAGGGTATCATGAAGTAATAATTGATGTGAGGGATCACTATCTAGAGCTAGAGGACTTACCAAAAACAGTGATAACAAAAGTGTTTTCATTTGCATTTTCCAGATGGAAAGCAATATCTAGAAAAAGAGGCGTGAAGTATTCCTTGCTAGTAAAGAATAGGGGTCCTGCAAGCGGTGCATCAATAATGCATTCACACATGCAGCTCATGGGCATGCCAATTGTACCTAGGCTCGTAAGAGAGGAACTAAACATAGCAGAGGACTTCTATATCAACCACGGTTATTCAATATTTGACAAGATAATTGAACTTGAAAGAGGAGGACCAAGATTTGTATATGAAAACCCTGGAGTAATTGCATTTGTGCCCTTTGCACCAAGGGCTAATCATTCTGTATGGCTAGTGTCAAAAAAAGAAACACCAAGACCTGGGTACCTAGCAGACGCCTTCAAAAGAGTCATGCTAGCCATGAGGGACTATCTAGGTAATTTTTCGTACAACTTCTTTGTCCATTATCCTCCCACTAAAGAGGAAGAACCATTCTACAGATGGCATATGGAAATCATGCCAAGGACAGAGATATACGCTGGGCTAGAGCTAGGGTCTGGGGAAATAGCAGTTGTATGTCCACCAGAAAAATCTGCGAGAGAGATAAGGGGGAGGATCCCGTGAACATAGTATCCCTAGCCACTGCATTTATAATAAGGATTGCAAGCTTTTACATAGGATTCAAAAGGTCAGGTTGGATAGCAGTGAAAGGAAATGTCTTAATGATTGTTGCATTCTTCTCCCTTGTCTTGGGTGTGTTAATGCCTGCGGAGAGCTTTGACATAATGGGAGTATTTGTTAGAATGCTTGTGGTGGCTGCAATAATAATGGTTTTCATGAATGAGGATATAACAGATGCAATAAGCATAACAATAACAGCTGCGATAGTTCAAATAATCATGACTTTCTTGCTGAGCATATTTGCGCCTTTCCTTGTTGAGGGATTAAGCCCGTTTTCAGTTCCATGATATCTATTTCTCAATCAGCCTTGCTTTGTCTACCTTCAAATATCCCCTCCCCTTGTCCCAGATAATTTCATAATCATCAATAACTATTTTTTTGTGAAATATTGGTCCGTCCAGAACAAGGGTTTCAAACTCTCCACCCTCCCCCACAGGAGATATGGACTTACCTATATTATTCAAAAACTCATCAAGCTTTTTACCTATCAATTCCTTGCCGAGCCCTTCTGCTGAAACTCCAGCTATTACAACGTCAAATCCTGCTCTGATTACGTCTTTCACCAATCTAGCCTGATCCTTGTGCCACAGCGGATTAAAGTTCTTCAGGCCAGCGTTATACGCAACCCTTTCAAGTCTAGTCCTCTGGTATTCAGATGCCACTGCTCCAGAAAGGACACCGATGACATTATACTCTTTCTTCGCATTGGCTAGCGCCTTCTCCAAATCATCTAACTCTTTCTCCTTTTCCCCTAGTGTTTTAATGTACACTTGCCTAATTCCCATTGCCTCTGCTTGTAATTTGGTTAGCCACACATTTGGATAATGAAACATCCATGATTCATCTGATTTGGGTTCAACGCTAATCATGCAGGGAATCTCCCAGCCTTGGTTCAACGCCCAGTACATAGCATATATAGAATCCTTTCCTCCAGAAACCAACGCGACAACCCTCATGCTTTTATTTTGTCCAATGGATAATTTAATCATGGAAGTTCACACATTGATAAGAAAGATAGTAGAGTACAAATGGCATGGTGAAGGAGACTACGAAGAGCTGAAAAAGGAGATAAACACAATTGAAGATGAAGAGACTAGAGACAGGCTGACCTACTATCTAGATGAAGCTAAGGAGTTCATGGAGAGAAATGCAATTGAAAGAGATGTGGAAAAGGAAATGCTAGAAGAATGGCTTCTGAATGCAAAACCAGTAAAGGCAAAGGTAAAGAACGGAAAATACGTGTTTGATTTGTCGGAAGAATAA
>CAZZDL010000009.1:0-30942 GCA_964652335.1 Microcaldota archaeon
ATCATTTCCTCTTTACTTAATCCGCCATGGAAAGCCTTGTCGTTCGTTTCTCTGTAAGGAAAATCAAAATAACCATTTGCTAGAACCATTTCGTCTCCATATTGAGAGACTAGCCTATGGCTAGGCTTTCCCATTAAAGGCTTAAACTCATCTACGTCAAACGGGATACCAAACTTCTCAAGCTCAGCTTCGTCAATGTCCTGATAAAAGGCAACCCTGCTCCCTCCCACGGGCATACTGCTGGCTGGTTCTAGACGTATTCTATTGCTGGCTTTTACTAATCCGTGGTCAGATCCAACAATCAGCTTTGTATCTGCTGGCAATAACCCCCATATCTTTTCCACTACTATCCTCGCCCTGTCCATAAAGGAAAGAAGTCTGTTCCTATCATTGTCTCCATGCAAAAAATCGTCTGGGGAAGCAGAATAAAGAATGTATAAGTCATAGCCAGTAAAATCAATATTCAAAAACTCCTCAATGTTTTCTGCTTTAATCTTATCTGTTCCTTTTGAAGATGCCAAAGTGAAAAGTGTATCTGGGTAGCAAGTAACTAAAGCAGATGATTTTCCTTTCTTCAAAGCCTTTTCAGAAATGCTTTCAAACGGGAAGACCTCCTCGTAGCTTGCGTTCACTGGATTATCGTCCAAATCTCTCCATGGTGGAACTGTTATTATCTTATCTTTGTATCTCATAAACCATTCCACATATCCATGTTCTCCAGGAGGCAGGCCAGACCACAAAGAATAAAAGAATGTTGGAGTGCTTGAAGGAAATGGCGCCCTGAACCTCTGCTTCCTAAATTCATCCAGCTTAAGATCAATACCTCCTAATCCATCAAAAAGCAAGATTACTACTCTTTCAGAGTCAAAATCCCACGAGGCTATTCTCTTCCCGATCTCCCAAAACGCTGGTATCTCTGAATACTTATCCACTAACTCCAAGACATCTTCTTTCTCCATACTTATCCTCTCATGATTGAGGGGCTTTCCAGCTACCTATCAGCTCCCAAATCCTTCCGCAGATCTTATCTACCGGAACTCTCTCCTGTTCAGTGGTATCCCTGTTTCTAATGGTCACTGTATTATCCTCAAGGGTTTGGAAATCAATCGTAATACCAAATGGAATTCCTATCTCGTCCGCCCTGGCATATCTCCTACCAATGCTTCCAGACTCGTCATAGAATACTTTGTAGTTCATAGATCTAAGGAAACTAGCTACCTCTCTTGCCTTTTCAGGAAGCCCGCCCTTGCTAACCAAGGGATAAACACCAACATCATAAGGAGCTAGCTTTGGAGCCAGTCTCAAAACAGCTTTTCCATCTCTCTCTGAATATGCATTGTCTATTAATGCCAAAACACACCTGTCAACTCCAAATGAAAGTTCAAGTACATGAGGGACAAATTTCTTGCCCTGTATGTTCACTGAAAGATCCTCCTTGCTTTCCCTTGCATGACCTGATAGATCATGATCTGTTCTGTAATGGACTCCTGCAACTTCTATCCATTTATCAAAACTAGGAAAGTATATTTCCACATCCCAATGATACTTATTGTAAAATGCCTTCTCCTCATTGCTTAACTCTCTCATTCTTAGGTTATCACTAAATCCAATATTCTGGAAAAACTGGAACACTTTGGCTAGGTGATATGCATAAAACTTTGGAAGACCCAAATCCTTAATCTTCACCTTTTTGGTCTTTTCATCTCCTGGTCTCATGGCAGCTATTTCATAATCAGCTATCTCTTCAAATTTGGGATGCTCATCTATCGTATCTGGATTAAAGAATATCTGTAGTTCTGCCTGAGTAAACTCTCTCATCCTGATAAGTAATTGCCTGGGTGATATCTCATTCCTAAACGCCTTTCCGACAACGCAAAGGCCAAGTGGAAGCCTTTGCCTATTGATCCTAAACTCCCTCTTGAAGTTTAGATATGGTGTTTGAGCAGTCTCTGGTCTGAGATATGCCTTATGCTTATCCCCAGCAGGGCCAACATCTACAGAAAACATCAACTGAAACGCCCCAACACTCTCTAACCTAGATCCACATTTTGGGCATTTCAAGTCATGCTTAGATATTATCTCACTTAATTCCTCTGGAGACTTCCCCTCAAACCTCTCCTTAAGCTCTTTCTCCAAAAACTGGTCTGCCCTCTCTTTCCATCCACATTTTACACATTTAATCATTGGGTCCAAAAAATGGGCAAGATGACCAGAACCCTTGAAAACCGCTTCAGGCAGAATTAAAGAACCTTGCACTTCGTGAACATTTTCAAAGCTAAATGCCCAATTTCTCCAATAATCCTCAAACCTTCTCTTTATCTCAGAACCAATAGATCCATACTCATAAAATCCTGCTATGGGCTTGTATATCTCAGCTGTGGGATAAATTACCCCCCTCCTAACCAACAAATCCTGGATCTTGTCATACCTAGTCATAGAATCACCTATATATCCCCTGCTCCCTTCATCCTCATAACTATTTCATGCTTGGATAATCCTAGCTCCTTGGATGCATAGTCCAACATAAACTCCCTAATAATCTCAACATATGCAAAAGCAATCATTCTAGCAGTATCCTTACTAAGCTTAATGTTTGTATCCAGCTTGATCAAATCAAACCATCTTCTCTTTACCTCTTCCCTTCTTATAAAGTCCAGTGCCTTCTGTGGATCCGATTTTAGCAATGAAACAAACTTTGCCATCTCTTCCTCAAGCCTAGTTGAAAACGGTTCATGCAACAAAATCTCCCTTATCTTTAGCCTGTATTCTCTAGTTTCAAAAGCATTAACTCCATACTCATTAATCAAATGTGCTTCCTCTTGGAACAGCTGATCAAGTTTCATCTTTGTCTTCTTTCCTTTTTTGGCTTTGGCTATCCTGCCTGACACAACCTTCCAGATTATAAGAACCAACACCAAAACTCCAAGCCCTATACCTACCTCCACGTATGGGATAGACAAATAGTAAAAAAACAGTTCATCTGTAGATGGCGTCCATGTTAACGACTTTCCTATGACAGCTTGATTATTTGCGGGATCCTTTGCAATAAACTCAATGGTATGCTCTCCTGGAGACACTTTAAACCTTAACTGCCAATTGCCATGGTCGTCTGCATATGTGCTTGCCACCTGCTCTCCATCCAGATACGCAAACACCCTAGTATAACAATGATCTGGATCGCTAAGAAAATCTTTGTATCTGCCTGTACTCAGCGCCTTGTTACATATAGTCGCGTCCTCGGTTACTCCTTCTGCAATAACGTTCCAATCCTCTTGTTCAATCCTTGTAACATTAATCCAAGTTGAGTTATCATAACTAATGCTTAGAATCTTACTAGCTTGAATGAGCCTATATGTCTCTGGAACAACAGGTAAATACAATTCTCTCTCAATCCCATGCACGTCTAGGAACTTGACAGTAACATTGTAAGCAGGAACCGGAATTAGGTCCTCTATACTAACTGCTAAAGCTACAGAGATAACTAATACGCCTATCAATAGATGGCTAAACCTCATGCTTGGATTTATACATTTGCAATTTTTAAAACAATAATGCAGTTTGGCAAGTTTTATAAACTAGCTATGGATTATATGAAACATGTGGCTGGTTATAATTATTGTCGGTATTATATTACTGATAGCTGGATATGTGGTTTGGTTTTACAATAGAGTAATGCAATTGAAAATAGGGATAGAGAACACACACAAGCAGATAGAAGTTGCAATGAAGAAAAGGTTTGACATGATCGGGCAACTGATAGATGTAGTGAAGGCTCACATGAAGTTTGAAAAGGGAGTGATGATAAAGGTGACGAAATTAAGGGCAATGCCATTAAAGACAATGAACGACATAGACAAAGCTGACGACCTAGCCAAGTCATTGTTTGCAAAAATTGTGGCTACTGTTGAAAACTATCCAAACCTAAGAAGCATAGAGGCAGTGAAGGATTTAACTTCATCTATAAGAGATATAGAATCAGAAATAGCGAGACTGAGATACCTTTACAATGATCAAGTGCAGAAGCTTAACACTACTCTTGTAATATTCCCCAACAATATCCTTGCTAGACTACTTGGGCTAAACAGAGAAGAGTTCCTTAGATTCAAGGAAGAGATTGAAAAAGCTCCAAGGTTCAGGTGAAAACATGCGATTAGGATTAGTCCTAGTTGCCTTATTGATAATACTAGTGGCTTCCAGCTTGGCAGCCACTATTGTAGGGTTGCCCATATTGATAATAACTGGAATCCTATTCTTCAAATCACCAAAGAAAAATCTTGAAGAGATAAGAACAAAACTGGACTTATCAGAAAACCAGTCTATGTTACTAATCTTGTCTACTCCTATAATCGTATGTTTGGTGCTCTCTGTTCTCTCAGGATTCATGGGTGCATCGCCTAGATATGTTGAGCCATACATACTGAACATAGAAGTAAGAAACGACAGTATTCTAGCAGAGGAAACACTCACATTCCATTTGGTCGGGGATGAAATGAGCACTGAGATATACAGGCCCTATGTCCCAAGTGAAATTGTTGAAAATATGCGGATACTAGATGTAGATTGTTCAGGAGCAAAAGATATTAATCCTGTTGTGTATGCGCCTAATAAACTAAACGTGACTAATACGGTACCTACTGTACCTATAAACAAAAAAGTAATTGAAGTGGCATGTAGAAAGAGCATGGGGACATTGAGTAAAGGAGTATATACTATGCGAATAAAGTATGTCATACAAAAGCCGTATACCTGCCTAGATAGCTTATGCATAGCCAAATGGAAGGTCTTTGAGAATTTTCCTCTAAAGGTAAAAGACATAACAATTGCATTGGATGATTCAGTTGTTGATTTCTACTCATATCCGTCGGCAAAAAGTATTGGCGGAGTAATGAAGATAAAAGAAGTAAACAAGAATGAAATGCTTGAAATAAATCTGGTCGTTCCTAGGTCGATCCCAAATCTCCAAGGAATATACCTAGAAACAGGGGAGCCAGATTCTAGTATTAAAGCTTACAAAAATCAATATTGGTTCCCAAACATTGTTAGAGAATACAATATATGGATTCCTTTAACCCTTGTTCTGATTGCAGATTTGATCATACTGCTAATATATGCAAAGATAGGTAAAGAAAAACAGTTTGAGGTTCCTGATATAATCCATTATTTACCAAGTGGAAAGAAGCCATACGAAGTAAACCTATTATTCTTTGGAGACCCATATAAGATAAGTGATGATGCAATCTTGGCGACCTTGCTTGACTTAGCAAGGAGAGGTTATATGGAGATACATGAAGGTAAGATAAAATTCCTAAAACATGATACAAAGGGGTTAGATGAATTTGAGAAGAAGGTATTTAATACATACCTTGAGCTTCTGAAGTTGTCGGGGAAAAAGTCAATATTGAACTTTGATAAATTAAGAGAGGTAATAGCTAGAACAAAGGACATAAAGAAAGTGGCAGAAATAGCAAAAATGCTTGATGATTTGTACGAAGTCCCGAATGTGCCTTACATATTTGACACCACAGGCAGAATACTATCATACGCGATCTATTTTCTTGTAGGTATTGTGGGATTAGTAATTGGGATAATAGCAAACAGCCTAACCGTGGTCGGTTTAAGTATAGCATGTAGCTTTGCAGGAATTATTGCAATCGCTGCATTTGATTCATACGCTCTAGGAAAATACAAAGGAGAGTATGCAAAAGAAAGAGAGATATGGAATGCCTTCAGGCGCCTCATAAACAACTATGAACTAGTAGAAAAATACGGTCCAAAAACCCCTGCCTCCTGGACCAAATGGTTAGTTTATGCAACTGCCTTTGGTGAAGAGGAAAATGTAAAAAGAGTCATGAGAGACAAAGGAATTAAGGCAGTGAATATACATCATCCAGAAATAGACTTTTTGAATCCAAGCATAATAAAAACTGTTACCTTTGCGAAGATAATGGAAACTCCTCTGGAATGATTAACCTAGTTCCTCTCTAACTATCTTGGCTATTAATTTGCCGTCTAGTTTCCCCCTAAGCTCCTTCATGACCTCTCCCATGATTACTGAAAACTTCTTACCTTGTAATTCCTTTCTAGATATTATCCTTCTGATAATCTCCCTTGCCTCTTCTTCAGATAACCCCTTGAATCTTTCTAAAGAGGATGGATCCTTTGTTTTTGAAAATGTTAATATTGCATCTGGTAATGCCTCTTTAGGAATATTGGAACTAAACAAGGTTACCCAATCCTCCTCAGACAATTCTATTTCAAATCCCTCCCTTCTTAATGCTTTCACTGTGTTAGCTAACGTAGATGCAACCAGAACAGGATCTGCGTTTGTTTTAGATACTATCCTATCAAATAAGAAAAACTCGCCTGTGTTAACAAGATAACTAGCCAAATCTTTGGATAGACCAAGAGACAAAAGCCTTTTTTCAACTTTCTCAGGTGGGTCCGGCACGCTAACTGCATCCCAACGATCCCTTGAAATAAGAATCGGTCTAACGTCTGTTTCAGGGTACATCCTAGCTGCTCCTGGCATTGGGCGCATATAAGACGAATTGCCGTCTGGCAAAACCTTCCTGACTTCCTCCAGGACACCGTCAAACAATGCGTTCACTCTATTGACTGCCAGCTCCATAGCGAGCTCTGCGTTCTTGCCAGCTATTAGCATAAACGCGTCATTACGGGAAACATCTAACTCGGATGGGTCTATATGATACTTTGACAAATCTTCATCAGAGTGAATTATTCCCTTAACTCCTGCCTTTTTTGCATAATCAGCTATCTCTGTTCCAACTCGCCTTCCTGGCTGAACCTCTATGCCGAGAATGCCAGAAAATCCAGGAAGCACCTGCATGATCACCTTCTTCCCACGGAGGATTTTTGACTTTGAGGAGCTAAATTGGGAAGAAATATCTATCGGGTCAAGCTTGACTCTTTTCAACTTTCTTCTCTTAATCTCTTTTTTAACTTCTATTAACTTTTTCTGTCTAGATACCTCCCTTCGTATAACCTCAGGAAGGAGATCTATGTCTTGAACTCCTTTCAATTCCACCCTAGCCCCACCAGGAATGGATATGTTAACATCTTGCCTAATCGTCCCTAAACCTCTCTTTACTCTTCCAGTGGACCTAAGAAGCTTTCCTATCCTAAGGGCTATTTCTCTTGCCTCATCTGGGTCTACCCCATCTATGACTCCTGTGGACAATTCAACAAGAGGGACTCCCAATCTATCCAGCCGATATATGCGAGTGTCTCCTTCAGCTCCCACTATGCCTGCAGATTCTTCCTCTAGATATATAGTAGGTATCGTTATCTTTTTACCCTTCCAGTCAAACCATCCATCTCTAGCTATGAGCATAGTCCTCTGGAATCCTGTTGTGTTAGATCCATCTATGACTATCTTCCTCATTGGGTGAACTTCCTCCACAGGGTTCGCATTAAATATCTTGGCTATCTGTAATGCAATATCCAATGCTTCATCGTTTAGCTCGTGAGGTGGCTCTTCATCCATCTCAACTAAACATGAAACTTCTCTTGGAGCCAGATATTTTATCCTCCTCCCAGACAAGTATTCAAATAATGCTGCCCTGTCAATTCCCCCAGTCTCGCTGGCAACAGGTCTAAGCCTTCTTATAAATCCGACTTCGTCTACTCCTGTGGACGAATCACAATGACAAAAAAGTTTATGAGTGTCTAGTCTCTGATGGATCTCAAACCCTATTTTAAATTCCATAGATGGAAATAACGAATAAGAGAATTTAAAGGTTTTACGATGAGTGCAGTCATTCTAATAATTTAACCATCAAGTCGTCAAGTAAAGAGTATAACTCCTCATAGGTTCCAGAGTTACTTACGTAGAAATCAGCCATTTCAAATACTTCTCCCATCTTTTTATAATTAAAATCTCTCCTGTCTCTATCCAAAAACTGCTCAAAGCTTTCTCCTGTCTTTAATCTAGAAAACCTAGTTTCAGGCGGGGCAGTGATCATAATAAGATAAAATGCAACCTTCCCATTCAATGATGCGGCTTTGTACTTTATGTATTCAACTTCTTGTGGGCTCCTAAAGTTTGGTATAACTATTCTATCACCATTCTCCTCTTCTATTTCATTCCACAGGCGCTTTGCCAAAACGTCCATTCCTCCTTTCTTCCTCATCTCGTCTCCTAGCTTGGATAAATTTTCCTTTGTGGGTTCTAATCCTCTCTTTTTACACTCTTTTATCAGGATATCTGTAAAAGAAAACTTCTTAAATCCATAATTATCAACCAAATAATCAGCTAGAGTATCTTTCCCTGCTCCTGCAGGCCCACAAACTCCTAAAATTATCATGCTTCTGTTAAGAACGAACTAATTTATAAATTTTTAGAATGGGTTGAATGTCAGCAGGTAATCTTATCAGGATAGCCGTGTCCCAAGGTCAGCAAATGCCAAACAGCTAATTTGACATGTCCTACTAATGGAATAACAAATATATCCTTACCTATAACTGCGCCCTCTGGCACTGGGCTGGAGATACAGCCAGGCCAATTTTTGTCAGCAAGCGTGCATGTGTCTGTCACATTATCAGAAAGCTTTATACACCGTAGATAATTCCCATTAACAACCCATTCGTCACAATCTATCTTCGCTTGATCAGGAATTGGATTTGCATCTCCTTTTGTTATATAATACTTCTTCCCATCGCTTGTAATAACCTTTGCAATAACTCTGTGTATTATCTGTCTTCCAGAAATCGGTGAAATATAAACAATTATGTCCCCGGATTTGGTTACGTTTACCTTATTTGGACTTCCATCTGGAAAAAACAACACCCTGGTCTGCTCGTGCCTAGAACTGGGTATTATTTTAAACGTCACATTGGTTGAGTTTAGGTGAACAATGGGTGCATTGACTTCATCAAAACTAACTCCTTTCAGAACAACCACATCACCAACATTCAGGACGCCTTTCATTGAACAACTCTGAACAATAACTGCTGGTGGGTTCGCGCCAAGTATTAATGGAGCAATCCCATAATAAACCAAAGCAGCTATGGCAAATGCAACCAATACATCCACAACCTCTGCCTTCCATCCAGTAAGTGAATACCTTTTCTTTATCCAGTATGCAGGATCTAACTTTTCTAACATCTAAGCCCTCCTAACAGATTCGCCAAGGGTCATTGCAGAGGCAACCATATGTGCTATTCTTACACTCTCCGGAATGTTCCCTGTCTTTATACATTTTTCTATTATAGCTATCGCATCCTTTTTATTTACACCTGCTTTCTGGAAGAATAATCTACCTCTATCCCTTTTTATCTCAAATATCCTGCCCGCTCTCTCCATCCTTCTCAGTTTATCCTCATAGTTATCAACATTCTTTATGGCGTCTTTTATTCGTCTCATATCTGGCGGCTTTCTCAATAAAACTATTACAGGCATATTTACAGAATCACTCAAAGCCTTTATATCAACAACATTAAACCCTCCAAGAGTAACTCCTTTCAAAAAAACAACTTTAAGTGTGTCCTTAAACTTTGACTTATCTATCAATTCAGCTAATAACTCAGTGGCGTCATCACCATCCACAGATACACTACTTATAATAAATCCCTCTACAAGATCGTTCCCTCTAACAACGCATCCAACCAATGGCACTCTCTCATCAGACTTTCTAAAAAACCCATCGTCAAATCCTATCTGCCTTATTAACTCCTTCATTTTTTCTTACCTTTCTTCTTGCTCTCCTTCTTTTCTTCAACCTTTGCCACTTTAAGTAATGTCTTAAACTCATTCTCTATCGTCTCCACTGTTTTCTTTAAAGCATTCCATGGAGAACCTCTCTTCGTCTTGATATACAATTTTGCGTGACCTAACAATGGGTGCTCCTTATCATAAACAGCAAACTCAACATTTGGGTCCTGAAGAAGTGCCCAAGAGAGCAAAGCTGGGAAACTGTGCTCTTCTCCCAAAACCTCTATTTTTAGTTCATTGCCCTTTTCTTCTAGAACATTTATTTTCATATTTCTCCCTCCTTTCAATGTATGCTCTTCCCATACTCTATTGATAATTTTCTCCTCTCTTCATTACCGCAATTGGGACATATTAACTTTCCTTTCTTGAGTATCATCGGATGTCTACATTGAGTACAAAACGCTTTCACTACTCCAAGTTCAGAGGACCTTGTAGTTAAAACAACTCCAGTTGGTCTTATTTCAATTATCTTCACCTTAACAATATCCCCAACTTTAAACTCATCCTTCATACTTTTAACAAATCCTCTCTTGACCTCAGAAACAGGAAGCACATGAGTTAACCCCCTGGGAAGATAAACAAACTGGCCTTTCTTCATAGGGGATATATCTATGATTGCAACATTATCAGAAACCTGGGCGACCCTTCCGTATGCAACTGCTCCTCTTTTCATAGGCAACGGAATCCTAGTCAAAACTCTTATCCTAACCTCCCTCTTTTTTATGTCTTTTTCAACATTACCGATATTTGAAGAGTATACATTACCCTCATCAAGATAAGTCCCAAATCCTGGAACAAACTCCTCCTCTGTAGCTAAAAATTCACCTGGGACTGCTGGTTCCTCCACAATAATCACTTCCAAAAGAAGTTATTTGGCTACTAGTTTTTGTTATGTGTAATATTTAAATCTAGCGTTGTTTTAATAATATTATGTTTGAGTCTTTGCTTAATCCCAAGACAGCTGAAAGGCGACCATCAGAAGTGTTCTTTCTCGCTATCGCATTAACATTGATCGCTAGCTGGCTGGGAATAGCAGTAGGAAAAGGGGATGAAGTTGGTCACCTAATAGTAGCGTTCATATGTATAGGTGTAGCACCACTGCTAGTCCACATGATATGGATAGACGAAGTAAAGGGGGAAAAAAGGGTAGGGAACTTCATCTCTAGACACTGGCCCACGATACAGGCTTATGGTCTGTTCTTTCTTGGCGTAGTGGTTGGTATATCCATTGTCTATCTCTTACTCCCTGAAAAGCTAGCCTCAACTGTGTTCTCTCCACAGCTAAACGAGCTTCATGCGATAAGGACTCTAGCCACCGGCAAGGCTGTCTCATCATGTGGATTCACATGCATATTGATAAATAATCTTACAGTCTTGTTCTTTGCCTTGGTGTTCTCCTTCCTCCTGGGAGCTGGTGCTGTGTATATAGTCAGCTGGAACGCTAGTATTGTTGGTGTCTTATTGGGAGTTATGACCATTGAACTAGCTACAGAGTACGGGGTAAACAGATTTATTGCATATCTAATAGCAATACCTTCTGCCATATTAAAGCTGTTGCCTCATGGAATATTTGAGATTCTTGGATATCTAGTCGGTGGGATCGCGGGTGGAATGCTGTCTGCAGCTCTAATAAGAGGAGGGATAAAAAACAAAGAAGTTGTTATGGATATTCTCGGAATGATAGGCCTCGCAGTTATATTAATAGTGATAGGAGCAGCAATAGAATCATTATAAATCACAAATTAGTGCCTATGGCAATGGATGTCAATACAACAATTAGGGAGAGAATATTCCCTAGAGCGAGACCTAGTACAACTCTTTTTCCTTTCATCCCCAACAGCAACGCCCCTAATGTCCCTGAATACAACCCACTGCCTGGAAATGGGATTGCGACAAACAAAGCTAATCCTAGAAGGCCGTACTTATCCACGTACCTCTTTGTCTTGGCTCGGATCCTATTTAGCATGAGAGAAACTATGTGCACTCTCTCAGAAACAAATGTGACAATAAAGTTAAAGCAGAGGTAAACTACTGGAATTATCAGGAAACTAACCAATGTCGGAAACAAATATCCATCCACAAAACTCACAGAACTCAGATAAGAGTACGCAACCGCTGCTCTGAGCTCTAAACCTGGAGTCAATGCAATTAACGATGGGATAAAATCCAAATCCATCACTTCTTTTTCTTTTTCTTGCTGGGTATCCTTTTACTGGTTTTCTTCTTTATAAAGTGCTTCACATGCTTTTTACTGGCTCCAAATTCAGATAGTTCTTCTTTTTTCTCGCTTCCTTCTTTCTTCTCTTTCTTCTTCTCACTAGATTGTGCTTCCATCTCAGCTTGCATCTGGAATCTCTTAAACTCTTCCTTTAATTCCCTTTCCACATCTTCATACTTCTTTCCAGTGACTCCCGATATTCTCTCTGCAAGTTTCGTAAGCTCAATTGGGAAGATAATCTTACTAGACCTCCCTTCTGCCATTTTCTTTAAGGCCTCAAGATACAAGTATTCTATGGCAGGGCCAGTAAGATTCCCAGCCGCTCTTCTGATAGCGTCTATCCTTATAGCATTTGCTTCTGCTTCTTCCTTTGCAGCAAGCTTTAATTCCTCAGCCGACCTCTTTCTATGCATAGCCTCCTGAACTTCCTTAGGGAACTCAACTTCCTTTATCTCCACCTTTTCTACTTCTATTCCCCATTCTTTAGCTACCTCCCGAAGGCCTTTTCTGAGCTCAGAATTCACTTCATCTATATTTGAAACTACTTCCTCCATTGTCATTTTACCTACTACATCCCTAACATGAGCAACCACATAGCTAACAGCAGCGGTTTTGTAATCCTTAACTGTAATAACAGCTTTCACAGGATCCTTGACCCTGAGATATATTATGGCGTCTATCTTCAGCTTGATTCCATTCTTTGTTATAACGTCTTGCTTAGGGACATCTATTGTCTGAACCCTTATATCCACTATCACCGGTTCATCTATAAATGGAATTACAGTCACCCAACCAGGACCATACACTCCCTTCAACTTCCCAAGCCTAAATATAACTGCCCTCTCATATTCTCTTAGTTCTATAACAAATCTAGGAGACCTGGAGTATATCAAAATGAGTAAACCAAGGAAACCTATTAGGAAAAGTAATTGGTCTATCACCCCTGAAACAAATAGTCCTATCAATATCAACAGGCCAACAACCACTACAACCAAGAATGCTACAGCATCTCTGTGATCTGTAGCTTTCTCTTTAAACCTCATGCCTATCATATATTTAAACCTTGGATTACTATATAAAACCTAGTGTTGAATATGGGGAGAAAGGTTAAAACATTAGTGCTCACAGTAGATAGGGATGACGATCTGGGCAAAAAGGCTAAGATAAAGGGACCTATAGTTGGGGAAAAGGATTGCTTGAACGCTGCGGAAGCCCTAGCATTAGCAGATCCAACAGACTCTGACGTAAATGCAATGTTCCAGGCGATAAAAACATTCAAAGAATTGAAAAAATCTGGAGAAAGTGTAGAAGTTGCAATAGTTACAGGACATCCCTCTAGAGGGATAAGATCTGATAGAGAAGTCAGGAAGCAGGTGGAAGCACTCAAAGACAAACTAGGTTTTGAGGATGTAATCCTAGTAAGCGATGGTGCAGATGATGAACAAATAATTCCTGTACTCCAATCAGTTGCAAAAATAGCTAATGTACAAACAGTTATAGTCAAGCAAGCTAAGGAAATAGAAAAATCTTACTACGTGATAAAAGAAGTACTACGTGACCCACATTTTGCAAGATTGATATTTGGGCTCCCAGGTATAGTGCTGTTGATCTATGCACTAGTTTACCTATTTGGAATAGAAAAATTGTCATTGAACATAGTCATAGGGCTTACAGGGTTCTATTTGATGATAAAAGGATTCGGAATAGAAGAGGCAACTGTCAAATGGTTCTCTTCATTTAGGAAGACTACATCAATAGAAAGGGCTAGTTTCCCAGTATACGTATCCTCATTGCTAATAATCCTCTTGTCCATATGGGCAGGGATAGACTACACCGCACACCTTGGCAGCGTATCTCCGATCACTAGCCTAGTCGGCTTCCTAGATGGATGCATTGGGTTACTCACACTAGCTATCTCTCTATTCTTCATAGGTAGAATAATGGACATGTATCAGATAGGAGAGGTAGCAAGACTCAGGAAATACTCTAAATCCATATTTACTGCTGTATCTGCGTACTTGATACTAGACACCACGCTAAAGTTCATACTTGGGATGAGTGGTGCAATAGAAACCGGACCATCATTCCTTGACTTCCTATTTGCATTTGTTCTAGCTATACTTGTTACACTCATTGGATTCTCACTGGTTAATCATCTGTACAAGAAAGTTCTACTTAAACATATAAAGAAAGGAATACCAGTTTACAAAGCAGAAGAAGAAATAGGAGTAGTAAGTGGACTAGACACCAAAAAAGGATTAATAAAAATAAGTTCAAAGGAAGAAGAGAAAAAGATTCCACTGAAGAGAGTTGTAAGACTAACCACATCCTCATTGGAAATATCATAAGTGATAGTCATGAAAACTTCATTCGTGATACTTACAGCGATAGTAGCTATATCATTAGCGTTTCCTGTTTTGGCGTTTTCTCATTTGGATGCAGTGGTGGATATATCTGGAAATTTAACAGTTCATGGAGCAGTAAATGAAGTAACCCTAGAGATCGTGATACCTCAAAACACGTCAAATCAGATAGTAACATGTAACGCTAGTCTCTCTGGAGATGAAATAAAAACTGCAACAATAAGGATAGCAAAACCAAGTTGGACGATTCCTTATTCTGTTGTGTGCAATGTGTCTGTTGATGAAAGGGAAGTATACACATTGCCAGAGGAATATTCAACTGCTGGTCTAGAAAAATACCTAAAAAGTGGAGACGGAGTAGAAGTGAATGATAAACTCAAGGACCTTGCAGAAAACATAACAGCAGATGCAAAAAATGATTTTGAGAAAATAGCTATGCTTTCAAACTGGGTTCATAATTACATAAATTACGACGAATCCATGACAGACAAATATCTATCCACAAACCAAATATTGGAAGAAAAATCGGGCGTATGTGTAGAATATGCCACTTTACTGGCGTCTCTTACTAGATCACTAGGATACCCAACAAGGTTTGTCGGTGGAATGGCATATACAAATGGAACGTTTAGGGGCCATATGTGGGTTGAGGTGTATATAGGAAGATGGGTCGCGTTTGATCCCACATGGAACCTTGGAGGACGACTGGACGCAGGCCATATAGTATTTTTCAAAAGTGAAAACAGACAGGTGAAGTCAAAGATAAGATACACGTCAAATGGAGGATTTATAGAATGGAATACAAACGAATTTGGAAACGTAGAAATTATCTCTAGTGAGGAAAGCGGTGAAAGAATGGAAATAATAAATCCAATAAAAAAGCTTCCAATAGGAGAAGAAAGTTTTATCGCAGTCAAGCTGGTGGGAGGATATGAATATGGAGAAATCAATTCAATACCCTGCAATAAGCCAATAAAAGTAATAGACATAGACAGAAGCAAACCTTACTACATGTCTCCTGGGTCTGCCCTAGTTGTGTGGAAAATAAAATCGTCAGATGAGCTTGACAATAGTTATGTATATGAATGTCCCATAGGATTCAAAACTCTCTACGGAGAAAACAGTACAAGGATAACCATTGGAAATGCTGTAAAGCCAGAATTTGATGTGTTAATATCTGATACAAATCCATCTGTTGGAGAAACGCTAGTTGCGATAATTACTTCTAGGTCAAAGTTAAAATTCACAGGAATAATGGGAAATGAACTTTCATCTGAAACCGGGACCACTGCCACCTTAGAATTCAATGTGACAGATGCTAACCCAAAGGAAATAATAGTGACATCCGAAAGGGGGGGTTTATTTACTCAAAAGATAATCCCTAGAAAAACAGGAGAAATCAAATCAGTAGAATATCCAACTATAGTAATTGCCGGCAGTGAGGTAACAATAAATGTATCCGCCGATGGAGCTAAGACAGGATCAATAGAATTAATGACAGATGGAATCAGAATTAGAAAACCGATTAATAACATAGTGCAATTTAAACTGAAATTTGATGATGTGGGAAATCACATTGTGAAAGTGCACCTCGTCAGCAATACAGGAGAAGATGAAAAACAGATTAACATCAAAGTAGTTGAAAAACCAAGAATTGCAATATCTGAGCTCAGAATAGAAGGTAACAATGTTGTGCTTCTTTTCAACACGACTGGAGATCCGAAAGATATCAAACTGGTAATAGATGGTGAAGAAACACCGTTTAGAGAATTACTTGTAATGAATATGGAAAATGGATTCCATTACATACTAGTAAACTGGAAAGATTTATCTGGGAAAAGCTACACCTTAGCAAAGAGCTTTACGATAGGTAGTGAAATGAGAGAAATAGACGTCTTCCTACTAGTATTCACCCTCCTTCTTGCGATGGCGATAGTATTACTAATAATTGCTATCTTACTGGTTATGGGTAGTATAAGGAAAAGGGCTCAGTAGTTACTCTGGTCATCACCAGTCAGACTGGGACGGTTTCATCATGGCCTAGTTGTTTTTACATCATCTCCCTTTTAATTCTTTGCATGTTAAATCCGTGAAAAGCCTAATCTTACTAATACTGGGCAAATTAATGTTGTAGCAATAGATACAAAAACTATGCTCGCAAAAATAGGCTCATTTATTATTCCTGTGGACAAAGCAATGCTGGAGATAACTAATGTAACACCCCCTCTAGATGTCAGAGCCAGACCTATGGCCAAGCTCTCTTTTTGGCTAAGTTTGGTCAAAATCCCTCCTATATATGCACCTATTACCTTTGAGAACAAAGCCACTAGGAATAACAGCAATGCAAATACAAACCAGTATCCAATTGCAAGAGATTTAAAATTAGCTATCAAACCAATCATAACAAAGAATAATGGAAAGAAAAATGAATCGCCTAGTTGTAGGAAAACCCTCTTTATCTCATACCTATACAGTGGATGAAGCTTTGAGAACGCCAGCCCAACCAGGAAAACACCAAAACTGGCCTCGTACAAAAACTCTTCAGATAAGAGGGCTGCAAGTGTCAGAAAGACTAAGGTAAGCATAGCAATTGTCTGATCTGACGGATATGCAAACCTCTTGTATATCCAAGAACTTAATCTAGGGACTATAAGATACGCAATAAACCAAAAAACTGCTATCAAAGCTAAGTACACAGATATTCCCTCTAAATCAAAGCCATTAGACTTAAAACCAGATATAATCAAAAATAGTAGTATCAGCCCTATTATGTCATCAACTATAGATGATACACTAAATATCTTTGCTGCCCTAGTCCTCCCTTTCTTCATAGCCATGACAGAAGTTAATCCGGGCAAAGAGGTAGATATTGACAAACCCGCAGATAGGAGAAGAGAAGCTGGAAGTGAAACTCCAACAGCTAATGAAAAAGCTAAGCACAACGCAAATGTAAATATAAGTCCGGACACGCCAATAATCCCTGCCTCTTTTGAAAAACTGGTAAACTCTTCAAACCTAGACTCCAAGCCGACTAGGAAAACAAGTATCAAACCTCCCATGTTGCCTACGAACAAAAGCCATTGATTTGAGTAAACATCCGAAATATTTATCAAATTAAGAAAGGACGGTCCAATTATTAACCCGGCTATTAACGCTCCGAGAAGTGAAGGAAGCTTCATCTTCCTAAATATCCATGAAAAGAACAATGCAAGCACTAAAACGACAAAGAAGTTTGCTATCGTTCCAATCATTAAGGAACCATGGATCATTTTTTCTTACCCCCATCTAAGTTCCACGCAGCTTTTAGCAGCTCAAGTAGAGTAAGATCTCCTATTATCCTGCCCTGATTGTCCACCACAGGTACTTCTGTTAAGCCATGCTGTATCATTAGATTGTACGCCCTCCTAAGTGAATGAGACAAGTCTACGCACACTGCTTCTCTCATTATGTCCTCTGCCTTCTCTGAGAATGCATACCTCTCAAGGAATTCCCTATCAAATAATATGGATGGGCTTCCAGAGTTAATAGTGTCAGGATCATGAGCAATGGTTGCTTGAAGAAGATCCCATATTGTTATAACACCCATCAACCGCTGATCCTCATCAACGACGTATGCAGACATTGTCCTTGGCTCTGACAAAATGGCTTTGACCACATCCTCCAATGAATCTGAAGGTCTAACAATCGCAAGCCCTCTTGAACCCTCAGTTATCAAATTATAAGCCTGTATAACTGCTTTATCTACGTCTATATTCTGTGCTAACAACAATTCCTTTTTTCTATTAGGAACTAGCTCTTTCATACATGGAGTTACGAAAAGGAGAATTAAAAATTGATGGGTTTAGAAAGGGTTTAGGACACTGCATATGTCTTTGTCTGACCATCGCATCCCTTGTATATTATTGTATAACTATACGCTGTGGAAACCTCTTCTGTATTCGTGTAGAATGTATCGCAATTGCTCACTGTTTCATTGGCTACCAATGTCCCATCGCTCCTGTTTAGTGCAACCCATTTTAAGCCAGAGGCGTAGTTTATTGTATAGGTTACATTTGTGTAGAGCGGTTTGTAGGTAAGCTGTATGTCGTAGAGGACTGGTGTCTTTGATGTATCGCTTGTATTGAAGTAAGCTATGTATTGAGCTTTGGTTCCAGGTCCCAACGAGATACTTCCCTTAGAAACGTTCGTTCCAGCTACGTTCAAGATGTCATACCCTGAGGAGTTATCTACGTCAGATGCATTCCCTATTCTCAGCTCTATAGTTAGGTCTGTTCCAGTTGGCTCATCTGACGTCCATGTGATGTACGTCAGATTGGATAAACGGCCAAGGTCAAAGATCTTTGAGTAATATTTCCCTGAAGTTCTGTAACAAGTTATTGGCCTTCCACCTGTTATTAAATACACTCTTCCCTCCTTAGTTGCAGATGGATAAGTTATTTTCCCGCTTGGATCTGTTGACGCCTTACCAAGTGTTGTTGAGTATGTATAGGAGCCAATCATTAAATCAGATATTCCATCCCCATTAACGTCTCCTACTTCTAGTGCAGACCCAAGGTGCTCTGCCGTCTTTGAGTGAGTAAAGGTGATATTTGCGTTGTCTACGGTATATATCCCTGAACTTGGATTGATAAATACTACAACTGCACCATCTGATGAGTCCCCTTTCGCTCTCCAGCCCATCACTACATAAATTGTATTGTCTCCTTTTAACCTTGCCGCCCTGATAGCGGAACCGAAATCAGTATTAGAACCGCTGTAATAAAATGTTATGTTTGCATTAGATTGTAAATCCCCTCCTTTAGATTCACTCACAGTTATAGACATTGAATGTAACGGAGAGTATAGAACAAATCCCCTCCCTCCATTATAATAAGGAGTGCTAGTTAGCAAATCATCTTTTCCATCGCTGTTTATATCATATGCATACACATCATAACCCAACCGACAATTATCTACACTAGCATTTATCGTGACATTTGCATCACTTAGCTGATAATCACCAAATAGAGGCCCGTAGTAAATTAACACCTGTCCAGAATCCGATCCTCCTGTATCTACATACGGGTTTCCTATAGCCAAGTCAACATATCCATCTCCGTTGAAATCCCCAAAAGCCACTGGACCAGCCCCTACATAATCATCATTTTGACTTCCAATGAAGCTCGCATTATATACGTCTGATATGTTATAACTCCCAGAGAATTGCCTGCCGTAAATTAAGTAGTATATGCCCTTATAATCCCCAGCAGGATATCCATATGCGCCAACCAGGATATCCATCTTGCCATCCTTGTTTACATCGTATGTATACACAGTATATCCAAAGTGATCTTCATTATTGCTCCCATTAATCGTTACATTAGACAAATCATCTATAACATAATTGCCGCTGGATATCGGACCATAAACGATATGCAAGCGACCAGTACAGTTAGAGGTTTCACACTCTTCTCCATAAACTAAATCATCTATTCCGTCCCCGTTAATATCTCCTAAACGGCCGTTTGGTCCTACCATACCACGATTACTCCCATTTATAAATACATCTGGGGATGCGGAAGAACCAGAGTGGGGACCAAATTTTATGTATATCTTTCCCTCATGGCTAGACTCCTCGTAACTACTTACCACAAGATCGTTTCTACCATCATTATTTAAATCCCCATATGCCAGTCCAAACGGGAGACCGCTCCTAGGGACTTCATCTCCGCTTGCTCCCATAAAATCAAAACCTGAGGCATCTATCACACTAGAAACTGGTACTTCTACCAGTCTAACCTCTGGAGAAGCTGTAGTTGTATTCTCAAAATGTCCCTCTTCAAAATCATCCTCTGTCGTTTGAGATAAAGGCGTACTTGAAAATCCAGGCGAGCTCGTAACAATTACCTCCGCAACACCAGAAAGCTCTATCTCTGTTGAACCTGTCCCTGATCCATACAAAACAATCTTCCCAGACTTTGGAGGAATAGTACAAATAGCCTGCCCTCCAGGCTGGATTGTGACGGTCCCACCAAAGTCACACTCAACACCCGCAGTAGAGTTTAACTTGCTAAGTGTCAATGGCTTGTTACCAAGGTTTGCAACAGCCACATGGCCTTGATTGTCCAAAGGAACAGCAGTTATTGGGATTGGGCCCTCAGGCGTCGGTTGCTTTGTCACCAAGCCAGAGGACCAAAAATAAATACTAACCGCGGCTATGATCGCAATAGCTATAAGCAAAACCACAGAGACAATAGGAGATATTCCTTTCTCTTTATCCTTCACAACATTTGCCATACTATCACCTCAGGAAAACAATAACATACAAATTAGGATAATGATATTTAAATAAGATTGGTGTTAGGCTAATGCCAAGAGGTGAAACAAATGGAAATAGAAAGAGAAGTGTTCATAGAAGGGGTGCCAAGAGATATATTATTTCATGCAATAGAGATGATATGTGAGGCATTAATAGACGACGCTAAAATGCGATTTGGTGATTTTCCAAATTTCTCAGCTAAAATGGTATCAGACAAAAAGCTTGGAAGAGTTGTCACAAATGTCAAGTTCAGCGTTTATGATTATACGTTTGAGTGGATAATATCAGATGAGAAAAAAGGTTTTCTTGTTACTCTAATCGCAAAGACACCTGGAAAATGGTGGGAGCCCTTATTTGATATGGAAACCAAACTGGAAAGCCTAACCGGGACACTCTGGGCTGCATTGTACAACTTCTCAATAGGCTTCGTTACAGCCACTAGTTATTCAAAGGCAAAGAAAAAACCGGCAAGGTCCCATGTGAGAGGGGCAAAGAAGAAAGTAAAGGAAAGATCTAGAAAAAAGAGAAAGTAGGCAGAACGAATAAACCATAGCAAAGATTTTTAAACTACCTAGCCAGTAATTTAGCAGAATCAATAGGAGGCGTTTGAATGGAAGGAGACAGACCTAGAAGAAGAGAAAGGATCAAACCCAATTACGAAACCCTAACTGTTGAGGAGTATAAATATGGGAACAACTTCATAGAAGTTGCAAGAAAGAAAGTAGATGACAGAGAGTTTATATCCGTGTCAAAGGGAAGATACATGCCAGACGGAAGTAAAAGATACAAAGGAGGTATTGGATTCCCAGATGATGCTGAACTAAAAGCATTCCTCGTACAAACGTTGCAACAGCTCTAAGATTACAGCTCTAAGCTCACTACAACCCTCTTTTACACTCCTTTGTTTTTCTCTTATTAAAGCCAATAGCATTGCTCTGAAATGATTCAAACATTCAAATGCTAGACACTAAACAGAAATAGAAAAACAGTAAGGTTTACAGGGATAACAGTAAAGTTAAAATTCTAGCTATTCGTGACTCTAGCATGGAACTCATAGAACTGGAAAAATACATAGAGCACACAAACGTGAACCCAAACTGCAGAGAAGAGAATGTTAGAAAGCTCTGCAAAGAAGCCATAAGATTCAACTTTCACTCTGTGGTCGTTCTTCCATATTACGTAAAACTTGCGAGAAAATTACTGGAAGGAACTGATATCAAGGTATGCACAGTTATCGGTTTTCCTTACGGGATCCAGAACACTAAAGCAAAACTAGCTGAATTGGAAGAGGTCATAAATTTTGTAGATGAAATAGATACTGTAATGAACAGACCAGCCTTCAAGAATGGAGATTACGAACTCGTCATAAAAGATGTCAAAGCTCTGGTCAATGCATGCAATCCGGTAGGTAAAAAGGTCAAAGTAATAATAGAAACACCTGAGCTCTCTCTAGATGAGATCAAAACAGCAGCTAGGCTAGTAATGGAAGCTGGGGCTGACTTTGTAAAAACAGCCGTAGGTCTAAAAGGGCCAACTAGGATAGAACATGTAGAAGCAATAAAGGCCGTAGTCGGTGACTCTCTAGGGATCAAAGCCTCTGGAGGGATTAGAACATATAGACAGGCCCTAGCAATGATAAATACTGGTGCCACTAGGATTGGTTCCTCCCATGGAGTGGAAATAATTGAAAGCAAACCTAGATCCTAGAAAATCCAAATTCTATTTCCTTATCAAAGAACTTAAATTTGCCTTTAATATCTCCCTTTATATCTCCTACAGTGTACTCCTTAGCATTAACCTTTGAAGAAACCTTGTCCTTTATCTTAGAAAGCATGTTACTACCAGCCACTGTTAGGTCTATCTCTTCTCCCACTTTCATCTTAGCCTTCTTCCTTGCTTCTTGAATATTCCTTATTAACTCATTTGCCAATGCTTCCTCAAGCAACTCTCCTTCTAGCCTAGCTGGAATTCTAACCTTTCCCAACTCAAACTCATGTTCAACAGCGTTTTCCACCTTGCCTATCCTCTTAGCATTTACCATCTTGAGGAAAGGCTTCTTCAGCTTGTCTACTGCACTAAGAACCTCGTTCTCTGCAACAATCTCCACTGCATCAATTGGCCACCTTAACTTTATCCCCGCCTTTTGCCTAGCATTTATCACTGCGTCAACTACAGCATTTACAATCTCCATGCTCTTTTCTAGATCCTCGGTGATTAGGCTAGCCTCTGCCTTCGGCCAGTTCTCAAAGTGAACGCTTTCCTTATCTCCTGCTATGCGATGATATGCTCTCTCTGTAAAGTAGGGAATTGCAGGAGACAACAATCTAGTGACTATGGATAAAACGTAATACATTGTGGCCTGGGCTGATTTTTTATCTTTGCCGTCGTAGCTGGGCCAGGTTCTATCTCTTATCAACTTGACATACGTTCTGCTCAAATCATTCAGGACAAAATTCTCTATCTCCTTTACTGCCTTGTAGTTCTTGAATTCCTCGTTAAGCTTTGTCACCTTTTTAACAAGAGAATTTACTTTAGATAATATCCATTTGTCCTCTGGCTCCAATTCACCTACGTCATTCAAGCTAACCCTTGCTCCATACAACTGGAAGAACCTGTATAAGTTCCCAAGGACTGTAAAGAATTTTCTGTTTTCCCTCAACACGTTCCAGTCAAATGCAATGTCAGAACCGTAATCCAAGCTAAGAAGGTAGTATCTTAGCTCATCCCTGGAATACTGCTTCACTACTTCTTCTGGAGTTACAATGTTTCCCTTTGATTTGGACATCTTAACTCCATGTACGTCTAGTATTAGACCGTGATTCACCACTGCATTAAATGGAGATCTATCAAAGGTTAAAACAGAACATATCATGCTTGAATTCCACCATCCTCTAATCTGATCTAACCCTTCCAACACATGATCCACTGGCCACATTGTCTTGAACGGCTCTTCCTTAGCCGGATAGCCCAAAGATGCCCAAGCTGCTACGCCAGAGTCAAACCAGACATCAAGAACGTCTGGTACTCTCTTCATATCTCCTCCGCATTCGCATTTTAGCTTGACTGCGTCTATGTGTGGCCTGTGCAAGTCATCCAGTTCAACTCCTAGCTCGTTGGCAGAACCAATTACTTTTATTTTTCCACATTTTTCACAAACCCATATTGGGACAGGAATCCCCCAATACCTCTGTCTAGAAATTGGCCAATCTTCTATTCCCTGTATCCAATCCTCAAACCTCTTTCCTGCCCAAACTGGGTACCATTTTGTCTTTTTTGTTTCTTCCAGAAGTCTATCTTTTATCTTTGTTATAGCAAAAAACCACTGAGGAACAGAAGTAAATATTAATGGGCTACCACATCTCCAACACTTAGGATAATCGTGAACTACCTTCTCCTCAAACACCAATGCATTCTTTTCCTTTAGTTCTTTGATTATATCTGGATCTGCATCCTTAACATACATGCCTGCATATTTGCCGGCCTCTTCTGTGAACCTACCATCAAGGCCAACAGGAGCTAGCTGAGGTAATCCATGTTCTTTACCTACTTTGTAGTCCTCCCTACCATGCCCAGGAGCACAATGGACCAAGCCTGTTCCAGTGTCCATGGTAACGAATTGAGCAGAGGGAACCACTCTTCCAACTATTTCCTTCTGTAAAGGCAAATCTCCAAGTGGGTTCTCATACTCAAGGCCGACCAAATCTTTACCTGGAAATTCTTCAATTATCCTATAACCTGCCTCAAGCTTTTCCATTAAATCTTGTAGCCTTGCCTTTGCAAGTATCCATATCTCTCCCGCAACTTCCACCTTCACATATGTCTCAGTAGGGTGAACCATCACTCCTGTATTGGCTGGAAGCGTCCATGGAGTAGTGGTCCAAATTATCAAGAACTCATTATCCCTTCCTCTAACCTTAAACTTTACATATATGCTGGTATCCTCTAATTTTGCATACTCTATCTCGTTGTATGCGACCACTGTTTGACAATGCGGGCAAACATGCACAGGGTACTTTCCTTTGTAAAGAAGCCCTTTATCATATGCAACTTTAAATGTGTACCAAGCTCCCTCTATGTATTCTTTGTTTAAAGTCAAATAAGGATTCTCCCAATCCATCCATACGCCTAAATCCTCAAACTGTTTGCTCATTGTATCTATATACTCTGTGGCAAATCGTCTACACTCTTCTATAAACTTATCAACCCCAAGTTTTTCTATATCCTGCTTATTCTTTAAGTTCAATTTCTTTTCAACCTTTATCTCTGTTGGGAGCCCGTGGGTGTCATACCCTGGCTGGCTCCAGACATTGTATCCTCTCATTCTCCAGAATCTAAGATAGTAATCTTTCAATATCTTGTTCCATGCTGTTCCCATGTGTATACTACCTGTTGCATAAGGGGGGCCGTCTAGGAAATAATACTTCGGACCATCCTCTCTAAGGCGAAGCGCTTTCTTCTCTATGCCTTTCTCCTCCCAGTATCTCTTGACATCTTCCTCTGTATCCAGTTTGGTATCTAAATCCATGAGAACACCTCTACCAGAACGCTTGACTCAGTGAAACAAACGCTAGTTTATTATATCCTAAGTTATTTTAAAAGATTGAGGAAAATGGCTAAGAAAAAAGTGATAAAGTCTGCAAAGGAGATACAGCCTTTGAGGCCAAAACAAATAAAGAAAACTGGACTTCCTTCAGAGATAGAAAGGGTTGCTGAGGAAAATCCAAACTGGAGATTAATTGGGGTAAAAGCAAGTGACTGGGGACTAGCCGGAACTGCATCAAATCCAAAACATATATACTTTTTACCTAAAGTGAAAGGAAGAAGAGGTAAATACGCTTCACCTGGACTAAGAAGGCAGGTTATCGGTGTGGAAAAATCTAGATCTGTATACAAAATCCCTATGTACACCACGGAAAGACATTTAGATGAAGAAGCTAAAAAGCTAGACAAAATGTTGGTTGATGAGATGAGAGCTTTGATAAAGAGAGTTCCTAGGTTGAAAGCATCAAGGATAGACGATAAACTAAAGGTAGCACCAAGCAAAAAGTCAGAGCCGCTACCAGTAAGGATAGATGTATATGAAATGGTGTATCCACCAAAGAATTTGGGTGAGATACAGTTTCCATCAAAGAAAGACCTCCTGGAAACTGTAGAGACAATTTCTCAGTGGGTTAGCTTACTTGCAATGAATGATATAATATATGATGACATAAAGTTAGAGAATTTTGCTTTAAATGATAAGGGATTGTGGATAGTAGATGAAGAGGCTAGAATAATAGAAACTGGGCAAAGAGGAGTAAGAGATCTTCAAAGCGTAGGGAGGGGTCTTGGGAGACTAGTTCTCCAGATAATGAAGCATCCTGTTCATTCTAAACACAAGATAGATATTAGCGAACTGAAAAAGGCAGTGGTAAAAGGTGTTAAAGAGTTTAATGGCTCACATGCTAACAAGATACTTGAAGGATTTAACGCTCAGCTAAAAGAAAGAAAACCAAAAATGAAGAGTCCATTCCGTTAGTAAGCATTACTCCAGATGCCAGAGTATCTGGCTGGTTTACCGCAGATTATGCATTTTCCTTTTCCTTGCTTCTTGATTTCTGTTCCCCTAAACTCCTTGTTTAGCTTTAGCTCAACTTCCTTTGCACACTCTTCGTTTTCACATATTGGCGCTCTAATGACAACTGGCTTGCCATCCCATGCAGACAGCTCGTTAATGTCTGAAATATTTATTATCCTAGACTCAAACTCCTTTCTGGCATTATCCTTAATAGCTTGGTCTATGCTTTCAAAAATTCTTGGTATTGTGTTAGGCAGCTCCGCCAGCTTGACTTTGGTTTTCTCAAAATTATCTCTTCTGACCACTGTCACCGCATCGTCCTTCAAATCCCTCGGGCCTATCTCTATCCTTATTGGAACTCCTCTGAGCTCCCATTTATAAAATTTGTTTCCTGGAGTGTCGTCTTCGTCATCTAGGACGACTCTATACATGTCCTTTAATTGCTCGTAGACCTGTCTACTTGCAGATAATACCTCTTCCTCATGGCCCTTGAATATTATCGGAACAATAACTATTTGAACTGGAGCAAACTTTGAAGGTAAAACCAACCCCCTATCGTCTCCATGGACAGCTATAAGGCTTGCTATTGCTCTGTCAGATATGCCATGACAAGTTAGATATGGCCTTTTCTGGTTTCCTTCCTCATCTTCAAATGTTATATCAAATGTTTTTGAGAATCCTACACCAAGATTATGAGACGTAGCTATCTGTAAGGTCCTTCCACTGGGCATTATTGTATCAAATGATATTGTGTAATCTGCTCCAGGGAATTTATCCCAGTTAGGTCGCTTAACAATAAGGAATGGAACACCAAGCTCCTCCCAGAATTTTGAATATAACTTATTTATCAACTCCATCTGGGCCTCTGCGTCTTCGTTACTCGCAAATGCACAGTGGGCCTCATTGAAAGTAGTTATCTCTCTAAGCCTTATCAACGGCCTAGTGTGCTTTGTCTCGTATCTAAATGTACTGACTACCTGAAATACCTTCAAAGGAAGGTCCGCATGACTTCGTATCCACAATGCAAACATAGGGTATATGACTGTCTCGCTTGTTGGTCTCAAAGCTAACTTTATATCCAACGGGGTGTCTCCTCCATGAGTTATCCAAAAGACTTCAGCCTTGAATCCTTCCACATGTTCTTCCTCTTTCTTCAACGCATTTTCTGGTATAAGTGTGGGAAATAAGGTTTCCTCATGTCCTGTGCTAATTAGTAACTCTCTAAGGTAATCGCTAACAAGTTTTCGCAATTTGAATCCAAATGGTCTCCAGACAAGGCACCCTTTCACAGGGTATCTGTTATCAACTATCTCTGCGTTCTCTAATACTTCCTGATACCATTCCGAGAATTTCTCTTTCGGGAACTCCATACATGCCACCTAAACAGCCTATTTAGAAACATACTCATTTATAAAAATTGGTTGAATAATTAGGACATGCATCAGGAGACATTCAGGAAATTCTTTGTTCACGGCCTTAACGGGATAATAATTGCTGGTTTGGTTTATTTGCTGCCCGTAGAGATATCATTGGTCTTGGCAGTATTACTGCTTGGTGTTACTATACACCTGTCAAAAAAGATCTCAAAGGGAAAGAAATATCCTATCCTTAACTGGTTGATAGAAAAGGCAGAAAGAAAGGGAAGACCAATAGGAAAGGGAGCCATCTGGTATTTTTACGGACTAGTATTCATCCTAGCTATATTTGGACTGATAGGAGTACCTAGAATAATCTTGTCTAGCTCTCTGTTAGTTGTCGCGTTAGGCGATTCTGTTTCCACTGGTCTTGGAAGGATAGTTGGAAAGAGAAGGCTGCCTCGAACGAAAACTAAAACTTATGAGGGAACTAGTCTGGGGTTCTTAGTAGCATTCGTCGGATTGTTTGTGTTCATGCTGATAGAGTTTTCCACAGAGACTGCATTCCTTCTTGCTTTCTTTGGTAGCATTGTTGGTATGCTCACAGAGGCATATCTTAGAGGGCCAGACGACAATTTCACAATTCCAGTGATGTCATGTTCAGCGATGGTGATAGTTTACTCTCTAATATTAGCTGCGTAGGAAATCAGTACTTATTTTTATATCCCTGTTTAGACAAAATTTACACCTGAATAATTACAGAAAGTGCCTCGGTAGCTCAGCTGGTAGAGCGGCGGTCTCGTACAACCGCAAAATCGGTTGGCGCTTTGGGCTATGCCTTGGCGCCCGGTTCGGGAGAACCGCAGGTCGGGGGTTCGAATCCCCCCCGGGGCTTATGGGGCTTTATGCCCCATGTGGGGGTTCTAGTGATTGCAGGAAGGTAGAGGAAACCCGCTGGTGGTTTCCCTTTCGATCCCCCCGGGGGCGTATGGGGCTTTAAACAGCCTACAACGCCTTCAACAAATCTTGTCTAGTGACAATTCCCACTAGCTTGCCGTTCTTCAACACTGGAATCCTGTTTATATTGTGTTCTGTCATCAAATTAACTGCGTCTGAGACGTCTGCATCTGGATCTATTGTTATTACGTCTTTAGTCATAACATCTTCAACCCTTCCTTCTTTAATTCGTTCCAATGCCCTTTCTAGATCCCACTCGCTCATCTTCATCTCTAGCATAGCTTCAATGAAATCAAAAGGAGGAGGAGACACCGGGCTTGGAGATTCTGGAAGCGCAAAAGAAGTCAGGATATCCTTCTCAGTTATTATCCCTACTAGCTTGCCATTATCTAGTACTGGTGCGCCTGTTATCTTCTTTCTTCTAAACAGCTTTATCGCGTCTGCTAAACTATCCTCTGGCTTTAATGTGAAAACCTTCTTTGTCATAATCTCCTTTACTTTCATTCTAAACACCTTCTATTTACTTCATGTCTTCATAGAATAAAAACTATCAGGCAATTCTTATTCTATTCATTCTTATCTTAAAAGTTACATAGCAAAGAATAGGCTTTTTATAAATCTGCGCATAAAAGGTAAAACATGGTTAGTAACAAACAAAAGACATTTTCTATAGAGGAACTTGAAAAAGAAGTTGAGAAACTTTTTCTAAATGCAAAAGTGAAGTTAATCTATCACAACTTTGAACACACTAAAGATTTCGTTAACTCTATGAAAACGCTAATAGAAGCGGCAGGAATAACTGGTGAAGACAAAGAAAACCTAATAATAGCAGGATACCTCCATGACATCGGTTGTATAAATGGGTTAAACGATCATGAAGAGAGAGGTGCTGAACTTGCAGAAAAAATATTGTCCAAATATGGTTTTAATAAAGAGAGAATTGAAAAGATAAAAGATTTAATACTAGCAACTAGGGTCGAAACAGAACCAAAAAATGAGCTCCATAAATTAATGAGGGATGCAGACATAGCTAACTTTGGTAAGGATAGTTTCTTTGAAAAGACACACATAGTATACCAAGAGTTAAAAGATATGAAGGTATATGATGGTGATCTTAAAGCGTGGTATGAAGTAGCTCTTAAGCTATTGGAAAAGCCTTTCTTCAGCGAGGTTGCAGAAAGATTGTGGGGAAAGAAAAGAAGGGAGAATGCCAAAAAGCTCAGGAGGAAAATAGAAAAAATGAAATAAATCGTAACTATTTGTATAAAAAGAAAGCAATTTAGAAACAAGCAAAAGAAATATAAGGTAGAATTAAAAAAAGATATGTCGCTTGAGGTGATGGAATGGCTGTGAAGGTATACAAATTTGAAAAAGCAAACTATGGAAAACTACAAAACGTAGTAAAACAAGACCACTTCGCTAGAAACGGATATACTATAAGAGAAGGTAAAGTACTAAACGCAGACGAAAACGCATACTATTTATATGTAAGTGCTCCAGATGAATTCTTCAACCAGCATGAAAAAGAGATCCTAGACGCTGGTGGTGTTTCAATAGAAGGAAGCGAATACGAGCTAGTGAAAACTGCAATTGAACAAGAATCCCAGAACGTTGCATCTGGAATAGCTTTGTTTGACTAAAAGCCCGTCTTTACAACTACAACCCAATTTTTAAATCCAAAACGCAGGGGTGCCGGAGCCTGGTCAAACGGGGTGGACTCAAGATCCACTGGCTTAGGCCTGCGAGGGTTCGAATCCCTCCCCCTGCATATGGGGCTTTATGCCCCATGTAGGGATTCTAGTTTTCCCAAGGCTTTTTGTAAAAGGCTTTATCCCTCCCCCTGCATAGAGCCGCATGCTCCGGCTCGCGGGAGCGGACTACACAAGGTAGGCCTTTAGTAACGCCCCGCAGGGACAAGACTGGGTAAACCTGCCGAAGGCAGGCGGGGTTAGTTAACTTAAGGGAAGGCATCTCTATTTCTTTCTGATACATAAAACGAGCAGTAGAGGGGCAGTGAGCTGTAGTCTGCCTTCTGTATTAAGGGAGCATTGGACTAAGCGGAAAACTCCTTGCACCCGTTGCCCTGCACCTGGGCACGTTTCATCCAGACAAAGCCCCTCAGCGGGCTTCATTGGTTAATGGCTTTGCCTGGTACCGTTTCTGCTCCCAGGCGGCTGTCTCCAGCCTTTTGCAGACCGCAACAGCGGCGGGTGGGCAGAACTTCCTCACCAGAGGGACAACCCGTGAACCTCCTTCTACCCTACAACCAAGGGAAGAGGTAGAGGGAGAAACCGTGGGTGTCTCCTCTAGCGAAGCTCCCTGCTCACTACCCCTTTTGAATTTTAGTCAATCTTGTTAATAATCCTTAGAGCTACCGCTACTTCTCAAAAAGCAAAAAGAAAACGAACATTGGCTGTGCGCATTTAAGGAAGTGATTCAGAGCTTCACCCTCGGGCTATTAGTA
>CAZZDL010000010.1:0-29291 GCA_964652335.1 Microcaldota archaeon
GGCACAAGGCCACCTATCTCACCGACGATACGTCGGCTCGCGAAGGCCTACCTTGCGTAGTCCGCGGCGTAAACCGACGCGACGGTTTAGTGCGGGGGACGGGATTTGAACCCGCGCAGGCCTAAGCCACTGGATCCTGAATCCAGCCCGTTTGACCAGGCTCCGGCACCCCCGCGTTGAATAAGCGTTAGAAATTAGACTTTCTCAAATTCAATCCCTATTTCTTCCAACAATCCTTTTATCATTACTCTCTGTTTTCCTTTTAGCCCCTTTTCATCTATCATTGCTAGATCAACACCATCACTTGTTTTTTCAACCATCTGTCTAACCAATTCTAAATCAAGTTTGTCAGCGTTATATTTTGGACATATATGGCTGAATGCTATGTTTTCCTCCATGGGTGTGAATTTGGGAGCGTAATGACCTCCGCCAAATCCAATAGCTACTTCAGCCTTCTTTTTTCTATTTACACCAGCTAATATGGATTCCACAAGTACAGTCACTGCATTCAGATCGTTCCATTCATTTTCAGTGGATCCGACTTCTGCAAAAAACATAGGGGTTTTGAATTCTGTGGGACCATGGTGGGTAACCTCTAGGGTTACTGTGTATTCACTTGGTTGTCTTGATAACATTTCTAGGAATACATTCCTCATTCCGTTTGCAAATGTCATTTGTAATTCTCTTTCTCTCCCCCCATATCTTGCATCACCGAAATTTCCAGTGGGATGAACACTCAGTGTCTTTATCCCTCTCTCTGCCTTGTGTCTAGAGATGACTATAAAATAATCGATTGCCATCTCTTCTGCTATCTCGTCCAGACCAGATATGTATAGAACATCCTCATCCTTTTCTATCACAACCACATCATTTTTAATCAAAAACCTATCCTCTGGCTTAAAACCTTTATCTAGCAGTATAGGAAGAGCATTCCTGCCAACAACATCTGCCTTTGAGACAATTATCCCTATCATTCTAACGCCTTTAACTCACCGTTCTCATGTGAGAATATTGTCTGGCATTTAGGACATAAAAAATAACCTGCCTTCTCTTCTAGGGCAATACTTGCCCCTGTTTCTGAAAAGCATTTAGGACACACAAGTTTGTATTCCATTCTCCCACCTATTATTTTCATGGTGGGGAATTATAAAAAACTACCTCAGTCTTACAGAGTCAAGGGTCCTTGGTGCATCTGCCTCAACTCTCGCCTTTTCTATACTCCTTGTCAGTGCTAACGCCTTCTTCTCTTCACCGTGGACAACCAAAACCTTCTGTGGTCTTGGAGTCAATTTCTTGAAAAAGCTAAGCAATTGGTTCCTATCTGCGTGACCTGAGAAACCTTCAACAGTCTCAACCCTCATGTTTATCTTTAATGCCACAGTCTTCCCGTCTATGGTCACTGGTATCTCTTTGCCCTTTGAGTTCATTCCTAGGCTCTGTACTCTCCTACCTAACGAACCCTCACTCTGGTAACCCACAAACACAATGGCATTCTTTTCATTCTCAGCCATCTTTTTGAAATATTCAACACTTGGTCCTCCTGTAAGCATACCAGACGGTGCTAGTATCACAGAATAACCTTCCTCTGTTATTTGATCCCTCTTGTTCTTGTCCACTTCTATGAATATATCTGAATCAAACGGTGAGTCATCGTGCAGTATTCTTTTCTGAACAGACCTCTTCATATACTCTGGATAGGCTGTGTGTATAAGAGATGCCTCCTTTATCATCCCATCTATATACACTGGTATGTCCCAATCATTCTTTCTTGCATATTCCTCTAATACTAGCATTATCTCTTGGGCCCTACCAATTGAGAACACAGGAACAAGAACGCTCCCACCATTGCTTGTTGTCTCGAGTATAGTTGATATCAGGTTTCTCTCACTAGTATATCTAGGTGGCTGTATATCCTGAGGTCCTCCGTATGTAGACTCCATTATCAGCGTTTCTATCCTTGGGTACCTGGTGTCTATCATGTCAAATAATCTAGTGTACCCGAACTTGAAGTCCCCAGTATAGAGAAGGTTATGGAAACCTTGCCCGATATGCAAATGCACTGCAGCGGAACCAAGTATGTGCCCGGCGTTATGGAATGTTAATCTTATGTCAGGAGTAATATCAGTGACTTCTCCATACTCCTTTACTATACAATGCTTCACAAACTCCTTTATGTCATCCTTACCGTATGGTGGATCTCTTCCTTCCCTTGCTGTGACCTCAATATAATCCATCATCAACAAGACGCTTAGGTCTCTAGTTGGAGGTGTACAATAAGTTGGACCTTCAAATCCATATTTGTATAGATATGGAACAAAGCCAACGTGGTCAAGGTGAGCGTGGGATATCACCACCGCATCTAACTCATCAAGTGGGAAATTTATAGAATCTAGCATAGGATATGCCCTTTCCCTACTAGCTACATTTACCCCACAGTCTAACAGGATCTTTGAATTATTTGTTTCAAGCAGGAATGCAGATCTTCCAACCTCTCTAGCTCCTCCGAGCGGGGTTATCCTCACCCATTGTAGTTCTCCAATGTCTGAGTATATCCTTTCCCCTGTTTTCTTTAGGAATTTTTCAATTTCCTTTGCATGCTTGACTATTGTGTGTCTTACTCCGGTTAAGGTTGGAGACGGGTTGTTTGGTGATCTCCACAATTCAGGAATCCAGCCGGTTTTTATAGCAATATCCTTTAGGTTTTGTCCATGTTTTCCTATTACTAACCCAAGCCTCTTAGCTTCTATGTAAACCTTTCCACTTTCTGGGACAAAGAACATATCCCCAATTTCCGCCTCTTTTGGAACTATATCAAGTATTATCTCCTTAGCCTTTTCAGGATCCTTCCTAATGGATGGGTCCCCTCTAACATGCACTCTCTTCTTTAATTCTGAAGCTATACTCCTGACTATGCTTTCATCCTCTATCAATTCCTCTAGGTTTTTTGTCAATATTATTATCTCGCTACCTTCTGGGAAGATCTTCGTTATTTCAGCACTACTAGGCATTAACTCGTTTATCCTAGCCTCTAGGCTGGAAAAATCCATGCTTCCACCTCAGAAATTTTTTCATATCTTTTCTAGATCCTTTCTAGTGTAACTAAACTCCTGGAATCCGGACTTCTTTATCACTACAATGTCGGCCCCGTTTCCAGACATTACATCCCTTTCCATTGCAGCCTTCAAAGCTCTCAAGGCCAATTTCATGTTTTCCTTTGTTGTGTTTGTCTCTTTGTAGCCCTCTTCTAGTACTCCATAAGCTATGGGTGAGCCTGATCCTGTTGCCACATACTTCTCAGGAAGTACAGAACCTAGAGCATCCAAGGAAAACAGCCTAGGCTCTGTGTCATATCCTCCCATCAGCAATTGGACGTAATATGGGAAAATTCTGTTCTCATTTAGAATATTACTAAGCAATGTTGCAGCTGCGAATACCTTCATTGGAACCTCTCTTTCTATCTGATACAAATTTGTTTGTACTTTCATTATCCTGACTAACTTTTGCGCGTCTGCAACGCTTCCAGCTGTTGTTATCCATATATGATCCTGTACCTTGAATATCTTCTTTGTTTCCTTATTTGCCACTAGGTAACCCATGGTGGCCCTTTTCTCTGATGCCAGAACCACACCATCTTTTGATACCAAACCTATAGTAGTAGTTCCTTTCCTGCTCTCTTCCATGTTAGCCCCCCTAGAATGAGCGTTATTATTCTTAGTTCCTTCATTTAAAAACCTTTCTACTGGTATTTATATATCTCTATCCACTTAACAGGCTTTCCAAGGCTCATTAGCTCTTTAAGGCAAGAGGCCTTTCTCTCTAGATATCCTTTTCCCGCCGTGTTTGCATCTATCTCCACTGTTATCTCTTTGCCAACATTGGTTTTTGCGTTGTTAAAGTATTTCTCAGTTAGGGCCTTTACCTTCTCCTTTTCATCTTTTATTATATCTTTTATAGTTATATCAAAAACAAGGGTCTTACCTGCAAGTTCATGATTAAAGTCTACTTGCACCCTTCCTCCTGATACACTCAAAACCCTGGCAGGGTAACCATCCACATCAACAACCATTCCTGGTTTTGGGTCTATTCCTGCGTTTTTAAATGCGGTTAATGGGACAACTCTGACCAATCCAAGATTTCTTTCCCCATAAGCCTTTTCAGGAGGTATTTCCACAGTTTTACTCTCTCCCTTTTCAGAACCAATTATTGCCTCTTCTAATCCCTTTATCAAGTTTCCTTTGCCTACAACCACCACAAGTGGCCTTCCTTCTCTACCGAGCTTTTTAGCTATTTCCGGGTTACTTGAGTCTATTATGTCTCCTCCCTTTATCTTCCCTGTAAAGTCCACTATTACTACATCTCCTGCCTCAACTTTCATATATAACCCTCCGAGGTTATCTTTTTGAACCTGGGACTATTTAAATATAAGGGTTCAAAACAATGTAGGTGAGAGTATGAACAAGAGAACAAAGTGGATACTATTTGTAGCAGTTATTGCGGCCCTTAGCGTATTATGGCCATTGAGTTATGTTCTCAGGCATTCCCCATCAAAGAACCCACAACTAGAGGAGGACAATAACACGGTGACCATAATAGAGGCTATAGAGAGTTATAAGGCTTCAGTTACCGGGAATGTAACCAGCATATCACCAGAATTGCTTGTCGTTGCATACTCTGATTTTGGCTCCAGAGATGCAATAGCGAAACAAATAAGATCTCTTGGGGTTAGTGGAGTAAATGTCAGTAGAAGCGAGTCTGACAATGAGAATTTCATTTACCGTTTTGATATAATGGTAAACTTAACAAATTCGTCAGATATTGGAAGAGTCTATTACCTTATAACTAGACTGTTGAACTTATCAATAGCATCAGCATTTGCCCCTGCCGATGTAACTCTTCCAGATAATGCCACATTCTCAGGAGAATCTGGAGATGTAGTGCTGAACATTCCAAAAAACACACTAACATTTGTTTATCCTGGGACAAGGCTAGGTGAGAATCAATTTACAGTCTATCTGGAAAAATCTGGACCTAGCATAAGGAGAGCCATTGCTATAGGAGGGACACCGTTTTTCATACCTGAAACAGAGACAGAGTACACACCAGTTACAGGTAATGTTGTCTCTGAGGAGTTTGCAGTGGTTAAAGCCGATGTTTCAGGACTTGATCTAACAAAAATAAACGAAACAGAGCTTGGGGATAGATGGAATGCAACTGTCAGTTTAGACAACACTTCAAATGCTAGCTATTTAATAGTTAAGGCAGAGCCGTCTAGACTGGACGAGTTGGAAAAAGCAGTATCAAGCGAATTTAATGTCATAGATTCATACTATCTTTCCAAAGTAAAGGTGGATATAGACAATTCTACGTATGTAGTGGATAATGTTATAACCCATGGCGAGAAGGAAGTGAGCTTCACGGCAAAGGTCACAAGAGCGTATGGATATATAGTAGATGTCAGCTACTTCAGCCCTTGAGACGTAATATCGCCTCTGCTACATCACCTGTCTCTTCCAGCGCCTTCTTGGCTTCTTCCTCACTTACTCCTGTTTGCTCTATAACAAATTTTACATCTTCTTCTGTTATCGTCTTTACGCCAATCTCTCCAGTTATCTGAAATGTCTTTATCCCTTTCATATCTATTTCTGTAACCTTTGGATTTTTTACTATTATATCTCCATCATCTGTTTTTATTATTACTTCCTTTGCAGCTATGTCCTTCGTTTTTATTCCTAGCTGTCTGAACATGGCTTGCATCTGTCTTGGATTCATTCCAGGCATCATCTAAAATCACCTAGTTTTTCTAGACAATAGTTAAAAATAATACTTTCGTTAGTTTGTAGGATGAGATTAATAACGAACAAGTCTGATCTGGAAAAATATTTACCAGCCTCATGGGCAGAGGGATTTATGCAGAGGAAGAAGGCAGTAGAAACATATCTAGAGACAGGAGGGATAATAAAGATAGGAGAGCACAAGGGAAACTGGCCAAGGCTTATTTATCCAACTAAGGAAAAGCTTAGACAGGAGCTTGATGAAGTAGAAAAGGAGCTAGCCAAACTAGACAAGCAATTGGCTGAGGCAAAGCGTAGGAGAAACAGACTTCAGACTACGCCAGGCAAGATGGTTAAGGTAGCCATGGACCCACTATACTGGGAGCATAGAATGAAGTTGTTGAAGGACAGAGAGTATAGAGAGGTGTATGAGTTAGTAAGACCACCATTTCATCTAATGCATATGCCAGAATGGAGAAAAAGATTAGAGGTTTTTGTTAAAAGTGCAGAATACAGAGCAAGGCTAAAGGAAGCGAGGCTTAGCAAGATAGGTAAGAGAAGAGAACTGCTTGATAAGGAAGTAGAAAGGAGAATGGACTTTAGCAGATCTGTTGTTGATGGTTTAATTGAAAAGCTTGAAGCAAAGAGAGATAAGCTGGTCAAGCGCGCAGATGCGTTGAGGACATTAATGGGATGGGCGGAAGCTAGCTAAAGATCAGCCATAGAAATGGCTTCCCGTACAAGCTTAAACTAATTATTTCTAGTACAGTTGGTATTATGAATGCCAAGAACACTGTTAAGTTTGGATGCTCGTCTAGCCTATATCCTCTTTTTGCGTCAGCACTTGCTATGACAACAGATATGAATATGAAGTTTATGAGCCAGCTTATTATTGTTTCAATCATTTAGCATCTCCCTTGTTAATTTCTTTCCAATAATCTTTTCCAATTTATCCTTTTTAATCTTTCTAATATCAGCCACCTTTTTTACGCCTAGATTGTACAATCTTCTAGCTCTTATTCTCCCAATACCTCTCACAGCAATCAACGGCAATAATTCTTCCTTTACTCCATATCTTATTCTTGTCATCAGTTTTTTGAACTCCTTTTCCTTTTCACTACCTACGAGTCTAGCTAGTTCAGAGGCAGAATACGCCATCCACTCGGCATTGGATATATACGCCCTCAATATCCCTGGTGCAACATTGTATTTTTCTAGTATCTCCTCTTCTGTCTTTTCATTTATCCAGTCCTTTATCATTAGCGCAGTTTTTATCTTGTCTAACAGCAGATAGTCTTCAAACCCAAGGGACGTTACCTCAAACCCAAGTTCGTTTTCATTTAGTAGGGCTAGCTCCCACATGTCCTCCTCTTCTTTTTTCTTTACAGATAGGTATGGACTCATTTCAATTGTATCAACTACAGCATAAATGAAACCAAGTTCTCCCATATCTCTACTGAAGGAATTAATCAATTTCCTAGCAGAGTATGGATCTATGTATAATTCACTCACTCTGGCCCCAAGCCTAGTTGGAGTTATCTTTTCTCCAATATTAACGAATCCCCATCTTGCTAGCTCTTCCACAACACTCCTTATTTTATTCATGAGATAGTCTGGATCTCCGTATTGATGGGCAAAGAAGGAGTTCATAAACAAGGCATTTAATCGTTGATAATCATGAGCTATGTGCATCGCCACAGCGGACAAAACATGGCTTCTCAAAACAGGTTCCTTGCTAAACTGAGAGTAGACCGTTTCTGGTTCTCCGTTTATGTATTCTTCCCATAGTATCTCCTTTTCATTTTCTGATCTTGCTATTAGTATTGCCAGACCCTTTTCTGAGTAACCTGGTCTTCCAGCTCGTCCACCACACTGAAAGAATTCTCTTTTTGGTAATCTGATTAATCCCCTTGGTGTATATCTAACTAGAGACTTCATTATCACTACGTCGGCTGGCAGATTCACACCCATTGCAAGGGTTGGAGTGGCACATATTAGTCTGATCTTTCCATCTCTAAACGCATCTTCCACAATCTCCCTTTGCTCTGCTACCAGTCCAGCGTGGTGAAAGGCAGTTCCCATTGACAGACATTTTGACAATCTCATGCATTGTTTTGTTGGAGGGTTCACTGCAGTCAAAACCTTTTTAGCTAAAGATTCTTCAAAATCGTAATTTTTTGCTATTTTACCTAACCTCTCCGCTGTTGCCTCTGCACCTTTCCTTGTTTGTGTAAATATCAGCATGTTTTTTCCTTCATTTAGGAAATGCTTAACTATTGCGTTCAAAGGGTCCTTGCTAGGTTCTATTTCAATTGTTCCATCTGTTGTTTCCAGTATCCCGTCTAGATATACTCCCTTTACTAATTTGACTGGTCTCCAATTACTTTTTACCATTTGTGCATTAAGCCAATCAGCAATTTCCTCTGCGTTTGGTATTGTTGCTGAGAGCGCTATGATCTGTGTTTTTGGGAACATATACTTGAACTTCATTATTATTGATTCTATTGTTGGACCTCTGTCAGAATCTATTAGGTGTATTTCATCTACGATGAGAAGGTCAACATCTTTTATCCATTGCGCTCTGTGTCTCATTAATGAATCTAGCTTCTCATTAGTTGTTACAATGACATCGTATTTTCCTAACCATGGATCACTTGAATCCAGATCGCCTATACTTATTGCAATCCTTTTTCCCATCCTTTCCATGGATTGAAATTCTTTGTATTTCTCTGTTGCTATTGCCTTTAGTGGGCAAGTATATACAGCTTTCCTACTATCCAGGATTGCCATTTCAGCAATGAACGTTTTCCCAGATCCTGTTGGGCTGGCTACGACTAGGTTTGATCTATTTTCTAGAAACCCAGTCTCAATAGCTCTTTCCTGAACAGGGTTAAGTTTTTCTATCCCATTTTTTTCCATCAGGTCTCTTATGCTCTTTTTTATCTCAACTCCCATCCTTATTTAAATGGGATTTGAACAATAAAATAACATGGATTACTCAATGCTTGTTACTGCCATATTGTACATAATGCCTGCCTATATAGCTAATGCGGCAGCAGTGATATTTAGGGGTAAGACAAGGATAGATCAGGGCCAAAATTTCTTTGATGGCAGACCCATACTAGGAAAGGGCAAGACAATAGAGGGATTTTTGATAGGATTCTTATCTGGGTCTGTATATGCGATCATCCAGTTTAGCATTATTGGATTTCCATCAATGTGGACTGGTGTTCTGTTGGCATTTGGTGCAATGACTGGTGACGTAGTTGGGAGCTTTGTCAAGAGGAGATTAAACCTTAAAAGTGGAGAGTTAGCTCCTTTCTTAGATCAATGGGATTTTGTCTTTGGAGGATTTTTCTTTGTGTATATAGGTGAGATGTTTGGGGTGGCTCATCTTCCAAGCTTAACTGTATTGCTTATAATACTTGTAACAACTGTGTTTATCCATCTTATCTCAAATATATTTGCTTACCTTATTGGCATGAAGGAGGTCCCATGGTAATGGATTTTAAGAGGTTTGTGGTATTGACTCTTTTGTTTTTTATTATCCTAAGAATCCTGCCATTGTATCCGTTGCAGTTGGCAGTCGCAGGATTGGCCTATAACTTGGTTCTAGCAATAGGCGTTGATGCAGAGCTTAATGGAGATAGTATAATAACCTCCAATCAGTTTTATGTCTCTCCAGATTGCACAGGCATAATATCAATTGCCATCGTTCTTGCATTGCTCCTTTCTACAATCCTTAGACTACAAACTAGGGTTTTATTTAGTCTTTTAGCGTGTATCATCTTTCCAATCTGGAATGCGGTAAGGATAGCAGTGTCTATAGCTGTTAGTAAAAATTTTGAATTAGTCCACTTCTCTTTATGGATAGTTAGTTTTGTTTTTATTTTGGGGATATACCTTTTGGCTATATGGTATGATGATAGAACTAGAAGGGTTTGAATGAGAAACCAACTTTTGGAGACACCTTTACAGGATACCATCTCTCAACAAAATCTGTTCCTATCATTTTTTCAACCTTTGCCTCTGTTACCACTGTCCCGTCAGATGTTTCTATTTTTCTTGTTCTTATTATACCATCAACTAGATGGTCTTCCACCCCGAATTTAGTTACCTTTCTTGTTTTTTCTTCTGCTATTAGCACTGATGTTATTCCCCGCTTTTTAAGGAAATCTAAGAAAAGATAGAGTGAGTATCTATAATCGCTGACATCCTTTATCGCTAGGGATATTGGAGTTATTGAATCAACTACAAGTCTCTTCGCGCCTATGCTGTTTATTATTGCCTCTAGCTTTCTTATCACGTCACCTTCTATTGTATGGGGCATAAACCTGCCGTAATCCTTTGGATGGAAAGAGAATATTGCTAGTAATCCCAAGTCTTGCATTCGCCCAAGATCCCAACCAAATTCCTCAGAATACCAGGATAAAGTTTGATCAAATTCTTCAGCTTGGACTAGTATCCCTGCCTCCTTTTCAGCTTTTGCTCCTCTGTATAAATACTGCAATCCGAATATTGTTTTCCCAGTTCCAGCAGAACCAGTGACCAATATTGAGCTTCCTCTGGGAAATCCACCATCTATTAGTTGGTCAAGGCCTATTATTCCTGTTTTGATTCGTTCCATGATATGAAATTACAAATCAGGTTTATTTAAGGCTTTCTAGTTCTCGTTTTATACTCTTTTAATCACAACCATCCGATTGAATGGAAAATTAGATACAGAAATATGAAAAATCCAAGTATCATAACTAGACTAGCAATCTGGCCCGCTAACAGTAGTATAAGCTCTTTGCGCTCAGCTGGCTTCATTTCTCTTCTCCGCCTTTGCTTTTATCTTCTTTAGCCTTGTAAAGTTTTCCCTCTCCATCTCTTCCAGCTTGAAGGCTATTTCCTTCTTTATGTCCTCTAGGACTGGGATTGTTATATACTCTAGGGCGTTCACCCTCCTTTTTGTCTTTTTTATCTCATCTCCCAACTTTTTTAGTTTCAACTGTAACTCCACCAATTTAATGAAATCTGGGGTTACTTGCCTATACAAGCTAACAGCCGATTCAAGATAAGTGGATGCAGACATCAAACTGTACCACTCTGGTTCTATCACTAACTTTTCTAGCTCCGGAACCTTTACCCCCATAATATTTTTTGTTCTGAATGATACAATTGTATTCCCGGCAAGGCCAATTGCTAGTCTTTCTACGTCATGTTCTCCCTGATACGCCTCTGCTAATACTAGTTGCTTATCAGCTTCCCACAATTTTTCTCCAAGCGACTCTCTAAGTTCTTTTATCTCCTTAAGTGTTTCAAAGAATTCCATCACTAGAGTATCTCTTTTTTCCTTTAGCAACTTGTGCCCTTTCTCAGCTAGCTTTAACCTCTTCTTCGTCTTGAGCAGCTCCATCCTTGTAGGCTTTATTCTCATTCTCACACCTTAGGTTTCCTTTTCTTCTTTAATACTCCTCCAAGGTCTATCAGGTCAGCCCCAAGGCTTTCTATTCCCTCACCTGCAAATCTCTCTTCAACAGCTAGTTTCTTTTTACCCTTTTTGAATGTTTTTGGATGATATTTCTCTAGATATTCTGTTCTAATTCTCTTTAACTCTGTCTCAGGCAGCATAGCTAGTAAGTCCCATGCAATATCCAATGTTTCTTCCAATGATCTTTCTTCCTCGTATCCTTGGTTTATGAATCTTCTTTCGAATTCATCAGCAAATTTCAAGTATATCTTGTCAACCTCACCTAGGGATTCCTCTCCGATAACTGCCACAAGCTCTCTAATCTCTATACCCTGTGCATATGCAGCGTACATTTGATTTGAAACATCTGCATGGTCTTCCCTTGTTTTATCCTTCCCAATACCGTTCTTCATTAACCTTGATAAAGATGGTAGAGGATTCATTGGTGGATATATCCCCTTTCTGTGTAGGTCCCTAGATAACACAAGCTGACCCTCAGTTATATACCCAGTAAGGTCAGCTATTGGGTGAGTAATATCATCGTCCGGCATTGTAAGTATAGGCATCTGAGTGACAGAACCTTTTCTACCCCTTATCCTTCCAGCCCTCTCATAGATAGTTGCTAGATCAGTATACATGTACCCTGGATATCCTCTTCTGCCTGGAACTTCCTCCCTTGCAGCAGCTATCTCTCTTAATGCTTCACAATAGTTTGTCATGTCTGTCAGTATTACCAGGACATGCATGTCTTGTTCGTATGCAAGGTATTCCGCAGTGGTTAGTGCCATCCTCGGAGTGATTATTCTCTCTATCGCAGGATCATTCGCCAGGTTCAAGAACATGACTACGTTATCTATGGACCCTGTCCTTTCAAACTCATTTTTGAAGAACATAGCTTCTTCGTGAGTTATTCCCATTGCAGCGAAGACCACAGCGAACGATTCCTCTGTCTTTCTAACCTTTGCTTGCCTGGCTATCTGTGATGCCATTGCGTTATGAGGTAAACCGGATCCAGAGAATATAGGCAACTTTTGCCCTCTGACTAGTGTATTCATGAGATCTATGGTAGATATTCCTGTTTGTATGAAGTCCAGAGGCATGTCTCTTCTGGATGGATTTATTGCATTTCCGTTTATGTCTAACTTCTCTTCAGGTATTATTTCTGGTCCGTTGTCTATCGGTATCCCTCTTCCATTTAGAACTCTGCCAAGCATATCGGACGAGACGCCTATCCTTACAGTTTCCCCTGTGAATCTAACGGTTGTTGATTTTGTGTCTATTCCTTGAGTCCCCTCAAACACTTGTATGACTGAGTAACCTTCCCCTGTCTCCAGGACCTGTCCCATTTTTTCTTCTCCGGTCCCAGTTATTACTTTCACAAGCTCTCCATAGGCCGCCCCTTCCACGCCTTCAACTACCATCAACGGACCAGATACTTCCTTCACATTCTTGTATTCGGTTATCATTCAACCACCTCTGTCAAGTTGCCAATCTCTTTATCAATCTCTTTTCTAATACCCTCAGCATTTTTTACAAGGTTCGCGTCGTATTTCATTCTAGCTATTCTCTCCCTTACAGGTAAAACAGCTATCTTTGCAACCTTTACACCCCTTGCTACAGCCTCTTTTGCTCTTCTGTGGAAGTGCAATATTGTCTTCAACATTTCATACTGTTTTTCTAATGAACAATAAGAATCTACGTCATGGAAAGCGTTCTGCTGAAGGTAGTCCTCTCTTATAGACTTTGTTGTCTCAAGGATCAACTTCTCTTCCTCTGGAAGAGCGTCTGGACCAACTAGTTGCACTATCTCCCTCAACTCAGCCTCTTTTTGCAGGAGTTCCATTGCTTCTCTCTTTAGATCAGGGAAGTCTTGAGCTATCTTTTTGAAGTAATCTTCCAGATATCCTTCATACAAGCTGTAGGAGGTCAGCCAGTTTATGGCAGGGAAGTGTCTTCTGTATGCTAGCGATGAATCCAATGCCCAGAACACCTTTGTTATCCTTAGAGTATTCTGTGTTACTGGCTCAGAGAAGTCACCGCCAGGAGGAGAAACAGCTCCAATTACACTTACAGATCCCTCATTTCCTCCCAAAGTCTTTACCCTTCCAGCCCTCTCATAGAAGGCCGCCAGTTTTGAAGCTAAATAAGCAGGGTAACCCTCTTCTCCAGGCATTTCTTCCAATCTAGATGATATTTCTCTCATCGCCTCTGCCCATCTTGATGTTGAGTCAGCCATTAATGCAACGTCATATCCTTGGTCTCTATAATACTCTGCAATTGTGATCCCAGTATAAACGCTAGCTTCTCTAGCAGCCACAGGCATGTTTGATGTGTTTGCTATTAGACTGGTTCTCTCCATTAATGGTTTCCCAGTTTTTGGATCCTTAAGTCTTGGGAATTCTTCAAGGACCTCAGTCATTTCATTTCCTCTTTCTCCACATCCAATATACACAACAATGTCTGCATCTGACCATTTTGCAAGTTGATGCTGGGTAATGGTCTTACCTGACCCGAATGGACCAGGTATCGCTGCAGTTCCTCCTTTGGCAACAGGGAAGAAAGTATCTAGTATTCTTTGTCCAGTGACTAATGGGATATTTGGGAACTTTTTTTCTTTGTAAGGTCTTGCACTCCTAACAGGCCATTCTTGGAACAACTTTATTTTGAATTCCTTTTTTCCTGATCTCACTACTACTGCGGTGTCGTTTACAGTCATCTTCCCATCATTTACCTCGATAACTTCACCACTTATTCCTGGAGGCAACAGTATTTTGTGTTTTATAACTTTTGTCTCATTCACTATTCCTACTACACTCCCTTCAGATAATTTGTCCCCCCTTTTCACAGTTGGTTTGAATTCCCATTTTTTCTTCATATCCAATGCAGGAACGTCAATACCCCTAGCTATGAAATCCCCTGACTTTTCAGCTATCTTGTCTAGTGGTCTAGCAATTCCATCAAACATATTATTCAGCAAACCAGGACCCAGTTGGATACTAAGTGGCTTCCCAGTTTCATAAACAGGCTCTCCAGGCCTAAGTCCAGTTGTGTCTTCGTAAACCTGGATTGTAGCCTTGTCTCTCCTTAGTTGGATTATTTCACCTATAAGTTTTTCTTCGCCTACTCTAACTACGTCGTACATTTTTGCTCCTCTAATCTCTTTAGCAACAACGACAGGTCCCGATATTTTTGATATCTTAGCCATCTCTTTCCACCTCACAGTTGAATCTCAATACCAACAGCAGACTTTATCATCTGTTTTAAATCATCTATACTCCCAAATGATCTTGTATCATCCGGGATTGTTACGACATTACTAAGCTCCCCAAGCTCAGGAAGGATATCAATGATGCTTGCATTGACGATTATCACGTCATCCTTATCAATCTCCTTCAGTATCCTTAATCCTTCCTCTCTATTTTGTATTACATAGCTATCCTTTATTCCCATGAGCAGCATGGATATCACGAACCTATGGTTCCCAAGCACTATCATATTACCATCCTCTTTATCTCCTCAGCATTCAGCCCCTCTTCAATTAGTTTTCCTATTATTTGCAGTTTTTTCCTTTCATTGTTCTTTTTTATCATGTATTCAAATACAGGAAATACACCTTCAGGCTTCAGTGATGATAGTGTTGAAACCCTTTTCTCAAACTCTTTATCAATCTCTAGCTCAAGAGAACCAAACTCCTTGGTCTTCATAATCTCTTCCCACATCTTTGATACAATGTTTCCGAATGGGATGTTTTTCAAGTTTGGAATCTCTTCAATCTTGACCTCATTTAGTATAGTTAGCTCAGGGAATCCAAGATATTCTATTAGCTCGTTTATCTTTTCCTTATCTACCCCCCTAAGCCTTGCCCTTAATGCTAAAAGCATTACGTTTGCCCTGGCTTTTTCCTTCCATAAAGCTAACAATTCGTTAGCGAATGGGATCTTAGCTTCTCTTATCCTCTTATACATCCTTCTTTCTACAAATCTATCAATCCTTTCTTCAGCTTCTTCCCAAGTCTTTGGCACACTTTTCACAAATAATCCTGCAAAGTTAGTTCTTTGAAGAGCAACTACAAAGTCTGCAATGGTTTTTGCTCTGATTAGTTCGTCTATCCTAGATTGCGTTAGGTTCCCTATAGGGTATATTGCATCTGATGGAATGGTAATATCCTTCATTTTAGATTTCATTAATAGTTTGATCATCTTTCCTTCAAACTTCATTATGTAGGCATCTATTACCCTTTTAAATTCAGGAGGGGTGTCCTTTGATAACTCCATTATCTCATTGATTAATTTTTTCTCTAGGTGAATGTGTAGTTCCCTTGCATTTTTGACATTGCAACAGTCGCTGTATATCGTATCTCTCAAGTATGTAAGAAAGCTGTTGAAGCTTGTCGCATCACACATTCTCTCAAGTTGCTCTTTAGTTAGTAGGTCTTTGCTTCGTGCACTGGCTCTGGCGTTGGCATACAAGTATTTAGACATGGGAATAGTCCTGTAGGTAGCATAGCCTGCCAGCGTTGCCAAAAACGCCAATGAGAACAGGATCGCAATCATTTGAGCACCTTACTGATCACCATCTTTATCCTTGGCATCTTTGCGTTCAGTATACTCTCTAGCGTAAAATCATAGACGACATCTTTCCCAATCAGCCTAACACCTGTTATACTTCTGTCAATCTTTATCTTCTTCTTGAATAGCTTTTGGTAGTAATTGCTGTCTGCGTACACTTCGAAGTTGCCCTTTGGCATCTTTCTCTTCAGATAATCTAGATAACTCTTTGAGTGAGCAATCTTCCTTAGATCCTTCCTAATTTCATTTATAATGGTGTTAGCCATCTTTTCCTTTTCTCTTTGGTACTCTAGCTTCCACTTCATTTTCACTTCATTTAACGCTGCTCTCTTGCTGGTTTCCTTTATCCGATTTATCCTAGGCTTATTTCTTTCTCTTATCGCCTTTAGTTTGTCCCTTGTTGTACTTCGTATTTTTTCTATTCTCTGCTTAGCTTCCTTCTCTAGCTTCCTGAGGTCAGATTCGTATTTTCTTCTTATTTCCTTTTCTAGGCTAGCTATACTACCTACGACTTTCATTCCTATCCTCCCTATCCAAGTACACCAAGTCCAACTACGAGCACTATCAATGCTATGACGAACCCGAATATTGCTGGAGTTTCTGCCTGTCCTGCGAACACAATACTTGGGACGAATGCATCTTTGTTCTTTGCACTTGCAGCCACGCCAGCAGCAGCTACCTTACCCTGGAATATAGCTGAGAGACCAGTTATTGCCACTACTAGACCTGCACCAAACATCACTCCACCTTGAGCTATTGTTATTTCTTTTGTTGCACCTAGCAACCCTGCACCCATTGCTATTAGCAGTGCAGTGATGAATGCGTATATTGTTTGTGTCTGTGGGAGAGCTTGTAAGACTAGTGCGTTCTTAAAGTTCTCTTTGTTCTCAGCCACTGCTCCTGCACCTGAAACACCAGCTGCGTATACACCCATAGCTGTTGCGAATCCTGCACTCCCTAATGCTATGGCTGCACCAAGCATAGCAAGGGTTTGCCCGTTAATCATCTGGTTTAGAGATTCTAACATTCTTATCTAACCTCCATTATCCTTTTTTTAGCATGAAACGGTGAATATGGTTTTCCTCCACCCACATAAAACTTTGAGAAAAACTCTAGGAAGTGAAGCCTAAGTGAGTGGACGAACGCTCCCAAAGCGTTTATTCCCATATTGAAAGTATGTCCAAGCACTATAATCAGTAAAGCGATTATCCAGCCGATAACAGGTATCATGTTGTTAGCTAGACCAGCCATGAAGTTTACCGCTAGGGCTATTCCACCAGTTCCTAAGGCGAGGGACATTAGTCTAGCGTATGAAAACCAGTCTCCCAAGAAACCAGTGTAATCAAATATAGACAGTCCGGCAAGGATTGCACCGTTTTGGAGATATGCTCCAACAAAGTTGAGTGCTATAGATATACCTATTAGAGTTAAACCTATTCCAGTCAAATCAATACCAGTGATCCCTCCACACACAATTACAAGCAGTCCTAGAATAAATGTCAACATAGTAACAGATGGTCTTAATGCATCCAAGTACTCTTTCTTCTTTATTTTTTCTATCAATCCTAAAGTTAATCCTATGGATATGTGTGTCAGCCCTAGTATCAATGCTATTCCTAGTACGATAGTTGCTTGTTTCATTGGGTCTATCCAGTATGGGATATGGAACATATCAGTTAGTAATGATCCTAACCAGCTGCCGAACAGAGCCCCGAGTATAAGGGTAAATATCCCACTTAATATTATGACGAATGAAAAGTCTTTCATTTCAGGTTTAGTTCTCCCTATTCCTATCATAGCTAGGAGACCAATCGCTATCATTGCCAAACCATATGCAGCGTCAGTTAGCATAAACCCAAAGAAAAGCGCAAACGAGAAAGCCAGTATTGGGGTTGGGTCTATTCTTCCGTATTTTGGGAAACCATACAACGCCGTGATCCTCTCAAATGCTTTTATTGGTTGTGGATTCTCAAGAAGAGTTGGTGCTGTTTCCTTTTCCTCCGCTATTATGTAATATTTGCCCAATTCTTTCTTAACTAGTTTCAAGAATCGTTTCCAATTTTTCTCCGGAATCCATACGTTCAACCTAGCTAGCGCGTAACCAGTTTCCATACTTCCGAGTGCTTCCAATCTAGAGGTAACTATGTTTATTTCGTCAAGGACCATATCCAACTTTTTGTTTTTTGTTTCCCAAAGTTTTGCTAGCCTTTCCTTTTCCTTATTTATTTCTTCCTTCAATACTTCAATTCTCTTAAGAATGTTCGCCCTTACGTCTGATGGTTTTCCTCTATCTTCAGGAGGTTTCACTGGGCTGAATCCAATCTCATGTACCTTGCTTAGAACTAATTCGCTATCCTTTTTTAGGAAGAAGATTGCCAAGAAGCTGGTTCTTTTGTCCACCTCTTTGATTATTTTCACACCCGGTAAATCACGAATATTGCTTTCATTTTTAGTTAGTATCAGCCCGGTTATGACCCTTATCTTATCAGAATTAGTATACACTGACAAGTCAACATCCTTTGGGAAAATTTCTAGATCTCTAAGCTTTTCCATTTCATCTTCTAATTTTTTCTTTAGCTCAGGTAGGTCAGTTTTTATTTCCTCTTTTAGCCTGCTAACCTCTTTCCTGACATCTTGTATTATTTCCTCAATACTTCTGTCTTCCACTATCTCAATCATCCGCTCCTTTGGGAATAATATCTCAATTGGGTTTAGTTTTTGAGATGGCTTGTATTGATGTAGTTCGTCTTTTATTCTTTCTATCTCGGACTTTAAGGTTAATGCATCGGAATATTCATCTATTATATTCTCTTCCCAGTTCTCAAGTTTCGCAATTTGGCATATCCCTTCCCTTTGTAACTCATGCAAGAAGTTTTCTAGTTTGTCCTTACTAGCTATTATTGACGCATGTTCTATCTTTGAAGGGAAAAACATTTCGATCAGTCCTTAAGTAACTCACCTATTATTTCTTTTTTTAATTCTTTTTTCCTGCTTACAAATTTTTTCTTTAGTTTAGAAATCTTATTTTCAAAATCTTTTTTTATCTTTTTACTCTCTTTCCTTGCCTCTTCAATCCCCTCCATTTTCGCTTTCTCCTCAAGCTTTTTCAGTCTATTTTTCTCTTCTGCTATCCTCCTTTTTGATCTTTCAATTTCATTTTTTATTTTTTCTTCAAGCTGTAATCTTCTTTCTTCCAATTGCCTCTCATACCGTATCTCTAACTCTCTAAGTTCTTCTACAGACCCAACCATTTTACTCACTTTTTTTCATTATTGTGTATCCACACTTTCCACAATGCCATCTATCTTTGTGTTCTGCCATAAATACTCCAGGACCACATTTTGGGCATGTCCTCTTTCTTGATTCTATCTTGTTATCTTTCACTTGGTAGTACTTTGAGATTACTTCATTCCCCTTTGCCATCTTCCTCACCTTCTTTCTTTTCCTCTTTAGCCCCCTCTTTCACCTTCTCCCCCGGTTGCTCCTCTCCTTTGGCTTCTTCCTTTTCTGCTTCCTTTAACCCTTTCTCTTGTCTTTTTATCATGTATTCTGGTTCTATTGATTTCATCTTGCTTTCGGATTCGTATATCCTTATCTCAACTTTGGCAGATCTGCCTCCGTATTCTTGGTCTATCTTACTTACCACTACTAGCTTCTCTGGTATGTTTTTTTTCGCTGCTATATACTTTATTATATCCTTCCTGGTTGGTGTCCCAGATTCAAATTTCACAATTCCCTCTATTTCTGTTCTATGAAGAAGTCTATTTTCCCTTTCTTTTGTTATTTCTATCTCCATTCTATCTCCTCCATTCGGCCTAATATTTTATTCGCAAAGCTTTTAATTCTTTTGTCAATTTTGACCTCAACGAGGCCAACGTCTGGTTGTCCGTAGTATAGATATTCACCCACCTTCATCTCCATAATTGCTGGCAATGCCATGAGATCTTCCTCACCGACTATTTCTATCCTTGCTGGATATTTCCCTTCTTCAATTATCAACTTAACAGCTTCCCATGCACTCTCACTTATGTGTCCTGCTGGGTTTTCCACTCTAATAATCCACTTTCCGAAATTGTTTACAACTTTTGCAATATCTTCACTTATAGGGTTTCTTTTTACCTTGTTGTCAATTATTATAAGCTTTGGCTTTTTTCCAGCTGTTATTAAGTTATACGATGATTCGTCACCCACCACTATAGCGTTTTCCTTAGCTTCCTCAGGCTTTATTATTGGACCCATGGGCTTCTTTAATTCTTCCCTTGCATCGCTGCTTAATTTTCTCAATTTCATTTTCCGACCCTCAATGCATATTTTCCTGGCGTGGTAAGTCCAAGTAGCTTTGCCACTTCAGAGTTTTCAGGATCTATAACAACTATAGTCCCCTTCCAATTAGTTGTTAAGTCCCCCCCACAATAAGGGCATTTCCTACCCTTTTCAACTATTCTTTTACATGATTTACATGCCTTGTACGAGGTCATTTTTTCTCACCTTTCTTCTTCTTTTTTCTCTTCTTCTTTTCTTCCTCTATCCATTCTAACTTTCCTAGACCTTCTTGTCTCATCGTTAATCCAATCTTACTCTCAGTTATTACAGGCTTAAGGCTGACACTAACTATCCTTGCCCTGACGATATCTCCTTCCTTTAATACTCTTTTTGTCTCTTTTCCTGCTAGGACACCCGTTTTTTCATTAAATGATATGAAATCATCAGTTACTTGAGATACGTGGACAAGACCATCTATCGGACCCATTTTCACGAATGCTCCAAATTGAGTTATCTCGGAGACTTTCCCAGTTATTACTTCGTGAAGGATCGGTTTGTATACAACGGCTTCAAATTCTACATCATGATAGGTCGCTCCATCTCCAGGGATTATTCTACCTTCACCTATTTTCTTGACCCCAGTGACTGCTAGAAGCAAACCCAAATCCTTGTCAACTTTGCCTTCATATGACTCCCTAAGAACCTGGAGCGCAGATTCCTTTAATGGGTTTCCAAATTCCTTTGGAGGGACTCTTATTGTATCAACCAGCTTAACCATCTTATACATATTTACCACCCTATGAATCCATCAACATCTAATTTCTTTTTTGATCTGATATACACAACAGGTATCCCATATTTCCTCAGTCTCTCTCTAAGTTTGAGGTCCACTGTAGCTGCTATACATTTTTTGTTTATAGCTATCTCTAACACAGCGTCATCTGCGTTTTTATTAGATGGGATCACCTCATATTCAAACGCATTTAACAGTTTCAATCCAACACCTCTTTTCTTCAACTTTAGTTCCCTAAACACAGACTCGGGAACTATCAACTTAAATTTCCTTCCAATGATTCTTTCTAGTTCTGATTTGATATCAATGTTCATCTCTATGGCAGCCAGTAGTATGCTAGTGTCTACTACCACCTCATACGATCTTTCCATAGCCAACTAGTCTCCACCTTCCACCTATTTTTCTACTTATTGCTGCGATCCATCCCTTGTCTCCACATATTGGTCTCTTTAACTGTACAGTAAGTGGCTTTAGATTGGTTATTCGCCCTATTGTAACAGCAGTCCCAACGGTTAACACTATGACTTCATCTTTCTTGAATGGCTCAATCTTTTCGGCCCCAACCACTCTTTCAAATAACTTAAAGTCTAGCTTTATTTCATTGAGAGTCGGGGGCAGTTTACCCTTTTTACCCAATATGTTCCCAACCATTTGATCATCTTTTGTAAATGCAGGATCTAGGTTTGTGGCCACTGCTATCAATCCACCGGGCAGTGCTTCTTCAAGCTTTTCCCTGCCTGCACTTAAACCCTCAACTTTCGTTTCAACTGGGACCCATTTTCCATCTATGTACATCCCTGGCCTTAACTCAACAGTATCTCCAACTTTCAGTTTACCCTGAATTATTGAACCACCAACTACACCACCAACTAGTTTATTTACTGGCGTTCCTGGCTTGTTGACATCAAAGCTTCTCACTACATACATTAATGGATCCTTTTCTAGATCTCTTTCAGGTGTTGGTATTACTTTTTCTATTGCTTCTATTAGTTTGTCTAGGTTTACTTTATGATTCGCCGCCATCGGGATTATCGGAGCATTTTCAGCCACTGTCCCTTTGACAAATTCCTTTATCTGCTTATAGTTTTTCATTGCCTCTTCTTTGGTTACTAGATCTATCTTGTTTTGAACTATTATTATCTTGTTTATTCCCAGCACATTTAGAGCCATCAAATGCTCGTATGTCTGCGGTTGTGGAACTTCTTCATTGGCTGCTATCACAAGTATCGCTCCATCCATCAAAGCAGCACCTGATAACATCACTGTTACTAGCGTTTCGTGCCCTGGAGCGTCAACTATTGCTATTTTTCTTCTAAGTTCTGTTTCTCCACCACAGTATGGACATTTCTTCTCTACTGTGTACTTATTGCACTTTTTACACTGTCTTATATCTACGTCAGCGTAGCCAAGCTTTATTGTTATACCCCTCTTTAACTCCTCGCTATGTGTATCTGTCCATTTCCCAGTTAGAGCATAAGTTATCGTTGTCTTCCCATGATCCACGTGCCCAACTAGCCCTATGTTCACCTGTGCTTGTTTGCTTTTATACTGCATTCACTCACTCCTTTTTTTCTTCCTTCTTCTCAAACAGCTTATCTAATTTTTCTGCACCAGCCTTTATTACCTTGGTGTTCACTTGAACTATGTCCTCTGCAATGGTGTTGCCTCTCACTGTTTTCCTTTTTCTTTCACCTTTTCTCTTTGGGTGGAAACCTGTCCCACCTGAGAGAAGAACTCTTTTCCTAGATGTCCCATGTAGATCTGACCTCATTGGAAAACCATCTTTGTCTGATCCTCCTGTTATCACTAGTTCGTACCCTGCTAGACCTAGCTGATCTCCCTTTATCTTATCTCCTATCTTCATACCATACAATACCTTGGCCTGGTTCTTGTCCAGTTCCTTTTGGTAGCTTTTCCCAGTTTCTGGATCTGAAACAACCAATTTCATTTTCTATCACTCCTTAATTCTTTTTTCAATCTGTTTTATTTCTTTTAGTAGTTCCTCTTCTTCGGTCATATTTTCTCTTTGGAAAAGGGTTAGTAGGTCATTTATCTTATCTAGTGGAATAAAGTTGTACAATACATCTCCTTCATTAATGTTTCTACCTATCACCCCACCATCTATACTAACAGCTACTTGCATTCCAGCCTTTGCTTCTTGAACGTTTTCTCCCTTGTCCTGGATCTCCTTTATCTTACCAACGATTTCTCCGGATCCATTTATGAGCCTTGCCCCAGGTCTTAGTATTCCGGAGATAATCTCAACACCACATATGGCTGGCTTAGATTTTCTGAATACATAACCTGGTAGAATCTTTACCTTAACAGGATACATGTTTGAGGAGAGCAACCCTTGTTTCTCTTTTTCTCTTTCAGCCTCTTTCCAGCCCTTATATGTTTCGAGCAGCGTATAAATAACGTTACTCTCAAAGATCGGGACGTCCAGTCTCTCTGCCTCCTCTAAGGCATCCTCGGTCACGCCCGTATTGAATGCAAAGATTACCCCTAGATAATTATCTTTTTGCTTCACTGAATACGCTTTCATTACATCCTTTTTGTTTACCTTTCCTATACTACCAGATTTAACAGGAATTTCTTCTGTCTCCAGTAATTTCACCATAGCTTCTAAACTTCCTAATGTATCTGCTTTAACTATTACTCCATTTATCTCCTTTTCAAATTCTATCTCTTCGATCTCTCCCTTTATCTCCTCTATAGCCTCCTTTGGGTCTCCCCAGACACAGATTACACTACCCCCTGGTAACGCATTGTCCAGGTTAGGAGCCGCGATTTTAATACCACATGCGGCGTGAACTTCTTTTACAGAATTAAATCTCTGTTTTGGGTCTCTTATTTCTTGTAACGGTTTTGGCCTAAGTAATGCCCGAACCTTAGTTTGTATCGGACCCTGCATTCCAGCCAAAACAATTGTATCGCCAGTTCTTATTTTTCCTTCATAGAGTATTATGTCTATGGTTGTTCCTAAGCCCTGCACTTCCTTTACTTCTAGTATTGAGCCCCTTCCGGGCTTTTCAATATCTATGTCCAGCTTTTTCTCCATGAACTTTTGAGACAACCCAGATGCATACAGCAGGAGATCAGGTATTCCCTCACCTGTCTTGGCGGATGTTGGGATTATCAATATTTGCTTAGTAAAGTCTGAAACTCTGTCAAATCTTTCTGAATTAAACCCAAGTTCGTACAGCTTTCCTACTAGCTCATATATCTTGTTCTCTAACTCAAGTTTTACTTTTTCTTCCTGCTTGTTAAAGCTCTCTAAGAAGAAAGCCCCATTGTGAGAAACCCAACCGTTTAGCATATCTATCTTATTCGCTGCCACGATGAATGGAACCTTATACGTTTTTAGAATGTCTATCGCTTCTAGGGTTTGAGGTTGGAGACCTTGATTTATGTCTATAACGAGGATTGCAAGATCTGCTATGCTTCCACCACGTTTCCTTAGATTTGTAAACGCCTCGTGTCCAGGGGTGTCTATAAACAGCAGGCCAGGAATAGTTAACTCTATTCCAAGCTTTTTTAATTTATCTCCACATATCTCCTCAATATTCTTCTTTGGTATCTCTGTTGCACCAATGTGCTGTGTTATCTTTCCAGCCTCTCTTTCAGCGACAGTTGTTCCTCTGATGTAATCTAGTAAAGTCGTCTTCCCATGGTCCACGTGACCAAGGACTGTGATTATTGGTTGTCTTATCATCTAATCCCCTCAGTTGCCCGAGGTTCACTCCACAGCTAGAGTTCGTCTTCACTGTAGACGAACTTGTCCATTATTCTTTCCCATTCTATTAGTTCATTGTCATTGAAAAACCGCTTTATTTCAATTTCTGCCGTTTCTACGCTATCCGATGCGTGTATTATGTTTTTTGACACACTCATTGAATAGTCTCCTCTTATGCTTCCTGGTTCTGCCTCTCTGCCATTTGTTTTACCAACTACTTTCCTTACCACGGTTACAGCATCCTTTCCTTCCCAGACAGTTGCTATAACTGGACCAGACTTCATAAAGTTAAGGAGATTTGGGAAAAATGGTTTGTCTAAGTGATGCTTGTAATGTTCCTTTAGTATATCATCGTTTAGCTTTATCATTTTCATTGCAATTAGCTTCAGTCCTTTCTTCTCTAGTCTGGATATTACTTCTCCCACTATTCCTCTCTGGAGTGTATCAGGCTTTAGCATCACGAACGTTCTCTCCATTTTTCCCACCTTTCTTTTTTGCTTTCTTTTCCAGCTTCTTTTTCTTCCTCAGCTCTCTCCTCTCTTTCTTGCTGAGCTTCTTCTTTTTCTTTTTCTCCACCTTTTCCTCAGCTCTCTCCTTTTTCCTCTCCTTTCCATAGAGTCTTATCTTTTTCTCTAGGTGATAGCTTTCTGTCCATTTAACCTTCTGTGGACTCCTCTTTAGGACAAGCATGTTTCTTTCACATTTTGAGGAGCAAAATGTTAGAAAGCTTCCATCTTCTCTGACCACTATCTTTGCTCTTCCAGGAGCTATATCAGCTCCACAGAAACTACACTTCATAGTATCACCTTGCCCTTATTGGTTTTGCCTCTGTCTTTGTGTCAAGCAATATTATTATATCACCTACTTTTACGGGCCCTTTAACGTTCCTTCTGAGTATTCTCCCTTTATCTGGCCCATCTAGTATTTTGCACATTACTTGGTGAATCTCCCCATATACTCCAGTCCTACCAAGTATCTCCATTATCTCGGCAGGAACGCCTTCACTCAATACCATATTTTACACCTCATTTCTTAAGCTCATTGACTTTTGATATTATACTCGCTACTATGTCCTTTGCATCTCCTTCCTCAAGTATTGCTATTGAAGAGGTAGGAACCTTTATCCCAGATGCCTTCCCTAGTTCTTCTTTAGATGGCACATTTACGTATATTATTCCCTTTTCATCACACAAGACTGGAAGGTGCATTACGATCTCCTTCGGAGAAACGTCTGATGCAATTATGACAAGCTTTGCTTTTTCCCTTTCCACTGCCTTTGTTGTTTCATTTACACCCCTTTTAACCTTTCCAGTCTTTGAAGCTACCTCCACAGCTTTGTATACATCCTTTACCAGTTCTTCTGGTATTTCCATTTTCTCACCTCCTATCATCGGATCATTGATTTGATAGCCCCGGGCAGATCCGAAGGGCCTTTTAGAAAAGCCCCGGGAAAACTGGAACCTGCCCGGAATAGGGGACACAAGGTCCCCAAATAGCCCCGGGCGGATTCGAACCGCCGTCGCGAGGTCCAGAGCCTCGCATGCTTGGCCGCTACACCACGGGGCTTCACGTGAATATTATTGATGCGTATCCTACGCATGTGGGTTCCCCAGTTACATCGCTTGACGTTGAGTAGTCTACTAGTATACCTCTTGTTGCTCCTCTCTCACTTGCGAATACAGCAGCAGTTGCTATTGCGCCATATCCACATGCACTAACATTCTTTTCTGATATCCTCTTGTAAAACTCTCTGACGTCTAAATTGGTTATCGCCTCTATTGCATACTTGTCATTTTTCTCAGCTTCCTCTACAGGTACATAATGGCTGAAATCACTTGAAGCTAAGACAAATGTATTCTCTGGAAGTATATCTGCTAAGGCTTTACCCAATTCTGCAGCAGTGCTCATACTTTGGTCACCAAGCATTATTGGAACAATGTCAAAATCTTTTAGGAAGTATTGCGCCAATGGCAATTGTACTTCTATAGAATGTTCCATTGCATGGGCTTCAGGGTCTGTTACAGCAGAGGTTACAGACTCACTGATCTTGTTCGCTATTTCTTTGTTGATCTTTACTTCCCCAATTGGTGTTATCCAATTTCCATTGTTATATACTGCGATTTCGTTCTTATAGGAAGCAACACCCACATGGTCCGGACCTATTATCACAAGTGTTTTTGGATTGGTGTTTCTTATAACCTTAAATGTTTTTGCAGCTGTTCTCCCAGAATATATGTAACCTGCATGTGGGCTTACTCCGGCAATGGCTGTTAGGCTAGTCTCTCCACTGGACGAATCTAGCTCTGACAACAGAGCCATTAGCTCATCCTTTCTGTCAGGATAGAACTGCCCAGCCACTGCAGGCTCTCTCATTTTTGGCTCACCATCTCAAATTCCTCTAATGGGACCTTGAAATCTGATTTTTTCTTTATCACACCTCTTCTTAGTAGGATTTCTCTTGCTAGTATCCAGTAAAGCAATGCCAAGCTTTTTTTACCTTTGTTGTTTGCTGGTATTATCAAATCAACGTCCTTTAGATTGTTGTTCGTATCACATATTGCTACCACAGGTATCATTACTTTTCTAGCCTCTACTAGTGCTTGCTTGTCTATTGCTGGATCTCCGACAAATACAACGTCAACCTCAACGAAGTTTGGATTGTTTGGGTTTGTAAGTGTTCCAGGTATGAACCTTTTTACAACAGCTTTTGCTCCAATTAATTCTGCGAATTTCTTTGCAGGTTTTCTAGCATAAACCCTTGACGCCACAACTAGTATCTTGTCCGGATCGTATTTTGACAGGAAGTCAGCAACTATTTTTATTCTTTCATCTATAGTTTTCACATCAAGTATGTGCAAACCATCTTGTCTTGTTTTGTATATATATGGTTTCATGTGTCCGCTCTTGAACTGGGATCCTATGTGTATTCCTGCTTTTAGATAGTCCTCAAGCGGGACTAATAGATTGTCAGTTTGCTTATCAGTAACTTTTTCATCCTTGATCTTCTTTACACGACTTGTTCTAGGTTTTGTCTTTCTTGGTTTTCTCCTTTGTGTTCTCCTTCTTTTTTCCACCATCTTACCACCCCATAAAAGAGTGGGGCCGCCGAGAAATTCGGGCATTCATCGAATGCCCTTCGAACTCGGGTCACCGGCACCCCAAGCCGGGAGGATGGCCTGGCTACCCTACGGCCCCACTAAACTCTCTTGTACTTTGCAACAGTTGGCATTAGTTCAACATGGCTTAGGAACATCCTCCTGCAACAGTATCGTGTGTATCCAAGTTGATCCAGGACCTTCTCTGGCTTTTCCCCCTTTTCTACTTTGTCAAGGAATTTATCCCAATCCTTGCCTATTACAGCCCCACACGTAAAACATCTTATCGGAAATTTCATTTTCTCACCTCATCTAAAGCTCTTCTGGAATCTTGCTCTTGCACCCTTTCTCATGTATTTCTTTGGTTCTTTCCTTCTTATGTCATCTACGAGTATTGACCTATCGTAATTTAAGTATGCATTTTTCAGATCTTCACTCTCTGTGATTTTTACTATACCCTTAGCAACAGCAACCTTTACTGCTTCAGCCTGCCCCATGAATCCTCCGCCTTGAACATTGACGTCTATGTCAAGGTTGTTTATGACCTTTTCTCCAAGAACGTCAGATGCTATCCATACAGGTAGGAGCATTTCCTTTCTTGCGATTTCAGGTTCTATCAAATCAACCTTCTTTTTATTTACTCTGTATTCTCCATTTCCCTTTACTATCTTTATCCTTGCTCTGGCTACAGCTGATTTCTTTTTACCTTTTGTTAGCACAATTTTTTCCTTCTTTTTTGTTTTTGTTGATTTAGTCCCAGTTTTCTTAGTTGTTTTTCTCACCATTTAGATCACCCTTTCCAACCAAGCATTTTTGCTAGCTCTTCAACAGTGATATAATCCCCTTTATACAGGTTTGTCTTAATCTTGGTTACATCTTTGTAGTCCTCAGGAGACCCAATAAATACTCTAAGGTTTCTGAGAAGGTTTCTTCCTCTGTTTGTTTTTGGGAGCATTCCCCTTATTGTTCTTCTCACGAGGAGATCAGGTCTTCTTGGGAATTTTGGCCCCTTTCTTGGATTTGCAATGTCTGCTCTGTCTACCCTTTGCTTGTATTTTTTGAATATGTAGTCCTTGTTCCCTGATATAATTGCCTTTTCAGCGTTTATTACTACCACCTTTTCACCCTTCACTAACTCTTTTGCTGCCCTTGTAGCTAGCCTTCCGAGAATAGTATTTGTTGCATCAATGACTATCATCCTCATCACCCTATAATTTTCACCTTCTTACCTTCTGGATTCTTTTCAGCTATCTCTTCAAGGGATAAACATTTTCCACCAGCCTTTTCAATTTTTTCTTTGGCTGTATTTGAGAACCATACAGCACCAACTGTCACTGGATGATCTATATCTCCGTTTCCCAGCACTTTTCCTGGAACTACAATTGTGTCGCCCTTTTCTGTCATGGCATTTATCTTCCCAATATTTACCTCAGCTAACCTTTGCCTAGGTCTGGTTATTCTCCATGCTATGTCTTTCCAGACCTTCCCTGGCTTCTTCCCAATTTTTCTTGATATATACTCTCTCATTTTTGGTTTTTTCTTATGTAATACCATTTTAACTCCTCCTTACGCTCTTCACTCGGAGAGGAGAGCCGATACGTCGGCTCGCG
>CAZZDL010000011.1:0-18491 GCA_964652335.1 Microcaldota archaeon
ATGCAAAACATTTTTATATCTAAGTTATAGTATATGAAATATGGCTTCTAAATGTATAAAAACAAGAAGATTCTCTAACGTTAGCAAATGGGTTGCAGATGATACAGGGGAAGGTGGGTTCATCGTCTTGTATAAACCAGAGAAAATAATCTTTAGCAAAAAATCTAAATATCAAGATATAGCAATTATTGAAAACAAGTCATTTGGAAGAATGCTATTTCTTGACGGGGAAGTACAGATAGGCGAACTAGACGCAGATGTGTACAACAAAGCCATAGTTGATCCAATATTCAAAAGAAAAAGAAGGGTAAAAAAGGTTGTTATCCTTGGTGGGGGAGACGGGGGGGTATTACACGAATTGTTGTCGCGCGGAATTGAAGAAGCATATCTAGTAGACATAGATGAAGAAGTTGTAAAAGCTTGTAGGAAATATTTAAAAAAGATACATAAAGGTGCTTTCTCTGACAGACGAGCAAGGATTGTTATACAGGATGCAAACGAGTTTCTAAAGGCGAATAAAGGTTTTGACGCAGTGATATACGATTTAACTATGTTTCCAAACCTTGGAAGAACAAAGCGAGAAAAATATCTGTCAGAGATATTCAAAAACGTAAAGAACGCCTTGAAGAAAGATGGGATATTTAGTATGCAAATGTGTTCTGTATTTGACAAAGAAACTTATCGGTTCATAATGAGAATACTAAAAAGATACTTCAAGGATATAATTGTAACAAAGGCTTTTATCCAACCGTACTGTGAGTATTGGCTGTTCGCTTCTGCAAAGCCAAAGTAAGGAATAATGCAGTGAATTTCTAGTAACTATTTTTAAGCAAGGATGTGTCTAAATTATTGGTGAGTGAATGAGACTAAGCGCAGTAATAAAGAAAGAGGGGAAATGGTTTGTGGCGTGGTGTCCAGAGCTTGACATAGCTAGTCAAGGAAAGACAAAGAAAGAGGCTATTTCTAACTTAAGAGAAGCCATAGAGCTGTATCTAGAAGACGAAGATGCAGAAAGACCAAAGCGAGCAGAGATCATAAACATAGAGGTGAACGCTCGTGCCAAAACTACCAGCACTGTCAGCACGTGAAATAATCAACATACTAACAAAGCACGGATTCAAAATAGTTGGCAGAAAGGGAAGCCACATAAGATTAAAAAAGAAAAACAAAGGTACGTCAATAGTGATCGTTCCTGACCACAAGGAACTAGCTCCTGGAACTCTAATGTCAATAATAAGACAAAGCAAGCTACCAAAGGAAGAATTTATTAAACAAAGGCGTAGGTAGTGGAATGCAATAGCGGTGAATTTCTAGTAACTATTTTTAAGCAAGGATGTGTCTAAATTATTGGTGGTTTCATGAAAGCCTTACATTTGTCCCTTCTAATACTACTCTTAACGCTGAGTTTTTCTCTAGCATCTCAGCTTGCTATAAAAAACCCAACAGGGACAGAATACTGTTGGGGAACATTGTTCGTATCCGCAAGCTTCATTGATGATTACGGCAGCCCAATATCTGATGCAGACGTGTATCTATCCTGGAAAAATTCCACAGTAAAAATGACATACAATTCAGCCACAGAAGAATACGAAACTAACATTGAAATAATAAAAATGGGGGATTACACCCTGAACGTACACACTCAATACGGTGGTGAAAACTTTTCTGATTCTAAGCAGATATACATAAACTCATCAAGAATAGATTTAGAGATTATCAAGCCGTCTGGTAGCTATGGGCCTGGAACGATCCCGGTCAAGCTGAAAGTCTTGGTGGGTGGAGAGGAAAGAGAAGATGTATCTGCGGCCATAACTGTTGGAAATATATCCAAAACAATTGAGTATCCATACTCTTCATCTGTGGATTTGGGAGCTGGAGAATACGAACTAGTAGCAGAGGTTTCTGCAGACAACAGTTATGCAAATGCATCCACTAGCTTCAATGTCTCAGAAGACGTACTAAAAGCTAGTATAGTAAACCCTAAAAATCAAACATATTCTGGAACAATTCCAATTGATGTAGACGTTTGGAGTAACGGAGTATTCGTTCATCACCTAAATGTGACTGGGCTTATCTACTCAAACGGAGAGTTAGTGCGAGCTATAAGCATACCTGAAAGTCAAGAACATTATTCTGCCGAGATAGGGTTAGACCCAGGGTACTACAAACTAGTGGTGGAAGCCAATAATGGAGGAAACATAGTTAGAGACACTGTATTCTTTGGGGTGGAAGGGATAATCCAAACAAACAATACAACAACCGTGATACCAAAAGAAAAGGAAATGAGTATTAGCATAGTATGGACTGATCTAAAAAGAAGGTATTATGCCAAAGGAGCTGAGGGGATTATTGCCGTATTGCTTAAAGATCCATTCACAGGTTTGGAGATAAAAAATGCAAACGTCACTTGTTGTGTATCATTGGAAAAAAAGAAAGAATGCTTCAATCTTGAAGGAGATGGATTGTACAAGCACAAATACATGTTTGGGGAAGAAGGATGGTACGAAATTAGCGTAAATGCCAGTGCACTAGGATATGAGACTACCAGTCTAAAATTCCCACCAATATTAGTTGGCAAGCCAGAATTAAAACCGCCTGCTGGATACGAAGAGATAAAGGATTACATATTCACAATAATGTCTCCTGAGAAGGGAATAACTTATCCTGAGGGTAAAGGACTCCCATTGAGGATACAGCTACTAACAAAAGATGGCATGCCTGTAGATAACGCAAACGTAACAGCTGAGATAAACGGATGGGAATTCCCGATGGATTATGATATAAACGGAGAATACACAGCTGAGACCGAGGCCTTGGATTCTGGAGAATACGATCTAACATTTACTGTGTCCCACAATGAAACCACTTTCAAGAGAACAATGAAGGTATATGTTTCTGCAAATAAACTAAACGTGGAAATAGTCTTTCCGACCAATGCTAGCAACATAACATCAGATGAAATAACAATCCAAGCAATGATAACAGATCAATCTGGAGACATAGTTCCAGACGCTGATGTGAAAGCAATACTGACTTCCCCAGAGAGTGGAGCACATTCAATCAAGCTGACTAGAAACTTAAAAACAGGCTATTACGAAATAAACTACACGCTGGACGCACCAGGAAAATGGAAACTAAAAGTAACTGCCAGCAAACTAGGCCTAGTCTCTGGAGAGAGTGAGACAGAATTCACAGCCAACTTTGAGAAAGAGTTCTTCATTTCCACAAAGGATATAGTCGCAGGTGCGATAATCTTGGCTTCAATAATCATAATAATCATAATAGTAAGAGCAATGATCTGATGATTAAAAGTATTCATCGTTAAAGCAAAAATTTTTATAGAAGTTAGTTCAGAATTTCCAACGGGGGAGAGGGAAATGAGAGTACTATTTGTATTCACAGTAATCTTTCTTCTTGGTGTAACGGCGTTTAGCTATGCCCATGACGCAGAGCTAACTTGGCAAGACGCTAGCGTTTCTGGTAAATGGAAGGGATATATCTGCAGATGTACAAAATGTGCATGGGACAGAAATTGGGGAAGCGCCGCAACAAAGGTGGGTTTATCAAATGGAAAAGGTGATTATTTCACGATTACATACTCATGGCCCGATCAAATAAAGGGAGACTACTACAAAGTAAAAGAAATATCTGCATACGCAAAGGAATGGTCAATCTGTAGTTCATCTGCCGGCTTACTAAGTATATACAATCTAAAATCAAGCAAATGGGATCGCATAGGTGGAGCAAATTGTGGGACAAACACGTTCGGAAAAACGTTAAATGGAGATGACTGGTTCAATTACTCTTCTAACTCAGTAAAAATCCATTTAAGCTCAACCCGGGGAACAGATAATAAACTATACGAAGTCTGGGTATCTAAAGTAAAATACTGGTACAACTATTTCCCAAAAGTAGAATTCCTACTGCCTAATGAGGTATACGTAAATCAAAGCAAAATAAACACTAACTTCTCCGTATACGACCCAGACGGAGATCCCGTAAACTATACATACCACTGGATGTACAACAACGCTAGCCTAAACACAAACTCAACAGAACTAGACCTAAATCTATCCATTGGAGACAAGATTGTCCTAGCAGTAAACGCATGTGACCAATACAATTGTACAGAAATAAATCATACAATGAGTGTCATAAACTTTAAACCACGCATGGATATGAATGCTCCATTAAAAGTCAAAGGGGATCAAACCTTTGACATAACGATAAATGTAACTGACCTTTTAGAGGAAAATCAGTCTCATAATCTCACTTGTTCCCTTGAAAATTTATCTATAGCAAAGAACGTAAGTATTGGGACAGCGAAAATTAACCTAACCTCTCCATCAGATGAGGGGAAATACACAATAATTTGCAAAGCATGCGATGACCTAGAATGTACAACAGAGAAAAAAGAGATAGAAGTAGACAACACTCCCCCAAAATTACTGAGCATAGAGATACCAGATTGCACAAATTTGAAAAACATTAACTGGACAATAAATGAAGATGGATATCTAGAATTTTCAAGTGGTCTAAACTTCGTCTCTGATCAGAACATTACTGAAGGAAACATGTACCTATGCGTAAGGCCTATAGACATCGCTGGGAACATAGGGGATGTCGTTTGCAAGAATGTAACTGTGGATCTAACACCTCCAAAACTAGTATTCAATGAATCAGAGATCTTCCTACCGAATGCTACAATTGCTATGCAAGCAGAAGACATATGCGGGATCTCCAAGCTTTCCATATCTAACCCCTTAAATCAATCGTTACTCTGTTCAACAAAAAATGAGACAATAATATGTAATTCCAGCCTGCCTAGAGGAGATAACTTTGTGGAATTCCACCTGGAAGATAACGCAGGAAACGAAGTGACAAGAGTTATCAAAATCAGGGTAAACATGCTCCCCTCAGCTATAGCTATGATCCCAGAAACATTTGCAGACTCAAATCTAACCTGTTCTCCAATCAACATATCAAACGAGCCTGACCAAGATATTAGCTACACTACCAGTTGGATAAAGAATGGCCAGCTAGTGAATATCTCTAACTACTCCCTGGCAAAGAGGGACAATTTAACCTGCATATTAAACCTGAGCGATGGGCTTGAATGGACACTAGCTAATGCGTCAACAACAGTAAAAAATTCTCCCCCCACTATCAAGGCAACATGGGATCCAGAATATCCTGCAGTAAATGAACAAATAAGCCTACTCGTCGTTACCGAGGACGTAGATGGAGATAACGTAACACTAATAACAAGAGTAGAAAACGAAACACTAAACGATTCAAAGGCAACATTATCCTTTGACAAATCAGGAAACAAGACAATATCCGTATCTGCTTGGGACGGAGAGAACCAGACCAATACTAGCTTGATAATCTATGTCCATGAATGTGGAAATGGTATCCTCGAACCTGGAGAAGAATGCGATGGGACTGCTAAGCAAGGTTATATATGCCAGTCCTGCAGACTAAAGAAAATTAAATCTAAAAGCTCTGGAAGCTCTGGAGGTACTGGGTCTGGTGGATCCTACTCAAGTTCTGGCCCATCCGGACCAGTCTCTAATGGCGACACAAAGATAGAACCAAAAATATTCAAGCACCCAACAGACTGGATAGATCTCCTTGTAAAGGAAGCAGGGTATGCATATAACAGCAACGCTAATGCATACAGAACAGAATTTAGGATAAGATTCAACATAACTCAGGATTTGGCAAATGCAAGTCTGATAGACAATGTACCAAAACTCTTTACAGATGTGGAATGCAACATTGGAAGCTGCTGGCTGGTAAACAATCAAAATAACTCAGATCTAAATGCAATAAAATGGAGAGCCAAAAACATTAACAATGGAACAACGATAGAGATAAAGATCTTGGGAAAGGAAGTCCTAAGGTCTACGCTCGCCAAAATAGTGAAAGAGTCTAGCTTACCAGAGCTTAAGGCATTCAAACTAGTGACAGAGAATAAAGGATCAAAAGCCGATGTTAAAGCTAGTAGCAGTGAAAAGGAGTCCAAAGAGCCAAAAGTAAAAAACATAAGTGAATATGTAATAGAAAAGGCAGAGATAACTGGGATGATAACTAAAAAAGAAGACTACTCATTCCTCCTACCAATAATAGCAAGTATAGCAATCCTAGTTATAGGATTTAAGCAAAGGAGCAATCTCAGAAGGTTGGGCATTCGCCTTAAAGCAATGGCTACAAAAATGAGTTCTAGAAACAGAAATGCCATTGGCAGTTAATACATCAATAAGCTTGTTCATCTTGAGCAAGGGGAGCTTGTGCTTGCTGGCTAGGATGTGATAGTCTATATAAGGCAGTTCAAATCCTGCCTCCTTCTTAGCTAGCTCTATCAATGCCTTGGACGCATCGCTAACACCTTTCATCTTCTTTACCAAATCCTCATCAAACAATTTCCCTGCCCAAACAGGCCCAAAGTTCTCAAAACTAGGATCCGGGAACTGTGAGTACCATCTATCCTCTGACTTCCTATCGTACACAATCCATCTAAGGGACCTCACTGCATCCGACGCTCTTTTCCTACCAGACCTGGCCTCTAAAAACACTCTGTAATAATGGAGAGTAGAATGCACAAACACTGGCCTCAACTCTATGTCATACTTGCTAGCTTCCCTTATGGCAAATCCAATCAATGCTCTTATCCCTAGTTCATGCATAAAACTAGTTCGCCCAACCACTGCAGTGTACTTCCTAATCGCAGATGTTGGATAACTTCCGGCTAACGCAGATGTGTCTGTGTCTGTCAAGCAGATTATTCCTTTGTTCTTTACAGAGGCTGCTGCTGAATCCATAAACCTTGAAACACTCCCAAACGGATCTATGTCTATGGCGCTAAACCTTTCCTCTCTCATCAATATATTGGCGTCCTTGTTCTCCACCCTAGCATCAAGACCATTCAGCTTCAGATTTCTTTTAATGAACTTCACAGCTAATGGGCTAATATCATTGAATACTACATCTATCCCTGCTTCATTCATGACCCTTATTCCCTTTGCACCCGTGGCTGAAAATGCATCCAAAAACTCTGAAACCCTCTTGACAGAAAATAACGAAACGGTAATATCTCTATTCAAACGCATTGCAGGATTGAAGAAGACTTTTCCTTTAGAAGGATGTCCTTTTACATCTGGGACAAACAGCTTGGTCTTTCCCTCAACTATTTGCCTTACCTTCACTCCATCAATGCTAGTCATGCTAAGTTTTATGTAAATAAACATTAAATAAAGAAACTCGTAAATACATCATGCTTGTCCTTGGTATAGATGAAGCTGGAAGAGGTCCAGTAATAGGTTCAATGATAATAGCAGGGGTCCTAGTTGAAGAAGACACAATCAGAAAACTTGATGAAATAGGATGCAAGGATTCTAAACTACTGTCTCCATCTGAAAGAGAGAGACTAGCCAGGGAGGTAGAGGTAATAGCTAAGGAAGTTAGGCTAGTGGAAACGACGGCAAGGGAGATAGACTCCTTGAGGCGGGTAATTAGTCTAAATGAAATAGAAGCTAGGAAAATAGCAGAACTTATTGACAAGTTTGAAAACAAACCTGACAAGATAATAATAGACTGTCCAGACCCAGAGCCCTCTAGGTTCATAGCTAGACTCAGAAAGTACATAGACGTAGATGAATACGAACTAGTTGTGGAACACAAGGCTGACGCTAAATATCCAGTGGTCTCTGCTGCTAGTATAATCGCAAAAGTAGCTAGGGATTTGCATGTTAGGGAATTATCTGAGAAATATGGAATAAAGCTAGGAACTGGATACTCACATGATGAAGATGCAATAAAGGCAATAGAAGAATACCTGGAAAAAGATGGGAAGCTTCCACCCTTTGTTAGAAAGTCATGGGATACGTCTAAAAGGATACTGGAAAAAAAGAGTCAAAAAAAGCTAATAGACTTCTAGCCTGATCCTCTCTTGTTTAGCGTTTAGACATTAAGCTTTCCCCTCAATCTCTTTAAAGAATTCGTCAAGAAATTCTTCCATAAATCTATGCCTATGCTCAGCAATCCTCTTGGCTGTCTCTGTATTCATTCTGTCCTTGAGTAACAAAAGCTTTTCATAAAAATGGTTTATTGACGAACCTTTTGTGGATTTGTATTCTTCAAAGCTAGAATGCATTACTGGCTTAGACTCATCATATATTGGTCTTCCCAGCTTTGCACCTGTGGCGAAACATCTAGCTATCCCTATTGCTCCTAACGCGTCCAGCCTGTCAGCGTCTTGCACGATCTTGCCCTCTAGTGTCCTTGGAACGCTTTTAACATTTGCCCCTTTGAATGATATTCTTTTAATCTCATCTATTATCAATGCTATTTCTTCATCATTGAACCCAGATTCCTTTAACAACCGCTTAGTCCTGTCAAAATTGTCAGAGAACTTCCAGTCATCTATATCATGAGCTAAGGCTATGGCCTGAGTCAGGGATAAGTCCGCTCCCTCTTCTTCTGCTATTCTCTTCGCGAGCCTCCAAACCCTGTAGACATGCCACCAATCATGGCCAGATTCTTCTCCAGAAAGCATGTCTTTAACCAAGGAAGCTAGTTTGTCTATTCTTGATTCTTCTATTTCTTCTCCCATGGACTACACCTATCCAATTAACCATACAAAAAAAGAAAAAAGCATATAAAATGGAGACGGGAGAATGGAGGTGGGGGTGTCCCGCCCAAAGGGCGGGACGTGGGGGAGAGGGAATATGATTAGGGAATGGGGATGCTGACGGCGTCTGAGGCTTCCCGGCCCGTCTCCGAGACCAGTACCACCTCAATCGCTGGGAGGCTTAACTTCCGGGTTCGGGATGAGTCCGGGTGTTACCCTCCCGCTATGACCGTCAGCCCAGTATTTTTGGTTGATGGGGTATATATACGTTTCGGTCGCTGTTCAAAGCCACAATCATTTCTTCAATTTGGACCAATAATCGTATGTAGCTAATACCACTCCAATTATTGCAACTATTACTCCCCACCAAAAAACTCCTGGGTATATTATCATTCCGCCTCCAATTAGGATCAAGATAATCCCAATAATCTCAGTCATCTCCATTTTTCTCCCTCCTTTACGTTTTTACATTAAAAAACACAATCATGTTTAAAAAGATTTCCCTATTTACCGAGGGAGACACTTGCTAATTAACAACTATTCATAGAAAAAGCCTTCAAAAGAAAAAAATAAAAAGCAATGGAACCTTTGGGTTCCACTGCTGTGGCGGCAATACGTTTTCTTAGTTGGTATTTATAAGCTTTTCGTCTGTTCATTTAAAAAGGAGGTGAAATGCAATTCTATAATCGACCTTTGCTTAACTAAAAAACCACGATTGTCTAATATGGTTTAAATAGAAAAATCAATAAAAAATGAGGGAGAAGGTGATTGAATGGATAACGAAAAGGAAGACAAACTAATAAGAGAGCTAATAGAAAGCATAAAAGCTGGAGAGGCCGGAATTAGAGACGTGGACAAGTTAGCTGGAGAACTGGGACTAGATCCAAAGAGAGCTACGAACATAAGAAGAAGAATCATTGAAAAACTAACTGGAACTAAGCTTGATAACATTGGTCACTTCTCGCTAGATGTGGAAAGGGCAACAAAGAGAAACATAGAAAACATGATTGGTGTGGCTCAGCTACCAATGGGAATAGCTGGTCCATTAAAGGTAAATGGCGAACTAGCTAAAGGTGAGTTCTATATACCTCTGGCAACCACAGAAGGCGCATTGGTAGCGAGCATAAACAGAGGATGCAAAGCTATTAGCTTGAGCGGGGGAGCAAATGTTAGAGTAATAGACGACAAGATGACTAGAGCTGCCTTGTTCAAAGTGGATAGTATAGAAGACGCAGTGGGATTCAGAGACTGGGTAATCGAAAACTTTGATAAGATCGTTGAAAAGACAAAGGAAACATCTAGACATCTACGTATTAGAGAGATAAGGCCATGGATAGTTGGAAAGAATGTGTTCCTTAGATTTGAAGGTGAGACTGGAGATGCAATGGGAATGAACATGATCACAATCGCTGTGGAACACGCATGTTCATGGATAGAGGAGAATTATCCAAATGCCAAATTCGTATCTGCCAGCGGGAACATGTGCATAGACAAAAAATCCTCGGCCCTAAACTCGCTTACAGGTAGAGGAAAAACCGTAGTAGCTGATATAGTCTTGCCTAGGGAAGTGGTGAAAAGCATACTAAAAACCGAACCAGAAAAGATGGTGGAAGTGGCATATAGGAAGAACCTAGTTGGTTCTGCCCTAGCAGGGTCATATGGGTTTAACGCTCATTTTGCTAACGTAATAGCGGCAGTGTACATAGCAACTGGCCAAGACGCTGCCCATGTAGTGGAGGGAAGCCAGGGCTTTAGCCTAATGGAAATGCAGGGAGATGAATTGCATGCAAGCGTCATGATACCTGCCCTGCAAGTCGGCACGGTCGGCGGAGGAACAGGACTTGGAACACAGAGAGAGGCTTTGGAAATCCTAGGAGTAGCTGGTGGTGGAAATCCTCCTGGAACAAATGCAAAAAAGCTAGCTGAGATAATAGGAGCCGCAGTCCTGGCAGGAGAACTAAGCCTAATCGGAGCCCTGGCTGCTAGGCATTTAGGGAAAGCCCACCAAGAACTGGGAAGAGGAAAAAAGACTAGCTAAGAAAAGACAACAATGCTCCTAGTATGCACAAGATACCAAATGCAAATGCGAATATTGAAAAGTTTATTCTCTTTGACAAGGATATCAGTAAATGCAAACTGGCAAGGCCAACTAGGAAGCTAGTAACCAATGCTGGCCATGATGACAGCAAGACTCCTGTGGTTACGGCTAAGTAAAATGCACCTACAAGGACAACAGGCAATGACATCATATATGAATACTTGAGTATCTCATCTGGGTCTAGGTTTCCCATTGACAAAACAAATATGGTTGAACCAGATCTAGATAAGCCAGGCATCGCGGCCAGGCCTTGGAACAATCCAGAAACAATAGCTAGTGCATCATTGCCAAGCTTAATACTAATTCTTACTCTCTGAAATATTCCAGTAACTAGAAGAGCAATCCCCATAAGAGCTAGAAGTCCAGGACCTAGATTTGTCTCAACGAATTTGTAAACTAAAAAACCTACTGGAAGAGAGACTATGGCTGAAATGAGGATAAATCTAGCTAAGGGCTTGTCTTTAAGCGTGAATACATCTTTCCACTGTTTCCAAAAATAAACCAAAACTGCTAAGCTGGTCCCAAGATGCAAAAATAAAGCAGTCTGCAATGGATCCACCTTTCCAAGGGCGGATGCCAGTAGGACTAAAACTCCCTCACTGGATATCGGTATCCATTCAAAGATGCCTTGAACGATGCCAAGGAATAAGTAATCCAGCATAGGAATCATTATGCAAGCTCGTTACTTAAAGCTTTTTAAATACTGATTACTTTTTTTACATGCCTAGCCATAACTCTAGATAAAATAACAAATGTTTATTGGTGATCAAATGGCAGATCCTGAAGAAACAAAGAAAAAACTTGAAAAATTAAGGCAAGACCAAGATGCTCTAAAAGCCCAACTTACCGAGCTAGAAGAGTATATGCACAGAAAGTACAGAAAGCCAAAGCCGAGAACTTATCCTGCTTATCCAACACCAACATACGCAGAACCACAGCCCACCCCCCCTCCAACATATAGAAAAAGGTATGCATACGCTCCTCCGGCAGTCTCAACCACAACCGACATAGATGAGCTAAAGGACTTGTTGCTTAGGAACTTAGATGAAATGAAAAAGCTAATGGCAAAATATGACTATCTACTGGACGCGTTACTATCCAGTCTAGAGGAGGCCAGCTCCGAAGATATTGATAAAACAATAATGCTAATCGCCCAAACCCAAGCCCACATGGCTGACGCAATTGGGATGATTCAAGAAACAACTGAGAAACTTGAGAAAAGTGGGTTGACCAAAGAGGATCTAAATAAATTCAAACAAGAATTCCAAGAAAGGTACATAGAAGTGACAGATAGATTAGGGGAGATAATAAAAGCCATTCAAGAGCCTGTTTTCATGGACACTCTCACAAGCATGGAGGTTCAAGTATCAAACATGTCTGAAGAATTGAAGAGAATTGACGAAGAACTGAAGAAAGGACTAAATGAGGAGCTAATAGAAAGGATGAAAGAATTCGGAGTAAAAATTGAGGGATTTGATGAAAGGCTAAGGGCGATAAACGAAATCGTTGAGGGGTTAAAGGGACATGTATACGCAACAGAGGCGTCAGCTGCAAAGATTGCAAACATTGAAAAGCAGCTCGCAGAGATGAGAAAGATACTTGAAGCTAATCAAAAGGCAATACTTGAAGAAACATCTTCTCAGAAGATTGAGATTGAAAAAGCATTAGCTGGCTTTAAGGAAGCTGGCAAGGCTGTGGAAGAATTGAAAGAATTGGGGGACATAGGAGACAAATTGGCTGAAATTGAGAAGCTAAAAGAAGCTGAAGAAAGAGAGATTGAGAAGCTATCCGAACTAGAAGAGAAACTGAAGAAAGTGGACGAACTTGAGAATAGGCTAGCCAATATGGAAACTAAAATAAACAGGATTTCTAGATTTGTAGATGTTTACCCAATTGGAGAAGTTCATGAACTATCCACAATAAAAAGAGAGATTGAAAAAGTCAAACCTAGCTTACCTAGAGTTATAATCGAATCATTAGAGAAAAAATTAGGGGCAATAGAATCTATCTTAAAGAAAATTGAGAGAAGAAGAGAGATTGAGAAGAAGGAAGAAGAAAACAGGATAGAGGAAATACTCACTAGGATAGAGAAAAAGATTGAGGAGGCCTCAGTTAGTGGAAAAGAGATAACTGAAATTGAGGAGCGACTAGAAGAGATAAAACAGGGACTAGAGGATGTAAAGCGCTTAAGGGAGCAAGTCAAGGAAGGAAAAGAAGAAGGTGAGACATTACTGAAGCTAGAAGAAAGGATAAATGATATCTCTAAAGGCATAAACGAACTATCTTCAGTTGTAAAGCAAATGACAATGGAAGAAAAAGCAGACATATCTAATTTGTCTAAGGATCTAAGAGAAATAGAAGCCAGACTGGAAGGATTGCAGAAACTGCCTAAAAAAGAAGTGGAGAGGGAATCTAAATCTCTAGCTAAAGAAATCAAGCTGATGGAAAACAGATTAGCAAAGCTTGAAAAGACCCAAGAGAAAGAGGAACTAAAAGACATACGACAAGATATTGAAAACGTAAAGAAGGGAATTGAACTGATAGAAAAGAGAGTTGAAACAGAATTAATGGAATCTGTAAAAAGGAAATACTCAGAGCTAGCTGAAAGGATAGGAAAACTTGAAACCATGGTAAAGCTAGAAGGAATAGGAAAAGAAGATGTGAAAAAAGAGCTCAATGAAATAGAAAAAAAGATTAGAGATATGAGAGAACTGATCGGAAAGAAAAAGGGGTTTGCAGGAGTAGATAAAGAACTAAAGAAATTGGAGGATGAAGTGAAAGCTGCTAAAAGAGTTAAAAGCGTTAAGAAAGGGGTTGAAAGAGTAAAGAAAGCTGCCGAGTTGGTGTCCCCTCATCCTAGCCTGAAAGCCAAGAAAGCTGCTTCTAGGATATTCTCTGTTAGAAAAGGAATAGAAGCTGGAGAAAAGCCAGCAGTAGGTGAAGTAAGGTTAGCTCTAAAGGAAGTGAGAGAGTTAGAAAAATTCGTAGAAGGAATGGGACTAGAAAAGAGGGTAAAAAGATTGAGGACAAATCTAGAAAAAATAAAGAAGAACCTAGCCAGATATCCAAAGAAGTACATTCCCAAGCTAGCTGAAATGGAAAAGGAATTGATGCAAGTTTCAAGAGAGATAGACAAAATCAATTCTGAAATACTCCTCATTGGGAGATTAGAAGAGAAGCTAAAGAACAAGGAAGAAGAACTCCAAGAGCTAAACTATAGAATTGCATCTGGGAAAGCGGAGGCAGAGGAAGTTAAAGATAAAATTGAAAGAATAAGTAGAGAAATAGATGAAATAAGAAAACGAATAGGATTAGAAACTTTGAAAGTATACAAATTAGTTAAGAAGATAGGCGAACTGAAGAATAGAACTAGAAACATCCTGCCTTTGGCAGAGGCTAGAAAGAAACTAGCCATGCTCAGAAAGGCGATTGAGAAAGGAAGAGTGAAAAAAGCAAGAGAGTATGCAAAAGAAGTAAGGACTATACTAAAGAAAAGAAAGAGTGAGGAGGCAAAGGGCTTAGACAGAGAATTGGACAATCTTTTAGCTAAACTTGAAGGGGCCTCAAAAGGTAAAGAAAAACTAGCAAGGAGACTAGAAAAGAAAGAAAGAACTGCTTTGTTCCCAAAGCTGTTTGCCGCTATAGAGGGGTTGATACATGCGCATAGGAAAAAGCCAGGAGTTGTAGTGGTTGAAAAGGAGAAAGCCCAAAAAGCTAAAGAAGAAATTGAAAAAGCTAAAGGCACCCTAGAAGAGGTAAAGAGAAACGTTGCAAAACCAACTAAACTAAAAAAGGCAAAGGAAAAAATGTTAGTAGCAGAAACAGAGTTGGGTACGAAAAAGGTTAAGGTCTTACCCAAGAAAGAGATAGAAGAAACCGTGAGAACAGCGAAGAAAGAGATAGAAGAAACAAGAAAAGAAATTGAAAAAGAAAGACCTGGATGGGTGGCTGGATTAATAGCTCAAAAGAGAATTGAGCTATCTCAAGAGGAGCTTAAAGAGATAGCTAAAGCATTAAAGAAAAGTGAAGAGATTCATGAAAAAGCATTGAGAGCAGTAAAATCAAGTAGAAAAGAGATGGAGAAAGCAATAATCAACAAAGAGTTTGCATTAATGGAGATAATTGAGAATATGAAAAGTGGGGAAAAGGCGTATCTAGAAGACATAGCCAAATCAATGAGGGTCAGTCCTAAAGAATTGTTGGACCTTGTAAAAAGAATAAAAGGGAATTTCAAATTAATGGATGCTGGGTTCATCGCTAGGCTATTAGGTAGAAAGCCATACATAGTAAAGATCTAGACGCCCTATTGAGCGGTCTATCGGGCATAAGCTTTATAAACGAATTATGAGTTAGACAGGATGACATATTCAAAATTGGAGGTGAAAAAAGATGAAGAAAGGTATTAGTCCGATAGTAGCAGTGGTGTTATTGATAGCCATTGCAGTAATCGCTGCAGTCGGTCTGTACTTCTGGGTTGGAGGTCTAGCGACAAAGCAGCCAACACCAACTACGCCAAAGACAATTTCAGCCTATGCAGTAAGCTGTGCATCTGACAATACAGGAATTACAACAATAATGGTTGCAAACACAAGTCCAGCAGGAAACACAGTGAATGTATCTGCACTAAAGGACAGTCTAGGAAATAGCTTTGGCGACAGCAGTAATACAGACGGTTGGATGTGTGATGACACATCTCTATCAAGTGGCGAGCAGACAGCATGTAAGTTAAACAATTCAGCAAGTACAGGTGACTTCTACGCTGGTGTTGGAACAATTAGTATCTACGGAAGCGACGTTGCATCAGCTACAGTCAGCTGTTGAGAAAAACCCTCTTAACCCCTCATCTCATTTTTATTATTTTATGACTTCCTCAGTACTCCTCTGGCAGCAATTATTCCTGTAACTGCAGCATAGACGATTCCTCTAGAAAACCCGCTTGCGTCGCCTGCTACAAATAAGCCATTGACATTTGTCTCAAGCCATTTATCAGTCTCGTACTTCGTATCATAAAACTTTATCTCTGGAGCGTATATCAGAGTAGTATCAGAAGCAATACCAGGAATAACTTCATTTAATTTTTCCAGGGCTTCAATTACATTTTGGACAACTCTTTGAGGCATTGCCATGGATATATCTCCTGGAGTAACATCCTTCAACGTAGGTTCTATTGGTGCCTTATTTATCCGTCCCCAAGTACTCCTACGACCTTTCTTCAAATCTTTGTACCTCTGAAGTATAGGTCTACCCCCACCTATTGTAGTAGCCAGCCTCGCAATGCTCCTCCCGTACTCTGTAGTATCCTCAACAGGATTTGTGAGGTGAATCCTAGTAAGCAAGGCTAGATTTGTATTTTGGGATTTGGTGTCCTTTTCAGCGTGTCCATTAACCAACACAAAATCGTCATAATGCTCAGCCGTTACATAACCCCTAGGATTTGTGCAAAATGTTCTAACCATGTCATCATATGTCTCAGTGTACAATCTAAATTTCGCATCATACATAACTTTCTCAACGTTCCCGTATATCTCTGCAGGAAACTCTATGCGGACACCCACATCTATCGGGCCATATTTTGTAGTGACTCCTATGGATCGTAACTGTTTCCTTAGCCAATAAGCCTTCCCTCTGCCTGGCGCGCAGATCAGATAATCGGTGGATAGATCTCCTTTGCTTGTCAATAATTCAAAGCTGTTATCGCTTTTCTTTATCTCTTTAACTTCTGTCCCAAGTATGAAATCAACTCCTCGCTTTTTAAGATCTGTGTAAAAGTTATGTATAACACCTGGCAATTTGTCAGTGCCCACATGCTTCTGCTTTCCAGCTATGAACTCTATCCCTGCTCTGTTTGCCTTCTTTTTCAACTCAACGAGGCCGTTACTATCTAAACCAAAGCACTCATCTGGAACTCCATATCTGACAAAAATAGAATCAACCATATCAATGAGCTCTTGAATATCTGACGGACTCCTGTTCAGCTCACTAGGATCTCCCCCTATTTCGTAGGTCAGATTAAGTTTTCCATCTGAGAATGTTCCTGATCCTCCGACACCAAACACGGCTTCTACTGGATTTAGTTTTGGATTTCTAGCTAATGGTTCTTTACCAAGATCCACAACGCCAACCTTTACCTTACCTGCCAACTCATTTGCTGCGAATAAACCAGCAGGACCTGCACCTATAATGACAACATCATAATGCATGAGATCCCTCTACTATTTTGATGGAACAGGATTATAATGCTTTCGTAGTGCTCTAATATTTATAAACTGTTTGCTCGTTAGAAGAAACATGGAAACTTTCTTACTGCTCGCAAGCATATTCATGTTTTCATTAGTGACTGGTTGGATATTTGAAAAATTTAAGATTCCATGGCTGTTCGCCCCTTTAATCTTTGGTGTTATACTAAATGAAATTGGAATATCATCAAGTGAAATTGCCTCTCTTGGCTCTCTTGGAATGTATTTCATGCTATTCCTAGTTGGATTTGAACTTGACCTAGAAAAAATAAGAAAGACTAGCCACATAATCATCAACACTACTTTAGCTATTCAAATCCTGTCCACTACTGCGTGGACCCTCATATTGCTAGCTCTAGGTTACCCATTTATAGTAGCATTAATAGTGGGTTTAACCGCTCACTGTGTAGGAGAAGCAGTGCTTGTTCCAATATTGGACGAATTCAAATTATTAAAGAGTAAAATAGGTACTGCTATTATTGGAATAGGAACCCTAGATGATGTATTTGAAGTTGCGGCTCTTCTCCTTGCTGGGAGTCTTATAACAAGTCAAAGAGTGAGTGTAGAAAACGTGGGAAAAGCAATATTCATCTTGTTGATAATAGCAGCGATAACATTAGTAATGATTAAGGTAGAGGGGCTTAAATCAAAAATAATGAGAGTCCCAAAAGTAGAAGAATTGTTGTTAATAGGATTAACAACGCTATTCGTCTTCACTGCTCTGGGAAGTATGGCAAACGCAGAGGGAATAGGCGCAATATTAGCGGGAATAGCAATAAGGAACTTAGTACCAAATAAGGAATTAGAAAAAGCTGAATTTGGAATAAAGAGTTTGGCCTACTCTTTCCTTGGTCCAATATTCTTTGCGTGGGTCGGAATGAGTATTAACTTGAATACAATCATGATATTCCCACTACTGACAATCGCATTCTATATAATCCCAATGATTGCAAAGATAGCTGCCAGTTGGTTGGTGATGTTTAGAGAATTTGGAAAGTTACATTCTCTCTTCGCTGGAATCGCATTATCAGTCAGATTCTCAACTGAATTAGTAGTAGCCCAATTACTATTCACGCATGGTATCATTGATCCAACATTATTCACAGCAATAGTTGCATCCTCTGCTCTAGCTACAATTATAAATCCACTTTTGCTAGTTGGGATGATAAGAGAGATTGGAATAAGAAAAATAAAATCCCCAGCAAGAACATAGAGCGGTGGACATCCCTGGGTCGACATCACCACCAGACAGTGCTTTATCCTCCAACCTCCTCAGCCCCGTAATCCTACAAGCGCCATCTAGCTGGGCTACGGTTGCTCCCTTCCGGGCCTGGCCGGTTTCACCCAACTAGACAGCCAAGTAGGGCGGGGCGTCTTAGTTGGTTGGAGGGGCACCATCTAGCAATGGTGCCTTCCCAGGGCATTCAGCCCCCCCATAAGGCGGGTTTGAGGTTACAGGGGACCGCCAACCCCCCAGCCTAGTCCACCGCATTCTAGTTTGTGTAAAAACATGTTTAAAATGATT
>CAZZDL010000011.1:18591-27715 GCA_964652335.1 Microcaldota archaeon
CCCCCAGCCTAGTCCACCGCATTCTAGTTTGTGTAAAAACATGTTTAAAATGATTCTTACTAAAAAGGCAAAAAGAATGAAAACAAAACAATACGTAAACTTACGTAACCTTACTAAGTTAGAGAAACTAATTAATGCGTGCATGTCTCTAGCTAATTATCAATTGGTTGGTTAAAATCATTCAATAATTGAGTAAATCTAGTTTGTATTCTTAACTTGGTTGCCTCTTAATCAGGATTAAATATATCCTCTAGTAAAATAATATCAAAGGTTTTAAAGGGTGATGTTCGTGGAGAGCGTAGTCAGAAGCGCATTAAACCGTGATTCTACGGCCCCCAAGGAGGCTGGAGATTTTGAAGGTCCAAAAATAGTAGTTGTAGGTGTAGGTGGAGCAGGGAACAACTCTGTAAACAGGTTAGCCAGAATAGGAATATCCGGTGCAGAGCTAATAGCCTTGAACACAGACAAGCAGCACCTTAACCTTATACACGACTCTGTTACCAAGCTGCTAATTGGTCAAAGCGTAACCAGAGGTCTAGGTGCTGGTGGATACCCAGAAGTTGGGGCAAAGGCAGCTGAAGTGTCTAGAGCTGCTGTTGCCCAATTGCTAGACGGAGCAGACTTAGTGTTCCTAACAGCTGGAATGGGTGGAGGAACCGGAACTGGAGCAGCACCAATAGTGGCTGACATAGCAAAGGAACAGGGAGCAATAGTAATAGCGATGGTCACATTCCCATTCCTCCTTGAAAGGGCAAGAATACAAAAGGCAGAAGATGGAATAGAAAGATTGAGAAAGGTCGCAGACACCGTTGTTATCATAGACAACAACAGGCTAGTGGAACTAGTTCCGAACCTGCCAATTGAGCAGGCTTTCTCTGTTGCTGATGAGGTCATAGCAAGAGCAGTAAAGGGAATAACTGAAACCATAACCGTTCCATCACTGATAAACCTAGACTACGCAGACGTTAGAGCAATAATGGGTTCTGGGGGAGTTTCATTGATCAGTGTCGGAGAATCTAAAGGACACAACAAAGTAGATGAAGCAGTGCAAGACACCTTGAAGAACTCGCTTCTAGATGTGGACTACAGAGGTGCAAGAGGTGCATTGATCCACATAACTGGAGGACCAGATCTAACACTAGGAGAAGCAAACGAGATAGGAGAAAGACTTACAGAGGAAATAGATCCAAGCGCACAGGTAATCTGGGGAGCTAGAATCGTCCCAGAGTACGAGGGAAGAGTTGAAGTTATAGCCATCTTTACAGGAGTAAAGTCTCCACACATAAAGGGAAGACCAACAAAGATTGGAGAAGATAGGCAAGAGCTAGAAGAGTTTGGAATTGATAGAATAGTCTGAACCCATTTCCCCACTCCTTCTATTTCTATATACTAACTTCCACTAGAGCTATTTATACACCTAAAAGCCTATTAGCACCAAGGGCAAAAGATTTGCTAGCAATGCCAAACCAACTATTGCTGAAATCGCTATGGTTAATGCATTTCCATGCTTCAGCTTTAATACCTTTGTCAAGAAGTCTCTAAGGATTAGACCTCCATCTAATGGTAGCATTGGGAGGAGGTTCATAACTCCAACTACCATATTGAAAAAAGCAATTAACCCTAGGAGCTCTATGATAAAGTTAACTGCCTCCAAATGTAAAGGCAAGTCCTTTAGAGAATATGTCAAATAAACACCAATAATATTGCCCATCAAATGAGTTTGAATCTCTCCATGATCTGTTGTTAAAACGATTGTTGAATTCGGTTTAAGTGACCTAGTGATATTATGAACATCATCCTCTGTCTTCACAGGCATCCCATTTATCGCGATTAGCTCAACTCCCACAGGCACATCCGGATTCTGTGATGCAACAACTAGTAAGTTACTTCTATACTTTTGTATCTCTGCCGAAATACCAGTGATGCTTAAGACCGGACTGACAGCTAAAACCAAGAACATATAAATTACTACTGCTGTTACAAAATTGGCCGATGAACCAGCTCCAAATAAGGGAAGAGTCTTGTCTGGAGGTGCTTTTTCTAACTGTTTCTCATCTGGTTCAACAAACGCCCCTAATGGCAAGAGACCCATGAGAATAACACCTGTGGAATTCAGCTTTATCTTCCCAATCCTAGCCAATACTCCATGACTCATCTCATGGACAATTAACAGAATAGGTATAGCAAGCCATCCGTACCAAGGAACTCCCTTGAATGGAGATCCCTTTATGTCTATGCCTGGAACTATTGGTCCAGCCTTCGCCACAACGGGCTGGCCTCCGGCCAGCCCTGTAATGATACTAGCCCCTGTGGAAATGGCGAAGGCTGCTAGCGTAGGGCCATAACCAAAGAGAAATGTTGGGACAGTAAATTGGTTTGTATATGGAAAAACAGGAAACAAAAGAAACGAACTAGCTAAGGCAGCTAAAGGGATCCTATAAACCCAAGGCCTCTTCCTAAATACATACAAACCTCCAATAAATCCAAATCCTAAGATAATACCAAGGCTTCCAAATGCTTTCCAAAACCCAGGATGCTCTCTGGCTAGCTTATTCAGCAATGAAAATCCCTTTTTAGATCTCCATATCTGGACGGGTCCAGCAATCTTCCAATTTCTCTTTTTTAGATAATTTCCAAACAAAGCCGAGAAGAGTATGCCTTGAGCCAGGATAATAGCCAAAAACGTTATGAAACCTATTTCCATAGCTATTTATTTAAACCTGTTTCATATTAATCTCTTGTGGTTAAGGAAGTGATAATATGAGAAAGACTGCTAGGAGAACTGCTAGGAAAACTACAAAACAAACTCACAAAGAGAAAAACGATATCCCTACGATTGGGAAGGCAATAGTTTTTGGTTCAATAGTAGGACTTGTGGTTAATCTTCTTGTCCAAAATACGCTGGGGGACATGGCTAGCCTAGAAGCTGGGCTAGTGCTTGGGATAATCCTAGCTGGACTAGTAGGTATAACGACATCTGCCTTGACACAGTCAACGAGAAGGCCATTGTATTATTCGCTATCCTCTAGTTTTATTTCTGTAGCAATCATACAAATCGTATTAACATTAATAGGATCTGTGGTTCTCGGGGACGTTTATCTAACAGGATATGTGGCGTTAATGAATATAATAACGGCTTTCCCATTGATTGTAATAGCTGGGATAGCCAATGCCATATACTGGTGGCTGCTAGTTAGGGAAGAAGACAACAAGTGGCTAAAAAATGTATTTGATAAAATGAAAGATTGGAAAAAGTATATTGGCTCTCTGATAGCAGTGGTAGCTATATTCGGAGTGACATTGGTTCCTGCAGAAGAAACTTGGTTAAGCCTTGGTTTACTGTTTGTGAATTTAATTATTCTAGCAGCTCTAATAACCTATCTAATAGGAAAGAAAGAGAATATTGTTAAAACAATTGCAGTTTCAATACTTATATCAATAATAGTTGGAATCGCGTTTGGGCTGCCGTTCGCTGGAGTATTTTATGTATCGTCTGCTACAGGAATAGCGACTCTCTTAATACTATCATTTGTCTTCGGTACGCTCATTGCCATAGCAACAAGCCTCGCTCCAGCACTGGCTGCTATGGGAGAAGGAATATCAGCCATAAGAGATTCGGTATTAATAGCAAAGCAAGAGTTTTTCCAATTAACAGGGATGTTGGTCCTAGTCGGAGTAATACTGTTCATTGCTGAGTTTGTTGTATCTCTGATTTCTCCAGTTATGGGAGACATTGGAACTGTGTTTGAGATAGTTGTATCCGCAGGATTGATAGAATTCGGAATAGTTAGCTTAGGGGAAATAACTAAGAAATTACATAAACGTTAAGGTTCGGTCTGCTGGGAAGCTCCAAAACATGTCCTATGCGCATTAGCGCTGTGGGCAAATCAAGCTCAACACCTAGAAGAGATGCCATAGCATATATCTCTCTTGCCCCGTCCTCATGTTCAAGCTTTGATTCCATTACATTAGCAACCTTTCTAACCTCCATCAGAAAGGATGACCAAGAAGAAAACACATCCTGGAACCTTATCTCAAATTCTGCTAATGATCTGTCTTCTGGAAGTGGCTTGAATCCTCCAAGCTTAGATATTTTACTAAACGCCAATGAGTCTATTAAGGGATGAGGACAGCCGTTGAAAAGCAAATGAGAGTGGACAACTGGGACTAAACCTGCCTCTGTTTTGCGCACTAAGGAGGCAAACCCCTCCTTCTTGGAGTTTATCTGCAAGGCTCTGCATAGCTTCTCTGTGTCGCTTCCATATTCTACAACTATCTTCCTTCCTGGTTTTGACAACGCTTCGTAAAGACCAATAGGGAATTTATCTGTATCAGCGTTCAGTCCAAGAGCTTCAGCCACTTTGGCTGGGACTTTTTTCCCACCAACAATTACAAAGTCGCCAGATAACTTAAATTTCCCTTGTTTGAGAGAGTTAGCAAACAAAACTTTAAAACCCAATGAGTCCAAGCTATCCTCTTTATGGAAAAAGCGCTCAGATATTGCATAATCAAACAATGGGGAGAAAAATTTCCTCGGATCTCTGCTAAACCATTCCAGCATGAGGATTTAACGTAACGTTCATTTTTATTTGTTTTATTCTTACTTGCTCATTCTTTGGCACCTAGCAAACCTTTGGGATAAAATAATATATAAAAACAGCCTAAATTAATTGTTTTGTCTATGGTGATACTATGTTTAAGCTAAAGGAGATTGATAAACACAAGATAGACATACTGATAATCGTATCGTTATTCTTGATTGGATTCGGAGTAAGGATGATACCAAGTGAAAGCTTCCCTGGCATATATGGTTTTGACTCCTTTTATCATGCCAGGATGGTAAGAACTCTCCTTCAGACAGGGGAGATACCTGAAAAGGATCCCTTAAGCTATTGGCCGGAACATGGAAAATACAGAGAATCCTATCCTCCGTTTTATCATTACACATTGGCTGGATGGTATTCTTGGGTAAAGCTGTTAACTACTGGGTCAACTGGATACGAGGAAAACCTGTTCGTTCCAATAAATAACACTAATTCTGCTTTCTACGGAGGATTAGCAGTAGTTGCAATGTATTTACTGGGCTTAGCTGTTAGAAATAGAAAAGCAGGTTTATTCTCTGCCATGTTGTTCATAGGGCAAACCACGCATATATTCAGGACGATGTTTGGATTCACTGAAGAAGACCCAGCTGGGATATTCTTTTATGCATTATCTCTGGCTGTGTTTGCTTTTGCTCTGAGAAAAGGGAAACCAAAGTATGGATGGATTGCTGGCGTTGTGTTTGGCGCTTTTCTAATAACGTGGAGGATGTCCATATTCCCAGCAGCTATGATTGCTGCCTTTTCTGTGATTGAGATTATTGTTGACGCAGTAAACAAAGAATTTGATAGTATAGAAAGGAGAGTGGAAGTGCTTTTAGCATCCCTTCCTCCGATAATTATTCTAGACCGTTTATTTGAAACCACGTTCACGTATGGCCTAATGACTATTGCGTTTTTAGGTGCCGCTGCGTTCGTTGGAGTCCTAGCTACATACTTGCTAAAATATAGAAAAGAGACAACAAACAAAGCGAAAATGTACAAGATAGGACTAGCCATCTTCATTATTATTGGCATTGCGCTGTTTGCATGGAAAGGAAATGTAATAATGAATAAAACATATAGCCTCGTATTCAAAGCTCCGGTGGAGTCTAGCAAACTGGCCAAAACGGTTGGAGAGGAACACGGCGTCGGGATAACTGGAGTCTTGAGGGATGTGGGTATCCTAGTTCCATTCTATTTAATTGGACTGATATGGTTACCTATCAGAAGGTGGCTGCATAGAAAGGAACACACAGTAGACATTCTAGTTTGGCTCTTGACTGTGGTAACTCTCTACCTGTATGCAAATAAAGCAAAGATGGGCTACATATTTGGAGTCCCTGAAATGCTAATTGTCGGCATTGTGCTAGCAGACGCATTCTCATTGGCGGACTGGATAAAAGAAAGGTCCAAAGCAAACACTAAATGGTTAAAGGCGGGTGTTGCGATTATAGCCATAATCTTGTTTGGCTCCCTACTAGCCAAAGGAGTAATAGTCGCATCTTCATACAAAGGAGGATATTCTCCACAAACCGGGTGGATAAAGGCGTATGACTACCTAACCAGCCTCCCGGACAAGGATGACATAGTCATGATGACTTGGTGGGACTATGGGCACTGGTCTGCTTGGTGGGGGCTGAAAACTACACTAGATAACACAAACCAAAACGCCAGCAAGGTCATGGAGACAGCTAGAATATTCACTGACTTCAGGGGAAATTCCACTGATGACATTCTTAAGAAGCACCTAGATGAACTGAAAAAATGGCAGGTCACGCACATAGGGGTAGACAGGATAGTAATCACTTGTCAAAAATGGGGCGCTCTCACATTCCTAGGGGATAACCAATTAATCCCATTAGAAGAGGCAAGGAAGTGGGGCCTACCCACTAAAGGCTTGGTAGTAGCTGCGAATGTGAATGGCACCCAGCAGCCGATGGTTTATGCGGGATGTATGACTGGTGTATACTGTAAACCAGGTATGGACAAGAGTGGTAATCAAGTAGTCATCTGTCCGCTAGGGAAGAGCCAACTAGTGCTCACTCCAAGCCAGTGGAACGGACTAGTAAATGCAAAATGGCCTGGATATGACCTCACACTGAACATTGGTAACGGTCAGACAACAGTAAAAGCTTATGCTAGACCTGATGGGTACTTGATGTTCTTTACAAATGGCCAAGGTATTGTTCCAGACGCGCCAGCTAACTATATGCTAGGATACAGGTTGTTCTTCCAGGATCCAAGCATAAAGGGATTAGACCTAGTCGGAGACTTCTACGGAAAACTAGATGATCCAAAGTACAAATACGTGCCAGAGGAAGAAGTAGTTATTTGGAAAGTGGATTACGACAAGCTAGAAATGAACTCTACGGAGGCATAACTAAATGATAAAAAAGCTTCTTTCTGCAACGAAGAGAAGAAGCCCACTGGACATAGCTAGAAGATCAGCCACTTTATTGAAAAGATATGGTATGACTAGCAAAAAACTAGAAAATAATCTACAAGAGTACATATCTCTAGCTGAGGACTTTAACGCAGGTGTTACTTTTCCAATAACAGCGACTACTCTTAAGAACAATATGGATAGCATATTTTCTCTAAAGGCCAAACATGTGGAATGGGCTATTCACGGATATATACATGTGGAATATGATAATCTTGCACCACAGGTCATAGATACTCATATAAAAAAGGCTATATCTATATTTCATGAAGCAAAGATTAACCCTTTGGGATTCAGAGCCCCTTATCTAAAATTTGACTCAAAAAAATTAAGAATCCTAAAAAAGAATGGGCTGATCTATGACTCTTCTAGATCTTATTTGATTGAAAACTACCCTGGACTAAAGAAGATAGTTGAATATTATAACCCAATGGAAAAATGGAAAATAACGAAGACAAACGGAGTGTATGAAATCCCAGTTACATTGCCAGATGATGAAATATTTATTGATAGATTAGGAATGAGAGATAAACAACTAAGTAAGCATCTACTAGAAGTAGTTAAAAAATCATTGAAGGCAGGTGTCATTCCTGTGCTGCAACTACACCCTGAAAGGTGGCAGATATTCAAAGGAGCATTAGAAAAGGTAATGTTATGGGCAACAGAAAATGAGATAAAAATGGTGACTCTATATGAGCTAACTAAGACGAAAGCAAATAAGGTCATGTGTATAACAGGAGATATAGATATCATGAAAATTTCTGATTTTGCGGCTACGAGGGAACAAAAATGGCAAGCTTGAAGATCGTGCCCAGAGATAGTGTAAGCGATAATGAATGGAAAAGCTTTGTTAAAGACAATGAACATGGAAACATATTTCAAACACCTGAAATGTGGTCTGTCTATGAAAACACAAAGGGCTACTCACCAATATTCGTTGGGGTTTCTGATTCATCCGGAGAGCTTGTCGGTGTTGTCCTACTAGTGCACCAACAGGAGGGGATGTTTCCTATAAACCTATTAACCAGTAGAGTTGTCACATGGGGGGGACCACTGATCAATTCTGACTACACCTATAAAGACGAAGCTATGAGATTAATGTTGGCAGAAATTGATAGGAAAGTTGACAAACCATTATTCATCCAGTTTAGAAATATGTGGGACTTTTCTCAAGCAAAAAATATCTTTGAGAAGGAAGGTTACTCATTCGAAGATCATCTAGCCATACTATTGAATCTAACTCAAGGAAAAGAAAACTTACTTCGCAACATGCGACGATCAAAACGAAAAGCATTGAATACAGCTAAAAATAAGGGAGTTACAATCGAAGAGGTCACAAAAATAGAAATATTGCAAGAGTATTACAAGGGACTAGCTCATTTCTATAAAACTGTAGTGAAAAAACCATTACCTGATTGGTCATTCTTTGAGTCCTTATTCAAAATATTGGCTCCGTTAAACATGGCGAAGTTTTTTGTGGTTAAACACGAAGATAAAATAATTGGAGGTTCCACATGTGTTATTTACAAAAAGAAGATATATGAATGGTACGCTTATGGAGACAGAAGATACAAAAACTTGTATCCATCCGAAATGGCTACCTGGGCTCCTATAGAATGGGGATTAGACAACAAAATGGAGATATTTGATTTTATGGGTGGAGGCAGACCAGAGGAAAAATATGGGGTGAGAGATTTCAAACTTGGGTTTGGTGGAAAAATGTTCAACTTTGGCAGATTTACAAAGATAACTGGAAAACTAAGGTACTTTTTAATAGAAAAAGGATATCAAATACTAACAAATAAAAAGCTGTAGTGGGTGGGCATAATGGTGCCTGAAATAATATTATTTACAATCGCATTACTATTGTCATACTTTATCACCAAAAAAATTATTGAAGCATCAAGAGGAAGGAAACTATTGGGTAAAGATATGCACAAACCAAACAAACCATTAGTCGCTGAATTTGGAGGTTTGGGGTTCTCATTGGGTTTCATACTATCTGCGTTTATCAGCATTGGATTATTTGTTCTGCTTAAGTACCCTGATATGGCAATATCTGAGGCGTTGTATACAACCAGTTTTGTAATCGCAATTG
>CAZZDL010000012.1:0-22774 GCA_964652335.1 Microcaldota archaeon
GAATCCTCTGCATAGTTTATCAGAGGGATAGAAACAAGGGATACAATAGTCAAAACAATTACTAGTACAAGGACATATTCAATTGTTATCTGTCCTTTCATGGTCAATTAATAGAAAATGCATTTTAATTGATTTCGGTTTTCGTACACTAAATCCCGTTTATATCAAAGGACTGTACAATCTCATAAAGATAATTATTGAACTCCTTTATCTTGTCTTTTACAGCTGATAAATCATTTAGATTCTGCCTAATTAAATCCGCAAATTCCCTTATCCTCTGTTCTACATCGCTGCTTAATTCATACCTGCGTAATATTTTCCACTTAGTGCCTTCAACTATATCCTCTCCGTCTACTAACCACCATCTCTGTTTTTCCCTTTTTAACAATCTGGTTCCTAAGAAATGCAAAGTCTCATACTCATCCTCTGGCTCACCTAGTTGGCTTACATCCACTTCTCCATTTGGCTGCTGCAAGATTACTCTTGGTCCTGTTCTCGTTAGATCAAACGAAAGATATACATCATCTCTAACCTTAATACACAAAAATACTTCGTTTGAGTCTCTGCCGATATCCAAGTAATAGTTCATTGTTCTTTCTCTTGCCTTCTCCAATGCCCTCATTGCCTTCTTTCTTCTTTCTTCCTCCTCCTTCTCTTTTTCCTCCATCTCAGCGATCGTTGCTTCCAGCTTCCTAAGAGCGTGGGCTACTTTTCCTTCCATAGAATCAATAACAGTTATGCCTAGGTTCTCCAACAGCTCTCTTGCTTTGCTACCGATGGAATCACATACAACAAGGTTAACACCCAAGTCATGTAAAAACTCTGGATATGCTCCATACGCATGTTCAGGAGCAGCAATTGATTCCACATTTGTTGGTTTACCTCCCTCAAAATCCACAATTAAAAACTTCTCTGCTCTACCAAAATGCTCTGATATACTTGAATTTAAACCACTCCCAGATGAGATTGGAATAGCTATCTTCATTTCGTTAGCACCTCCAGTTCAGCGTCATCAAGCTCATAATGCTCCGCAAAGCTATCTCTAATCTTTTTCGATTTTTTCACCATTTCTGAGAAATAAGGTAAATACTCTCTGATAACTTCATCTGGAGATGCATGTATCTTCTCTCCTATCTTTTTAGCTAGTGAGTATCTAATTGCTCTCATTTTTTTTGTCTTAGATAGCATGCGAATCGTGGAAGGGAACTGATATCCAGTAAACTTTCTATAAACCTCTTTCTTAGAAAGCGCGACTCCTCCTGTCATAAAATCTATAGCGTAGCTCAACAATCCCCAATTCTGTCTTCTGATTATTCTCCCAAAAAATATGTCCGACCTGGATAACCAATAGTATGCCCTAGCTATGTCATCTAGGTTTTCGTACTCTCTGGGAATGTTCTCATCTATCCATGCCTTGATCATATCAGGAGTCTCGTCTAAATTAAAGACAGATTGCCTTGCCGTGGTAAAGCTTTCTGTCTTAAATATGACTTTCAATGCTTGGAACATATCCTCTTTTCTGTCTCTGTTCCCCAGAGCATTCAGATCCTTCTCGCTGACTTTCTTTTCCCCTTCAGCTAGTGCTTCCAAATCATTTATGGCAGATTTTAAATCGCCGTTACACGAATGAGCTATCTTATCCAGCACTTCATCAGAGACAGAAACCCCTTCTTTCTCTGCTATCCTCCTCAGGACGCTCTTGATAGTGATTGGGTTGATCCTCTTGAATTTAACGATCTCCACATAGTTAGCAATTGTCCTAACAGGAGTGGCGTATGCATCATTGGCAGTTAATATAATTGGAAAAGATGAATGCTTTATCACATCAACTATGGCTGACGCACCACCCCTATCCGCTGAACTTATCCCGTCCACTTCATCTACTAGGATCAGCTTAGACTTCGCTGTTAGAGAGGCATACAAACTCCCTAATCCCAAAATCTTCTCTATATTCTTCTTGTTCCTAATATCGCTAGCGTTCATCTCCAGTATCTCTAATCCAAATGTTTTAGCTAAAGCCAAGGCGAGTGTTGTTTTTCCAACCCCTGGCGGGCCTACAAAAAGTAACGCCTTCTTACCAGGTTTCCAAGATTTGTACCAAGCTAGCACTTTCTTAACTGCAGATGGATTTCCAGCAAATTCCTTAATACTATGAGGCTGATATTTTATTATCCAAGGCACCATCAACAGAAAATTAGGAAAACAAAGATTAAAAATTGATGGGTTTAGGACACTGCATACGTCTTTGTCTGATCATCACATCCCTTGTATATAACTGTATAACTATAGGCTGTGGAAACCTCTTCTGTATTTGTGTAGAATGTATCGCAATTGCTCACTGTTTCATTGGCTACCAATGTTCCATCGCTCCTGTTTAATGCAACCCATTTTAAGCCAGAGGCGTAGTTTATTGTATAGGTTACATTTGTGTAGAGCGGTTTGTAGGTAAGCTGTATGTCGTAGAGGACTGGTGTCTTTGATGTATCGCTTGTATTGAAGTAAGCTATGTATTGAGCTTTGGTTCCAGGTCCCAACGAGATACTTCCCTTAGAAACGTTCGTTCCAGCTACGTTCAAGATGTCATACCCTGAGGAGTTATCTACGTCAGATGCATTCCCTATTCTCAGCTCTATAGTTAGGTCTGTTCCAGTTGGCTCATCTGACGTCCATGTGACATATGTCAGATTAGAGAGATGATTTAAGTCAAAGACCTTTGAGTAATACTTTCCTGATGTTCTGTAATACGTTAGTGGCCTTCCTCCGTTAATAAGGTACACTCGTCCTCTATCCGTGCTGTGAGCGTAGGCACCTATTACCAAGTCTGTTATCCCGTCTCCATTGATGTCTCCAACTTCCAAAGCAGAGCCTAAATGCTCACTAGTGTCACTTGTAGAGTGTGTGACAGTCACATTTGCATCCTCTGCTTCGTATATTCCCGCGCTTGGGTCAATGTACATAACAACCCTACCAGATGACGTGTGCATATTCTTCCAGCCAACTATTATGTAAGTGGAATTGCCTTTTAACTGTGCTGCTCTTATTGCAGAACCGAATGCTTCGTCCTCTGTATCATAGACAAATGTTATATTGGCATTGGAGAGCCAATCATGTAATGTGTAATTCACAGACACTGTCATGGAGTGCAATGGAGAATAAAACACAAATCCAGCTCCATAATGCTTGTTAGTAGCTGGGAGTAGTTTCGTGTTCCTAACATAGAAATCTGGTGAACTAACTAATAAATCATCCTTTCCGTCTCCATTAACGTCATAAGTGTAAACGTCATATCCAAACTTTGAATTACCTATGCTTGCGTTTATTGTGACGTTTGCATCGCTAGGCTGATAATCACCAGATAACGGTCCGTAGTAGACCAGCACCTGCCCAGTGTCCGATCCGCCTACCGTATCCGCCTGTGGGTTTCCAAATGCTATATCTACATTTCCGTCACCGTTGAAATCCCCAAAAGCAGCGGGTGAGTAGCCAAAGTAATCCTCAGAACTCCCATTGAAAGTTGCATTAGCGACGCTTGATATTGTGTAATCTCCTGAAAACTCTTTTCCATACACCAAATAAACCCTCCCCTCTCCATTTCCTTGTGGATATCCTTCAGCACCCGCAAGGATATCAACCTTTCCATCTCCATTAACATCGTGTGTGAAGAGGGAATAGCCCAGGTAGTCGTTTGCATTCTCTCCTGTGAAAGTAGCATTCGCAATATCGCTTGGAACGTACGATCCGCTAGAGATAGGTCCATAAGCTATGTAAACCTTCCCATAGCAATCGGTAGTAGGGCATAACTCGCCATAAACTAGGTCGTCCTCTCCATCTCCATTAACATCTCCCAACTCCCCAGTAGGGCCAGCTAGATAGGTCGTTCCTGAAATAACTACATCCGCGCTTGAAGCTCCAATACTCCCACTTAACGGGCCGAAGAACACATATACCTTCCCAGCATTACTATTTGCGGCATATGAACTGACAACTATATCCATCTCACCATCGTTATTCAAATCTCCATAAGCTATTCCTGCTGGATCTCCATTCATCGGAATGTAATCTCCACTCGCTCCTAGAAAATCAAAATCAGACATGTTAATTACGCTCGCAGCACTCACCTCTGCTAGCCTAATTTCTGGTGAAGCTGTAGTCACGTTGTCAAAATAACCTTCCTCAAACTCGCTCTCGCTTGTCTGGGAAACAGATGAAGTAGAGAATCCAGGAGAGGTCGTGACAGTCACTTCTGCGATGTTTGAGAATTGAATCTCTGTGGAGCCAGTGTTAGACCCATATAAAACTATCTTTCCTTCTTTTGGGGGAATTGTACAAACTGCTTGCCCTCCCGGCTGAATTGTGACAGTTCCGCCAAAGTCACACTCAACACCCGCAGTGGAATTCAGCTTGCTTAGCGTCAATGGCTTGTTACCAAGGTTTGCAACAGCCACATGGCCTTGATTGTCCAGAGGTACAGCGGAAATAGGGGTTGTAGTGGAAGGTGTCGGTTGCTTTGTGACCAGGCCTGAAGACCAAAAATAAACACTAACTGCAGCTATAACTGATATGGCAATCAACAAGACGACAGAAACGATTGCAGAAATGCCCTTCTTCATCTCCTCACCTCTATTTATTTTCGTGTATTTCTTAATTCTACTCTTACGTTTACTCCCACGTCGCATGTTCATTATAAAAGTAGTGTTATTTTTAAATCTTACACAGAGCTATGCAAGGCAAAGCCTAGAAAGGTTTTTAAACGAGAAGGGCAATAACCTTATGCTTTTTTGAGGTTAGGAGGTAATAGAGATGGGTCTAAGACCAGCTAGGTGCTACAGACAACTAGACAGACCATATACAAGGACTGCAAAAAGAGTAATGGATAAAGCATATGTTAGAGGTGTTCCTGACCCAAGGATCAGGATATTTGACATGGGAAATCCTAAAGGAGATTATAAATACGAACTAGATTTGATAGCCGAACAACCAGTACAGATAAGACATAACGCATTAGAGTCTGTGAGAATATTCGTAAACAAGAAGCTAGACACCACACTCGGCAAAGATAACTACTGGCTGAAGATAAGGGTTTATCCCCATCATGTTCTAAGGGAGAACGCTTTACTAACTGGGGCAGGAGCGGACAGACTTCAAACAGGTATGAAGCATGCCTTTGGAAGGCCAATAGGCAAGGCGGCTAGAGTAAAGAAGGGAACCATAATACTAAGTGTCAGAGTTAAGGACAAAACCTCAATGGAAAAAGCAAAACGCATTCTAAAAGCCGTCACTCCTAAACTGCCATTAAAATACAAGATAGAGGTAGTTGAACTTGCTCCCAAAGCAGTTAGTAAACCAGCTTAAAGAAAAGTCTAAAAAATTCGGAACTAGGACAATCTTGGTCCAGCTCCCAGACGGACTAAAACCAAAGGCTTTGGAAATAGCAAGAGAATTGGAAAAGCTAGGCTTTAAGCCCATAATATCTGGGGACTCCTGCTTTGGAGCGTGTGATCTAAGGTTTCTAGAAAATGCCATAACCTTGCATATTGGTCACTCTAAGCTAATAGACGACCCAAGGGTGGTCTACTGGGAATACAGACTAGACACTGACCCAACAGAGGCAATAGCCAAAGGCGTTGACAAGATTAAGGAAAAAAACCTATGCCTTGTTACAACGGTTCAGCACTTGGACTTCCTGGAGAAAGCTAGACTAACGCTGGAAAGAGCTGGTAAAAGCGTTAGTATTGGCAAAGGATTAGGTCACCCTGGGCAGGTGCTAGGTTGCGATGCATCCGCAGTTGGAGAATGCGATGCTGTTGTATTCATAGGCACTGGCGTATTCCATCCAATGTTCATAGCAATGCAGACTGGAAAAAAGGTGTACGCCATAGACCCATACACAAAACAAATGCAAATAGTAACTGGAGAGAAGCTGGTTAAAGAAAAATATCTAAGAATCACTAAAGCAAAGAATGCTAAAAGAATAGGAATAGTAACCAGCTCTAAACCTGGCCAACAAAACCTTGCCGTCGCTAACAAGGTAAAGGCCTCGCTTGAAGACAAAGGAAAAGAAACAGTAATGATAATAATGGATGATATATCACCTGAAAAGCTTGAGAATATAGGATTAGACGCATATGTCATAACTGCATGCCCCAGAATAGTAATAGATGACTGGAAAAACTACAAAATGCCTATCCTACTCCCAGACGAAGCCAAAGATATATAAAACTAATAGACTAATCTCCCTCTCTGCCAGTCAAGGATTAGTCGCCTAGCTGCTCTGTCAGTATCTGGAACTCCTCCTTTTCTAAGCATCTTCCATTTCAAAGCTAGAGCTTCTAAAGCCTTCTCAGGGTCTTCCTCGTCAATGCCATAATGAGATCTCAAAACATCCCTTGGCAAGGATTGAATAAGCTGGTAAGCTGCCAACTCTGGATCCTTTAGTTTTGTAACATCGTAGGCACCTTTTAAAGCTAATCTAACATCGCTTTCTTCTCTAGGGATTATGCCTGGAGTATCTATCAGCCTTATCTTTCTGGACACCCTTATCCACTGCTTCCCTCTTGTAAAACCGGGCTGAGAAGAAGCAGGTGCAGAGGATTTGCCTTTCAAAAGCGAAATTAGACTGGACTTTCCTACATTCGCATAACCAACCACCACAGCCAATACCTGCTCCAAACCCTTCTCGCTAGCTATAAATCTAAGCTCGTTTCTCAATAATCTGCTTCCCCATCTCTTCTTTGCAGAGAATAAAATGACTCTAAATCCCTCTTTGTTCAATGCTTTCTTAATCTTCTCGCATTTGGATCTTGAAACTAAATCACATTTGTTTATGACTAGGATTAGTTCCTTATCTAGCTCCTTGACTATCTCCTCAAGTTTCTTAGATCTGGTTTCATTCGGAAACCTGGCATCTAAAACTTCAATCACAACGTCTGCCTCTTCCACTAGCCTTCTTATATCTGACCATTTCATAGCTAGATTTATATGACAGCTAGTTAATAATTCTTCAATGGCATCTAGAATAGTAATAGTCCATGGAAGAAAAGGGAGGAAGTATCTAGGGAAACCGGCCAGCGTAGCCGAAATCTTAGAGATGTTTGGAGAAAATATTGAAAGCGCAATTGTGTTGATAAACGGGAAACCGGCCACCAGCGATAAGAAAGCAAAACCTGGTGACAAAGTTTATATCATGCCAGTATGCGCTGGAGATTAGCTGAAGGAGATCCGCATGAAATGTAGTGTCTGTGGAAAAGAGGCAATAGTAGAGGTTAGGTACGAGGGAAAGGCGTATTGCGAGAAACATTTTGTGGATAGATTTAAGAAGAGGGTTTGGAAAACAGTAGTCAAAACTAAAATGATTAAGCCGAAGGAGAGAGTTGCATTCGGCTTATCAGGGGGAAAGGACAGTTCAGTGGCTTTGTACATCCTTAAGCCAATTCTAGAAAAGTGGAGATCTGAATTTTTTGCAATAACCATAGATCAAGGAATATCTGGATATGGAGATAAACTAGTAGAATTTGCAAAAAAGTTAACTTCAGATCTTGGAGTTGAACATTACGTTTATTCAATGAAAGATGAAATAGGAGTAAGCATTGATGAAGTTGCAAGGTTAAATAGACCAAGAGCCGTTTGTAGCTATTGTGGGGCATTTAGGAGATGGATTTTGAATAAAAAGGCTAGAGAGCTGGGAGCAGATAAACTAGTTATTGGTCACAATCTAGATGACGAAGCCCAAACAGCATTAATGAACTTCATTAGGGGAGACCTAAAAAGGACTGCCAGAATGGGGGCAGACATTGGAGTGATAGAAGATCCTTTGTTTGTGCCCAGAGTTAAGCCCCTAAGAGAGATACCAGAAAGAGAAATAAAGTTGTTTGCCTATTTGAAAGGGTTGTCACCTGGAGACGAGCAATGCCCATACGTAGAAGAAGCATTTAGGAAAGAAGTTAGAAAACAATTAAATACACTAGAGGCAAAATTCCCAGGCACAAAATTTTCAATATTGCGATCAAATGATCGGCTTGTTGAAATACTTAGAGACTACTACAAGGAGTTTGGTCATCCAAATAAATGCAAGATATGTGGTGAGCTAACCGCAGGAGACATCTGCAAGAAATGCCAGTTCCTAGCAGAACTCGGGTTGCGCCCATGAGCTATGCGTAAAAAACACTTCTTTTGCTTAGCTCACCTGCCATGTTTTCTAGCATTTTCTCTGTTAGCTCTTCACCTGCCAAATCATGCCCTAACAACCAGCCCAGTTTGACAAAAGCTGTTTCAGAAATCATGTCTTCAAGATATACCACGCCGGCCATGCTGAGCTTTCTCAGGTTTGCGTAAACGTTTGGATGAACCCTACCGAATATGCATTGACTTGTCATGCCAATGAATATCTCTTCATCCATAGCCCTCTTCAGTTGGGGGAGAATTGAATATCCCTTCTCACTGACAGGTGCGTGTCCAAGCCCTGTTCCTTCTAAGATGATCCCCTTGTACCCCTTGTCTATTAAGAAATCTAATAGCTCAGGGTTAAAGTTTGGATGGAGCTTGATTAATGCGGTCTTCGGTTCAAACTTGGTATCTGCATACGGTTGAGTATCCTTCCTTCTTTGGACGTTTGTAAGCATAGTAACCTTCCCATCCCATGATATCCTAACTACATAATCATCGTTTATCGGCTTAAATGCATCTCTCCTACTGGTGTGCATCTTCCTTGCCCTTGTCCCGCGGATCAATGCAGTGGACTCATCGCTTATTGTATCGTGCATGTTTACATACACTCCAGACATATCCAACTTAGCTGCTCTGAATGCGTTTATCAGGTTCATGAAAGCATCTGAGCTCGGCCTGTCACTGGATCTTTGAGCGCCCACAAGCACGACTGGCTTACCTAAATCCCTGATCATAAAGCTTAACGCAGCTGATGTGTAATGCATTGTATCTGTTCCGTGAGCTATCACTACTCCATAGTTATCTAATTGCTTCACAGCTTCCTTAGCTATTTTCTGCCAATGTTTGTAGTTCATGTCTTCGCTCATGATATTAAATAATAACTTGCTTTTCACATTAACCTCATTAAATATCTCTGGGACAGCAAGGAGCAGATCCTCATCAGTAAAGCTTGCTGAAACCCCTCCTGTCTCGTAATCTACTTTACTGGCAATGGTTCCTCCGGTGTGGATCAATGCCACAGTTGGTAAATCTGGGTTATAAGGCACTTTCATTTTGGTCTTAGTTTTCTTCCTCTTTGATAATAATGTTATTTCTGCGTTCTCAAATTTTATCCCCACATTATAACCAGAGTCAAGCTTCAAAACGAGATAATTTGGATTTCCCTCTGGTCTAGGGAGAAGAATCCCTTCCCACACCTCTTTCCCTTTCTTTACTCTGACTCTATCTCCCAGCGAGATTCCCTTTCTTTTGAGCGTTTCCTGTATGCGCTTGGAGTACATCAAACCACCTAACCATCAATCACAGTGCCAACAAACTTCTTGCCTTTAACTATTGACATTAGGTTATCTAGATCATTGCCGTCTGCAATCACGACTCTTATATTCGACCTAGCAGCAATCTTGGCTGCCAATAAATCAAAAACAAAATGGGCTCTTGCCTTTCTGGTGTCATATTTAGCCGCCATTTCCACTAGCTGAGCGTGGGTCATCTTTCTAATCAGCTTAGCTCTGGGATTCTTTTTTGGATCTGAGTCATATATACCATTCACATCTGTCAAGCTCACTAGCTGATAACCAAGCGCCTCGGCTAGGAGAGCAGAAACAGCATTTGTTGTATGTCCAGGAACTGTCCCTCCCATTACGGGTATATAACCTTCTTTCAACTGCTCCCTTGCTATATCTATGCTTTTGGCCACCTCTGGAGTACCTACCAAGAGCCCTAGTAGCCTGGCATTAAGCCTTGCTGAGTCTATCCCTAAAAGATCCTGATCATATGCAGACAAACCTAGGCTCCTGGCTAAGTTTACATATTTGGAGGAAACACTTCCCCCTCCAACCACAAATGCAAAGGAATAGTTTTTTAAAGGAAGCAATCTAGAAGTTAAACCATGAAGCCATTCCACAAGCTTTGTGTCGGGCTTTTTGAATAGTGATCCACCTAATTTTATTACCAATCCTTTCATATTCTATCTTACTCACAAGTGGTTTAAAAGTGATGATGATGGGGCTTGAAGATTATGAGTTCAAGAAGATGTTGAGGTTTTTGTCTAGCGTTCGCGGTCAGGGGACGGAACTGATTAGCATATACATTCCCCCGGATTACAATATAGCAGAGCTAGGAAACAAGCTAAGGGGGGAATATTCACAGGCAGAGAACATAAAATCCAAGCAAACCAGAAAAAATGTCCTTGGGGCTATAGAGCGAATACTTCAAGCCCTAAAACAATGGAAGAAACCTCCAGAGAACGGCTTGGCAATATTCTGTGGGAACATATCAAACCAGCCAGGGGTAAGTAACATAAAACTGTTTGTCGTCCAACCGCCAAAACCAATACAAGTACAGTTGTATAGATGTGATTCCAGCTTTTTCCTAGAGCCGCTCCTTGAGATGCTGGAACCAGAAGAAGTGTATGGAATAATTACAATTGATAGAAGGGAAGCTACACTAGCACTGTTGAAAGGGAAAAGGGTTGAGATAATCAAGAATCTTCAGTCAAATGTCCCAGGAAAGCATAGGGCGGGTGGCCAGTGCCTACACCCTGAAACAAAGGTTGTGCTTGAAGATGGGTCAATAAGCAAAATTTCTGAGATAAACTCCAATAGGGGAATCGTCTCTGTATCTAACTCTAAGACAAGTGTTTCCAGAGTAAAAAAAGTGTTCAGAAAGGAGAACGATGAATGGCTTGAAATAGTCACAAAGTACCCTATGAGAAAAATAATTACGACTGGTGAACATTGGTTCTTTGTTCCTGGAGAGTATGGTTTCAACCTAAAACAAGCCTGGGAAATACAGCCAGGGGACGATGTTATCATGGTCAAAGAAATTAGAATTGAAGGTAAAAGACAAAAGCTAAATGTAAAGATACCTGTAAAAGGAGAAATATCTGAAAAAGGTATAAAAGTTCTCGCTAAGAGAAGAAAAACACTCAAGATAAGTCAGAGGAAGCTTGCCGAATTCTTGGGTATAACTCAAGCGACAGTTTCTAAGTTCGAACTTGGTGTTGGAAAGATTAGCTTAGATAAAATAAAAAAGATGGTTAAGTATCTTAATCTAAACTGGGATGACTTCAAAAACAAATACATAGTTAATACTCAATTGTTTAAATTCCCGGAGGAGTTGAACCCAGATCTAGCTAGATTACTTGGATATATAACTGGAGATGGTAATGCAGAACCGGATAGGATAAGGATTTACGAAAATGAATTACAAGTAGCCAAAAGATATGCCACATTAGCTAAGTCCCTGTTTGGAGTAAACGTTGTGGTAAGACGAAGGAAAACAAGAAACTACTACATACTGGAGATATATGGAAAAGAATTGATTAAGACAATAAAGAAAATTTTCCCTGAGGTATTCACAAGGAAAGGGGTGCCTAGATTAATACAACTATCAGACAACGATGTTATCGCTGCGTACATATCTGGAATAATAGATGCTGACGGTTCTGTTGCAGATAGAGGAATTTCAATATCTATGGTTGACGAGGGGCTAGTTACGGATATAAGCTTATTGCTGCTAAGGTTGGGTATTGTGAGTTCAGTGAGAGAAAAGAAAATTAGACCATCTAAAATCAGAGGCTCTATGGTAATATCAAAAGTACAAACCGAGTTACTAATAAGCGACAGGGATTCCATTGATAAAGCAAAGAAAGTTATGAGGCTTCTCAATAAGCGGAAAATGGATAAACTATCAAAAATTAGAAAGAAAAAAACAAGGACCAGCCAGGTGTGGATCTCTGGGAAGATGTTAATTAGAATTGCGCGAGATATCGGAGTGAATACAATGAATTTTAAAACGAGCTCAAACTTTTTTAGAGATAAAAGGTACATGAGCTTTGAGGTATTTAGTAAAGCAATATTGAAACCAATTGAGAAAAGAGTAAAAGAGTTGGAAAGACTGAGTACAAGGAACATGAGAGAATTCAGGAAGACACTTGGTTTAAGAATGGAGGAAGTAGCTAGGGCTATGGGTGTGAGTGTCACGCCAATTCAGAGATTAGAGAAGGATAATAGATACAAGAACTCTAATCTTGAGAGAAAAGTATGGAAATACTTAGAGAATGAAAGAGACAGAATGTTAACAAAAGCTAAAAGTTTCTTGAAACTAGCGTCTGAAGCGTATTGTGGTGATCTGATAAGGGCAAAAGTAAAAAGCATTAAACGTATCTATACTCCAACCTACGCCTTTGACATTGCAGTTCCAAAAACGGAGAACTTTGTCGCAGACTGTTTCTTGGTGCATAATAGTTCAGTCCGTTTTGAAAGACTCATAGAGATCGCTGCTCATGAATGGTTCAAGAAGATTGGTGAAATGGCTAACCAATACTTCTCTGGTAGTGAAGTGAAGGGAGTAATCATTGGTGGGCCTGGGCCAACAAAGAATTATTTTGTCAACAGCGATTACCTAAGTAATGTGATAAAGAAAAAGATTGTTGGGATAGTTGATACCAGTTACACAGATGAATTTGGAGTGAGGGAAGTTTTGGAGAAATCTGGGGAGATAATGAAAGAGCTTGGGGTGGTAAAAGAAAGAAAGCTAATAGAGGAGTTCATAAAAAGAATTTCCACAGATGGCCTAGCTACATATGGGGAAAACGAAGTTAGACAGGCTTTAATTGAGGGGAAAGTAGATACTCTATTGGTCTCTGAAAAGCTCACATGGCTTAGGGTTACTATGAAATGCCCTCAATGCGGATACGAGGAAAAGATCACTGTTAAGGGAGAGACATTGCCGACTAAGCCATGCCCAAAATGCAATATACCAATGCAACCTGTGGAGGAGGAGGACGTAGTGGAAGAGCTAGCTAAACTAGCAGAGGCAGGAGGAGCAAAAGTGGAAGTCATATCCACAGATACGCCGGAAGGAAAGCAGTTTTACGAAGGGTTCGGAGGAATAGGTGCATTGTTGAGATACAAATAGTATAGGAGAGATAGATGAACATTCAAAGACCACAGGATTTTATTGTAGAGGAGATAACACCTGAGGGCCTAATTTTAGAAGTTGGCAAAGAATGGAAATTCAATCCAGGGACTGGAAAGCATTTGATATGCATTCTGGAAAAGATAAACTGGGACACAAACAGAGCCATAAAGGCAATTGCGAGGAGATTGCACGTTTCCAGAAAGCGAATCGGATTTGCCGGAACAAAGGATAAATGGGCTTGGACTACGCAAAGAATAAGCATCTGGGGGATCAAGCCAGAGGATGTTGATCGAATAAAGCTTAAAGACCTATGGGTGAAACCAATCACATTCAGCGAAGAGAGGATAAAGCTTGGTGACCTGTGGGGAAATAGGTTCACGATAAAACTAAAGGATGTGAAAGCCCCCAGTACGTTAAATGAAGTGCCAAATTTCTTTGGTATCCAAAGGTTCGGAGAGAAAAGGCCTGTCACTCATCTAGTTGGAAAGGCAATAGTGAATGGTAACCTAGAGAACGCAGTTAAAACATATCTAGCTTGGCCTGGACCTGGAGAGAGGGAAGAAACCAGAATCGCCAGAGAGAAGCTTGCCGAAGACTGGGATTGGAAAAAAGCATTAAGTTATTTTCCAAAGCATCTTTCCTACGAGCTTACCCTACTTCAACACCTTGCTAAGCATCCAAATGATTACGCAAACGCATTAAGGCGACTTCCTAGAAATCTGTTGAAAATGTTTGTCCATGCCTATCAAAGCCTACTGTTCAACAGATACCTACAAAAAAGAATGAAAACCATTGGGCTAGGAAAAGCTGAGGGTGATATCATTATTGACGGAAAGGTTACTGGTCCACTATTTGGTTATTCCATGGAGCTAGCAAGGGGAGAACCTGGCAGACTAGAAAGAGAGATAATGTCAGAGGAGGGGATAAGACTAGAAGATTTTAAGGTGAAAAGCCTTCCAGAAGCGTCTAGCAAAGGGAGTAGAAGGGCGATAGTAGCTAGGGTCTATGACTTTGAGGTTGATGGGTCTACTATCAAATTCAAGCTTGAAAGAGGGAGCTATGCTACTACTGTTTTGGATTATCTATTTGGAAATGAACCCTTTTTGGGATAAAGCCTTGTGAAGCTCCTGCTTCAACTTATGCCCAAACATGTCATCTCTAGAAGTATCTAATTCTATAACAATTGTATCCGGATTCTCACTCTTAAACCGCCTTACCATATCATTGAACTTTTTAGATAATGCTTCCAACTCTGCTTTTCCTTCATGGAAATGTTTTGCCTTTTTCCTCTTCTTTGTCTTTACATCCGATAAAATCCGTTTGTACGCTACATTTGGGTCTGTTTTTAAGTGGATAAGTAGGTCCACCTTTGGGGCTGCCGCTAATAACGTGCTAATATCAGATGAGAGTTTAGGCGTTTTATAAACCTCACGATAAACCCTAAAATCTATTGGTGGATACCTTTCGTATATTATAATATCTGATTTCTTTTCTTTAGCTATTCTGATGAATGGGTAAATGAGTGTGTAAAAAAACTGTGAAACAAGTATCTCTGCTTTACTTTTTCTCTCATCCCCTTTCATAGATAACCTCTGCAATACTGATGCTGTTGGTTTTAACTTATACACTGACCTTTCTCTAGGAAGAGATGTTATTACATCTACTTTGTGGTCCGCAAACATCTCTTTTATATGTTTAATCACTGTTGACTTGCCACTTCCATCAATACCAACCACTGCGATCCTAATTGGTTTTGCCTTTGACTTTCTCATAAGACCCCCACTAATTATTTATTAAAATGATTAAAATAGTATCGGGCACATGATGATATGAACAACCTCTGATGAATGATGACTGAACCCTGCACTGATGCCCACTTATTCTATTCTAAATAGATACCTGGCTTCCCTGGAACCGCAACCTTTTTCTTGTTCATCGGGTCATACTCCTCATTCACATGAAGTTCTAGTCCTGTTTCCTTTTCTATGTAATCCTTCATTTCCTGGATAGCCTGCCCTTCGTCAAACTTGGCAAATTTACTTACAAGTCTATCTTTCATTGCCTTCTTCACAAAACTAGCAACAGCCTTTTTATCTTCGTACTCTCCGATAAACTCAGATAGCTTTTTGCCTGATGCTAGCTTATCCAAAACATCATACATCCAGTCCTGAGCAGTGTATACAAATAGTTTAGAATAGCTTTGCTTTGAAACCTTTACAATATTCTTTACATCTTCTATCAAGCTCTCAACAAGATTTGCCTTGGCAACCACAGTTTTATCTATCTCAACTGGTTTTGGCCACGACTGTAAAGACACAAAACCATCCTTTATCCTGCTCCAGTATTCTTCACATGTGTGAGGCATGATTGGGCTCAAAGCAATTAGCCAATCTTCCATTATCCCTCTAACAGCCGGCTTGTAATCTCCCATCTTTTTGTACTTCTTTATATCTGTAAGGACGTTAAAGAAAAGTTCTATTATGGCATCTCTAAACTTCAAAGAGTTGTACAGGCCATCAGCCTTCTCTAGCCTAGAATGGAACATATGGAACAACCAATTATCTCTGTCTGGTTCTGCATCCAATGAAGATTCTATTATCTCTCTGAATTCGTCTAGTTTCTTTTTAACAGTTGAAACGTCTTTCTCTCTCCAGTCTAATACACTATCAAGGTCTGCTGCTGATAATATATACAATCTAAATAGATCTGCTGTGTACCTTTCGGATATCTCTGCCAAAGGTATAACATTTCCCTTTGACTTTGACATCTTTGCTCCTTCCATTATGAGCATCTCATTTAGAGATATCCCTCTAGGCCAAGCATCCTCTGGGAATATGGCAATATGATGCATTATGAAGAAAGTCAAGTGATTGCTTATATGTGCTGGAGCTGTGTGTCTTAGGTCATTTGGATACCAATACAAAAACTCGTCTCTAAGTTCCTTCCACTCTTCTCTCGGCTCACCTTTTCCTAGGAATACATAGTCTAACATTTCTAGTGAGGGCTCTAATCCCTTTTCCCTGATCTTGTGGGCTATTGTGTAGAATGCCATGTATATCGTAGAATCAGAGAGCGATTCAATTATCCATTCCTTGTCAAATGGTAATGGTGTTCCAAGTCCTCTCTTTCTAGCACAAGGCCTCTGATGGAGCCAGTCAATTGTATCATGGAACATTCTCCTATATTTTTCGGGGTAGATAAACATTTTGTCTACCCACTCATGTGCCTTCTTCTTCCACTCTGGTCTAGAATAATCTATAAACCACTGATCCCTTAACACTGCAACTATCACTTTATGACCGCTTCTTGTAACAGCCTTCCTGGAAGTCTCGTAGAAAACATCTGCCAAATTGTTTTCCTTCATCCAATCCTTTACTTCATTCTTGATTGCATTAATTCGCATTCCTGCAAATTGCTGGCATCTATCATTTAGCACTCCCTTGTAAAACTCCTCCTTATAAATAATCTTTGTTGCTTCCTCCAGCCTTGGGTCATCCTGGCTCTCTATTCCCATTTTTTCACATATCTCCTTGGCCGGGATAGTGTAACCTGGAATATCTATTATGGTAACTGGCTTAACATCTTTGTACTTACCTTCTTTCCAAAGGTCATACAAAGCTATGTAGTCGTACGGTGCATGAGCTGGAACAGAGTAAACAACGCCAGTAGCGTTATCTGGATCAACGAAACTAGCGGGAAGAATTGGAACTTCAAACTCTAGTATCTTAACTTTCTTGTCAACAAAATAGCTGCCTGGTAGCTCCTCAAGGACTTCTATCCCTTCCTTCTGATAATTCAGCTTATCTGCAGCCTCTTTGGATATGTACCAAATCTCATCGCCCACTCTGACCTTTACATAGACTGCATCTGGGTTTATCCACAGGTTGGTGATTCCGAATATGGTTTCAGGTCTAAGTGTTGATGCTACTAAGTATCCGTCTTCAAACTTGAATTTTATGGCAGTAAATTCCATAACAGAAACCTTGTTCAAATCACCGTCTTTTATGTCATCCTCTCCAACAGCACTCTCATCCTCCGGGCTGTACAGAACAGGATGCTCTCCTTTCACCAGTAAACCTGCCTCCTTCAATTTATGATACTGCCATTCAACGAATTTTTGATATATTGGCTCGGCTGTGTTGAACTGTCTCCTCCAATCTATGCTAAATCCTAAGCTTTTGAAATCTTTCGTTATATGTGACGAAAAAAAGCTGGCTATCTCTTTAGGATCCGTGAATTTACTTACAATCTCTTTAGCCTTTGGTCTATCCACATAAAGAGAAACATAATCCTCGTATTGCTTTATTACTTTTTCATCTCCGGATGCGATTCTATCTGCCACTGCAAGGACTGGTGTACCTGTTAAATGGAATGCCATTGGCCACAAGACATTGTATCCCTTTAACCTCTTGTATCTAGCAATCACATCTCCAACTGCGTAAGTCCTACCATGACCAATATGTAACGGGGCGTTTACATAAGGATATGGAACAGTGAGGAAGAATTTTGGCTTTGATGATTCAATATCAGGTTCAAACACCTTTTCCTTTTCCCATTTTTCCTGCCATTTCTTTTCTATCTCTGGCCAATGCATCTTAATCACCCATCTCCTTTTTCATATTTTCTATTTCAGCTTTTAATGTTCTGACAAAACCCAAGATATGTGTAGGATCTGAATTGACTCTATCGCTGGCATCTTCCAGTATGTAAACCCTTTTCCTCAACTGCATAAATTCATCAATATTCATGTGATCATCTCCTTTATGCTCTTCAACTTCTCCTCAATTTCCTTAATATCTTTTATTGGAAACGCTCCTTCTCCTCTTTCTCGAGACCCTCCGCCTCCGCCTCCTAATGATCTTGTAAACTCTCTAACTAGTTCTCCTGCATTCATCCCGGTTCTAGATCCGGCGTATGAGAATACATACGCTTTGTCCTTTAACCCAATCAAGAACAAAAATACATCATCTGCATGGACTCTCTTTGATATCTCCCTCAAGAACGCAATATCAGAATTAAACACTGCTACTAAATACCTAAATTTACCATTTGACTCTAGCTTTATATTCTCCAAAGCCTCTTTTGCCTTTACTTTTCTATATGCCTCCAATGCCTTCTTGGTTGCCTTCCATTCTTCAAATAAAGCTTCCACTGCATCTGGGATAGCTTCGTCATTATTCACTCCAAGCTCTTTCTTAAGCTCATCAAGAACGTTAATCATTTCCTCTAATTTTTTCTCCGCATGATCACCAGCCACATAATTCAGTCTGATAACTCCGTCTTGGATCCTTTCCTGACCAAGCAGTAGGATAGGTCCAACCTCGCCTGTCCTATCTACATGAGTTCCTCCACACGCTTCTATATCCCAATCAACTATGTTTACTATTCTAAGTTTTGCAAATGGGATAACTCCTCCTTGGTATATCCTGAATCCATACTTTTTTTCTGCTTCAACTCTAGGCAACTCCTCTTTCTTTACCTCCCTATCATCCTTCACTACCTGGTTCGCCAGCCTCTCCACTTCCCTCATCTGCTCCTTTGTCAGCAGTGTGTAATGGGTTATATCTAACCTTGCTTTATCCACTTTCTTTTCTGCTCCTGCTTGCCAGACATGATCTCCCAGTGTTCGCCTGGCTGCTCCATTTATTATATGTGTGGCTGTGTGGTTCCTAGTCAAACTAAGCCTCCTCTCCCAATCTATCCTTCCAGTTATTTCGTCTCCCACTGAAAGAGTGCCATCAATAGCATGGAGTATCACATCCCCAACTTGTTTAACGTCAAAAACCTTCATCCCATTTATCTCTCCAACATCATGGTCCTGACCTCCAGATGTGGGATAAAAGGCAGTCTGGTCAAATACATACCATTTATTCCCATCCAGCTCCTTTACAGTAATCACCTTTGCTTTAAACTCTGTTAGCCTCCAGTTCTCTCTATACAGTTTCTTAGTCGGAGGTATGCCAGTAACATCAATATCAAATTCATTTTCTTCAACCTTGCTTTTCATGTGTCTTTCTGTTAAGCGTATGTAGAAATCTGATGGGATGGTTACTTTCTTTCCAGAGCTAGCTGCTATCTCCTGAACCAGCTCAGGTGTTATACCATGGGAATCATACAACTCTATTAGCTTGTCTATGCTCAGCTCTTTCTCAGATTCCAAAATCTTAGAAACATATCTTCTTGCTCTTGCCATGGATTTCTTATGCTTTTGCTTCTCTACTTCAAATATCTCCCAGACTTCATCTAAGTGGTCTTTTAACTCTGGGAACAATGGCTTTAGATAATCAGCATGCATCTCAGCAATGTCGCCAAGCTCAAAGTCGAAGCCGTTCTTTTCCATTAAGTTCAACGCTCTTCTGAATATCACCCTAAGATTATACCCTCCTCCAACATTGGATGGTATGCCTCCGTCAGATATTGCAAATAACAGTGTTCTCGCATGGTCTGCTATAGAGTATATGGCTTGTATTGGTGCTATCTTTCTTTTCATTTCTGCTATGGTCAGGCCAAGGGATTTAGCTATCTCTTCTTCAATCTTTGACTGATCCATTTCGGTTGCATCTATGTTTGCTAGCTTGGCATATTTAAGAAAAAGATCCTTGTCATATTCAACCCCTGTGAATTTAAGCATTTCTGGAATAACTGGTCCAAAGACAGCATCGTAAATAGTCGGAGTTCCTTGAGTCATCCAAGTGAATCTTTCATGCCCAGCCCCCATATCAACTACTTTTGGATACATTTCCTCAAAACTCTCTGGTGTTCCGGAAAACTGTGTAAATACTGCGTTTCCAACCTCTATACCCTTTACGAAATATTCCAAACTAGTTCCAAAGGCTGAGGGGCCAATCCAAACATCTTCATGCCAAACTATGTCCTCTGGGCGTACTCCAAATACATCTGTAAGGAGCTTAAAATCCAATTCAACTGTTCTATCCTTCCAATACCCCTCCCCCTTATCTGGATAGTAAAGAGAATGCTGGCCAACCATCACGAAACTAGACATGTGTCTACCTGAAACACCTATGTTTGGTATATCATTAAACCTAAGACAAACCTGTGGAACAATAAGTGGATTAGCTGGCATTTCAAATATAGTCCTCTTTCCAACCTTCCTCATAAAATCTACAATACTCGCAATGGTGAAGTACAAACCTGGAAACCATCTACAAATCACAGGATATCTTGGAATACTCTCGTGTCCCTCCTTCACAAAAAATTTCTCAATCTCTCTCCAAGTTTCCACATAATCCATCTTCTTTTTGGTAGCTGGATTTCCAATAAAAGAATAACCATGATCATCGCACGTTTGCCTTTCACGGTCAAGTGTCCAAAAATACCTACCACAGATTTTACACTTCTTCCTGGTCCAACCTTCGTCAAAAAGGCTAACCTTCCAGTACTTGTCTGGATCCTTTTGGAACCTCTGTATTAGATCAGCCTTGTTCATTTTGATCACTGTGGTATGTAAAACCTTCTTAATTAGGAATAGAGAGATTTAAAAGTTTTAAGTCAGATAAAGCATTAAAAGCCAAACATCGTAAACACTAACATGATCACTGCATCCATTGTTCTACTGATTTCCATAGCGATCCTGGGGCTAGTCAGTAAAAGAATAGTAGACTATGCCTTGAAGATAGCTAGTTATTTTGGAGCTGAAGAATCTGCCATTGGGCTAATATTCATAGCCATATTTACCTCAATACCTGAACTGTTTATAGGTGTGTTCTCAGCTAGTGAAGGGCATCCTGGAATATCACTTGGAAATGTGGTTGGTTCAAACATTGCAGATATCTTACTAGTTCTTGGAGCAGGGGTACTACTTGCCACGAGCGTAAAGATCAATCAGGAAAAGATAAAGAGCCAGATAGGTATATTATTCATTTTCTCACTTATCCCCATTCTCCTACTACTGAAAGGCTTGGTTAGCTGGATAGATGGTATAATCCTGATACTCCTCTTCATCGCCTATTGTATTTTCATCCTGAGGCAAAGGTTCAGCAAGCTTCCTAGAAAAGACTTTTCAGCCAAAGAGTGGATATGGATAAACATTAATTTCTGGTTTGGTCTAGCGGCTGTGGTGATAAGTGCATACTATGCCGTGGAATCTGCAATAGAGATAGCTAGTATAATAGGAGTACCAGACTGGTTAATTGCCATATCTGCCATTGCCCTAGGGACTAGCTTGCCAGAGCTAGCTGTGGACGTGTCAGCCATAAGGAAAGGTCACGTGGACCTAGCGATAGGAGATATACTTGGAAGCTGTATGGCAAACATAACTCTGGTATTTGGGGTGACACTGCTCTTGTCGCCGACAGGGATATCTGTTTCAGAATACACATTTCCCATCCTTGCTTTGATAGGAACTAATTTATTGCTATGGTATCTGACAATGAAGAGAAGTGCATTGAAGAAAATAGATGGGTTAATGATGGTTATGCTCTACATATTCTTCATAATAGTAACCATGCTATTAGGGATTACATAACTATTTACTTTCTAGTTCCTCACCGGCTTCTACTTCTTTCTCCTGCGTAGGAATGTCTATCATTCTTTGTGCTCCTTCCTTGTTGGTATATATTATGTGAACCACTCCATATGCCTTGCCCTGGTCTACAAGCTGTTGAAGTAGTTTGAGTATTTCAGTATTCTTTACGCTTAGTCCTCCCTCAAACACTATTTCTATTACGTTTAAACCAGAGTCCTTGAGCATCTTGTATGTCTCTTTAACCTCTTGTTCCATGGTCATCTAGCCTCACCTAAGCCTAGTAATGCAGAATTTATTTAAAAAGTTTTTGAGCATCTATTATCATTTCAGCCAGCTTTTTACTGGCTTCAATAAGCTTGCCCTGCTCTGATTGAATCTGGAACCTAGTTCCGTTTACAAGCACCTGAGTAGTTGGATATGATGGGATATGGATTACAACAGTGGGATAGGGCTCTGATATGCATCGGTCATAAGGCAGAGACTCTGTTTCATTCTTTCCGGCTATTAAATAAGTGCAATTCTCCTCGCTCGGGAGCATTAGGTAAACGTGTGTGGTCTTGTTTAATGCGGTAAGCGTCGCCACCAGGATAACCTCTGCCTTCACTGCTTCGGCATTCCTGTCTGTCTTCCCAGGTTCAAGGAAGACCATTACCGCAGTTTCGTTTTCTAAGAAGCCTGTTAAGGTAGCGTTTACGCTTTCACTGTTCCCATCTCCTGGCCAGTAGAAAACTAATCCATTCTTCTCAATCCAGGTGGCATTATTGGATATATTCACTTCAAGCTTTCCAGACTGGCCATTGGCAGTAAATCTGGCTGTATACTCTCCAGAAGGGTCCTTAGGAGATACCCAGTATGAAAAATAGCAGTTTCCAGAACAGTTTAGGAGCTTGGCTTCCCTAATTATTTCCAATCTTGCAGATTCAATTGGCTGGGACGAATTCAAGACAAGCGTTATCCAGCCAGGACCTGTGCCCACAGCCCTCAGCTGATAGCTAGGCTGCAAGCAGCCAGCTAGTAGTATGAAAGCTACGAGCATTAGTAAGGCCGGTATAAGCTCTATTGTCTTCGCTCCCATGCTTGACCCCATGCTCTTGTTTTATGAACTAGCGTTTAAAATGCTTTACTCAGAGAGCATGCTAAACCTCATGAAGAATTAGAAATAGGAGGGGTTAAGGGGGTAAGTCAAGGCCTTTACAGAGCCTT
>CAZZDL010000013.1:0-1171 GCA_964652335.1 Microcaldota archaeon
AGTGGGCCGGGAGGGATTCGAACCCTCGACCACTGGTTGGCCTAGGCCAACCCAATTGTAGTTAGAGCGGCCTTATAAGACCAGCGCTCTAACCTGGCTGAGCTACCGGCCCTCGGCTTATTATTGAGGCTTATCTGATTTAAAAAATTATCTGAGATTTGTATGTATCGGTTTAATATGTAAGAAATGCATTTCTTATTGTATGAAGGGACAGACAACAGTGGAAGCTTTGCTGGTGATAGTGATAATTGTCATTGTGTCTGTTTTTATTATGAATTATTACAATGATGAAACAATAAAGACTACTTCATTTGCCATAGTCAGATCTGACGTTGACAAGTTTCTTTCCTCTGCAAAGCTGTCTGGCTGTAGGGGAGAGTTAGTGCATATAATAGATAGTGTCTCAGGTTCACACATAACATACAACATCACTGTTACAAACTGTGCTGATTATGTGAATACCACTGACATAGTCAAGGATATATACATATCTCTTGGATGCAATGATATAAACAAAGCCTGTAAGGGATACATATTTGAGGTGAATGTCTCATGAGAAGAGACCTTATGGAAAAGGCATTATTGATAGGCATACTATTTGCATTTGTAATATCCTTGGCTTACTCCTTCTTGAGGCTAAAATTTCTGGCTAGCCTTGCATTTTTCTACAGCCTTTCCATGTTTGGTTTATCATTGTATGTCCTAGACGACCCAAGGAAATGGTATATATCCTGTGGCCTGATATTATTTTCTTATCTCCTGGTGATCCTAGCCAACATATCAAACCCTTCATTGAACGCATTGGCGCTAGTAGTATTTTTGGCATTCATCCTATCCACATACGCCTTTGGTCCTAGAACTTTCAAAGCAGAGGTTCTCTTATCAGATTCCAAATGGGCAGTTGTCAGGACTGACGGAAGCGCATTCGTCGGAGTTCCGAAAGGAATTTATGGAGCCAAATCCAAAAAAGGAATAAAGAAAGGAGATTCTGTCATCGTAGAGGTGACTAGAAAATGGGGGGAGAGGGAAATGAGAATTTTGAAAAGGACATAGTATTACTAGCGTTACTAGTTCTCTTAGTCTCTACAGCAGCCTTCATAGCAGTTAGGCGAACAGAGACTGTTTATTCTTTAGATCCTAGCCTAATAGGAAAAAGAGTAACTGTTCAAGG
>CAZZDL010000013.1:1271-3764 GCA_964652335.1 Microcaldota archaeon
GGAATAGCTGTATCTCACACCTTCTTTGATTTTATTCCATCCTTATTTTTAGGAGTCCCAGATGAAGGGAGCGCAGTAGCGTCTCTTCCGGGGCATAGGCTTGTCATGAAGGGAGATGGAATTAAAGCATTCAGGGCAACAGCAATCTCTGGGTTCTTGTCCTCTCTTTTGTTTGTACTCTTCCTTCCGCTGGCATATTCAATACTCAGATCCAGGCTGGTCGTTCTAGTTCTAGTCGTTCTAGTTTTTTCATTAGTTTTATTTTCTAGCAGATCCATTGGTGTTTCTATTGGATTGGCTTTAGCTTCAGCTGGTTTGTTTTATCTTTTTGATGGTTATTTATCCTCCACTGCAATGTTCGTGGCATTCTTTTCAGGACTGTTTGGAATCCCTACGCTGATTAATGCGTTCGTTTCTGATTCAAGGATACCTGAGCAGGTGGATGGAATCCCGAGGGTGAGGATTAGCTTTGCTTTTCTAGCTAGCTTTCTAGGACTTATTGCGGGTTTGCTACCAGGCATAACTTCTTCAATGACTGGGCTAGTAGCAGATTTAAAGACTGAAATGGAGGATATGGCTAGAGTTTTTCTTCTGGGAGGGATAAATACAGTCTATCTATTATCTAGTTTTCTTGCCATATGGATAATTGGGAGACCGAGAAGTGGAGTTGCCATTGCCCTTGAAGGACATGGCATTACTTTGATTCCAGCTTTATTTGTTGCCGTCTCTTTTTCGTTTTTGCTAGCTTGGTTCATTGGCCCATGGATTGCAAGGATATACGCAAGGCTAGTTAACAGGGCTACTAACCTAGTTGTTATGACTATTGTCTCAGGGATTGTGATCTCCCAGGGAGGATACGCATTCTTACTTTTCCTAGCTAGCTCATCTTTGGGTATTATTGCTTATTACTTGAGGATCAGGAGGACGGTATGCATGTCATTTATTATATTACCTGTTATCCTAAACTATTTCCTATGAACTATCAAGAAACAGATGACTGGAAGATAAAGAAGGTTGCATTGGATTTTATACTAGAGACAGCTAGAAACAATTTCCCGAATGAGTTTGCTGGATTACTCAGAGGTAAGGATAACTTGATAGAGGAAGTTATTTTATTGCCAGGTACTAGGTGGAATGAAACATCTGCAACACTTCAGATGCATATGCTTCCACTTGATCCCAGTGTAATAGGATCTGTTCATTCTCATCCAGGACCAGCTAGGCCGTCTAGAGCCGACTTAGCCTTTTTCTCCAGATTTGGGAAGATACATCTGATAGCAGGGTATCCATTTGATTTTTTGCATTTAAAGGCCTTCCAACCGAATGGAGAAGAAGTTAGGCTGGTGATTGTATGAGTTGTGAGGGGAAGTCAGTAGTGATAATAGGGGCTAGCCCAAACCCAGATAGATATGCGAACAAAGCAATTTTGGCCTACCTGAAAAAAGGATACAAGGTGTTTGCAGTCAACCCCAAGTATGCAGGAACAAAGATACATGGCGTTAATGTTGTATCAAGTGTAAATGACATTAGTGAGAAAATTGACATTGCAGCTTTATACGTGAGGCCAGAGATAGGAATAAACGTGCTTGAGGATTTGGCAAGGAAAGGAGTAAAACTAGTATATGTAAATCCAGGAACAGGAAGTAGTGAGCTTTTGGAAAAAGGGAGAAAATTAGGCATGGAAATGATTGAGGCATGCGCAATAAAGAGCATAGGATTTGATCCTGATAATATGTGCATTTCATTGAGCCTTTGATGACATCGTAAATTAATTTATATGAGCTAGTCCTAATTAGAATCATGGGAAGATTTAGTTTTGCTCTTGAAAGGATGTTTAATTACCTAAAGGACCCAAAGGTTTATTTAATTGGTTTTGTGGCTACAATTATTGCTGGCTTGGTCGGGTATATACCTATGTTCATCCTGTTTATGCTTGGAGCTTTAACTGGATCAGTTGGAGTTGTATTTATCATTCTAGCTTTTTTGTGGGGAATAGCAGATTTATTCATATTTCAGATTCCTGTGGCGTCTGTATTTGCAAGGATTGACAAAGGGCTTAGCGTAAGCGCATCTATCGCAGAAGGGATAAGGCATGTAAAGGAGATGGGAATTGCAACTATTGCGTATCTAATCTTAACAGGAACATTGATTGTAATTGGGTATATCATGATAATAGCAGGGCCCACAACGACACCGGCTCTTACGGTCTTGGGCCTAATTGTGCTCTTTGTTGGGTTTATAGTTGCGTTAATATGTGGTATAGTATTTTATCCTTTGCTTCCAGTAGCTTACAAGGAGAGACTAGGGCTAGCTGCACTGTCTAGATCATTTTCACTCGTCAAATCAGGCTTACTTCCGACCATAGGTATGTGGTTTGTTACGTACGCCATAGCTAGTATAGTATCAATGATCCTTTACTTTGGTTTTTACTTCATCGCTGTCATTGGGTTTGTGATATCCCCTTCTGTATGGAGTAGTAATCCTGCTGCTATG
>CAZZDL010000013.1:3864-22149 GCA_964652335.1 Microcaldota archaeon
AATCCTGCTGCTATGGCAATTGTAGGGATACTTGCCGTGATATTTATGTTGCTGATGGTTGTAGTAATTTCAGTGATTTATCTGGCTTCTACTTATGCAACCTATGAAGCCCTGGCTGGCTCTGGGACAGGACCTAAACCAAGACCTATCATCAGGCATCCACCTAAGGTAAGGAGAACAAAGAAAGCTAAAACGGTGAAGAAAAGGAGATGAAGGTAACCTATCTTACTCCCACAGACATAAATGAGTTTTTGTACTGTCAAGTTCAGTTTTACCTACATAAGGTACTAGGCTATTATCCAAAGAAAAACAAGAATATGCAATTTGGATTTCAGAAGCATGCGGCGTTGTATGAAGAATCTTTGAAGGAGGAATTACCATTTACTTTTGAGGAAGGGCTTCCTAAGGCGTTTGCAGGAGAGGTTCAGCCCTTCTCAGTAAGGGAATTTGATTTACTGTCAGAGAAATACAAACTAAAGGGCAGGGTTGATGAGATACATGTTGAGAAGAATCTTGTCAGAGTAATAGATGATAAGAAATCAGACAAGGTTTATTCAAGCTATAAGATGCAAGTATATGCGTATGCATTAGCTTTTCAGGATATTTATGGACCCTATCCTACAGAGGTAGTAATACGAAATCTAGATTCTGGAAATGAAATGTGGAAAACAAAATTTACATCTGACAAAAAAAGAGAGATAAAAGAATTATTGGATACAATGTGGGATGTTGTTAATAGGGAGAAAAAACCGATCCCCAGCTCAGGATACAAATGCGAGAAATGTGGATTAAACTACATTTGTGACTTTTACAAAAGAAGAAAGGGGATTTGAGATCTCAATCTCCTAGGATTCTCCTTCCAGCAGATATATCATCTAATACAAAAACTACATTCACCTTGCCTTGATGGAACGTTCCAAGATATATCGCTTCAATGTTTACTCCTTCCTTTGCAAGAGCATCTGCAACCTCTGCCAATGCATTGGGCTTATCATCAAATGCTTTTACTAATACCTCTCCTTCAGTGTAAAGAAAGTCCCCATCCTCAAGAACCTTCTTAGTTTTTTCTTCATTATCTACCAAGATTCTGATGTAGCCCTGTTTTCCTATTCTCTCAGTTGTTATTGCTTTTATGTTTATTCCTTCTTTTCCAAGGGTTCTTGCCACCTTAGCTAGCTGCCCAGGAGTATTCTCGACCTCAATAACGAATTCTGTTGCAATCATTTACTCACCTCCAATAATAACAACCCCTGTTTCAGGGGAATAGTATCTTATCGGCCTACACTCTGGATCAACTTCTACAAACGAATCTGCTGTTTTTCCATATTCTGAGCATTGATTAGCTGGGTCGTTATCTACTTCTTGCCTTGGCCAATGGGCGACGTCACATACCCAACCTTTTTCTAATGAATTGGATAAGCAAGGCCCGTTGGACAGATCTATTTTGGCTGATTTACATAGCTCAACGCATTTTTCCACAACGTCAGGATAGGCCTTTTTACTGTTAATGCACCCAGTACTTAGTATCAGAACACTTAAAGTTAGAAATAACGCCGGCGCCAGTATGAATCGTTTCATAATTACCACTACAAACTTGGCGATATGAATAGGACGTTATCTCCTCTGACTACTAAGGTTCCAAGTCTTCTTACCACTTGGTCATTCTCTAGCTCCTCTGCCCCGTCAAGCACTAGATTCATATGTACATCAAAGGCCTTTAGTGTCCCTCTGAATTCTCTCTGCCCCTTGACTTTCACTAAAACAGTCTTCCCTATCGCATCACTCAGAAAATCAAATGGTCTTGCTCCATTTGTCATTTTGTTCCCTCCTTCTTTCCAATTATTGGTAATTTAGTGAATATATTCTTGATAGCTTCTATAATCCCAACCTTTTTCTCTATCTTTACAACCTTTGACACGCCAGTCAGCTTGGATGCAAGTGACATTATCACCAATGAAGATGGCGCATCTGGATATTTTATCACAACAGGAACACCTTCAATTGAAGATTTCCTCAGTAGTGGATCTTCAGGTATAGTCGCTAGCAAAGGAAGCTGTATAAGCTTAGTAATCTCCCTTTCTTTCATCTCTTGCTTTATTCCTTTGTACATGTTTACAACAACACCTGTCATGTCCATGCTTAGTCTTCTTTCTGCAAACATGGCTAGTTTCATTGCATCTGCAACGGACACAGGCTCTGCCATTGTTATTAACAGCATTTCATTTGCAGCATGGAATGCAGCCAACGCATCTGGTCCTACACCTGGTGGACAGTCTATTAACACAAAGTCATGCCCCTCTGATAGTTCAGCTACTACTTCGCCTAATTTTTCTTCGTCAACTCTGAGCATTTTCTCCAACGAGAGACCTGACGGAACGAATTCAACATTTTCTCTAACATTATAGACAGCATCAATTGGTTTTACGGTTCCCATTAGTGCATCTTGTAAAGTTACTGGTCTTTGTTCCATCCCTAGCATTAGCCCCAAATTTGCCATTTGTATGTCCGCGTCAATTAGCAAAACTTTCTTTCCAAGCATACCAAGAGCAATTCCTAGATTAGCAGTAATTGCAGTCTTGCCAACCCCTCCCTTTCCTGAGGCAATTGCTATTATCCTTGGTTTACTCACCGTACCCTTCCCTCCTAAACTTTTTTGATAGTAGTTTCATTTCCAGTGGTGATACATATCCTTTTGCTTTTGCTATGTAAATATACTCACCATCACTATAAATAACTCTCGTTCCATTCTCAACACGAACCAAGACGTAGTCCGCATCCGGCAGTTCACTTCGGATATACTCAAACAATGCGGAGCCCTTTACACTTTCTATTCTTGATCCTCCATTACCTATGACTACCCCGTCTGGTTTGGATATAACTATTGAATCTAGGGTAAAGTCATTTAGTAATCTGTGAAGCTTGTCATCTGGATTTGTTAATCCTCTTTTAACGGCTAGTAATTTCCTAAACCTTTCCTCTTCTAGAGTCTCTCTTCCAGAGAGTCTTCTGGCTAGATTTCTTATGTGCCAAAAGATTGTCATTTCTTATTCTCCTTTAGAGCTATTTTTTTGAACTTTTCAATACCATGGCCCACTGGATAGTCTTCTCCAGATACTGGTGGTTTTTCCATTGTAGGTGGCTTTCCTGAGGCTTTTAGATATTCCTCAATCATGCTTTCTAATTGTTTGTGTTCTGATATGGCAGCTTTCTTTATATCTTCTGCCATTTCCTCCTCTATCGGTTTCTCTCTTCCCTTTATGTCCGTGATCTTGTATTTTTCCATTACGTCTTCCTTTGACTCTTCCTTTTCAAGGAATTCTTCTAGATCCTTTGTTTCATAGTCTTTGAATTCAGCCAGAAGGGCAGATAGCTTTACAACAGTTATTGGTTCCAAAAGTAAGCAGTCTTCATTGAATACCTTAAACAACTCCACTTGTTGTGTCTTCCATTTGTATATGCTATACAATCCTTTCTTTGAATTCAAATAACTCATAAATCTTGTTAATGCATTGGATGCGTTGATTCTCTTGCCAAATCTTATGTAGTAAAAGCTTGAACCGATTATTGCTCCATTCTCAATTATTACGAGACCCTCCACCATTGTATGATTTGCTTCAGCTATATAGACAAAATATCCATTTTCTCTCTTGTTCATGAAGTCTCTAAGGTCAGAAATAGCTTTTTCTACCGCAAGCTTTTCCATTCTTTTTACAGGCTCTCCAATTGGGATGTTCATCTAATCACTCCTTATCAATCATTATCACAACATCCGCAGTATTCTTCAATGCAGATGAAAACCCTGGTTCGACGCCAATTACTATTGTTTCCTTTCCTCTTGCCTTTGCCTTTAATATCACTGGTTGGTAATCTGCATCTCTTGTCATCAATGCTATTATATCTATGGCCGGATTGTATATCTGCTCCATAGCATCAACTGCCATCCATACGTCCACGTCAGTGGATGTTATCACAGGTTCAAACCCCTGGTTTGATACTGCTTCTATTAACTTGTCAGATGCATATTGATCAAGGAACACCTTAGCTATTTTTACGTTACCGTGCTTATTTAGCTTTTTCTTTACCTTGTCCAAGTCTATCTTGAATTCTTTCCTTAATATGTTTGGCCCGTCAACTAGTAATGCTATATTCTTTTTCTTTTTCACTAATCCAAGTTTGTATTTGAATTCCTCAAACATTTATATCAAACACCTTTTCAACGTTTTTGCATATTTGATTACTAACTTCTTCCACGTCTAACTCCTTTATCCCAGCTATTGTATAAATGCTTTTTTCAACATTCCATGGAACATTTGCTTTCTTGTCTGGGGACAGGTATGGAGCGTCTGTTTCTGTGAGTATATATTCTAGGGGAACATTCTTTATTAATTTTGTGTAGTCTTTCTTGAACCTGACTATAGCTGTGGACAAAGACACAAACCCACCCAAGTCAATTATCTGTTTAGCCCTTGCCCATTTGTACTTGAATGAGTGTATGAAGAATTGCTTGGGAGTATTCCTTTCTAGAATTTTAACAGTATCATCAAACGCGTCTCTAGTATGTATAACCAAAGGCATTCTCAATTCCTCAGCTAGTCCTATGCTCTTGGCGAAAAACTCCTTTTGCAACTCTCTTTTTGTGGGAATTTTTTCCCAATAGTAATCTAGACCCACTTCACCTATTCCAAGAATGCTATCCTTGTTTTCAATTACAAATCTTTCAAATTCATCCCATGATCTTGCCTTGACATTGACAGGACTGAATCCTAGAGTGACTTCTATTTTTTCACTTCTACTGGCTATTTCCAGGCTTTTTCTACCATCGTTTATGTCTATCCCAGATGTTACCACTAATTTCATTTTGTTTTCAATTTCCTTGATAGTCCTCTCTTTCCCTTTGACTAGCGTTAGATGGCAATGCACGTCTATTAGATCCATGCATGAGTTTATGGTTGTAGGAAATAAAAGCCTTTTAGCGATAATCAATCTTTTAAATATCTTTTTGGTAATATCAGTGTGAAAGTTAAATCTAGGAAATCCGGTGGGATATCTAAGCGAAAGGCTTTATTCTCAGCTATTGGAATAGCCATCGTTTTATTGATCTTGCTAGTTGTCTGGTTAGGTCCACAGAATATTTTAGAAAGGTTAGAAAAGGCAGACTTATTCTTTATAGGTTTGGCTTTGGTAGTTGAGATAATCAATTTGTTTATTCTAGCCTTTAGATGGCATATATTCATAAACTCTGTTTCAAAGGTTGATTTCAAGACAACATTCATGATAACCCTTGCAGGATCAGCCACGAGTAACATAACTCCAAGTGGGAGGGTTGGAGGGGAGCCACTTAGGGTCTATCTCCTCAGAAAACTTAAAGGAGTCAGGTATGGGACCGGATTTGCAACCATTATAGTAGAGCGGATCGCAGACATGCTAGCCTTCCTAGTCTTAGCATTTGTGGCAGTTGTATATTCTGTATTCTTTATCCGATTGCCGCCTCATGTTATTTTGCTGATGATCTTGTCTCTTTGCTCTACAGCCTCACTCATAATCGGGTTATGGTATGTGACATTTAGGAAGGAAATAAAATCCACCACAATAGAAGCTTGGTTGTCCAGACATGAATGGATAACTAAAAAGATACCTGTGCTTAACTATTACAAATCTCAGCTGGAGGAATCTGTAAGTAATTACTATAAACAGATTTCAAATATAATGCAGAAAAGGACATGGTTTTATTCTGGTTTTATTATTTCCTTTGTTTACTGGACGCTTGAGATAATGAGGGCTTACTTTCTCTTCTTAGCCTTTGGTGAGGTAGCTCATTTACCAGTGATTGCATTAGCTTATATCCTTTCAGCGATCATTGGTTCGTTGCCGTTTGGGATTGGAGGGATCGGCCTAACAGAGGGTACAATGATAATTATATATTCAACGTCCAACATTAACACAGTCGTAGCAGGAATTGTTACCGTGTTTGATAGACTGTTCTCCTATTGGTTGGTGATCCTTCTTGGATTGCCACTAGCGGGTTACTTAGGTATAGAATCTTTGGAGGTAGGTAAATATGCCAGATTACATGATAGCAACAGTAAAGGATCTAAAAAAGGGTAAGTATGTCATCATAGATGGAATCCCATGCAAGGTTGTGGATATCCAAGTATCTAAACCAGGAAAACATGGTTCAGCCAAGGCAAGGGTTACTGCCATAGGTATATTCAATGGAGAAAAAAAGCAGTTGCTAAAGCCAGTGGACGCGGAAGTTCATATTCCAATAGTTGAAAAGAGAGTTGGACAAGTGGTTGCAGACATGGGAGACAAATATCAGCTTATGGATATGGAGACATATGAGACCTTTGAGATAGATAAGAATCCAGATGTTTCTGCCAATGTAGGGGATGAGGTTGAGTATATTAAGGCGTTGGGTCAAATGCAAGTAGTGAGGAAGAGATGACTGATTGGAGATTCCTAGTCAGGCAGACCAGTCTAATCTGGGAGAACACTATGGATCTTAGTGAAGCCGAAAAGGTGATTATCGGAATACCATTCGATTCCACTGCGACTGGTCTGTCTGGGGCTAAACTTGGGCCAGATAGGATAAGAGAAGAGTTTAGGTTATGGGCTCCCAGCTATGATTCTAGCCTAGGTTCCTTAGAAAACGTAAAGGTGTACGATGTTGGGAATGTTGAAACTATCCCTGGCGACCCAAAGGAGACCAGTAGACGCATATACTCTGTTGTTTCTGGCATTCTTGGGGAGAATCCTAATGTAAAGATAATTATCCTTGGCGGTGAGCATAGCATAACTTATCCTGTGGTTAAAGCCTTAGCCGATAGTGGGAAAGGATTTGACTATCTTTGTTTCGATGCTCACTTGGATCTGCTTGATTCTTATCTTGGCTTAAAGGAGAGCCACGCTTCTGTAAATAGAAGAGTGTCTGAGATTGTCGGACCAGATCACATGGAAATAAGAGGAGCTAGGATAGGTGAGAAGGAGGAATGGGAGCTTGCCAGGAAGCTAGGTAGTGCGAAGGACCCAGTTTATCTTAGCATAGATCTAGATGTCCTTGAAGGCGTGCCTACAGGCACGCCTGTTCCAGACGGATGGACATTTACTAGACTGTGGAATGAGATAAAAGATAGAGAATGGGTTGCAGTGGACATTGTTGAGTACAATCCCATGCTTGGTGTGTCGCCAGTTCCTAGTGAGCTACTGAGGAGGTTTTTACTCCATTAATGTATCTTTGCTCCTGGAGCTATTGGCTTTTCTGGAACCAGTAGGACTACATCGTCTCCTTGTTCTGCTGCTAGTAACATTCCTTGTGATTCTAGACCCATCATCTTTTTTGGTTGCAGGTTGGCTAGTATTATTATTAGCTTCCCTTCTAAATCTTTGGGCTTATACCATTTCTTTAGCCCGGCTACTATTTGTCTTTTACCTAGTTCTCCCACATCCAGCTCTAGCCTTATCAGCTTTTTTGATCCTTCCACGTCTTCGGCCTTTACTACCTTTGCTACTCTGATATCTAGCTTTGCAAATTCATCATATGGTATTTCGTTTACCATCTTTATTCCCTCCAGCTCTTTCCCTCTTTTTCCTCCGAATTTTTCTTTCCATTTTTCTATCTCTTCTTCTGTTATCTTCTTAACAAGTATCTTTGGATTGCCTAGCTTTGTCCCAGGTTTAAGGTTCAGTTCCCCAGCTGTGTTCCAGTCTGCGGCTTCTACACCTAGTAGCTTTAATGCTTCTCCAGCTATGTCTGGGATGAAAGGCATTAGTAGTATGGATGATGTCTTTACTGCATTTAGGGCCAGGTACAGAACAGTATTTCTCCTGTCTGCGTTTTCCTTTTTCCATGGTTCCTCTGCATTGAGATAAGCGTTCGCTTCCCTAGCTATGTCCAACGCTTTTTTCAATGCTTCTCTGAACTTTGGAATTTCAAGTTCTTTTCCAACTTCATTTGGAGCTTTCTCTAAAATGTTAATTAGCCTTTTGTCTGACTCATTGAATTCTCCAGGTTCTGGTACAACAGAGTCAGAGAATTTCTTTGACAGAACCAGGACCCTGTTTACTAGGTTACCGTAGGCGTCTGCCAGTTCATTTACAGCTTTGGCAAACTCTTCCCATGTGAAATCTGTATCTCCTGTTTCTGGCATGACCATGGTTAGGGCCATCCTCCAATAGTCTGGAGGATAGGGCAGCTCTCTTACGTCTTTGAGGAACACTCCAATTCCTTTGCTTTTTGAGAACTTCATTCCTTCGTAATTTAGGAATTCCATTGCAGGGACATTGTATGGCAGAATGAATCCCTCATTTGTTCCCATTAGTGTAGCTGGAAATATTATTGTATGGAATGGGATGTTATCCTTTCCTATGAAGTGTATTAGCCTAGTCTCTTTGTCCTTCCACCATTCTTCCCAGTTTTCCCCAGCTTGGTCTGCCCAGTTCTTTGTTATGCTGATGTAGCCGATAGGCGCGTCAAACCATACGTAAAAGACCTTGTCCTCATAGCCTTTTAGAGGTACGGGTACTCCCCACTTTAAATCTCGCGTGATTGGCCTAGGTTTTAGTTCGGGTATTAGTGACAATGCCCAGTTCCTGACATTTGGTTTCCAGTGTTTGTTGCCTTCCAGCCATTTTTTCAGAGGTTCTTTGAACTTTGGAAGGTCCAAATACAAATGCTTTGTTTTCTTGATTGTTGGCCTATTTCCACAGACTGCGCACTTGGGCTCTAGTAGCTCCTTAGGCTCCAGCAGCCTTCCACAACCTTCGCATTGGCCGGAATGCGTTTCCGTCCCGCAGTATGGACATTTTCCGATTATGTATCTGTCAGGAAGAAACATTTTACAATGCTCACAGTACAGTTGCTCTGTTTCCTTTTCTAGTATGTATCCGTTTTCCCATAGTTTGAGGAATATGTGTTGGGTCGTCTCATGGTTTGTCTTTGAGCTGGTCCTTCCAAATCTAGTGAATGCAATATTGAACCATTCGTAATCCTTCTTATGTTCCTCATGCATTTTTTCTACCCATTCTTCTACTGACACTCCTGCTTCCCTAGCAGCCATTTCACTGGCTGTCCCGTGTTCGTCTGTTCCACATATGTATATCGCGTTTTCTCCCCTTAGCTTTAGGAACCTAGTGTATATGTCACCAGGCAGGATGCAGCCTACCAAGTGCCCTAGGTGAGGTCTGTTATTTACATAGGGCAACGCGGATGTAATTAGCCAGCGCTTTGGCTTTCGGCTTTCGGCTGCGTCCTTGTCGGTCATGGGTTTATTTTAGATATATGAAATTTAAAAAGAGTTTGTATCCGTTGCAATCGTTAGTGTTTTTGCTGATCTTTTAGTCGTTTTCGTTTAATGGCCTACTCAAACAAGTTTACCGAGTCTTCTGTGAATTCAGATAAAAGCCTGTCTAGAGCTTTTTCTATGTTCCTTTCTTTTTCCAAGTATTCCTTAAGCTTTTCTACATTCTTTACCACGAATATCCTCTTTTCCAGTGGCAGTTTTGTTTTGTAGAGGTGTCCATACAGATATCTTACAGCAGATTTTGTGTCATCACTGTTCAGCTTTTCCTCTGCTGTTTTAAGAAGGCCATTGTTCTGTATAAAAAATTTGAAGTTCTTGTCATAGGCTGTGTCAAAGTCTTCACCACTCATAGCTTCATTTAGAGTATGGATCGCTACTATTTCTCCTAGAACACGCTTTCCTGCCTCGCTTATGTCCTCTTCAATTTCTTGTATCGCGTGTTGGGTTAGCTCCTCTTTTGCTAGATTTATGGCTTGAATGCTTGACTTGAGTGCATCATTTACAAGTCTTCTGTACCAGTTTTTTTCTTTAGGGTCTGTCTCTGCTTTATGCTTTTCATATAACCTGTCTGCATCTTCCCTAGCTGTTAGGTAATCCTTCAGATAACTCTTTGCTAATTTGTAATGTTTTGTTTCTTTCTTTGGATATCTTGGCATGTTTAGATTTAGGTGTTGCCAATTTAAATGTATTTTTTGTTTGCTTATTAGTCTGACACGATATGGCGGACCAACTAATGATAGTGAAAAACCCTAAACAGCTAGACGTAAAAACCCTCTAGACAAGGCAAGGAAGAAATGGGAGAACTAGCCTCTTAAAAAATCTCCCTTTAGGGGGAAATATTTTTAAATTATTTCCCCCTAAAGGAAACTATGAAACTAGAGCAATACTTGCTGGATAAAAAAGAAGAGATATCTGAAGCCGAGGTCATACCTAGGGACTACAAAGTGCGCCTAAGTAAAGAATATGTAAACGTTCTAGTTGGACCTAGAAGGGCTGGAAAAAGCTTTCTCTTATTTGACATAATAAAAAACAAGATGAAGATACCTGAGGAAGATTACGTTTACTTGAACTTTGAGGATCCAGAAATTAGTGTTGAGAGAAGCATCCTAAAAGAGTGCATAAATGCCCACATATCAATATACGGAAAGAAACCAAGTTATATCTTTTTGGACGAGATACAGTTTCTTTCGAACTGGGAGAGGCAACTTTCATCATTGCACCTAGGAAAAAGATACAAGATTGTAGTTACTGGGTCAAACTCCAGAGTAACCAGCAAGGAGATTGCAACATCAATGCGGGGGAGAAGTCTATCGCATTTGATCCTTCCTCTTTCATTTCCAGAATTTCTGAGATTTAGGTATAGGGAGAAGTTAGATGAGTTCATGTCTTCTTATACCGAGGCGAAGATGAAGAGGAGGGTAAAGGAGTTTATGGAAATAGGTGGCTTTCCTCAGGTGGTTCTGGATCCCAAGTCCAAATCGCAGTTTTATAGAGACTACAGAAATGTTGTAGTATATAGAGATATTGTGGAAAGATACAACATAAGGGACTTGAAGCTCTTGATGTATCTTATGAGTACAATTGAATCTAGTGTTGGAAGGCCATTCTCAGTTCATAAAGTATTCAATGAAATCAAGTCAATGGGTATTAAAGTCAGCAAAAAGACTGTCTACAACTACTATGCATACATAATGAACTCTATGTTTTTCTTTGAGCTGAAAAAATACTATCCCTCTATGAGGGAGAGAGAAAAAGCTCTTCCAAAGGTATATTTGTGTGATCATGGTTTCTTGGAAGATGATGGAAAAAGGTTTGAAAACATGGTCTTCTTGGAGTTAGCTAGGCAGTTGAATATGGAGGATATGTTCTACCTTTCTAGCCCGGCGTCCGAGTTGGATGTGTATATCCCTAAGGGGATGATCGGGATTCAGATAACCCTAAATCCAAAGAGCGCTGTTGATAGGGAACTAAAGGGATTTTCCATAAAAAAGCTGAGGAGAAAATACATCATCTCTCTTGAGAAATTCGAGTCCATGGACAGTTCGATACGCTCTCTTAGTTTTTTAGATTTGGTTTCCCATAGGGGGAAATATTTTTAAATTATTTCCCCCTAGAGATAGCCAAGAAAAACAAGATTTAGCTAGCTCACACTAGATTTTTAATATCTTCTGTTTTAATTGAATAGTCATTGAAAAGGAGATTAGCGTCTAGTGGCAAAGGTGAGTCTATGTTGGAAGTAGTTCCGATGAAATTGGAGCATCTAGAAGAGATAAAAAAATTATTTGCCAGCGAGGGATGGCATCCCGAGGAGCTGCATTCCGGAAATACTATTGTTCTAGTAAATGAGCATGGCAAAGTGTTTGGAGGCATCCACTTTGAGGTTTTGCCGAATGGTATGGGGGAAATAAAATTCATCAAGGTTTCTGAACGCGGAGAAAGACATGGAGATAAGCTAGTGCAAGAGGCTTTGAAGGAATTATTCAAGCATGTAAATATGGTTGTTGCCACACCAAAAGGGCTAAGCCCAAGGATAAAGCGATTTTTTGAAAGGAATGGCTTCAGGGAGGCTCTAGGTGGAAAAATGGCAATAAAAAAAGGTGAGTGGAGGGCAAGGAGGAGGGCCTAGTCTGAACCCAATCCCAATTATCCTCTATCCTTTGGATGGATCAACCATCTTGCCCATGAATAATATTAGGCCTGTCCTGTTGTCCTTTATCAAGAATATAAATGGATGATCTGCCTTGAATATGTGAGTAGGCCTTACGGCTGTGATCATACCAATCGCTGTTGCGGCTGCGGCTTCTGTCCCCTCTTCGTTCACGTCAACGTATGCCTTGTGTAATACAAAGCTTATGAAAACCCTTTTTGGTGTCATCCCACTGAAATTTGCAAAAGGAGTAAATGCCTTTTTCATCCCCATATCCTGGAGAGAATCGGAAAGTGAGTAACTGGTTTCTAGCTTGAACTTTGGCAAGTATATCCCGTCTAAATGCGTTTTTATCATTTGAGATTCCCATGACTTAAGCTTTTCATAGCTCAGCTCCCCCTCAATATCATCTATGGTATAATTGTATACCTTTCTCTCTCCGGTCATGTGGTCTATCATTTCTCCTTGTTTTGGCAGTATGATTATCATTGATAGATTCCCTTTGTATGGAAGCTCTAATATCTCAGCCTTTCCAGTATCCGCATAATTGAACCTTGCCTTGTCTGGCTTCATATGCATCATTTTCACAGTGACCGGCCCTTCTGGCGTTTTGAACTCCATATCTCTTGTTTCAGCTTTATCAAACTGCCATACCCATGTCCCTTTGAAGTATATGGCATTGGTTATTATGAGCACAGTGTCAGGAGTTATTGCGGACGCAGGGAGAAGATCCTTTATTTTTCCGTTTGTCTGTTCCTCTATGAAACTGTTTATAGTTTCTCTTGATTTTTCTGGTTCGTTATTGAAGTCAAGGTTTGCAGCCTTCCCTCCATAATAGCTTTCAACCCTTTCTACGTATTCCTTCATCAATGGGAAATCTTTTTGGACCCATAATGCGTTCCCTGTTCTGAGGGTGTACTTGTCTGATTTTTCATTTATCTTGTTGTAGATCCAAGCAAAGTTTGGAGCTAGTTCTTCCCTGTCTGGGAAGTGGAACACAGATGCGATCTCGTTGGCTGTATCTCCTCTGGCTCCTTCATATACTAGGCCAAATGCGGAGGATATGCTGTAAGGTGAGAAGAAAACATTCTTGTTTTTATTTGTCTTCTCAAGCTCTAGAAACATGTTAATTGCAAACTGGTTATTCGCATGAACTACTCTTTCAACTCCTTCTTGTGTGTAGCCTGTAGCATTTGCAACAGGTGGATTGGTGGGAGCGTATGGATAAAGGAAGAGTGCAGCTGTGATTATTACTATTGCCAGCCCAGCAATTATCAGGGAAACATTTCCGGATTTCATGGTTGTATATTGGTTTGCTTGTTTTTATCTATTTCCTTTTTCTTAGTGATTTACCTTAATTCTTGAGAAGCCTTTTAAACTAGTCACTCATTGAATTCTTAGGTGAACGCATGGGCAGAGAAAAAACAGCAAAGCAATGGCCACTAGTTCTAGGCCTAGTGATCCTAGGGCTAGCTATCGGGGCTTTTTACCTTGCGCTTGGACATCAATCAGAGCCTCCTAGCGTGCTTGGCTTTGTCTATTCTGTATCTGGATGCGCGAATAGCTCTGGACAGACGAAGTCTCTAGGACCTGGGGAAGAGGTAAAACCAGAGATCATAGTAAAGGGCAACAATATTATCTACCATAGAGCTATAAATCATCTCTGCTGCAGAAAGGTGAATATCAGCTATGATATAAATGGAAATGAGGTCCGCATATACGAGGAATGGTACGGAGAGCCTTGTAAATGCATTTGCTTTTCAGAGCTGAAAGCCAACCTCACTCTTTCTCCAGGAAGCTACAGAGTGTACGTATACGCCAGGAACTTCAATCCAGGGGAGAACAAGGATGAGCTGGTTGTGTCCAAGGAGGTAGTAGCGAGGTAACCTTAGCTTTTTAGCAAGGCAGTATCTGTCTTTTTACTACAAAACCAAAAACTAATTAAAAGTCATTACCTATAACAATATCCGATTCTCATGGAGGACATAGCATACGTTCAGGAGCTAGAGAATTTCTTCAATGACAAATACAGGAAGAAATTGGAAGACCTTGCAGAGTTCTATCCAGATTCAAGAAGCATAGAGGTCAGCTACACAGATCTTGAGAGGTATAATCCGGAACTGGCCGACGAGCTCTTGGATAATCCTGATCTTGTTTTAAAAGCTGGAAAGGAAGCAATAGCGAATCTGGGAATAAAAAACGCTAGTGGCGACAAGGTCATACCAAACATTAGGGTTATAGATCTTCCAGAGGAAAGGAGGAAATTAATAAGGGATCTAACTAGCATTTACTTGAATAAACTAGTCGCCGTGGAAGGAGTAATAACAAAGATAACAGACGTGAGACCAAAGCTGCATCTAGCGCAATTTGAATGTAAGCATTGCCACAGGATATATACAATACCTCAGAACCAAGAGCTGTATGGAAAGCTACAAGAACCAGGCGTCTGTTCTTGTGGCAGAAAGGACTTCAAACTCAACCTTGAGAATTCTATCTTCATAGACATGCAAAAAATGCAGATCCAGGAGCCATTGGAGGCTTTGGTTAGAGGGGAGCAGGCAAAGACGATAGATGTCTGGGTTGAGGATGATCTAACTGGGAGGTTATTCCCAGGAGACAAGATAGAGATAGTCGGAACACTGAGGCTAATCCCTCCAAAGCAAAAGAACGTTGTTTACGGCGTTTATTTGCAGGCCAATTCTATACAGAAAAAGGAGAAGGAGTTTGAAGAGCTAGAGATAACAGAAGAGGAAGAACAGATGATAAAAGAGCTGGCCAGGGATCCAGCCATATACGAAAAGCTGGTCAGAAGCATAGCCCCCAGCATTTATGGTCATGACATGGTTAAGGAGGCCATTGCCCTTCAGCTATTTGGTGGGACAAAGAACAAGATATTCCCTGATGGCACTAGGGTTAGGCCAGATATACACATTCTCTTGATAGGAGATCCAGGAACTGCTAAATCTCAATTGCTCTACTATGTGTACAAACTAGCTCCAAAGGCAGTATTCGTTGGAGGTAAGGGATCTACAGGGGCAGGACTAACAGCCACCGCAGAAAAGGATGAATTTGGAGAGGGTGGATGGACACTAAAGGCAGGAGCATTGGTTCTAGCCTCTGGCGGAATAGCAATGATAGACGAATTTGACAAGATGAGCCCAGAGGATAGATCAAATATTCACGAAGCAATGGAACAGCAAAGGATAAGCATAGCAAAGGCAGGGATAGTAACTCAGTTCAAGAGTGAAACAGCAATCCTAGCAGCGGCAAATCCAAAGTATGGAAGGTTTGATGAGTATTCCACTCTGGTTGAGCAGTTCAATATTCCTCCAACTATACTCTCCAGATTTGACCTCATATTTCCAATAAAGGATATACTTGATACTGAAAGAGACAAAAAGATGGCAGAGCATATCCTGTCTGCCCATCAGGTTGCATCCATCTTGTCAACGAAGAGAAAGGGTGTTCTGGAGACAGAGGAATTGGAGGAAAAGATAGAACAAATAACCCCAGCAATAGAGCCTGAGCTGTTGAGAAAATACATAGCATATGCGAGAAAATACATTAGCCCTGTTCTTACTGAGGAGGCAATGGACAAGATAAAGAGATATTACGCAGACCTAAGGGCCATGGGTAAAAAGCTAGGAACCGTTCCAGTGACTCCTAGGCAGTTAGAAGCATTGGTTAGACTAGCAGAGGCATCTGCAAAGGTCAGGCTCAGCGATAAGGTGCTTGTGGAAGATGCAGAGAGAGCAATAGCTTTGCATGACCTAGTTATGAGGGAAGTGGCCACAGATAGAAGGACAGGAAAGGTTGATTGGGACATAATATCTGTTGGGCAACCTAGATCCAGAATGGACAAGATAAAGACAATGATAAACGTGATGAAGGATCTGCAGGATAGGTATGACGGTATGACAAAGCAGCAAATAATTGACGCTGCAGTTGAGGCTGGTATAGACAAGGACGAAGCAGAGAGCTTGTTAGAATATCTAGTCAAGAATGGAGACGTCTATAAGCCTAGGACCGGCTTGTACAGACTTTCGGGGGAAGACTAAATGCTTAAGACCCTAGCCATATTCTTACCTATAGAATTATTTGGGTTATGGCTAGGTATGAGACTTACCTCTCTAATTGCACCTACTTCTGAAGGGGTTAGCTCTGGTGTTGGATTGTTCGTCTATATCTTAATTGCCACGGCATTTATCCTGCTTCTGATAAAATTCTTCCGCAAATTCCTAAAGGTTCTTGAAATATTTTCTATCTTCTTTGCCACAGAAATATTCTTTGAGATATTGTTTATAGACATACCCAACCCCGGCTTGTTAGCTTTGCCATTAGCTTTGTTGGTTGTTGCTCTGAGACTGATATACCCAGACAATTGGATATCAAAGGACATAGCAGTGGTGTTCTCTATTCTAGGAATTGGGGCCTTTTTAGGAGCATCTTTGGGCATTATTGCAGCATTTGCACTTCTAATATTACTAACCATCTACGATTTTATAGCAGTGTTTAAGACAAAACATATGATAACGATGGCAAAGTCAATAATCAAAGAGAACCTAGCCTTTGCCATGGCGATACCAGAAAGAAAAAGAGAGATACACATTGGAGGCGGGGATTTAGTAATGCCCATTATAGTATCCACTGCCATATACAGGGAGTACGGCACTCTAGCGGCGTTGTCTAGCCTGTTGATTGGTTTGTTGATTTTGGCAGTGGTTATTGCAGTGTTTGTTGAGAAGAAGGGGAAGGCTATCCCAGCTCTTCCACCGATTGCATTTGGAATGATTTTGGGGTTGATACCATGGCTTATGTAAGGAGCATAGCCAAAAAGGTTCCGATAGATACTTTGCTTAGAGGAGAATTTGTTAGGTCCCAGGAGAGATATGAGCCTAGCTATGTCAGCTTTAACGGCATGAGAATATCGCGAGTGCATGTGGTTGCAAAGGTAACCGACAAGTATGTTAATGAAGAATCAGACTTTATTGCTTTGACAATTGATGATGGAACAGGAAGAATAAGGGTGAAGCTGTTTGGAGAGGATACTAGATTTGCCAAGGATGTGGATGTTGGTGATTTGGTTAGAGTCATAGGAATGGTTAGGGATGATGGAGAAAGGTTCATAAATGGAGAAATAGTTAAAAAGCTGGAAGACGAAAACTGGAAAAGGTTATGGGAAGCAGATGTAAAAAGGCTAGCAAAGGTTTATATGCAGGAAACTGAAGAAGAAAAAGAGAGCGAGCCACAACCAGAAGAGATAGAGGTGTGATAATGGAGGATTATGAAAAATTGCTTGATGAGGCATATGCAAATCTGCCAGAGAAGGTTAAGGAAAAACCTAGGTTTGAACTTCCTAGTTTTGAGATTCTCCCTCAAGGAAATCAGACAATAATAACAAATTTTATGGAAGTCGTCAAAAAGCTTAGAAGGGATCCAAAGACATTGTTGAAATATCTTACAAAGGAGCTTGGTGCTCCTGCCAATGTCGTTGGTGATAGGTTGATAATAAAGGGGAAGGTTAGATACGACAAGATAAATAAGAAGTTAAAAGATTTCATTGACACTTATGTTTTATGCAGAGAGTGTGGAAAGCCAGATACTGATTTGATTACTATAGAGGGCATATTGTATATTAGATGTTCGGCCTGTGGAGCTAGATATCCTGTCCCACCAATTGGCTAGGTGAATAAATGATAGTTGGAAAGATGCATGAGTTAATGGGCGAGAAGGTGTTAGCAGCCTGTGACAAGGATTTGTTGGAGAAGGAGTTTTCCCAGGGTGATCTGTCAGTTAAGTTAGGGAAAAACTTTTATGGAGAGGATGTTATTTCAAAGGAAGAGCTCATTGCGTTGTTGAAGGAATGTACCACTGCAAACCTCTTTGGTGAGGAAACCATTGCAGTGGCAAGGGAATTGTATGAGATAACTAATGTGATTACCATAGCAGGAATCCCTCATGCTCAGATATTCAAGATCAAGGATGTTTAGGAGAGTGTTTAGATGGCAAAGAAGGAAAAAACCCGTGAAGAAATGATACAAGAAGAGATAGCTAGAACTAGGATTCCCAGAGGGAAGGAATGCATTGGATATGTGGATCAGCTAGTGGGCGGAAAGAGAATGTATGTTGATTGCACTGACGGGAAAAGAAGGCTGTGCAGAGTCCCTGGCAGGCTCAAGAGGAAGCTTTGGATAAGAGAAGGAGATTACGTTATTGTTGAGCCATGGGATGTTCAAGGAGATGAGAGAGGAGATATAATCTGGAAGTATAAACCTCACCAGGTTGAGTATTTGAGAAGTAAAGGTTACCTGAAGGGTATTGAGGGATGATTTTATTCTT
>CAZZDL010000014.1:0-21235 GCA_964652335.1 Microcaldota archaeon
AAAAGGCTTCTGGCTGGTGCATTAAACCAAATTCTCCATTATTTGGTCCTTGTCCATATCTCGCCTGCAGTAGTGGCACCTAATTAGCAAAGGTTCTCTACTAATAACGGTAAACTTAGCTGTAACTGGCTCGCCCTTATTCGTGACACATGCGGGATTTGCACATCTAACTATTCCTTCAATCTTATCAGGTAGTTCAACTGTCTGTTTATCAACGACTTTCCAATTCTCTATTTTATTCACTGTGGCCCCTGGGATCAACAAAGATATCTCCCCCAGCTCGGTTTGGCTAAGAAATCTATTTTCAAGTTTTAGTATGTCTTTCCTTTTCATCTTCTTGCTTTCCACGTTTATAGCCAAAAGAACTGGATTACCATCGTCAAAAACTTTGAGTATCCTAGCAACAGTGAGAGACATCTTAGGAGGGATGTGGTCTATGACAGTACCATTTTCAATTTTCTTAACTAACAATGCATCTTCCATTTACACGCCTCCTAACATCCTAATGCCCAACACAATATGGCCATCCTCGTATAAACACCATTCTTTGACTGCTGGAAATACCTGGCCTGCGGATATCTATCAACCTCTGGTGATATCTCATCCACTCTAGGCAATGGATGCATCACTATTGCATCATCCTTCATAGTCTTTACCAACCTCTCGTCTAGCCTGTATACTCCTTTTATCTTTGCATACTCTGTTGGATCTGGGAACCTCTCCTTCTGAATCCTAGTCATATATAAGACATCTAACTCTGGGAGTATCCCTTCTAAGCTGGAAAACTCCTTGAATCTAGTCCTCTGCTTGATATCCCTGATAATATGTTCTGGCATCCTAAGGCTTTCTGGTGAGATAAAATACAGCTCTGTCCCAAATCTAGATAATGCAAGAGCAAGAGAATGCACGGTTCTGCCATATCTCAAGTCACCTGCAAGCCCTATCTTTTTATTAAAGCTCCCAAACTCCTTCCAGATTGTATACAAGTCCAGCAATGTTTGTGTGGGATGCCTGCTTGCTCCATCTCCTGCGTTTATAACTGGGTTCTCAGCTAGCTCTGCTACAAGAGTGGCTGCGCCTTCATAAGGATGTCTAATCACTATTACATCTGCATATCCATCCACAACACGAATAGTATCTGCAAGTGTTTCTCCTTTCTTAACACTAGTGCCCTCTGTTCCTGAAAAACCAATTACTCCACCACCCAATCTTTTCATAGCAGTCTCAAAGCTGAGCCTGGTCCGCGTTGAAGGCTCAAAGAAGAGACTGGCCATCACTTTGCCATCTAAAGGTTTGGAAGAAACTACACTGCTAAAGTTATCTTCTATTTCTTTTGCCTTCTCCAAGATGTGGATTATTTCATCTTTTGAAAGGTCTTCAACAGAAACAAGATCCTTTTTCATATCTATCAAAAAGTTAGTAACGATTCCCTAGTATTTAAACAAATAAAATTAATGCTTTGTTTTATATGCCGCATATGAGTTATAACAATAATTGGGTGAAAGGCATGGCAAGGAAAGGATACAGAGCAGAATACCTTGCAAAGCAGAAGCTAATAGAAAGATATGGGAAGGAAAACGTCCTGAAGCTAGCCATAGGCATGTCATCTGACTTTCTGATTTTGAGGCCAGGTTCTGGAAAGATAGAAAAGATAGTTGAAGTAAAATCCACTGTTAAAGAAAAATGGTACCCAAAACCCAGGGACAAAGCACAGTTGGAAAGGCTAAAGGCACTAGCAAAAGAGCATGATATCCCGTTAGAGCTATGGATAAAGTTACCTAGGAAGGACTTTAAGGTAGAGAGAGTGTATAAATAGCATTGTACAAACCAACAGTGAAAATGAGTAATGTTTTATATACTAACTAACAAAATGATAAATCGGTGGGAATAATGGGTGAAGAGTCATTTGACATGATAGCCAGAGTAAAAAAATACTTAGAAGAATATAGTATTCCTGAAGGTATTGCCGTTGACTTATCAATGGCAGGTAGATTCGCAAAAGAACATCCGAGAATAGTAGAAAAGTTCGAAATGCAAGAAGAATTAAGCGAAGAGGAAGTAAACAGGGTGCTAAAATTCTTGAGAGAACATGAAAGAAAGAAAACTCCCAAACAGCTATCTATTGATGAATTTAGGAAAAAGAGGAGGGAGAGAAGACCGCTGTGAACAAATACATATTTAACCCTCTCATTTCTAAAAATAATCTGTGCTTGACTGGTTAATTCGGCAGTTTGGTCTGATTGGATTGGCGATTGCATCCTTCATAGCGAATACTATCCTACCAATACCATTTGAACCAGTTCTATTTCTTGTCCACGCAACAGGATATAATATTGCGCTTTGGCTATTGATAGCTAGCTTAGCAGCAGTGGCTGGTGAATTCACAGTCTATTGGGTAGCTAGGAAAGGAAAGGGTTTCATTGCCAGAGCAATATCTTGGTTCATGGCAAAAATGAAAAAAGATTTTAAAGCAAAGGATGTTGTGAACAATCCTTCTCATAGCTGGCTAAAAGAATGGTTTGAAGAATGGGGGTTTGGAGCAATATTCATTGGGGCGTTCACTCCCCTTCCAATGTTTCTCTTTGACATATTCGCAGGCTATCTAGAGTATCCGGCATGGAAGTTCTGTCTAGCCACGTTCCTAGGAAAATTAGCTAGGTACACCACAGTTTTACTCGGAGGAACCGCAATCGTCTGGCTGTTCTTCATCAGATAAAATGTCACGCTTCTGGGGACAATATAACCACTTTGCTATTCGTTTGAGACTCAACCTTTTCCTTGAATTCGTTTGGATCTCTCTCTAAGCCCTCCAATGAATTGTAGTGCATTGGGATAACAATTCTTGGAGAAAATGCCTTGACTGCGTTAACCGCATCGTCAATGTCCATGGTGTATGTTCCGCCTATTGGAAGTAGAGCAAGATCTATGCCTTTCAGCTCCTTCATCTCTGGGATGAAATCTGTGTCACCAGCATGATATATCTTCTTATCATTGATTTCAATAATGAATCCAACACCAAGTCCTCTGGGATGGAACGGCTTATTTAGATTGTAAGCCGGTACTGCCTTGACATTTACCCAGCCTAGGTCAACGCTGTCTCCTTCCTTTACAACCTTAGTATTCAGGTTACATTTCTTAGCGGCCCCTTCTGTAGTGATGATTAATGCGCTGTTAGCTATTTTCATTATGTTTTCAACTGCACAATGGTCAAAATGCTCATGAGTAACTAGGATTAAATCTGCTTTCTTAGGGTCGTCAGGCAGTATGTAAGGATCTATGTAGATTGTTTTTCCGCTAGTCTCAATCATAAAGCTAGCATGACCAAACCAATGCAAGGATACGCCGTCTAATTCAAACATTCCACCACCTCCAATATCATTAGGGATTTACAATTTATTAAGAAATGCCAAGATACTATTTTAATAGATATATTCCGTGAGCCTAAAAATAATACTGGTGGTAATATGAAGGCTCTCTGGGCAGGAAATATCGTGATAGGATTCATAAATATTCCTGTTAAGATATATCCAATGGAAAAGAAATCAAAGGTAGGATTCAGATTAATACACAAAAAATGCGGAACTCCAATTGAATATAAAAAATGGTGTCCTCATTGCAATGCGAGTGTTTCTGATGAGGATATAGTGAAAGGGGTGGAAATAGCTAAAGGTGAGTACGTCATACTAGAAGATGAAGAGATAGAAGCTTTAAAACCTGTCACAAAGCACAAGATAGAGATAGATGGCTTCGTCAACTTCTTTGAGATTGACCCTCATTTCCTAGAAAAAAACTACATATTAGTGCCAAACAAGTCTGAAGAAGCATACTCTGTAATGCTAAAGGCGATGGAAGAAAAAGGAAAAGCAGCAATCGGCAGAGCAATAATAAGGCGTAAAGAATTCCCTGTTGTCATCCATCCGTACAAAGGCGTATTGGTGCTAACTGCTCTGTATTATCCAGATGAAATTGTAGAACCGTCTAAACTATTTGATGAGCTTGGAGTAGAACTAAAGCATGCGAAGGAAGAAGAAGTAGAACTGGCTAAACTGATAATAGAGCAACTAACCACCAAACTAGATCTAGAAAAATACAAAGATGAATACAAAGAGGCAATAATGAATCTAGTGAAAAAGAAACTTGAAGGAGTAGAATTAACAGAAAGGGAGACAGAGGTGTCTGAGGAAGAGATTAAAAACTTAATGGAAGCATTGCAGGCTACTGTGAAAGCGTTAAAGAAGAAAAAGAAAAAATGAAAATAATATATATGACATATATAACATATATAACATGGCAACTGTTACGGTTTATGTTCCAGAAGAAGTATATAACAAAATGAAAAAATACAAAGAAATCTCTTGGAGCAGGATTATAAGGAGAGAGATAATCCAAATACTCAAAAGGCTAGAAGAGGTAGACTACAGATTGTATGCACTCAAAAGACTGGAGGAAGGAGAGGATGCATCAGAACTATTTAAGTTTTAGTCCTGGGGATGTTGTCTTAGTTGAAATCCCCTTCTCTAACGGATCTGGTAGAAAATTAAGACCTGGGCTAGTCGTAAGCTCAGATGAATTTAACAATAAATCAAAAGATATTGTGCTACTAAAAATAACTGGTTCACAATTCGGAACAGAATACGAGGTAAAGTTAACAAACAAGTGGCTAACAGAAGGAGAATTGAAAAAAACTAGCTGGGTAGATGTGGGTTTTCTAGTTACAGTAGAACAGGATCTAGTATTAAAAAGGATCGCCCGGGTGAAACCGCAATTTATGAAAAAAATATGGGAAAAAATGAAAATAATATTTTCTATGGGAACAGATGATTAACATGAGATACAAACCGATGTTGGCGTATCCAAGCAAGCCATTCTCAAACGAGGAATGGATATTTGAGGCAAAATGGGACGGAGCAAGAGCTATCAGCTACGTGTATAACAATGCAGTAAGAATAGACTCAAGGTCTGGTGTTGACATATCTATAAAATTCCCTGAACTGGCTAAAGCTTTGCTAGAAGTTACAGAAAGTATAGTCCTTGATGGGGAGATTGTCCTAATAGAAAAGGGAAAACAGGACTTTCAAGGATTGATGAGGAGAATACATAACGAGGATCCCCTTACATTACAACTCCTGGCAGAAAAGCATCCGGCTACATATGTTGTATTTGACGTTCTTGAGATAGATGGAGAACCAGTAATAGACCTACCGCTGGAAGAAAGAAAAGCAATCCTTGACTCAGAGGTTGAAGAAGGTAGTGGGATAATCATATCAAAGTACATTTATGAAGAGGGAGAAAAGTATTTCCAAGCAGCAAGAAGCCTGGGTCTTGAGGGGATAATGGCAAAAAAGTTGTCTAGCAGGTATGAGCCCGGAAAGCGCAGCAAGAATTGGTTAAAGATTAAGGATGTCAAAACGTTAGACGTGGTGGTTCTTGGATTCAAGGAAGGTAAAGGTGAAAGAAAAGAAACGTTCGGTAGTATGGAAGTTGGTTTGTACAAAGATGGAAAGTTGGTTAAATTAGGATATGTAGGTACTGGGTTTGACAAGGATGAGCTGGAACTACTGTCAAAGCTAAGTCCCCCATTTGTCATTGAGGTTGAATATCAAGAGCTAACCAAAGATGGGAAACTGAGAATGCCGAGATTCAAGAGGCTCAGGTTGGATAAAAGCCCTGAAGAATGTAGGTGGGCAAAATGGATGTGAAAATCCTTGCTGCAGATTCAATGGGAGTAAGGTCAATGGCGACGTGGGTAGAGACAAAGGACGTGAAGATCGCCATAGATCCCAGCGCCGCGTTAGGACCTAGCAGGGGAGGATTAGGTCCACACGCATTGGAGCTAGAGGAACTAGCGAAGAGGAAAACGCTAATAAGGAGATATGCAAAGAAGGCAGACGTAATTGTGATTTCACATTACCACTATGATCATTACGACCCAGACGAAAACTTTTACAACGGCAAAATGCTATTCCTAAAAGACTGGGAAAATAAGATAAACCACAGCCAGAAGGTTAGGGCAAAGCAGTTTCTCCCAAGCCTGGAAAATCCTCAAAAGGCAGAGGGAAAGCATAAATTCGGAAAGACAAAAATTGAGTTTTCTCCTCCATTCTTCCATGGTCCAGAAAATTCAAAGCTCGGCTGGGTAATATCAACGCTAATCACTGAAGGAACTAGCAGGTTCCTACATACTAGCGATGTTCAAGGGCCTTTGGTTGAAGAAACCACTGATTGGATCATTGAGAAAGATCCTAATGTAATATTCTTATGTGGATGTTTAACTTATTTTCTCGGTTGGAGATATCCAACTAAGCTATTAGACATAGCCAATGAAAATGTTGAGAGAATCCTTAAGGAGACGAGAGTAAAGACCTTAATAGTGGATCACCATCTAGTCAGAGACAAAAAGTTTAGAGAAAAAATTAAGCCAGTATATGACACTGCTAAAAAGCTAGGTAAAAGAGTTGTGACAGGCGCCGGATTCATGGGAGAAAAGGAAAGGTTCCTAGAGGCTTGGAGAAGGGAACTGTGGAAAACAGGGAGGTATCCAGAGTAAAAATACCGTTAAACGCCGTTAAGTTTAAATACCCCTTGTTATAAAACAATAGGAGAGCCTGGAGTATCTCCTTTCTGCGGGGGTTGACATGTTAGACCCAGAGATAATATTAAATCATGAATACGTGCCCAAGCACGAGATTCTGTCAGATAAAGAGGCTGAGAGAGTTCTAAAGAAGTATAAACTCAGTTCAAAGATGCAATTGCCAAAAATACTATCTTCTGACCCTGTTGTAAAAGCTATAGGGGCAAAGAAAGGGGACATAATAAAAATAACCAGGAAATCCATAACGGCTGGAGAAGCCGTATATTATAGAGTCGTTGTTTGAGGTGTTTGTAGATGTATCACTGGGATCTAGTAGAATCTTTCCTAAAAGAACATTCAATAGTTAAGCAACATATTGATTCATTCAACGACTTCTTGGATGTGAAAATGCAAAGAATAATAGACCACATGGAAAAAATAGAAACCCACCAAGAAGGCCTAGAAATAAGGCTGGGTAAGATAAGGCTTGAGCCCCCCAGAACAATAGAAGCAGATGGTTCTAGGAGAGAAATACTTCCGATGGAGGCTAGGCTTAGAAACAGATCGTATGTGTCTCCTGTTTATCTAGAGATGGCCCTTGTGGAAAACGGAACAGAGATAGACAAAGACGAGGTATACATAGGTGAGATCCCAATCATGGTCAAGTCAAAGCTATGCCATTTGAGCAAGATGACTGACGAAGAATTGATAGAACTTGGGGAAGATCCACTAGACCCTGGTGGTTATTTCATAATAAATGGATCAGAGAGGGTCCTTGTAAGTATTGAAGACCTCGCACCAAATAGGAAGATAACCTCCATTGAAAGAAGGGGAGATAAGGAAGTTGTGCAGGTAAGGATCTTCTCTGTTAGGGAGGATTTCAGGGCTAAGGTAACTGTGGAAAGAAACCCTGACGGAACGTTCTATGTCTCATTCCCAGCTTCACCAAAGAACTTGAATGTAATACCTGTGATAAAAGCATTAGGACTGGGGGATGACGCAGACATACTCGCTGCATTCCATCCAGATCCTGAAATTACAAATGACATACTTCTAAACCTAGAAGCGGTTAACCTGGAAAACACCGAAGACGCCATAGATTACCTAGGAAAAAGGGTTGCAGCCGGACAGCCAGAGGAGTATAGAAAAGAAAGGGCTCTCCAGGTGCTAGACAACTATTTGCTTCCTCATTTAGGAACAAGACCAGAGGACAGAATAAGAAAGGCCTACTTCCTATGCAGAATGATAGAAAGAGCTGAGGATGTGGCGTTGAAGGGAAGGCCAGTTGATGATAAGGACCACTATGCAAATAAGAGGATAAAATTATCTGGAGCATTAATGGAGGAGCTATTCCTCTATGCACTAGGCTATCTAGTAAAAGACATAAATTACCAAGTAGACAGAGCCTTTGCTAGAGGAAAGCATTTGCAGGTGAAAACACTAATTAGACCAGATGCATTTACAGAGAGAGTTAAGTATGCAATGGCTACAGGAAACTGGGTTGGTGGAAGGACTGGTGTTTCCCAGCTTCTAGATAGGATAACCTACATGTCAGCTATTTCTCATCTAAGAAGAGTAATTTCTCCGTTGAGCAAAACACATCCACACTTTGAAGCTAGAGACCTTCACCCAACTCATTTTGGGAAGATATGTCCAAACGAAACGCCAGAAGGGCAAAGCTGTGGTCTTGTTAAAAACCTTGCTCTTGGAGCAGTATTATCAAGAGAACATCCTGAAGAAAGCCTCACAGAAGAATTGGAAAGGCTTGGTGTAGTATTGAAGAAGGTGTGATAGATGAAGGGCGCTAGTGTTTATGTTAACGGTAAGTTGGCTGGCTTTCATCCAGACCCTAATAAGCTAGTGAAAGCCATAAGAACAAAGAGAAGGCAAGGTAAGATTCCACCAGATGTGAGCGTAGCTTATTATCCAGACACTGAAGAAGTCTACATAAACCTAGATGCTGGTAGGGCAATGAGAGCTCTAATAGTCGTTGAAAATGGGAAACCAAAACTAACCGAAGAGCATATTCAGCAGTTGAAGGAAGGATTACTAACATGGAATGATCTGCTGAGAAAAGGGATAATTGAGTACTTAGACGCCGAGGAAGAAGAGAACGCATACATTGCTATATCTGCAGACCAATTGACTGAAGAACATACTCATCTAGAGATCCATCCAGCTTTGATTCTTGGTGCGGTAGCTTCACTAGCACCTTTCCCAAACCATAACTCATCTCCAAGAGTAACAATGGCATCCGCGATGCTTAAGCAAGCCTTGGGAGTTTATCAGGCTAACTTCAATTATAGAATGGATACTCAGATGCACATAATGTACTACCCCCAGATACCTATAGCACAAACAAAGCAGACCAAATTCATTGGGTTAAACGATAGGCCTGCAGGGCAAAACATGATAGTTGCAATAATGCCTTACCAAGGATACAACATGGAGGACGCTATTATACTTAACAAGGCTGCAATAGAAAGAGGGCTTGGCAGAACGATATTCATGAGGACATATTCTGATGAGGAAAGAAAATACCCTGGAGGACAGAAGGACAGATTTGAAATACCAAGACCTGAGATATTTGGATATAGAGGTGAAGATGCTTACAGGCATTTAGGTGAGGACGGAATCGTTTACCCTGAAAGAGAGGTAAAGGGCGGAGACGTGTTAATAGGAAAAACATCTCCACCAAGGTTCATTGAAGAGGTTGGTGAGCTGAGCTTACTAGAAGAAAAAAGAAGAGAGAATTCTATAACTGTTAGAAAGGGAGAGAATGGTATAGTTGACGCTGTAATGATAAGTGAGGCATCTGGAGGAAACAAGCTTGTAAAGGTCAGAGTTAGATCTGTGAAGATACCTGAAATCGGAGACAAATTTGCATCAAGGCACGGTCAGAAGGGTGTGGTGGGAATAATCGTTCCTCAGCACGACATGCCATTTACTGCAGACGGGATAACACCAGATTTGATAATGAACCCACACGCCGTTCCTTCAAGAATGACTGTAGGACATATTCTTGAATTGCTCGGTGCTAAAGCAGGGGCATTAAGTTATCACCTAGTAAATGCCACTGCGTTTGAAAAACCGAATATTGAATGGATGAGAAAGGTATTGAAATCTTATGGATTCAGACCTGATGGAAAAGAAGTTCTATACAACGGGATAACTGGAGAGAGGATAGAGGCAGAGATATTCATTGGACCTATATACTACCAAAAACTAAAGCATCTAGTCTCATTAAAGATGCACGCAAGGGCTAGAGGTCCAGTCCAAATACTAACAAGACAGCCGACAGAGGGAAGAGCAAGAGAGGGTGGTCTGAGATTCGGTGAAATGGAAAGAGACACACTAATTGGCCATGGCGCTGCATTGCTGTTGCAAGAGAGGTTATTGAAGGAATCAGACGAAATAAAGATACCTGTATGTACGAAGTGTGGTGTCGTTGCGATAGATGATAAAGTCAGAAAGAGAACCTACTGTCCACTATGTAACGGAACCGACGTCACGATGATAAGCACTAGTTACGCATTCAAGCTATTACTTAGTGAAATGATGGCTATGGGTATATATCCAAAACTATTGTTGAAGGATAAGGCCTGAGGTGTTTGTATGGGTGTAGAAAAAAGAATATGGGCTATTGACTTTGGGCTCCTGTCACCTGAGATGATAAGGAAACTAAGTCAGATTAGAGTTGTCACTCCTGACACTTACGATGAAGATGGTTATCCTATTGAAGGGGGATTGATGGATCTCCATCTAGGAGTCATAGACCCTGGTTTAAGATGTAAAACGTGTGGAGGGACAGTAGCTACCTGTCCAGGGCACTTTGGGCATATAGAGCTAGTAAGGCCAGTCGTTCATATAGCTTACGTAAAAATGATATATACTTTGCTAAAATCCACATGTAGCAAATGTGGAAGACTACTTATACCTAAGGAGGATATAGAGAAATACAAAGAGATATTAACCGGTGAAAGAGAGCTAGATGAAGACACAGCTATAGAGATACTTGAAAAAGCAAAGAAGGTTGGAGTATGTCCGCACTGTGGTGAGAAACAGAAAGACATAAAGCTTGTGAAACCACTCTCCTTCTTTGAGGGTGACCAGAGATTATTCCCAACAGAGATAAGAAGAAGACTAGAATTAATACCAGATGATGACCTAAGATTACTAGGTCTAAATCCAGATAGAGCAAGACCAGAATGGGCTATACTTACTGTTCTCCCGGTTCCGCCCGCCCAAACAAGACCAAGTATAACTCTAGAAACTGGAGAAAGAAGTGAAGACGACCTTACTCACAAGCTAGTAGATATTTTGAGAACCAATCAGAGATTGAGGGATAACATATCTGCAGGTGCTCCTCAGTTAATAATTGAGGATTTATGGGACCTATTACAGTATCATGTTACAACGTACTTCAACAATGAAGTTTCTGGAATACCTCCGGCTAGGCACAGGAGTGGTAGACCGCTTAAAACCTTGGCCCAGAGGCTAAAAGGAAAAGAAGGTAGATTTAGATACAACCTTTCTGGTAAAAGAGTGAACTTCTCTGCAAGAACTGTTATATCCCCAGATCCATACATCAGCATAAATGAAGTTGGTGTGCCTGAAGCAATTGCAAGGATACTAACCGTTCCAGAATATGTTACAGAATGGAACATTGAGAAAATAAAAGAATTCATAACAGCGGAGGACTATCCAAAGGCAGTGTACATAATAAGACCAGATGGAAGAAGGAAAATAGTGACAGAAGCCAATAGGGATGCCATACTTGAAGAGCTGGCTCCTGGATATATAGTTGAAAGGCAGTTGATGGATGGTGATATAGTCCTATTCAACAGGCAACCGTCTTTGCATAGAATATCTATGATGTGCCACTTGGTAAAGGTATTACCAGGCAAGACATTTAGGTTGCATCCAGCTGTGTGTAAGCCATACAACGCAGACTTTGACGGAGACGAAATGAACTTGCACGTGCCTCAAACAGAGGAAGCACGGGCAGAAGCTTTCCATCTCATGTTAGTACAAAAGCAGATAATATCTCCAAGATATGGAGCACCAATTATTGTTGGTGATCAAGATTTCGTAACTGGTGCCTATTTGATGACGTTCAAAGACACGTCGTTCCCGAAATATCTTGCAACTAAAATACTGGCCAGGGCAGGGATAACCAAACTCCCAAAGCCAGATAAAAAAGTTAATGGAAAACCAAGATGGAGCGGAAAACTCCTGTTCTCCCAAGCATTACCTGGAAAGCTTAATCTGGAATACCCAGCAAGGATATGCATAGGGAAAGATAAGTGTGAATACTTCAAAAAGAAAGGAAAATGTGATGGATGTCCCCTGGATGCCTGGGTAAAAATAAGAAATGGCAAATTGGTTTCTGGTGTCATAGACAAAGTCAGTTTCCAGGGTATACTACTAGACACAATATTCAGGAAGTTTGGTTCCTCTGCGGCTGCTGAGTTCATGAATAGGGCAACAAAAATGGCATTAGAAGCTCTGATGCATATCGGATTTACAGCTGCGTTTGATGACACCACACCTCCTTTAGAGGCAAAAAGAAAGGTTGGCGAAATACTGAGCAGAGCAGAAAAGGAAGTGGATAAACTGATAGCAAAATACAAAGCTGGTGAACTTGATAGAATGCCAGGTAAAACTGTTGAGGAAACATTAGAAGATATGATAATGGCAATACTTGGAAAAGCAAGAGATGATGCAGGAAAGGTAATTGCTGAATATTTGGATCAAAACAACGCATATCTGATAATGGCAAGGGCAGGTTCAAGAGGTAGCCTGTTGAACGTCACTCAGATGTCTGCTACTGTTGGTCAACAGGCAGTTAGAGGTAAGAGAATTTTGAGAGGATATAGAACCAAAACACTTCCTCACTTTAAGGAGGGAGACATCGGTCCTAGAGCAAGAGGATTTGTAAGATCAAGCTTTAGAGATGGGCTTGATCCGATAGAGTATTTCTTCCACGCCATGGGAGGTAGAGAAGGTCTCGTTGATAAAGGTATTAGGACATCAAAATCAGGATACATGCAAAGAAGGTTGATAAATGCTCTTCAAGACTTCGTAGTTAGAAACGACAAGACAGTTAGGGATGCAACAGATACAATAGTGCAATTTGTGTTTGGTGAAGACGGAGCTGACCCAATGAAGTGTTATGGAGAGTATCCCGTGAACATAAAGGAGAGTATAATCCTAGAACAAAAAGAGTATGAAGAGCTTCCAGAAGAAGGAGAAGAGGAATTGGTTGAAGAGAGCGGTGAGGGTGGCGGATATGAGTAAGCTTGTTGAAAAAAGAATTGCGCTGATAAAAGAATACAAGGATAAACTTCCAAAGAAGATAGTTGAAGACCTTTGTAACATGGCAGAAAATGTAACTATGGAAAAATTGAGGAAGATGCTGGATAGACTAGTGGAAGAGTATCAAAAATCACAAATAGAACCTGGAGAGGCTGTTGGGATTGTAGCTGCCCAGAGCATTGGCGAGCCAGGTACTCAGATGACCATGAGAACTTTCCACTTCGCTGGAGTCGCAGAGTTAGCAGTGCCACAGGGTTTGCCTAGATTTATAGAAATCGTTGACGCAAGGAGGGAGCCAAGTCTACCTGTCATGGAAATACACTTCAAGGAAGAAATAAAGAAGGATAAAGAAAAAGTTAGATCCTTCGCAGAGAAGATAGAGGAAGTATTGTTGAAAGATGTGGCAGAGATACTGGAAGACTTCACAGAAAAATCTGTAAAGGTGATATTCAACCTAAAAAAACTAGAAGATCATGAGATTGACATGGAAAACGCGAAAACACTAGTGGAGAAACATGCTAGAAGAAAAGCACAAGAGTCTGGTGAAAATTATATAGTATTCAAACCTGGATTCTCAACATTGAAATCAATAAGAAGATTCAAGACAAAATTGGAAACAGCTAGACTAACTGGTATTCCCGGAATAAGAAAAGCTGCCGTGTTAGACGAACCAGACGGATCTGGATATTACATTCAAACTGAAGGGACCAATCTAGCAGAGGTGCTGATCCTCCCAGAAGTAGATGCTTCAAGGGTGTTCACTAACAGTATAATGGAGATAGAGAGGGTCCTCGGTGTAGAAGCTGCAAGGAATGCCATACTCATTGAAGCAAAGAAAGTTTTGGACGGGCAAGGACTAAAGGTAAACCCAAGATACCTCATGCTGGTAGCGGACGCCATGACATACGATGGAGAGGTAAAGGCAATAGGCAGACAAGGTCTGTCTGGAGAAAAAGCATCTGTTCTAGCGAGAGCTGCCTTTGAAGAAACTGTTAGACACTTGCACGAGGCAGCAATCACTGGAGAAGTAGATTATTTAAAAGGAGTCACAGAGAATATTATCGTTGGTCAACCAATACCTGTTGGGACAGGGACTGTAAAGCTTGTAATGAAATTCAAGGAGGAATAGCAGATGAAAGACGTTATTAACAGATTAATGGAAAATGGCAAGTATACAATTGGATTTGAGACAACGTTAAAGGCATTGAAGAGGGGCAAGGTAAAAATGGTGCTTGTCAGTGTAAACTGTCCGAAAGAAAAAATGAAAGCAATAGAGGAAGTTGCTAAAAATGTAAAGATAGTCACATACCCAGGCACAAGTCTAGAGCTGGGGGAAGCGTGTGGAAAGCCATTTCCTGTTTCAGCAATAGCCTTTGAGGATCTTGGTGGAATCAGCATATCAGAGATAGAGGGATAGAAATGATAAAGATTGGTCCTGAAGAATTGCAGTATATGAACCTCTTTGAGAGTATAACTAAAATAAGTCCAAAGGATTGTGTTATCCTTGGAGAGACGATAATATTTGTCGTTGATGAAGCAAAGGTGGGGGCAGCCATCGGCAAAAGAGGGGAAACAGCAGAAAAGATTAAAAAGGCCATTAAAAATAAAAAAATCTCAATCGTTGGTTACACCCCAGACCTAACTCGCTTTGTGCAGAACATTCTCAGGCCTGTTGAGGTTCTGGGTATAGAAAAAGATGGCAATTCAGTGACAATATTCGTCAAAAAGGATGAATACAAGAGGGCTGTGGGGAATCAAGGCAAGAGGATTGCCAGAATAAAAAGCCTCTTAGAAAGGCATTTTGATATTTCCAATGTCAAGCTTCAAGCAAAAGAGGTGTGAACATGTCGGAAGGAGCAAAAGGTGAATTCGCTGGAAGGAACATAAAGAGGAAAAGGCAGAAATTGAAATGGGCTAGCACAGAGTACAAGAGAAAGAAGCTCAAACTAAAGGAAAAATTCGATCCATTGGGCAGCGCCCCTAGAGCAAGAGCAATAGTATTACAGAAGGTTGCTCTAGAAGCCAAACAGCCTAACTCTGGATTAAGAAAATGCGTTAGGGTGCAAATAATAAAAAACGGTATTCAGGTAACTGCCTTTGCTCCTGGAGATAAAGCAATAAACTATATAGATGAACACGATGAGGTAACTATAGAACCACTAAGGTCAAGTAAGAGAGGCACGCTTGGAGATATTCCTGGAGTCAGATATAAGGTTGTAGAAGTCAATGGTATCCCACTTGAGCTGTTAAGAACAGGAAAGAAGGAGAAACCCAGAAGGTGATCTAATGGAAAAGCCTGATATAAATTTGGTGTTTGGTAAGTATGACATCAGGGAGGTAAAGATAGAAGATCCTAGCCTAGCCAATTACATAAATCTAACTCCAAGATATTCATATCATACACACGGAAAGCATAGTAGCAGACAGTTTGGGAAACAGAAGGTCTCAATTATAGAGAGATTGATGAATGCTATAATGAGGTCTGGTTCTAAAGGTAAAGTTGGTGGCCATTTCGTAAGAGGAAGATTCGGTTGTGGGAAAAAAACAATTGCTGAGAGCGTAGTGAAGGAAGCGTTTGAGATTATAGAAAAGAAGACAAAGAAAAACCCAGTGCAAATATTAATAACCGCAATAGAAAATGCGGCCCCAAGGGAAGAGACTACCAGAGTCAAGTTTGGTGGTTTGACAAGACACATAGCTGTTGATGTCGCTCCACAAAGGAGAGTAGATCTAGCTCTAAGAAACATTGGGCTGGCTGTCATCTCAAGATCATTTAGGACAAAGAAATCTGCCGCTGAAGCTTTAGCTGACGAGCTGATAGCTGCTGCGAATAATGATCCTTCAAGCATGGCAATAACAAAGAGGATAGAAATAGAGAGAGTTGCAAAGGGAGCTAGGTGACGTTTATGGGAAGAAGAGAAGAGATGATAAAAAGAGTAAAGGCACTAATGCCTAAAAGGGAAAAGATAAGAAACATAGGTATAGTTGCACACATAGACCACGGAAAAACAACTTTGTCTGACAATCTAATAGCTGGAGCTGGAATGATGTCAGAAGAGCTAGCAGGAAAGCAATTGGTGCTAGATTTCCACAAGGATGAACAGGAAAGAGGAATTACAATAAACGCTGGTAACATTTCAATAGTAAATGAGTATAACGGAGATGACTATCTTATAAACCTCATAGATACACCTGGACACGTGGATTTTTCTGGCGAAGTTACAAGAGCAATGAGGGCAGTAGATGGTGTGGTTGTTGTAGTTTGTGCTGTTGAAGGAGTAATGCCGCAAACAGAGACAGTTTTGAGACAAGCTCTGAAGGAAAAGGTAAAACCAGTGTTGTTCATAAACAAGGTTGACAGACTTCTGACTGAACTTCAACTGGGACCAGAAGAGGTTCAGCAGAGATTCGCAAAGGTGATCGCAAAAGTAAACTCACTAATAAAGAAGTATGCTCCCCCTGAGTTCAAGGACAAATGGCAAGTTAATCCGATGAACGGAACTGTGGCATTCGGTTCTGCTTATCATAACTGGGCTATAAGCATGCCTTTCATGCAAAGAAGTGGTGTAAGCTTCAAGGACGTATACGAATACATACAAAAGGAAGACCAGAAAGGTCTTGCTAAGAAAGCCCCACTTCATGAAGTAGTCCTAGAAATGGTAATAAACCACTTACCAAACCCTGTTGAAGCTCAGAAATACAGAATTCCGACAATATGGACAGGAGACCCAGAGAGCGAAGTTGGAAAAGCGATGGTGAACTGTGATCCAAACGGTCCTCTAGTATTCATGGCAACGTATGTTGTAGTAGATCCCCACGCAGGAGTTGTAGTTACAGGAAGAGTGTTCTCGGGAACCCTAAAACCAGGACAGAAAGTATGGCTCATAAACGCTAATACTCAGAACACAATACAGCAAGTGGGCGTTTATATGGGGCCTGAAAGGCTAAATGTAGATGAAGTCACTGCTGGGAATATAGCTGCTGTGATTGGTTTAAAAGATGCATACTCTGGTGAGACCGTAGCACTGGAAAAGATAGAGCCATTTGAACCAATAAAACATTTCTCAGAACCCGTAGTAACGAAATCAATAGAAGCAAAGAATCCAGCTGACCTACCAAAGCTGGTAGAGACACTCAGAATAGTGGCAAAGGAAGATCCAAACATAAAAGTAGAGATAAATGAAGAGACTGGAGAGCACCTAATATCTGGAATGGGAGAACTCCACCTGGAAATAATAGAAAACAGGATAAAGACTGAGAAAGGGCTAGAAGTTGTAACATCAAAGCCAATAGTAGTTTATAGAGAAACTGTTATGAAGCAATCTCCAACAGTTGAAGGAAAATCACCAAACAGACATAACAGATTGTATTTCGTAGTTGAGCCTTTAGATGATGCGATCTGGAACGCCATAAATACTGGTGAGATAAGTCAAAAGGATTTGAAGGACTCAAAGGCTTTGGCAAAGAAGTTAGTCGAGTTAGGAATGTCAAACGATGAAGCAAAAAGAGTGTGGGACATATACAATGGAAATATCCTGGTGGATATGACGAAAGGAATTCAATACCTAAACGAAACAAAAGAGCTAATAATACAAGGCTTTAGAGAGGCTATGGACAGAGGTCCGCTTTCCCATGAAAAGGTCACAAAGGTAAAGGTCAAGTTAGTAGATGCAAAACTTCACGAAGACGCTGTTCACAGAGGTCCAGCACAGATATTGCCAGCTGTAAGAAATCCAATTTATGCAGCAATGTTACAAGCGAATGCAGTACTGTTAGAGCCAAAGCAGAAATTGTTCGTTAATATTCCTCAAGAGTTAATGGGTGCAGTGACAAAGGACATTCAAGCGAGAAGAGGTCAGATAATAAACATGGAACAGGAAGAAGATGCAATTTCAATTACTGCAAAGGTGCCTATAGCGGAGATGTTTGGGTTCGCAGGAGATATACGATCAGCTACACAGGGAAAAGCACTATGGACAACAGAGTATCTTGGATATGAGAAACTCCCAGACGAACTTCAAAAGAGAATAATATCTGAGATAAGAAAGAGAAAGGGACTACCACCAGAACCGCCAACATATAAAGACTTCGTTGAATGAAGAAAAGCTTAATAAATAGATTATTCAAAATATAGCTCGCATACTCAAATAATGCTAAAGGAGGTTATGGAAATGGCAAGAGATAAACCACACCTTAACTTGGTGTTTATAGGACACGTAGACCACGGAAAATCAACTACCGTGGGAAGGATATTGTTTGATACAGGTAGTATAGATGAGGCGACACTAAGGAGATACAGAGAGGAAGCAGAAAAGCTAGGAAAGGCAACGTTCGAGTTCGCCTTCGTGATGGACAGAATGAAGGAAGAAAGAGAAAGAGGTTTGACCATAGACGTCGCTCACAGGGACTTCCAGACACAGAAGTATTACTTTACAATTATAGACGCGCCAGGTCACAGAGACTTCGTTAAGAATATGATTACAGGAGCTTCTCAGGCAGATGCTGCTGTGTTAGTTGTGGCCGCTCCTGAAGGAGTCATGGCTCAGACAAAGGAGCACGCTTTCTTGGCAAGGACTCTTGGTATTAAGCAGTTAATAGTTGCAATAAACAAGATGGATGCAGTCAATTATGACGAGAAGAAGTTTAACGAAGTAAAGGAACAAGTTGCAAACCTCCTAAAATCAATAGGTTACAACCCTGACCAGATTTTATTCGTCCCAATATCTGCATATGCAGGAGATAACGTAGTTAAGAAGAGTGACAAGATGCCTTGGTACAAGGGTCCAACACTAGTAGAAGCATTGGACACACTGAAAGAACCTGAAAAGCCAACAGACAAACCATTGAGGATACCTGTACAAGACGTCTATTCAATTACAGGTATAGGTACTGTGCCTGTCGGAAGAGTAGAAACTGGAATACTAAAAGTGGGAGACAAAGTAATATTCAACCCACCAGGAGCAACAGGAGAAGTCAAGTCAATAGAAATGCACCATCAACCAATGCAACAGGCAGAACCAGGAGACAACATTGGTTTCAACGTAAGGGGTGTTGGAAAGAATGATATAAAGAGAGGAGACGTCTGTGGTCCTGTGGACAATCCACCAACAGTGGTAAAGGAATTCACAGCTCAGATAGTAGTCCTTCAGCACCCAAGTGCAATAGCGCCTGGGTACACACCTGTATTCCACGCACACACCGCACAGGTGGCATGTACAATTACAGAACTATTGCAGAAGATTGACCCAAGAACAGGACAAGTAGTAGAGGAGAATCCAAAGTTCATAAAGACAGGTGACATTGCAATAGTAAAGATAGTTCCAACCAAGCCAATGGTTATAGAGAAAGCAAGTGAGTTCCCACCACTAGGTAGGTTTGCAGTTAGAGACATGGGAATGACGGTGGCTGCCGGTGTGGTAAAGGATGTCGTTCCAAGACAATGAAACCCCCTAACCCTTTTTCCCATTATATTCTCTAGGTGAACACACATGCAGATAGCAACAATAAAGATATCAGGACCTGATCACAAAAAGCTAGATGAGCTAGGAAACCAGATAAAGGAGATCGCGCTAAAGTCTGGTCTAAAGGTAAGCGGACCAATCCCCCTACCAACAAAAAAGCTTAGGATTACTACAAGGAGGACACCTTGTGGTGATGGATCAGACACATTTGAAAAATGGGAGATGAGGTTGCATAAAAGACTCATAAACATAGAGACTGACGAAAGAACAATTAGGCAAATAATGAGAATACAGGTGCCTGAAAACGTCCATATAGAGATAGAACTCAAAGAGAAATAGGCTCTACTTCTTTAATAGGAACCCAAATATGGCATAAATCGCCCTTTTTATGAATAAGCTTTAAATACTCTTAATTCGTTTACGCTTTTGGTGAGACATATGGATATAAATGATTGGATAACAGCATTTGTAAGCCCATACACAATAATGAAAAAGAAAAAGGGAAAGACTAGCTGGGACCAAGCGCTAGCTAGAGTTCTATTAGCTGGTGCCTTGGCAGGATTGATACTAGGATTCTTCAGGATGCTAGTGTCAACCAACGTAGTAAGCTTAGCGTTCTCAATAGCCCAGTGGTTTACAGGCATAATAATGATGCCAATAACTCTAGTGATAGTATGGCTACTAATGTCGTTGTGGCTATACCTCTCAGCGAAACTAATGGGCAGCAAAGCCAGCTTCACTGACCATGCAACAGATTTGACCTGGTACATAGCACCTCTAGCGTTGATAGAGTCCATACTAGTGTGGATACCACTGATTGGTGGTTGGCTAGGATTGCTAATCTTCCTATGGAGCTTGTATCCATTGACAGCAATACTACAAACCACACATAAGTTGTCAGTAGGAGGAGCAGTGATAACATGGTTAATTTGGATCGTCCTAGAAGTAGTCATTCTATTGCTAGTAGGAACAACAGCAGTTACTCTCGGATCTATAGGGATACTCGGAGTACTAAGTAAGTATGTTCTAGGGAACATAAATCTAGCTTCCCTACTCTAACCCCTATTCCTTTACCTTTTACTTTTGACTTAGTGCTGATTTATATACTATTAATTCGTTTCATGATGGAGGTGATTGAATGCTAGAAGAAATAAAAACATGGTTCAACGCACTAATACATCCAACGGAGTTAATAACCAAAGAGTCGGGAAAGAGCACCTGGGAAGATGCCTTTAAGCGAGTGATACTAGCAGGTTTTCTAGCTGGGTTAGTCAGTGGTTTCTTCATAATGCTATTCCAGCTAGCAGCAGGTAAAGTAGTGACAGCAATCATCGGATGGATAATTGCAATGATAGTTGGCCCAATAACTGCAGTGATAGGCTGGATAATAGGAGCAATACTCCTGTTCATAACAGCGAAGCTACTAGGAGGAAAAGCAGACTTTGCCAGGCATACCACTGACCTAACATGGTACTACGCTCCAATAACCTTTGTTACAGGAATCATATCATGGATACCATTGATAGGTCAAGCGCTAGGAGCATTAATCTGGCTGTACGGATTGTATCCACTAACAATGATAATCAAGGTTTCTCATGGACTGTCCACTGAAAAAGCAGTAGTAGTATGGCTGATCTGGGTAATTATTGGAATAATTATTGCAATCATTGCAGCCGTCGCACTATTTGCGTTCATAGCTAGTATAAAAGGAATGATCCCAACGATACCAGGGTACTAATTGCTTTGCCAAAAACCCCAGCTACTTTTTTATTATTCTTTTATCCCAAATTACTCGCTGCCGGGGTGGCGGAGTGGAAACGCGCTAGCCTGGAGAGCTAGTGGCCTTCGGGCCGCGAGGGTTCGAATCCCTCCCCCGGCGTAGAAC
>CAZZDL010000015.1:0-19033 GCA_964652335.1 Microcaldota archaeon
CTGTTTTGCATAGCAGGGTTAGAAGGGGTGCAACCCCTCTAATGCTCCGGCCGGGATTTGAACCCGGGTCGCCGGCTCGAAAGGCCGGTATCCTTGGCCGGACTAGACTACCGGAGCAAATCAACAGCGCTTAATTATGAGGAGCAGTATTTAAAAATATTTTCTCAGGGCTTCTACATTAAAACTAGTTCATTTAGGCTTTGGAGACCTTACTGACCTTGCCCATGGAAGCTTTGGACTTGTTCTCTTTGGAAGCATTTTTTCTACAACTCTTGCTCCGATCCTTCTCTTTGGTTTTAGCTCATTGAGTATTTTTTCTCCTAGTTCTTTAGTAACAACATTCCTTCTTAAAGCAGTTCTGAGTAATTTCTTCATTGGTTCCTCAATACCAGACAATTCTAATTTTTTGATTATATTCTCTAGTTCTTCGGGTTTCTTATCTACGAATATGAGAAATCTTCCTGGTAATTTTTCAGTTGCAAATCTTAATCCCAGTTCCCTTTCTATCAGGCCCGTGTGCTTCATGCTTAGTAACTTTTCTCCTAACCTGCCAACCTCTTCTTCTTTGAGCATTATAGCAGTTATTTTTCCACCACTAAGCATTTCTCTAATCTTTTTTGCATTAACCACTAATATTGGGCTCCTCAAAAGACTCCTTGCTACTTTTTCATGTATACTTTCTTTTTCCCCATAACCTATCCTTTCTCCAAACCCAATTATGGAAGGCCTTTTTCCCCTTCTTAGAAAGTCAAATATCCCCATACGAACAATTTCTATCAAAACTAATTTATAAATACACAGCATCAATTAACTGATGAGAGGTTTACCACCCATGCAAGTCAAGCTTGGATTCAGCTTGCTCCTTCTAGCTCTAGCTGCAGTATTCGCCATGTTGGACTTGTCTTCTCTCCAACTTAATTCAATAATTGTCGTTGGCATATTAGCCACCGGCTTCTCAGCTTTTATAAAGGTTTTCAAAAGCTACTTCCTTGTCAAAACCACAGCAGTTTCTTCGTACCAGCTAGTGAACAGGATTCTACCAGACGTACAACTGGCACCAGGTCCTTTCACTGTCCAGCTGATGCAACCGATGAAGATAGGATTCTCAAAAATGATAGGCAAAGGTCTTCTACTATTTTCCAAGTTTTTAGAATTGCTCTCCATAGCACTGGCAGCAACAATCAGCCTTTTCTACTTACTAGCTTTCTCACTTGGCCACAAAGATCCTATAGTCTTTCTCGGTATATACTTGATCCTCCTGGCATTCCTAGTCCTAGTTCTAGAAAGGATATCCATTACCATACCTGTGGATAAAACAATTGAGCTAGCTTTACTAGGACTAGACTTCTCCAGCTGGGTCATGGACGCAATAGGTATATGGATAATATTATTCTCATTAGGGTTTTACATTCCGTTTCAGTACGTATTTCTCCCAGTATCTATATTATTGCTATCCACAAAGTTCCCTAGCTACTACGGGCTAGGAATATCTGAGCTAGTTGGGATGTTCGTTATTCATACTCTTGGTGCACCTTTATTTCTAGCTTTTCTAGCAGTCTTAGTATGGGACCTTTCTAGTCTTTTCTTCTCGTACCTGTTTACCCTTTCCTGGAGGAACCTAGAAATGAGAAGAGAGATGTACACGTATGTTTAGGGGCAGTAAAAATCCGAAAATAAATTAAAAACCATTTGATTAAAACTTACTCATGAGATTCAACTTGACATTTGCCGTATTTTCATTTCTGATGTATCTAGCCCTGACTGCTGGGAGAGGCAGCATTGTCCTCTGGAGTCCGATAGAGATTGGGGTAGGAATTGTTATTGCTATTCTAATCGGCCTGATCTCTAGCTCGCTTCCTAGGCATCCCAGCATGAAGGCCTTGAACCCAATAAGGTGGTTAAAGTTTGGTGTTTACCTTATCTTGTTTTTCATTCAGATGGCAAAAAGCAATATTGACGTTGCAATCAGAGTCATAACAGGTCATGTGAATCCAGGCATAGTGAAAGTTCCCTCAAAACAAAAGACACAAACAGGTTTAGTGCTTTTAGCTAACTCAATAACACTGACACCTGGGACTCTTACAATAGATACAGACAAGGATTACAATCTTTACATTCATTGGATAGACGTTAAGAAGAAGCATCCAGATGTGGAAGACGTGGCAGATGGTTTACCAAAATTAGTGAGGTGGATAATGGAATGATGGACATATTCTTGCTCACAGGGATTGCTTTGGTAAGCATAGGGATATTTCCACTTATTAGACTAGTGCTTGGACCAACTATTCCAGATAGAGTTGTTGCCTTTGATACATTGAATACCCTGGTTGTGGCATCACTAGTTTCATTTGGTTTAGCTTTTAAGACAGCAACATACATAGATGTGGCAATAGTTTATGCTATACTGTCATTCGTGGCTACGATATACATTGCCAGGTATCTGGAGGGCTAAAAAATGATGGAAATAGTTTATGCGTTCATTGGCATAGGACTCTTGTTTAATCTGCTTGGTTCTCTAGGATTATTAAGGTTCCCAGATGTATACACAAGGTTACACGCAGAGACAAAATGTACAACCTTTGGTTCAATATTCATAATTCTAGCAGTCATTGCATATGCATTTCTAAATAAGAGCGTAGGGGTGGAGGTAATAGCTATACATTCTGTTTTGGCGTTAATAGCTTTATTAGTGACTAATCCAACTGGTGCTCATGCAGTGGCAAGAGCTGCGTACAAATCAGGAGTAAAACCAATTGCTGTTGTGGATGATTACAAGAGGGTGAGAGAATGATCGTGCATGTTGCTGTTTTGTCAATGATCGTTATCACAGCCATCTTGGCAGTTGAACTGAAGGATTTAATGTCTGCAGTTATATCTCTAGGAGTTATGAGTCTAATGCTTTCTCTTGAATTCTATCTCCTTCATGCCCCTGACGTTGCGATAGCAGAGGCAGGAGTTGGGGCAGCGCTTACTACAGCTATCTATGTATTGGCTGTTAGGAAGACCAGGAGGGTTTCAAAATGAGATGGGAATTGATTGGTCTAATTGTTGTTATTTCGTTCATGCTAATGGCTATTGATTACCTACATCCATTTGGTGCGCCCATTAATGCAGAAATGGATGATTATTTTATAGCCAACGCCCAGCTGGAATCCGCAGCTAATAATGTTGTTACTTCAATTGTCTTTGACTACAGAGGGATAGACACTTTGGGAGAAGCCACAGTGTTGTTTACTGCTGTAACTGGTGTTTACTTGCTTTTGGGGGTGACCAGATGAAGAGCAAAATAGTGCAGACAGTGGCGAACATAGTAATTCCATTCATCGTTGTATTTGGTGTATACCTAGTTATACATGGGCATCTGACACCAGGGGGAGGGTTCCAAGGAGGAGCTGTTATCGCATCTGGATTTGCATTGCTTTTGATTTCATTTGGGATTCCAGCAACTAAAAGAAAGCTGGTTGAAACCAAGCTTAGTGCGTTGGAAGCGTTTGGATTAATACTGTTCATCACATTTGCATTTTTAGGTCTGGGCAATAGTTTCTTTTACAATTTCTTAGCAAATTCCGGTCTGATATTTGGCGATCCTGTCCCTCATGGGATAAATTTAGGAAACCTGAACACGGCCGGAACACTTCCATTAATGAGCATTGCAGTTGGTTTGGAAGTTCTAGCTGGTTTGAGTATTATACTATTGGTCTTTTCAAGGGGTGAGAGAGAGTGAACTTTGTTTACCTTTCAATTGTAGTTCTAATTGCACTCGGTTTATATGCAGTCTTGACAAAAAAGAATTTGATAAAGATAGTGATAGGTATTAGCATAATAGAATCTGCTGTTAATCTTTTCTTAGTTGTCCTTGGATATGTGGAGGGTGGAGTTGCGCCCATTTATACGTTGGCTCCAAGCGAAAAGATGGTTCTTCCAACACCACAGGCATTGACTCTTACCAGCATTGTTATAGGTGTTGCAGTCACTGCATTGATGCTAGCTCTAGCTGTTAATTACTTTAACAAATACGGGAGCTTAGACGTTAGAAGTAGGAGGTTGATGAAATGATGTTCCCCCATACTTCAGTACTGATAATTGCTATTCCCTTGCTGACGGCTTTCATTACTCCGGTTGTTGGAAAGGTAATTAGGCCATTAAGAAATGTCATAATATTCTTGTCTCTTCTGTTAACATTTGGCTTGGTCATATCACTGGCCTGGGACGTATACTCTTTTGGGCATGTGGTCTATACATTTGGAGCGGAGAATCCTGGGATAACTCTACCATCAGGATACTCTCTTCCAATTAGAGTTATATTCAATATAGATGGAATGAGTGTGTTCATGGCTCTTATGATTGCAATAGTATCGCTTGTAGCTTTCGTATACAGCATTGATTTTTTGAAAAAAGAGAGACAAGATAAGATGGACAAATATTATACATTACTACTCCTGATGTGTGTTGGCATGTATGGCATGGTATTTACTGGCGATTTATTTAATCTATTTGTATTTTTTGAAATCTTATCAATAGCTTCTTCTGCCTTGGTTGCATTTAGAACTAGTGGAGAGGCGTCTGAAGCAGGATTTAAGTATATAGTCATCAGCAGCATCGCAGCCTTGTTTATCTTGTTTGCTATTGGGATATTCTATAGTCAGTACAATGCTTTGAATATTGCAGCGATAGCGGCTAACTTGAATTTTGGCGTACTTGATAAACTAGCTCTTTCTTTGTTGCTAGTTGGTCTGGCAATGAAAGCTGGAACAATACCTATGCACATGTGGGTTCCAGATGCGTATGGCGAATCGCCAGCTCCAATTACTCTTATGCTATTGATAGCTACGCAGGCAAGTTTGTATGCATTGTTTAGGATTTCCTTTTCTCTTTTTGGACTCCACGCAAACTTAGCATTACTTGGCTGGATATTGATTATCTTTGGGTTGTTGTCAATGTTTGTGGGAGTCACTCTCGCTATTCCACAGAAGGACATAAAGAGATTGATGGCTTACCACTCTATATCGCAAACAGGTTATATGCTTCTAGGAGTGGGTGTAGGTTTGGCAGTTCTCAATGACCCGACAGCTTTTAGCAATTATGGATTCAAGGCAATGGAGGGTGGAATATTTCATATGATAAATTATATTTTATACAAAGGACTTCTCTTCCTAACGGCTGGGGCTATATTTTACAGGCTAAAAACTAAAAACCTTGATGAGATGGGAGGACTTGCTCATAGGATGCCATTCACTACGTTGTTTTTCATAATAGGTGCATTGGCAATAGCAGGAATACCACCATTCAATGGATTTGCATCTAAGCTGTTGATATATGAAAGTGTTTATGCATTTAATCCATTTCTTTCAGTTATTGCGATGTTGGTCTCTGTCTTGACTCTAGCAAGCTTTGTTAAGGTTTTCCAGAGTGCATTTATGGGTCCAGACATAAATAAATCTGTTAAAGAGGTTCCAATCTGGATGTTAGTAGGTATGGGTATACTTACTCTGTTGATAGTCCTGTTTAGCCTGTTCCCTGGACTGGTGGTTGATACTATAATCAAACCAGCAGTTATTGCATTGGCAGAAAGGCAAGCATATATCTCAGCAGTTTTGGGAGGGGTGTTGTAAATGGTCTTTGGCATAGAAACAGGAGTGGGCACATGGAACGCAATTATCTTCGCAGTAGCGTTTTTCATAGTTTCAATTGTTGTTTACATTCTATCTAGATTATTGTTCTCAGGCGCCCATAAGGAAGGGGAGCAGGCAAAGCCATTCCTTTCGGGTAACGAGGAAGTTACCAAACAGCATGTGGCGGCGTCAAATCTGTACTGGGGCTTCACCAGAGCATTGAAATCATATTACGATGTAGTCATCCCAGCTCATACAGGAATAATAAACGATTACATTGGTTGGTTTGTGATAGTCCTCGCGATCGTACTAATATTAGTAGAGGTGTTTTGATGGTACCCGTAGCGTTTAAGAAATCATTGTGGGTATTTCACGTTAATACGGGAGGATGTAATGGGTGTGATATAGAGATACTAGCAGCTCTTACTCCAAGGTATGATGTAGAACGATTTGGTATAAAACTGGTTGGTTCCCCTAGACATGCAGATGTTCTGCTAGTTACTGGCCCAGTAACTAGAAAGATGAAGGATAAATTGAAGAGGATATATGAACAAGTTCCTGACCCCAAGGTTGTTATTGTGGTTGGAAATTGTGGAGCTACTGGTGGAGTATTCCATGAGTCCTACAATATTGTTGGTCCTATTGATGAAATAATCCCTGTGGATGTTTATGTTCCAGGATGTCCACCTAGACCAGAGGCCATAATTCAAGGTGTAATCAAGGCATGGGAGAAATTGGAGGGTTCTAAATGATAAATGAAATAGTAAAATTCCTTGATAAGGAAGGGTTTGAGTATGGAATTAAGAAGAGGCCATCCGGAAAAAAGAAGAGGGAACATACTCAGATATGGGTAAACCTAGACAGAAGTAAGTTGAAGGATTTTGTCAAGTCTTTGTTTAAGTTTGGCTTCCCTCATTTGTCAGTTATCTCTGGTGCAGATAGGGGAGATCATGTGGAGCTAATCTATCATTTTGCATTAAACTATGATAAGAAATTTGGAGAGATAGTTTTGAACGTTAGGGTTTCATTACCTAAGGCCGACCTGGAGATAGATTCTATTACAGACGTTATTCCAGGATCCATTGTCACAGAAAGGGAGAAGATGGAGTTTCTTGGTGTTAAATTCAAGGGAATAACTGACGAAAGTCATGCTTTCTTAGTTGGTGAAGAGAAGCCGTGGATAAAGGATGATGAGAGGACAAAGAAATTAGTTAGAGACACGTATAAGGAGGGGAAGAAATGAAAAAGACAGTTAGCGTTCCTATTGGCCCTGTGCATCCAGCCTTGAAGGAGCCAATAAGGGCTAATTTGGAGCTGGATGGGGAGAGAGTTGTATCTGCCAGCGTTGAAGTTGGTTATGTTCACAGAGGTATTGAGTGGATTGGTTTGAGAAGGAATCCTATACAAAGCATATACATCGCTGAAAGGGTTTGTGGCATCTGTTCTATTAGTCACCCGTTTGCGTATACACAGGCGATAGAGGAGGCTGGAGACATTGAAGTGCCAGAAAGGGCAGACTACATAAGAACAATTATTGCAGAGTTGGAAAGGATTCATTCCCATGCCCTTTGGGCTGGAGTCGCGGCTCATGAGATCGGCTTTGACACACTTATGCATTACACATGGAAAGTTAGAGAGAAGGTATTGGATGTCCTAGAGTATCTTACAGGTAATAGGGTAAACTATGCAATGTTCCAAATTGGCGGAGTTAGAAGAGACATAACAAAGGAGCAGTATCCCAAGATAATTGAAGCTGTTGAATACTACAGAGGCCTGCTATCCAAGATTTCAGATTTATTCCTAAATGATGTCACCATTAGGAAGAGAACCAGAAACATTGGAGTTCTTTCAAAGCAGAAGGCTCTTGAACTTTGTGCAGTTGGACCGACAGCTAGAGCCTCTGGCGTGAAGAAAGACATACGATATTCTTACGCGTATGGAGCTTATGGAGATATTGGGATTGAACCAGTGATCCCAGACGATCCAGTTGGTGATGTTTACGATAGAATCCTTGTTAGAGTATTGGAGATAGGGCAGTCCTGTGACATAATTGAACATTGCCTAGATGCTATGCCATCTGGAGAGATAATTGCAGAGCCTAATGTGAGCAAGCTCTTGTTTAGTCTGAGAGCAATAAATGGAGAGGGCTTTGGGAAGCATGAGGCGCCAAGAGGAGAGGTTGTCCATTATATAAGATTTGAAGGTAAGGAAAGCCCAACCGCTTGGAAGATAAGAGCACCGACTTACAATAATATTCAGACATGGCCGGAGATGCTAATGGATGAAGAACTGGCAGACGTTCCGATTATATTAGCATCCATAGATCCGTGTATAAGTTGTACAGACAGAATAACTGTAAAAAGAGGGAGCAATGTGGAGGAACTTACTTCAGATTACTTGCATAAACTAAGCGTTGAGAAAACAAGGAGGTTGAAGGCATGATTAATGTAATTGGGGCCTTTTTGATAATCGTGCTTGGAATCTTTATTGGATTGCTTTACAAAGGAATAGACAGAAGATTAGCCGCTAGGCTTCAGGCTAGAATAGGTCCCCCAATTATTCAGCCTTTCTATGACATTAGAAAGTTAATGATGAAGGAAACCGTTAAACCTGAGAACGCAGTTAGTTGGATGTATGAGCTGGCCCCGGTTCTGTCATTGGCGGCGTCTTTACTGATTTTGCTTTACATTCCATTTCCAGGCATTGGTTCAGTTTTAGGGAGTAGTGGAGACTTGATAGTTGTGTTGTATCTTCTCATGCTTCCAAGTCTGTTTATGGTCTTTGGTGGGTTTGCCTCTGGAAATCCATATGCAGCAGTAGGAGCTCAAAGGGAAATGGTAATGATGATGAGTTATGAGCTACCGCTTGCCACGGTGGCCATTGCAATTGCATGGAAGATTGGGAGCTTTATCCTGCCCAATATCGTTTCAGCTCCTGTTTGGTTGGTAGTTGGCCCGCTGGGAATAGTTGGATTCTTGCTTTTGTTGTTCGTTATCTTGTCAGTTGTTCCCGCTGAGCTGTCCAAGATTCCGTTTGATGCACCTGAGGCCGAAACAGAGATAGCTGGAGGATTGCTTGTGGACTATTCTGGTAGGAATTTAGCATTGTTCTATCTGAGTGATGCAGTTAAGAGCTTTGCAATTTCTGCATTAGTAGTCGTATTATTTTTCCCATTTGACCTTGGGCTAACTGGTATTGCTTCTCTAATCTGGTTCTTGCTAAAGGTTTTAATTGTCATGGTGATTTCCATAACGTTTGTCAGGGTTCTTGCAGCTAGATTGCAGATAGATAATGTTGCGAGGTACTACTGGAAGACGCTAAGCGTGATAGCAATCCTAGGTTTGGTATTGATTATGTTGGATGGGGTGATTGCCTGATGATTTCTGCATTTTTTGAACTAGTCAAACAGTTGATAGAAGGACCTGCTACAAATCCATTTCCAGCCAAGTTCGCCCCTAGTTCTGTCAAGAAATTCTTGGAAAAGGGAAAAATCAATCCACCAGTTCCCGTTCCTCCAAAGTTTAGAGGGAAACTTGAGTATAACAGGGACACATGTGTAGGGTGTGGTTTGTGCGCCAAAGTATGTCCGGCAAATGCAATAGAGATGGTAGGCGAGCCACCAAACAGGAAGATAAGAGTATTCATATCAAGATGTACCTTTTGCTCTCAATGTGTAGATATATGCCCAACTAAATCACTTAGCATGAGTGGAGAATTCCTATTGGCAGATACAGACAAGAATTCAAAGAATCTCATAGTTGACTGATCTCATTCAGCTTGTCGCTTTTTAGTATTTCCATTAGCCTTTCCACTGCCATCTTTACCTCTGGAGACATTTCTGAGAATTCAATCTTTTTTGGTTGTATCCCTATGAGTATGCATCTTTTAAAATTCTCCATTAGCATTGACAATGGCATTGAGTGAGTGGTTATTGTATAATTTGCGATCTTTTCCTTTGGGATAATTCTAACCTCCCCAGGTTCTAGTCCCATGTCCGCCGAGTCAACTATTACTACCAAATCTGGATTCATTTTTTTGATTTTTCCAATAAAGTTCTCTGGTGCTGTCCCTCCATCTATACTAACCCAGCCGTCGGCTTTAAACCACCTAGCTAGTAAAGATCCACAGCCTTCATCTGCCCTGAGCTCATTTCCTACTCCGAGTAAAACCTTCATGAAGTAGTTTTGAGCATTTGATTTTTATATGGGTTTTTGACCAAAAGATAAACATGTTCTTCCATGTGATATCTGTTGGTAAGGATATACTAGCTGTTAACAGAGAGCTTGCTGAAAAGAATAGACGGTTATTTGAAAAGTATGGAGTTAGGGCATTTGATTTTATGGGCTCGATAGGTTCTGGTAAAACTAGTCTTATTGAAGAGATGATCAAACGGTTAAGGGAAAAGGGAGTTAGAGTGGCAGCTATAACAGGAGATGTATCTGGAGACGATGATGCCAAACGGCTAGCGTCTTTGGGAATAAATGTTGAAAATTTGAACACTGGAAAGGAGTGCCACCTAGATGCTCATCTTATTGAGCATGCAATAGAGAAACTAAACTTAGATAGCATTGATGTTCTTTTCATAGAGAATGTTGGGAATCTTGTGTGTCCAGCAGATTTTCCGCTTGGAACAGAGAAGAGGCTTGTTGTCATTTCTGTCACAGAAGGAGATGACATGGTTAGAAAGCATCCAGTGATATTCGGAACAAGTGACATTGCAGTTTTGAACAAAGTAGATCTGGCAGAAGTAATGGGCGTTGATATCGCTAGAATTGAAGAGGACTACAAAAGGATAAACCCAAATGGAGTGTTTATTAAAACTTCAGCTAAAACAGGAGAAGGCATTGATGAGTTGATTAGAGCATTAGGACTGTGAGTAGCTATGCATGAGTTTTCTACAATGCAGGGTGTTGTAGGAGTTATTATGGAATTCGCTGAAAAGAATAATGCAAAGAAGGTTTTGAGAGTTTATTTGGATGTGGGGGAGCTGACGTTTCTGAATCATGAGCAGTTGAAATTTTCATACCAAATTCTGTCAGAGGGAACGATCCTTGAAGGTAGTGAGCTTGTGATAAGTCCGATTAAAGCTAAATATGTATGCAAGCATTGTGGGTCTTCTGGAGACCTGCCAAGGGTTGAGGAGGGAGATCATTTTTCTGTTCCAGTCTTTTATTGCCCAGAATGTGGAAAGGAAATTGAGATCACTTCAGGAAGGGAATGCAGAGTCAGAGAAATAGAAATAGAGACTTAGAACGGCCTTCTCTTTTTTGGTCTTCCCAGCTTTTTGTGGTGTTCAAATGCTTTCTTCCAAATGCTTTCTGGAACTCTTTCACATGCATATCCGTAATGTACACTTATTTTATCTCCCACCTTTGCATCTGGCAGGAGATCTAGCTTGACTTCCATCTCACCAATAGGAGTTTCCACCTTGGCTATCTTGTCCTTAACTTCTTTTACAACAGCTGGCCACGCTATATCATTAATCAAATCTTCCTCTGTCTTATGAACAGGATTCTCTTCAACGATTCCCCTGTGGTATATCAAAAAATATTCTCTTATCTTTTTGTCTGTAACCGGTTTTCCCATAGCCAATGCTCTTAGAGTATTCACTGCAAATGGAAATAATTTCTCTATTGGTTTCTCCAGTGGTTCCCCTTTAGTCACATGTTTAATTGCGTTTTCTAGGTCTTCTTTAGATCTTTTTTCTCCTCTAATATTTGCAGCCATACTGCAGGCATAGCTTTCAAATGATGGAATTGCATATTTCAGGAAAACCCAAGTGTTCATATTGTGCCTTTCCAGTTCTTTATCAAAAAATTTCTCCGCGTCTTCAGGACCAAGCTCCCTAATCTTTTTTTCTATTATTTCCTCTGGAACTAGCCCCTTAAACTTCTTCTTCAGCTTATTCAAGCTTGACATTATCAGTTACCTCTTTCCATGCTTCAATCATCTTTCTCGCATTTTCTTCATCTAATATTTCAATAACAAAACCAGCAGAGACAATTACATAATCCCCAATTCTCGGCTTGACTACACTCAGTTTTGCAGTTCTTTTTTCAAATCCATAATCAATTACTGCTTTGTCTTCGCTTATTTCTACTACCTTCCCAGGGATTGCTAGGCACATACTGGATTTTTACCCTTTAACATTTAAAAATAGTTATCCATTTGTCTTAGTCAATCTGTCTCAGACTTGCTTCCAGCTCTTTGAGTAGCTCTTCCCTAAACAGCGGCCTTTTCTCTCCTTCTTTAATCAGCTTCTTGTAAGTCTCAGGATTGTAGGCAAGTTTGAGATCTATGCCTAACTCTTTGCATGCCAACTCTAGGGCTTTCAAACTCTCTGACTCTAGCCTGAAGTAAGCTAGAAAGTGTTTGTAATGCTTTCTATGAGTGTCCAAGAATTTCTTTATCCTTTCCTTGTTTATACGTATGTATGCCTCCTTTATCTCAGGCGTTTCTTTCCTTTCATCCCATTCATACGCATTAAATGGGTATCTGTCATTGAACTCAAATGGTATCACGCCTGGGGAGGATATCACTATCTTATGGACTCTACTAGCCTTTCCACTTGCCTTTACTGATTTGTCTATTAGCTTGTGAGTCTTTGATCTTGAATATGGCTTTGTGTATGAACACGGCACGAACAGGGCAATGTCTTTTCCTTTAGGTGGTTCGTAAAACCTCTGAAACCAGTCTTGCCAGATTCTATACCAAGGATGGTCAATGTATTCTACCCCAACCCCTTCTATAAAGACCTTTTTCTCGTTTGGTATGTTCGGGACAAACTTGAAGGTTTCAAATTCTATCTCTATCTTCGGGTCATTTTTGTACCTCTCAGTGATCCTCTCAAATTCGTCTTTGCCCAACGGTTTCCATCTACCATCCGCCCACATCTCTAGCATTGGTGTTTTTCCATGGGGAAGCAGATTCATTATGACTATGTAATCAGCTGTCTCTCTTGCTAGCTCCACAGTCTTGTGAAATAGCTCTTCCCAGTTTGGGATTGGTAAATTGGCCAGGACATATGCCTTCACCTTGAACCCGTGGGAATGTATTTTTTCCACAGCCTTGAGATAGTCTTCCACAGTGAACCCTTTTGCTATCAGCTTCAGTGCATTGTTATCTGCCACCTCTAGCCCTATGCCAATGACTAGGTCTAGCCCCTTGAATTCCTCTAGTTTTTTGTCTGTTATGAATTCTGGCCTTGATTCAATTTGCAGATGCTTTATCCCCTTTTCTTTACATTTTTTCACCAAATACTCTCTGAACTCTTTTGGGAACTGCCTGTCATCCAGGAATGAGCCAGAGCAATAGATCTTTAGAGTATCACCATGGAAGTCTAGTAGCTGTCTGTCCAGCCAAGCTTTGAGGACTTGAACATTCACAGGATACTCTTCTTTCCCATATCCACAGAATATACATTTTCCCCAGGCACATTTCCCTGATTTTGGAACTAGAACTTTTGTCTTTTCCTCTTTTTCATTACTCATCTCGGCACCTCGTTATGTTTGCGTTGTTTGTAACTTGTGGTAGATATGATTTGCTCAACTGATATATATAAGGTAGTCCAAATAAGTAAATATGCCAAAAAGAGTTGATCCGAAGAAAAAAGGAATCATATTGATATTTCCAACAGAAGCAGTATATGGTGGTAAAAAAGGAGATAAGAAAGAACTTGCCAATATTGTGAACAGAATAATCTCCCGTTCAAAGTCAGAGAGAGAGCATCAGATTACTGAAGAAGAACATGATGCCATTGCACTAAACCGGTTTTACGACCCCAAATCAATTTCTGGTGAGAGGATATCTCTTATAAAAACGTTATTGAAGGAAGGGTATGATGTTAGGGTTATTAGGCCACCTACGTTTCCGGGAATGAGTTATCATGACTTCTTAGAGGAAGTCAAGAACATTAAGGGATTAGGATTTGTAGACGTAAATGGGATCCCAGCGGTCGAATGGCTGAGGAATGTATTTACTCATGCAAAACCTGATTTGATAATAGAGCATCTTGACAGGGCGACGGAGAGTTTAGGGCTGGATGACGTCATACAGAAGGAACTAAGGGACAAGGTAAAACACATTAGCATAGAATCCGTGGACGGTGGTAGCTTAATTCCTGGCAAAGATTTCATTTTAGTATCCAACAACATATCAAAAGAGGATGAGGAAAAACTAAAACATCACTTTAAGGAGGTAATAAAGCTGCCATTCGGCAAGCGGGAAATCTTACCAGAATACGAATTGAGTAAATCAGTAGCGCCGGACAGGAGGTTCCTTGTAAAGACGGATCAGATAGACTTGTTCGTAGGAGTCATCCCAGATAAGAAGTTATTAGTGGTTGACCCAGATTATTATAAAGAGCATAAAGAATTACTTGAGGATGTGGCTAAGAAGATAAAACATGAAATAGTCGTTGTCCCAGAGGAAGAAAAAAGACTCTACCCAGCCAACTTCCTATTACTTCCTGATGGCAAAGTTTTGCTGAATGGTACTAAAAAGTTAGCTGAGAAGCTAAAGAAAAAGGGAGTTAAGGTTATAACATTAGATAAGCCGTTACATCATCATATTAGATTAGGTGGAGGAGTTAGATGCGTGACTAATATATTGAGAGGTGGTAAAGGTGCCAGGAAAACTTCCAAGAGATAAAGAATTTCTTAATGCTGTTAAAAAGCACATAGATTGGGGATACAGGCCCCATCATGCGATAGTCAAACCCCTTATGGACGTGGATGCAAAGCTAAGAGAGGCTATTTTTGAAGCAGTAACACATTTACCTCCGGCAGCTGGTCCATCCTTAGATCCAGCCATGGTAGAGGTGGCTAGCAGATTTGAAGAGCCATCACCCGAAGCTAGCTGGAGGAGACTTGGTAGGGAACAGCTAGAGAAAATAATATCAGATAGTAAAGGGATACCAAGGGAAGAAGTAAGGGAATGGATGGATGGCATTATCAAGGAGATGAAACCAGCAATTGAAGATCAAATGAGGAGACTAATGAAAGACGCAGGGATAGATTGGGACGAGTTTAAGAAGACTTATGGCATAAAGGATTAACACAAACTAACCCCTTTTCTTAACCTTTAAATTACATTTTCTCCTTATTCTAGTGTCTGATCTGTGTATCAGAGAAGGTGAGTGTATGCGTTATGTAGCCTGGTTCAATGAGATTAGCAAGAATGATATTCCAATTGCAGGAGGAAAAGGAGCAAACCTAGGAGAAATGACCCAGCTTGGATTGCCTATCCCTCCTGGATTCGTGGTCACAGCTCAGGCCTATGCAGAATTTCTTAAAAGAACAGGTTTATCTAACATCATTTACTCAATTCTTAACTCCACCAATGTTGATGATACAGAGCAGTTAGAAAACAATGCAAAGAAAATAAGAGACATGATACTATCAGCCAAGATCCCAATGGATCTACAAATGCACATAGTCCAAGCCTATAGAAAGCTTTCAAACCAACTAGGCAAAGAGCCATACGTAGCAGTCAGGTCTTCCGCCACGGCGGAAGACCTGCCTGAGGCTAGCTTCGCTGGTCAGCAAGAAACATACCTTGACGTTAGAGGAGAGAAAGAACTTCTTAAAGCAGTTCAAAAATGTTGGGCAAGCCTGTTCACTGCCAGAGCAATCTTCTACAGAACAAAACAAGGATTTCCTCATGAGAAGGTAAAGATAGCAGTTGTAGTTCAAAAGATGGTTGAGTCAGAAGTATCTGGAGTTATGTTTACTGCAGATCCGACTGGAGACACTAGCAAGATAGTCATAGAAGCCGCATATGGACTCGGCGAAGTGGTGGTAGGTGGGAAGGTTACTCCAGATACATATGTGGTGGACAAGGCTAGAATGGAGATAATCAGCAAGAAGATATCTAAACAAACATGGAAGCTTTCTAGAGCTAGGTCTGGTAAAGGAATAGAAAGATATGACATTCCAGAGGACATGCAGGAAAGACAAAAGCTTCCAGATGGCAAGATAATAGAGCTAGCAAAGCTTGGATTGAAAGCTGAAAACCATTACGGCCATCCTCAAGATATGGAATGGGCATATGAAGCCGGCAAAATATACATAGTCCAGTCAAGAGCAATAACTACACTAAAACTAGGAGAGAAAATAGAAGAGGAAGAAGTAACCGGAGAGGTAATAACCAAAGGCCTGCCAGCTTCCCCTGGTATCGCAACTGGGCCGGTAAAAATAGTTCTTGATCTTTCAGAGCTAGAAAAGGTTAGAGATGGTGATATCCTAGTTACTAAAATGACAAATCCAGACATGGTCCCAGCAATGAAGAAGGCAGCTGCAATAGTAACAGACGAAGGAGGATTGACATGCCATGCTGCCATAGTTTCCAGGGAGCTAGGAATTCCAGCAGTGGTTGGGACTGGTAATATTACCAAGCTAGTGAAGGATGGAGATTTAGTTACTGTGGATGCCACGAAGGGCTTGGTGTACAAAGGAGAGGTGAAAATAAAGGCAGAGGAAACAAGCCTAGAGGAGATTCCAGAGACAAAGACAAAGATATACATAAACCTAGGGGTCCCAGAGATGGCAGAGAAGTATGCAAAGCTTCCAGTGGATGGAGTTGGATTAATGAGGGAAGAGTTCATCATTGCCACCAGCATAAAGAAGCATCCATTAAAGGCAATAGAAGAAGGAAAAGCCCAAGAATGGATTGACAAGCTAGCAGAAGGAATAGAAAGGGTATGCAAAGCATTTTATCCTAGACCAGTCGTGCTAAGGTTTTCTGATTTCAAGACCAATGAGTACAAAGATCTAGAAGGTGGAGAAAAGTATGAGCCAAAGGAGAACAATCCAATGCTAGGCTGGAGAGGTTGTTCTAGATACTATTCTCCTGAGTATGAACCGGCTTTTAGGCTAGAGTTAAAGGCAGTGAAGAAGGTTAGAGATTCTGGACTAGATAACCTGTGGGTCATGCTGCCTTTTGTTAGGAAGAAAGAAGAGGTAACTAGGATCTTAGAGATAATGAGGGATGAAGGCCTAGAGAGGAGTGATGGCTTCAAGGTATGGATAATGGCAGAGGTCCCCAGCGTGGCTTTACTAGCTGAGGAGTTTGCAGAGCTAGTTGATGGATTCTCCATAGGCTCCAATGATCTGACCCAGCTAGTTCTAGGAGTGGACAGGGACTCTGATAGGCTTGGAAGAATGGGCTTGTTTGACGAGAGGGATCCTGCAGTGAAGAAGGCGATTTCCATGCTGATAAAAGGGGCCAGGGAAAAGGGGAAGACAGTTAGCTTGTGTGGGCAAGCACCTAGCAATTACCCAGAGTTTGCAAGGTTCTTGGTTGAGTGTGGGATAACTTCAATATCGGTGAATCCAGATGCGGTTGCGAAGGTGAAGAAGGTCGTGGCCCAAGCTGAGAAAGAGTTAGAGAAATAGGCTTTTGCTTAGCTGATCGTTGCTTTTGATTAGTTGTAGGCTGATTTTAGATAAAACGATAGCTTTAAATATGAGTCATGACTAAATCATGACAGTTAAGATACAATCATGACAGATTACAGTGATAGTTTATGCCGAAGAAGAATATAAACCATACAGGTTCCGAGGCATGGATGGAAGAATACAAAAAATATCTAGGAAACTATGCAGAGGGATTTGAAGAGCATAGCAAGGACATAGCATACGACTTAGAGAAGTTCCATGATCCTGTGATAGTAGGAGCCATGATTCACAGACTAATACAGGAGAGGAAGAAATCAAATGCAATGTTCCAGGCGATCCTAGAGGAGCTAAAGACAATCAGATCGCTCCTGGAGTCCGTTTCCCATCCCCCCTCCCCATCCCCCCACACGCCCGTCACCTCGGGAATAACTCCAGGTGTTAGCGAGGTGGACAAGCAGATATTAGACTTGGTGAAGGACAGAGGCAGTGTAACTGCCGATGAGGTCCGGAAGATTCTAGGCTACAAAGGCAGGAACGCCGCTTCTGCCAGGCTGAATCGCCTTTGGGAGTTAGGACTGTTGACAAAGAAAAGAGCAGGAAGAAAGGTTTACTACTCCGCAAGGGTGGGCGCAGACTAGTTCTCACTGGTCATGCCACCCCCTCCCCTCCGCGCGCCCACCCATTACACGTAAATAGCCTCGCTGAAAGACTTTTAAACTACTTAGTCGTTATTTTCTTTGGTGATACTCATGGTTGAAAGGGTGAAGACAGGTATACCTGGTTTGGACGAGCTGGTTGAAGGAGGATTGCCAAAGGGAAGAAGCGTATTGGTGTCTGGTGGATGTGGTACTGGTAAGTCAATAATGGGTGTCCAGTATTTGTATTACGGAGCCACCCAGTTGAATGAACCTGGCGTTTATGTTACAGTGGATGAGAGGGCTGATCTTATAAGAGAGGATATGCTTAGGTTTGGTTGGGATTTGAAAGCCTTAGAAGATGATGGGAAGTTTATTATTCTAGACTTGTCAGCTCCAAAGATAGGCGTTCCAAGCACAGAGCAGTATTATGTAGAGGCCCATGAGCTTGAGCCTGAGAAATTGCTGATAAAGATAATGCAAGCCGCTAGGAGCATAGGGGCAAAGAGACTAGTTCTAGATTCCATCCCAGCGTTAGGCATGCATTTTGAATCTGAGACAAAGGTAAGGGAGTTCATACTTAAGCTTACTTATTATTTGAGGCATACAGGGTTGACTTCTATACTTATATCGGAGATTCCAGAGGGAGGAAAGGAGCTAGTGAAGTTCTCCAAGTACGGCGTGGAGGAATACGTGGTTGATGGTGTGATAGTTCTTAGGTATACAACGATACCTCTTGTGGAGGGGACACACAGGATATTATTCATAAGGAAGATGAGGGCTACAAAGCATTATGAGGGAATGATCCCATTGAAGATAACCTCTGAAGGGATTGTTTTGATGAAGGAAGCCGATATATTGCCTTGAGGGGCTTGTATGATGAAAGGGCAGATAACAATTGAATATGTCCTTATACTAGTAATAGTCCTTACAATAGTTTCTCTAGTGTCTATCCCTCTGATAAACTATGCAGAGGATTCAATTAAAGATGTGGGTTATGGTGTTCTCCTTGCCAACAAGATATCCAAGATCTTAGACGCCATTCATACTGTAAGTGTATCTGGATGTGGGTCTAGAAAGGTTTTGGTTATTCCTTCTGGATTTTCTGATTTGGGGGCTGGGATAGTGATAAACAGCGAGAATATTACTGGGTATTATTATTTGCAGAATGGATCTTTGGTTTATCAGAAGGCTTATTCATATCCTGATTATATTAGCATTTCCTGCTCAGTGTCAGACGAAGGGGTTAGGTTTGTAATTGAGAGAGACTGCTCCACAAAGAGGCCTAATAATAACTGTGAGGTAGGAGTATGAGGGAAGAATATGAGCGAGCTGAAGGCGAGGCGAAGCCGAGCCTGAAGCGAGCCAAGGGGAAGGGACAGACGGCGTT
>CAZZDL010000016.1:0-7364 GCA_964652335.1 Microcaldota archaeon
AAAACAAATAACAAAAACCATTTAAACTTAGCAATAAATAAACACTAACATGAAGAGTAAATGGTTGATTGCAATACTAGCTGTTCTTGCGTTATTCTTTATTATTGCATTTATTGGAGTTTTCGTTTGGGTTGCTAGTGAATTATCCCCAAAAATAGGTGTTATTTACATAAGGGGTGCGATAGCAGTAGATGATTCTGGTGGATTCTTATACTCTGCACATAGTTCTAGGGATATAGTGGACCTAATAAAGAAGGCGGATGATGATCCTTCTGTCAAGGCGATACTCTTAGATATAAATTCCCCTGGAGGAAGCGTTGTTGGGAGTAAAGAAATAGCCTATGCTGTTAGAAACTGTAAAAAGCCAGTAGTGGCATATATATCTGAGATAGGAGCATCTGGTGCGTATTATATAGCATCAGCTGCGGACCTTGTTATATCTGATGAAGATTCTCTAACAGGAAGTATAGGTACAGTCATGGTACTTGAGAATTACTACGATCTATTACAAAAACTAGGGATAAACATAACAGTGATGAAGAAGGGGAAATTCAAAGACATGGGAAGCTCATTTAAACAGAACATAACAGAAGAAGAAAGAAAGATGTTCCAAAAGATACTGGACGAGGCGTATCAACACTTCATCAGGGATTTGAGAGAGTTTAGAGGAGACAAGGTTAACCTATCTGTTGCAGATGGTAGGATTCTAACAGGCACGCAAGCTAAGAGATATGGCCTAGTGGATGAGTTAGGTACCAGAGAATACGCATTGGAGAGAGCATGGGAGTTAGCCAATCAGACAGGGGAACCAGAGGTGAAAGAGTTCAAGAAAGAAAAATTTTTCCTAGACGAGCTTTTAGCTATGTTTACTAGTCGCCCAACTACCCAGCTAGCCTTTTATTCCAGTTAGTATACAATACTAGAGCAATGGAACTGAAGACAGATCTGGACGAGCTTAGGTTCTCTGTTAAATATCCGTTCACATCTATAGCCAAATCACTAGTAAAAAGAATGAATATAGATTTTAACTCTTTAGATCCAATTGTTATAGATGCGGCTAAGAAGAGGATAAAGGAAGATTTGATGGGGGGAACAATCATAAACCCAGATCAAAGGATGACAAAGGGTTTAGAAGTCCAGCTTTTGTCATATCCTATAGCTAAAATCCTCATATCACTATCTAGAAACAGCTATCTAAAGAAAAAATTCTCAGAAGGAGAGGCGAATACCTTTAGAAAATTTATCAGCAATGCGACTGATGAGGAAATAGAATTTTTGGCAGGAGAACTCGGGTTGGACTTGTCCGAAGGAAAGATTTATTTCAAGGATTATCTGAGATATATGCCAGAGGATGAGATGTACAAACTTTTCTATCAAGATCTGTATAATGGTTACATTCGTCTTTCCCCAGATGTTCTAATAGAGATAATCACAACAGCTTACAAACTTTCTCTGCTTAACTCACTGGATAAGTATCCAAAGGAATTTGAATCATTAAAGCCAGAGCTAGATGATATCAAAGTTAAAAGATTTGAGTCATTTGAGTATAAGGGAGATGTATCTGCAGAGGCATTCCCTCCGTGCATGAAAAAGATAATTGCAGATGCAGCAGCAGGCCAGCATTTAGGACATACGGCTAGATTTGCGATAGCAGCATTTTTAGTTAACATAGGATACCCCGAGGATAAGATAGTAGATATCTTCAGGAGCCAACCGAACTTTAAAGAGAAACTAACAAGATATCACATAGAATATTTGTCTGGAAAGAAAGATGGAAAGAAAAGGCTTCCACCATCCTGTGAGAAAATGAAGACATACGCACTGTGCGTTAATCCGGATAATTTATGCGCTAGGGTGAAAAATCCACTTTCATATTACAAGCTGAAGATGAGGAGGAGTAAAGGTGGACGCGAAAAATTGGCTAAGAGATAGGTTCAAGGAATACTACAATGAAAAAGGAGTAGAGATCCCGCCAAGTATATGGCAAAGGGAGTTTGGCGTAGGTAATGAAAAAAAGATAGATTATAGACACATGTCATTTAGGGATGAGAAGGAATTATTGGGATATCTCAGGACGAATCCCCCTCTGTATATCTCCTATTCTGCAGGATATTACAAATTCCCATCTGCTACTCCAATGGAAAAGAAGGAGCTTCTTGGAGCAGATTTAATATTTGACTTTGATCTTGGAGATATATCTGATAAATGCAATGAGTCATTCCCAACTCCAGATTGCCTTGATCAAGTGAAGGCAGAAGTGATTAAGCTGATAGAAGAGTTTCTAGTTCCTGATTTTGGATTTTCCAAAAAGGATATCTTAATTTTCTTCTCTGGGAGCAAGGGTTATCACGTCCATATAAGAAATGATACTGTTTTTGATCTAGACCAGAGAGCAAGGAAAGAGATAGTTGATTATGTATCTGCAATGGGAATTAATGTCCGTTTATTTTTTAGAAGGGAAGGGAAAAGCCTTCTTGGCCCAAAGCCGTCTGATCATGGTTGGGCAGGTAGACTAGCGAGGGACCTAGTAGAAACGCTGAAGACAAAGCCTCTTATGGAAGCCAGAAGGGAATTTTCAATAGGATTGTCCACATGTCAAAAGATATACTCCAGGAGGGAAGATGTAATCTCTGGCATTGAAAGCGGATTATGGGACAAGGCTCCAGTGTCAATATCAACATGGGAGACTATACTGTCTAGCATAGCTCTTCGTCTAGGCACAAAACTTGATAGGAACGTTACGATAGATATGTCTAGATTGATAAGGCTCCCCACAAGCCTTCATGGATCATCTGGCTTACTAGTTAAGCCGGTTAAAGACTTAGAAAGATTTAACCCTCTGGACGATGCTATTGTGTTCAGTAGGAAATATATTAGAGTTAATGTAAAAAGGAACCTAGAGTTTTATCTAGGTGGAGATCAAAAAATAGAAAAGGGTGAACAAGAGCTCCCAGAGTTTGTGGCTGTTTACGTGATTGCCAAAGGGGAGGGTGAACCGGTTGGAGATTAGCTTTGATGAAATAAGAAGCATACAGAGGAAAGAGAGAAATATTGCATCTCTTTCAGAGGTTGATCCAGATTTCTATAGAGATCTTGTTAAATATATAAAGAAACTTCTTGATGGATATGATAAGGGAAATAAGCTAGAAAACGCGAGAGTTTTGGAAAATACTATAAAGGTCTCTAGGGATATAATGGAAAAGAGGCTTCAAAAGATTGTATTGAAGGCATTGAAGGCGGTAAAGACAGGAGAATATCTAGCAAAAGGAATGACTAGAGAGGAAAGAAGACTGTATGATGATCTGGTTGAGGTGTTAAGAAATTACAAGTCAGTTATGGACGCTATACTATCAGGGGATTACGAGCCAAGGCGAGAAGATAAAACAGAGGATGAAACCATAGAAGCAGATGGTAGAGAAACGGTTATAAATGAAGAAGATAAAAACATAGTCCTGGTCAGAACTAGGAAGGCCATACCTAGGTTTGTAGCTCCAGACGGGAATGAGTATGGTCCGTACGGTGTGAATGAAATAGTTAAGATGCCTACTGAAATAGCGGATGTACTAAGGGAACAGGATTTGATTGAACTTATATAGGTGAGATAAATGGAAATGCCAGATAAGATAAAGACGTACTGTCCACATTGCAAGGCAACCACAGTCCATAAAGTGAAGGTGTACAAAAAAGGTAAAACAAGATCCACAGCAAAGGGTCAGTTACACCATGAATTAAAGACAAAGGGATACACCAGTAAGATAGCAGGCAAGGTGCCGGTTTACAAGCAAGCAAAGAGACAAACCGTTGTGCTTGAGTGTACTGTTTGCCATAAGAAGCATTACAAAACTGTGGGAACTAGGACAAAGAAGCAGTTGAATCTGAAGAAGAAGGAGGCGTGATTATGGCCAAGTTCGTTGAGGTTGAGTGTCCTAATTGCAAAAATAAGCAAGTGGTTTTTAGCAATTCTGCAAGTGTTGTTAAATGCGAGAAATGCCAGCAAGTCCTTGTTGAGCCAAAAGGAGGTAAAGCAAAGATAGCAGGCAAGGTAGTTGCTGTCCTGGGGTGAGTTTTTGAAGAGAACTGAGTATCCATCTAAGGGCGAGTTGGTTGTAGTTAGGATAAAAAGAATAGTTCCTCATGGTGCTTTTGTTGATCTAGTTGAATATGGAAAGGAAGGATTTATCCATATATCTCACATATCTAGTTCTTGGGTAAAGAACATAAGGAGCCATATAAGCGAAGGACAGATGAGGGTTGCGTTGGTTATTCACGTTGATCCTAGGAAGAGACTTATTGATGTTTCATTGAGAAACGTTAGATCAAATCAGGAGAAAAGGAAGATAGCAGAATGGAAGAGAGAGAAGAAAGCAGAGAAGCTGTTAGACTTAGTAGCTAAACATTTCAAAGTTAGCCTTGAAGATGCATACAAGATAGCAGGATGGAAACTTGAGGATGAGTATGGAGAGATATACTCTGCTTTTGAGGAAATGGTAACAGAGGGAGAGAAAGCATTAGAAGGCATTGACATTCCTGTTGACTGGAAGAAGTATTTGGTTGAAATCGCGAAGAAGTATGTTGAGTTACCGAAGGTAGAGCTTAGCGGTGAAATGACAATTGCAATCCCGGGATCTGATGGCGTGACTAAACTAAAAGAGATTTTGTCTTCTATTGAAAAGGAAGGAGTTAAAGTTGTTTATCAAGGAGCCCCCAAATATTTCATAAAACTAGTGTCCACAGATTACAAGGCAGCAGAAGACCAGTTAAAACGCATAGTTGATGACGTTTCGAGCAAGGTTAAGAAAGCTGGTGGAAAATTTGAATTTAAGAGAATAGAGGATTGAGTATGAGACGTCTGATGATGTATTGTCCGCATTGTGATGTTTATACTCTTGAACTTAGATGCCCTAGATGTGGAAGGCAGACAGTTAGTGCACACCCACCCAAATTTTCACCAGAAGATAAGTATGGGGAGTATAGAAGGAAGGCTAAAATTATGGAAAAGAAGGGGATGTTATGATAGAGACAACAGTCAAGTTTGTTAAGAAACCAAAACTTAAGAGGCCGGTTTTGATAGAAGGTTTGCCTGGGCTTGGATTAGTCGGAAAGATAGCAGTAGATCATATGATAAAAGAATTGAATGCTAAGAAATTCGCAGATCTATACTCTCCTCATTTTCCTCCACAGGTTGTTATCAGGAATGATGGCCTAGTTGATATGATGAAGGATGAATTTTACTATTGGAAGGGTAAGGGTAAAGATATTATATTCATTGCAGGAGATCATCAAGCTAATAATCCGTTCGCCCATTACGAAGTAGCTGACGTGATATTAGATGTGGCAAAGAAATACAAAGTTAAAACTGTTTATACGTTGGGAGGTTATGGAGTAGGTTACCTTTCAAAAAAGCCTAAAGTTTTTGCTGCGGTCACAAACCCCAAGCTTATTCCAAAACTAAAGAAGGCCGGAGCCACTTTTGATAAGACAGGTGCTATAGTAGGAGCAGCTGGTTTACTGGTAGGATTAGGCAGTCTTAAGGGAATGGATGGAGTATGTTTGATGGGAGAGACTCATGGACAGATAATTGATGCTAGAGCCGCTAAAGCGGTATTAGAGGTTTTAGGTAATCTAGTAGGAGTTAGGGTTGATACATCTGAATTGGAAACAAGGGCAAAAGAAATAGAAAAGATAGTTGAGAGGAGTGTCAAGAAAGTAGAAACACCCGAGCCAACACCAGAGGCTCCGCATTATATCCGCTGATCACAAGCAAAAAACGAAACAAAAAAGGGATTAAAAAGGAAATTGCAAAAGAGTTATTAGATTTCATCTCTTTTTCTTCTTTGTCTTTCTCTTAGTTGTCTTCTTCTTAGTTGTCTTCTTCTTCTTTGTAGTTTTCTTCTTTGTCGTCTTCTTTTTCTTCTTAGTTGTCTTCTTCTTAGTCTTCTTCTTCGTTACCATTTTCAAACCCACCTCACAAAATTTTTCTTGTTGAAAAAACACAACACTTATTTAAAAAACTTTCTATTTTTCCAAATTTTTTCAATTCTCCTCTTACGCTTTAGATTTGCGTTTTAAGAAAATCAAAAGTAATGAGAAGATAGATTAATGAGAATTTGTAAAAATTATTCATGTTGTTTGCCGACTTGCATTTACATGGTCCTTATTCTAGAGGAACGAGTAAAAATCTAAGTTTTGAAAACCTAGAAATTTACGCGAAGAAAAAGGGATTATCTATATTAGGAACAGGAGATTTTACACATCCAAAATGGTTAGATGAGATAAAGAGATTAAGATACGATGAGGAAAAGCAATTATTTTTTTCTGAGAGTGGATTTCCTTTCCTTTTGAGCGTGGAGATATCAAACGTGTACCGTGACGATGTGAAAGTTAGAAAAGTACACCAAGTAGTATTAGCTTCGGATTTAGAGATTGTTGAGCAAGTAAGGGAAGAGTTGTCAAGGTTTGGTAATTTGAATATTGATGGAAGACCTACGCTTAATTTGTCTTTACCAGAAAGTGTTGAAATATTGAAAGGGATAAGTAGAGACATTGAAGTTTTTCCTGCTCATGCATGGACTCCTTGGTTTGGGGTGTTTGGTAGCAAATCTGGTTTTGACTCTTTGAAAGAGGCTTATCAGGATAAAGTGAAAGAGATCCACGCCTTGGAGACTGGGTTGTCTAGCGATCCTCCAATGAACTGGAGATTGTCTGAATTAGATAGGATTAATTTAGTTTCCTTTTCTGATTCTCATTCGTATTGGCCTTGGAGAATTGGTAGAGAGGCAACTATTTTTGATTGTGATCTTAGTTACAAAGCAATAGTGAACGCTATTCGAACTGGGGAAGGTTTAGTTGGGACTGTAGAGGTGGATCCAAGCTACGGGAAGTATCATTGGGATGGACATAGGAATTGCGGAGTATTTCTCAAGCCTAGCGAAGCAAAGAAATTTGGAAATGTTTGCCCTGTTTGTAGGAAGCCTCTAACTCTTGGTGTTCTTCATAGAGTTGAAGAGCTTGCAGATAGGCCGGAAGGATTTAGACCTAAGAATGCGAAAACTTTTTATGAAGTTCTTCCACTGGCTGTGTTAATTGCGAACTACTATAACACCGAACCGTCAACGAAGAAAGTTCAGGACATCTATTCATCTTTGCTTGAATTAGGAAATGAATTCTACGTTTTGCTGGAGGCCAGTGAGGAAGAGCTTGATAAGAAGCTAGACGATAAAAGATTAGTGAGCTTGATCTTGGCAAATAGAGAGGGCAAGCTCAAGGTCCAACCTGGTTACGATGGAGTTTATGGGAAACTTATATTGGATGGAGATGTAAAAGAAAGTAGTGGGTTTCAGGCTAGATTGAATGAGTGGTGATTG
>CAZZDL010000016.1:7464-12726 GCA_964652335.1 Microcaldota archaeon
AATAAAACTCACTTAATTCTCTCTAGCATCACTGCAGGGCAAACCCTCGTAACTCCCTTTATCTTTTCAAGCTTCTTCACAAATTTACTCAACTCTTCTGAGTCTCTGAGCCAAACTTCCATCATTATCATGTGATCTCCTGTTGAGGAGTAGAGCGAAATAATATCCTTATCCTTTTTTAATCTGTCAATCACATGCACGTATAACTCTGGTTTTGTATCTATGCCGATTAATGCATGGATTCCATAACCTAGCTTTCTCGGGTTAACTTTGATTGTATACCCTTCTATTGCACCATTCTCCTCAAGCTTTCTAACCCTCTTCCTTACAGCTGCTTCAGTGACTCTAAATTTCTTCGCTAGCTTCGTAAATTGCACTCTAGCATTCTTCATTAGTTCTCTTATCAGTTTTTCTTCCGAAATTCGAACCATAATCTATTTATAATAGAACAAATATATTAATGTTATCGGAATTGAGGTGGTATCAATGCAAGAGACAATCAAAAACCTTGCTAAAGCATTCATAGGAGAGAGCCAGGCTAGAAACAGATATACTTTTTACGCAAAAATAGCAAAGAAAGAGGGATATGAGCAAGTGGCTGAAATATTTGAAATCACAGCAGAGAATGAAAGAGAGCATGCTAAATGGCTCTTTAGGCTGCTAAATCAGTTAATTGAAAAATATAACATTAATCCTCCAGAGATAAATGTGGACGCAGTGGCTCCAGTGGTGCTTGGAAAGACAGCTGACAATCTTAGGTCCGCAATAACCGGAGAGCATTATGAAAATACTGAAATGTACCCCAACTTTGCAGATATTGCAGAAAAGGAGGGATTCCCTGAAATAGCTAAAAGATTAAGAGCAATAGCCATAGCAGAAAAACATCATGAGGAACGATTTACTAAATTGCTTAAACTTGTTGAATCAGGGTCATTTTTCAAGAGAGATAAGCCAGTGGTTTGGGTTTGTAGGAAATGCGGATACGTCCATATTGGAGAAAAGCCACCAGAGGCATGCCCATCTTGTGGACATCCAAGTTCTTATTTCCAACTGCAATGCGAGGAGTATTGATGCAGTTAGCCAAGAGGGTTAGCTCATTGATAAACACCGACGTTGGAGACCTTGTTAGAGCTAGGGCTAGAGAATTCAAACGTCTAGGTAAATCTAGTGCTAAAAACATCTTTAAAGAGCTATGCTTTTGTATTCTAACAGCTAACTATTCCGCCCAAGGAGGAATCAAGATACAAAAAGCAATTGATAATGGATTTCTGACTCTGCCTGAATCGGAACTAGCTAAAGCCTTAAAGGAACTAGGGCACAGGTTCCCGAACACTAGGGCCAGGTACATAGTTGAAGCTAGGAAGTTTGCTGATAAAATAAAGATGATACTTAGTAGATTTCCAGATGGAAAGTCTGCTAGAGACTGGCTAGTGAAGAACGTGAAGGGACTAGGAATGAAGGAAGCTAGCCATTTCCTGAGAAACATAGGTTACGAGGATGTAGCTATACTAGATTTCCACATAATTGACCTGCTAGCCAAAGAGAGAATAATAACTAGGCCTAGGACTCTAACGAGGAAGAGATACTTAGAGATAGAAGAAATCCTACGAGACATTGCAAGGAAGCTAGGCATTTCCCTAGCAGAACTAGATTTATATCTTTGGTATCTAGAAACAGGAAAAGTTTTGAAGTGAAGTTTTTGAAATAATTGGTTATATCCCTAGCAGGTTCTTTAGCTCAGCGCTGGCATAGATATATCTTTTGTCTACTAGGTTTTTGATCGGTAAGAACAGAGGATTGGGCAATTCCTTTGGATTGAACCATTCCCACCTCTCACATTTTTCTGGTTCAAGTGTCTGTGGTTCCCCATTTGCTTTGGCAAAGAAAAATAGAGTCATATAATGTTTTTCATCAGAGAATACATCATTTGTTAGCCCACAGAAAGTAAGGTTTACGGCCATCAACCCAGTTTCTTCTTTTAATTCTCTCTTTGCACATTCTATTGGTGTTTCTCCCATTTCTAGATGCCCACCAGGAAAGGACCAAGTTCCATTTCCATGTTCACTGCGTCTTTTACCAAGTAGGATTTTTCCATCCCTTACGACGATCACACCAACCCCAATTTTTGGATGCATAATTAATTGTTTAATTCATCATTAATAGTCTTTTGGTTGCAATCACATTATCAATAAAAATAGATAAAGAGAAACTTTATCCATGGAATTTGAAAAAAGGTTTGGAGCAAGTAAAGAGGAAATAATTCATGAAATAATCAAGAAACATAAAGAGCTAGACTACTCTAAGTTTAGAGAGGAGATAGAGGATATAGCAAAGGAGTTTACAAAGGTTCCGTTTATCTGCTCTGTGTTTGGAGTTGGCTATCCATTTTATGGAGATTATGATGTAGTTGATAGAATAACTCGCACAAAGAGAAAGAGCATTCTAAAGCTTGTACCTGACATAGATCTAATACTAGTTTATGATAGCGACGAGTACCCCAGAGACCTGACAAGCCCATTTTGGAATAGGGTGAGTATGGACTTTAGTTCGACTATTGGTAGAGAGGCTAGAAGATGGACAAGGCTTAAGAAAAGGCTGCTGAAACGCAAAGTGGCTATTGGTAAGAATGACGATGAGATTTTGAAGAACTTTATGAATGATATCATCCACATAGATATAAATGCAGTTCCAAGAGACTTATGGGAAGATCTGCCATACTTGTTTAAAGATGAGGATTTAGAACATTTATCCAGAGTAGGCATTGATGTACTCTTCACTTCGCACCCTCTATCGTTTAGGAAGCATTTTGAAAGCCATTTAGACGTGCCATCCAAGATTAGGATGCACAAACTTCTTGATGAGACAGTTAATAATAAAAACCGAAGCTTAAATGAAATAATAGACAAGTTAGTAAAATCGCACCCTCATTATTCACTCTCAAGAAGATACCCACAAGTTATGAAACACCATCGCGGAATATGGGAAAAAGCTTTTGAAAACCTGAAGGAAGAAGGCCTGGTTGAAGAAAGAGATGGGAAGATTTCTGTAACTAAGCTAGGACTGGAATTCCATAATAAGCTATTGAAAAAGAGAAAGGATATAAGAAAAAAATGGAGATTACCTGGCTAGAAAATCTTTCACCCTTTTTAGCTCGGACAGCTTGATCTTTACCTCTTCTCTCGTTTCCAAGTTTTTCAATGTCACAATCCCTTCATCAATTTCCTTTTCCCCAATTATTATGAACCATTTGTACCCCTTGGCCTTTGCATAATCAAACTGCTTATTTAATTTCCTTTCCATCAAGTCAATATCTGCTGGGACACCCATCTCAACGAGCCTTTTCCTTATTTTCCACGCTTCCTTTACCTTGCCGATTGGGGCTATGTATACAACCAACGGCTTGTATCTATCTGGGAATAGGTTGAACTTCTCCATCAATTGTATTACCCTTTCAATACCAAAACTTATTCCTACAGCTGGGACGTCTCTATCACCATACATACCAATTAGTTTGTCAAACCTCCCTCCTCCCCCGCATGCCCATTGGCCACCAGCCATTATCTCAAATACATTTCCTGTGTAATACTCTAGGCCTCTGACTAATGTCATGTCAATACTCAACCATTTGTCTATCCCTATCTCCTTTGCTAGTTCCATTAACTTTTCTAGTTCCCCAATACCTTCTTTCCCAATATCAAAATTAGATAAATCTGGCTTGATCTTTTCAAAATTGTTTTCCCTTATCCTTCTAACCAGCTCTTCATAGTTTGGAACTTCCCTTTTCATTAATTCTTCGGTTATCCCATCCCAACCTATTTTGTCCAGCTTGTCTATTGCTCTAAATGCGTCTATAGTCTTTTCCTTTGGTATACCAGACGCAAGCATTAAGGCTTCAAGTATCTTTCTGTTATTCACTCTTATTTTGAATTCACTAAAGCCAAGCTTTTTCATAACAGTAATCGCAACATCTAAAACCTCTAAATCAGCCATTACGCTAGGAGAACCAAATATATCAATGTCAGCCTGCGTGAACTCTCTATACCTTCCAGCCTGAGGTCTGTCGTATCTCCAGACTTTACCTATTGCATATCTCTTGTAAGGCTTTGGCATTGTTGGATTGCTTGCAATAAACCTAGCAGTCGGGACAGTAAGGTCAAACCTTAGCCCAAGCTCTCTGTCTGCCTTGTCCTTAAAGTAATAAATTTCTTTCTTTATCTCCTCTCCACCACCGCCCTTGGCAGCTAGGGTTTCATAATACTCCACCGCAGGCGTCTCCAGAGGCTCATAGCCATACCTCTGAAAGATCTTTTTGATTTCCCCGATTACAAATTCCCTCTTCCAGGCTTCTTCTCCTGACCAGTCTTTCATTCCCCTTACTGTCTGCATTGTCATTCTACCACCTGCAGTGCTATTAAGTATTTCCCAGTTAATTAAATTAGCATGAAGATAGTCATTTATTGATTCCCATCACAGAAACCACCAACCCATATCCTCCCTTTCTTATCCGGTCTGAAGATGAAGACAATCCCTCCATTCCCACAGGTTCCTAGCTATCCTTCTTCCCTTAGGCCTATCCACTGGCTTGATTACAACCTTGCCATCTAGGAACCTGGCCTCAAAGAATTCGGAGCTAGACCTAAAGCTAGCTGGAACAACAATCCTGGGTTTATCTATTACCAACGTGAAGACACTCACCTTTCATGCTAAGTTTCTGGTGTTTCCCAGTTTTTATTTGTTTCTTTCTTGTTCATTGCCCTAGTGACCTGGGAAAAGCCTAGCCTTTAACGCGCTAAGCCTAGCAACGCTCTTTTCTAGTTCTTCCTTATTTCCTCCAGGGAGGTCCCATCTCCCTATACTATCTTCAAAAAGAGTATCTCCGCTAAATAAAATTCCATGCTCTTTATCAAACAATGCAATACTTCCAGGGGTGTGGCCAGGTACCTCTAGAACCTCTAATTTCATATTGCCTAGATCTAGGATATCTCCCTCTTTTAACGCTAAGTCAACCCTAACTGGTTTTAGCTCTTTACCACAAAGCCAAGAGATCGTTTCCTCACCCAGCGTTTCTATTGCATTTTTGTCTCTCCAGCCACACGCCACCTTGCATTTATGCATTTCAACTAGCTCTGCTAGGTAATAGATGTGGTCGCAATGACAATGCGTTAAAACTATCATGTCTATCGGTTGTCTGACGAGAAAGCCAGCGTCTATCAGAACCTTAGTTTTTCCCTTTATGTAGTAGGTATTGCATGTTCCCTTGAA
>CAZZDL010000016.1:12826-18796 GCA_964652335.1 Microcaldota archaeon
TTTAGGCATGGACCTCAACCTTTGTTATGCCAACGATGTTTCTAGAAATAGATTCCAGCTCTTTCTTTTTTTCCTTTGGCAATGTAGATAGATGAAGTTCTATTGCCTCTTTTATGTTTTTTATAGCTTCCTCAATGCTATCTCCTTGGCTGTAGCATCCAGGCAAAGCTGGGACATACGCGATGTAAACCCCAGATTCATCCTTTTCAACGATAACGTCAAATTTCATGAGTATTCTTATATTTGGTCACATTTTTAATTTTTCTCCCAAAGCTCGGAGCCACCGCTTCGCGGTGGCGGAGGGCCGGGGCCGGGATTTGAACCCGGGCTAGAGGATCCACAGTCCTCTGTGCTGCCAGGCTACACCACCCCAGCCATGCAGGAAAAATTTTGGTTTTCCCAGTTTTTAATCCTTTGTGGCTATTATACCCTTACTAGATAATCTTTAACTACAATCCTAGAAATACTATGCAAGTTTAATATTTGTTCCAACTGTTAAACATACAAGGAGAAGTGAACATGGCCAAGAGGAGATCCAAAAGTAAAGGTGGAGTGCTGAAAAGGCTGAGAGACAAGAGTAGCAGAAAGAGGGAAGGCAAAAGAGAAAAATCAACTACGGAAGGAATTTTCCAGTTCCGAGAACTTTTCGGCCCAAAATGGGAAAAAGAGATGAGCTTTAATGAGATATGGCGAATAATGGAAGAGGAATATGCTGGCAAGAAGAGATTTAACAAAAGAGATGTTGAAGACTATGCTAGAGCAATGGTAGAGGCCGCTGAACACATTCTAGAGAAAAAGCCGACTGTCATAATTGTCCCACTTAGGGGGGCGTACCCTCTATGGAGATGTATATCCTTTGCACTGTCAGAGCTGAAGAAGAAAAGATATGAAGAAGCATTAGGAGAATTAGAGAAACTAAATATAAGAAAAAGCGAAAAAGAGAAGAGGATAAAGCAGCTGAAAAAGGAGATTTTAGATTATCATCCAAGCGTTCTCTCACCGCCGAATACAGGAAAACTTAGGAGCATGATAGTTGATTATATATCTTTTCACAAAGGATTGTCCGATCTCTCCGCAAAGATCCAAGAAATGGGCGAGAAGGAATTAAGCCTTCATGATCTTGTCGAAACTGCGAAGCAAAGACCACAACTTTACCGTTTCGTCAGACACATTTTAGATAACTTACCCAAGACATCATGGTCTGAAAAAAAGAAGATCAGTAATCTACTAACTCAATTAAAGAGGATTAGAAAGCTGGCAGTACCTGATTTCTCTAAGGTAATGTTGATAGATGAAGTGTCTGGAGGGGGAGCAATATCAAAGAACTACGAGTTTTTGAAAAGAGCATTAGAAGGAAGCCCATCTGAGCTGCATGTTCTAGGGATAGCAGAAACAGATAGACAAGGCACATTCAAGCTTAGGGAAGATACTAGTTATTTATTGCGGGATGGGAATGTGAAACTTGTCCCAGTAAAAAAGCTGGTGACCATGGATAACATCAGACTGGTAGGGATCACGTATATCAGTAGGAGTAGTACTGGAGTAAAACATTTTGGAGTAGATAGGGGGGCAAAGCTTTCCACAGATGTTGCTCCAACTCCGTTGAATTATTTTAAGCAGCACAAATGGTTTATTAAACTAGTGGATGCAAAGATAAAAGAGATAATTTATAAGGCAGGAAAGGAGGATGAGGATTTTCTACGTGCCTTGCCACCAACTCTAAGATCTATAATGAGGGGAGATATATGAAGAAAGAAGCAATGCTCTGGCACAAGCTAGACGGAAATAAAGTCCAATGCGACTTGTGCAATAGGCATTGCATACTGGCCCCCGGACAAACAGGTGTCTGTAGAGTCAGAAAAAATATTGACGGAAAACTTTATTCTTTGGTCTATGGAGACATAGTATCTAGAGCCATAGACCCAATTGAGAAGAAGCCATTATTCCATTTCCTTCCTGGAACTCTAGCTTATTCAATAGCAACAGTCGGATGCAATTTCCGCTGCATGTGGTGTCTCCCTCCAAATGAATTAGTTTTTACTGAGAATGGGGACTATGAAATTGGAGAATTATTTGAATCTTCTGGAAATGTGTATACCCACAATGGGAGGACTAGGCAGATAAAAACATGGTTCACCCACCACTACTCAGGGCCATTGGTCAAGATAAAGGCGGCCTTTGTACCAGAGATAAGGGTTACTCCAAACCACAACGTTATGATCTGGAATAATGGGAGTATTGAAAAGAAGATAGCAATGCTTGTTAGAAAGGGAGATTGGCTAATTGTACCAAAGGTAAATCCCAGGGGCAAGATTAAGTACATAGATGTAAAGCAGCATTTAGAAAACTGGCAGTCCGGAGAGCATAAACTTTCAAGGATAAAGCTAAATGAGGAGATTGTAAATCAGATTCTAGAAATGAAGGACAATGGCATGACTTCCAGGGAGATAGGTTTATTGTTCGGGATGAGCGCTTCAAGGGTGAGAAATGTAATCTCCAGAGTAAAGAAAGAAGGAACAGGTTTCTTAAAGCCTACTAGGAAAGTCAGAGTAATAGAAGAAGATGGGAAGGTAAGGTTCAGCGGGGGACGTCTTGGGATTCCAAAGAGGCTTAGGATAAAAGAGATAGCTAGATTGCTTGGTTTGTACTGTGCAGAGGGAAGTGTTTCCAGATTTAAAGAGAGACTGAACTCTTATACACTAAGGTTCTCCTTTGGCCATCACGAGACTGATTTGATAAATGAGGTTGCAATGACTATTGAGAGAGTGTTTGGAATAAAACCGCGTGTCGTTAAGAGGAGGACATCCACAGCGGTTGAAATAAGTAATGCACCGTTATCTGTTTTGTTCGCTTCCATGTGTGGCCATGGATCCATAGACAAAAGGGTTCCTAGAGAGATATTCAATTCAGATAGGGAGACGATCCTAAGCTTCGTGAAGGGATACCTGGATGGCGATGGGACATTTAAGAAGGATTATGTGGATTGCATAACTGTTTCAAGGAGACTAGCGTATGGCATGTATTACTTATTGCTGATGTTAGGCGTTCTCCCTGGCTTCTACGTTTACCATCCTCCAAGGTTTAAGAGTATAGAGGGAAGAAGGGTTAGAATGAGGACAGAGTACATAATTAGGTTTTCGTCTTTATTTGATCTGGAATCAGGTGAATGGAAGCCTGGAAAGAAAAAGTGGCACTACAAGGAAACCGAAAATCATTTCCTAGTTCCAGTCAGAAAGGTTTCTGTGGAGCAGTACTCTGGGAACGTTTACAACATGGAAGTGGAAGAAGACCATACTTATATAGCGGGGGCAGTGGCTGTTTCAAACTGTCAGAATTGGGAAATCTCACAGGCTGACCCAGGCAGCCTTCCCACTGTCCAAATGATGCCGGAGGACATAGTGGAAGACGCACTGACCACTAGCTCATCTAGCATTGCATACACATATGTAGAGCCAACCGTCTTCTTTGAGCTGGCTTACGATACTAGTAAGCTAGCTGTGGAAAAAGGCCTAGCAAATGTTTTTGTAACCAACGGCTACATGTCTCCTGACGGATGGAAGACACTGGCTCCATACTTACACGCGGCGAACATAGACATAAAGGGAAACGAGGAGATGTATGTAAAGTACATGGGAGGAGTACACCTGGAACCTGTCTTGGAAAGCGTTAAACTAGCAAAGAAACTAGGAATCTGGGTGGAGATAACCAACCTAATAATACCTGGATACAACGATGATATGGACACCATAAGGCAAATAATAGAGTTCGTTAAAGGCGTTGACAAAGACATGCCACTGCACTTCACTGCATTCTTCCCAGCGTACAAGATGCTGGACGTTCCTCCAACTCCTAGGGAAACGCTAGTCAAGGCTAGAGAACTAGCACTAGAAGAAGGATTGCATTATGTATACATAGGAAACGTGGCCCCAGGAGATCCTTACGAGAATACTTATTGCCCGAAGTGCGGAGCCTTGCTAGTGGAGAGATTTGGATTTCAGGTGTTGAATGTTCATCTAAAGGACGGAAAATGCCCAAAATGCGGAGCTAAAATTGCAGGGGTCTGGAGCAAGAAGGACCTAAAGGTGAAGCACTGTAAGTAAAACGACAATCACAAGCCCAGGTAGACCGGCTATCAGACTAATTATTATGTTAGTCAATGAAAATGGAATTTCTAGACCTAGGCTAGGTGCTAGAAAATGAAGAACTATTAAACCTATTCCTCCTATTATTGCATTGGCTACTAGGTTCTTTAATAGCTTGTAGACTATGTAACCTGCCACTATGATGAGGGCCAGGCCAACTATTGCTAGGATTATCCCATTTACAGAAAATAGATTAATACCTTGACTAACGGTTTGATTTGCCAATGTAGTGTTCATGGGTCTAGTAATGTTACCTTTGTATAATAAGTTTTCTCATACTAATACGAAAGATATATAAACAGTTATAACAAATAATTTACCATTATCCACCCTGGCGTCCTACGGGACGCCAGGAATTATCCGGGGGAGAGGGATGGATAAGGCAGCTGTTTTTATAGATGGAGGATACCTTTCCAGTGTTCTGAAAAAGCACTTTGGAGAGCCAGCGATAGACTACACAAAGTTTGCTGATTTACTGTGCGATAATATTAACAGTTGGAGAATGAGGACATATTATTACACATGTATGCCATTTACTAGGAAAGGAAATTTGGAGGATAGAAAAAGATATGACAGGATGCAACGATTTTTAGACAAATTAAGGAGATTACCAAGGTTTGAAGTTAAGCTTGGGAGGTTACAAATGATAAATGACACATTTAAACAGAAGATGGTTGATGTGAAAATGTCTTTAGATATAGTGGACATGTCGTTTAATAGGTATGTTGATAATATTGTTCTCGTGGCTGGAGATTCAGATTTCATGCCAGCAATAAAGAAAGCAAAGCAATATGGAGTTATAGTCCACTTGTACTATCATCCTTCTTCTGTCCATAAGAGCATACTAGATGAAGTGGATGCTATTTACGAAATAGATACTGAATTGATAAATAACAGTAAGTTGGATTCCCAATAGCCCTACTAGTTATATATATCCACTACCATAAGAACTAGCTAAGGTGGTATCTATGAAAATATCTGATACACAAGCCAGAATAGCCAAAGAACTAGTGGAAGGACCTAAGTCTCTAGAAGAGTTAGCCAATGCGTTAGGTAGCAGTAAGGAAGAGCTAGAAAAGGAATTAGAATCCCTGCTAAAGCTAGGCCTAGTGAGAAAAACAAAACAGGGGTATAGGCTAGCAGAGGCTGTTAGGAGAGGATTGATGGAGGGCATAGAGCTGAAGCCAGAGGACTACAAGTTTAGGGCTTATGTGATTGTTGAGGGTGTCTCTGAGGATAAAGCTAAGCTAGAGGAACTCCAAAAGAAGATAGTTGAAAAATTCAAAAACGATCCATATTTCCAGGTTATTGATTTGAACATTGAGGAAACCCTAGAAAATGAAGGCGTGTATACTAGCATGTTTGAGGCTGAAGTTGTGGCGAAGAGCTTTGAGGACTTGGTTTATTTGGTTATTAACTATGGTCCTAGCTCTATTGAGCTGATAGAGCCAGGGAAGTTTGAGCTGAAGGCAAGTGAGGCTCAAGGCATTTTAGTGGATGTGGCCAATATGATCCATGCGTATACACAAGTGATAGCTGATTATCAGAAAAGACTAGCGAAGGCAGGACTGCTGGGGCCCAGGATTAAGCTTGATTTGAAGAAGTGAGCGAGCGGAAGGCGAGGCGAAGCCGAGCCTGGAGCGAGCAGTGAGCCGAGGCCGATAGGCCGAGGCGAGTGGGATTGTGGTGTGTGAGCGGGAGAGAGGGTGTAGTTTGTTAATGAAGGATAGCTGGGGAAAGGTTTAAATATTAATTTTTTTTATAGGTATCCGGTAGCGGTTTCGCTATCTTGGATAATCGATCTTGATAAGATCTATAAAAAGTGAGG
>CAZZDL010000017.1:0-17401 GCA_964652335.1 Microcaldota archaeon
CAAGAACGCTCTACCGACAGCGTGTTTTAAGTTAGACCCTTGGGAAATATCTCCAGTAACTGTAAGTGGGCTTTGCACTTCTACTCCTCCTTCAAAATCGCCGTTATAGTTAATGATAAGTTTGTCATTACCATCGGAATGAACCAATGCTCTCTGATTTGTCTTGCTACCTATATCTCTTCCGTCATTCTTTCCTAAAACGAAATCTGAACCGTTTACATACAACCGCCCTCCGACAACCAGGGTTCCACTAACATCCAAATTCCCACCCACCTCTGCGTTCGCATTTGCAATAAGGTCTCCAACGAGATCAAGCTCTCCTGTCATGTTTACCCTACCACTGCCTCCAGAGAGAACAAGATCTCTCCCTACTGAATAAATAACAAAATCATTTCCATCTCCATAATTAGGATTGTTTTTGTTGTACATTATTCCACCAACGTATGTTCCACCCGCATTATTTACCTTTATGTATTGGTATCCGTTCGTAGTATCATCTACTCCCATAGTCAATGCATTAGTCGGATTCTCAACAAAGTCTGAAGGTGTCTTTCCTTGAAGAGTCTCAGATTCAAATGAATATGGAGAAATGCCAAGCTTTACTCTTGTGAAGTTCTCTCCATTGACCTTGATCTCCAGCCACAGGTCTCTCCCGTCAAATACGCTTTCAGGAAAAGGATTCGTATCTCCAAGGTATGTGGAGAATACTCCGCTTTGCACATTCAGCGTCTTGCTCTCGCTCCAAAGCTGAGTCCCGCCTGTATCACTGTCATATATAGCAAAGACAAAAGGAACATCTCCATTAACAGGATTTCCATACGAGTCCGTCAGTCTCCCAATCAATGGAATGTTCTTTGCCATGGCTAATGGCATTATCAAAGCCATTAAGGCAATAAGAACGACCCAAAAAATTGCTCTAATTTTAATCATGCAAACCACCTCTATCCGCCTCACAGCTACATTCTGATAAATCAGACACCAAATTTAAACGTTTCCCGGACTGGTATAAAAACTTTTAAACTAGACATTCCTAGACTAGAAACATGGAGAACAAAGCTATTGCGTTCACATTTATATCCTTATTTCTAATATCGCTAGCCTTTGCAAATTACACTGTTAGCTTTTCACCAGACAACTTTTCATTTTTCCCAAATGAAACTAGAGATTACACAGTCAAGCTAGTGAACAATGACCACGCCTTCAATGCAACTGTTACAATTAAATCCCTAGACACGACCTTGTTCCTAGTGAATAATAGTCAATCTGTAAATATAGAAATAGTCAACTGGGGTGTAGGAGACGCATTCAACATACCAATAAACATAACCACGGCAGTAAGCGCAAATTTTAGTGATTCTGCAAATCTAAAAATAAACATCTACGACGAGGACAATGACTCAGATGTATACACTAGCTACAAGGAAGTTTCAATAGTAACACCTACCGGGTTGACTTACAGTCTAAACGCTAGTTTATCTGATGTTTCCACTCTAACTATTATCGTTTTGTTTAACGATGATAGGAACTCAACAGAAATGAATGATGCATTAGTAAAAGACCTATTTGACTCATGGGCCAATGTAACTGCCAATGAAGAATTAATAGCATCAGGTACAAGTGACAATCTCACTTGCAAACTAGATCTCATAGGAAAAATAGGAAAAGCCGAACTTAACTACGGAGTAAACTATTCAACTGGAAGCCTTAACGAAAAGGCAAGTATAGAACTAGCCTATGAGCTGCAGTTAAACGCAACAGCCACATATCTAGGAGATATAAACTATTACTATCCACTAACTGAACCAGTAAAATCTGGAACATTAATTTGCGTTGAGGGGAATGTTACATACGATGGAGTATTCCCTCTAGGTTATTTTGGAGAAGACTATACACTAAACATGACAGTAAAAAATAATGTAACCACAACGTATGAACTAACTCCAGATAATTATGGAAAATTCAAAAAATGCTTTAAAGCATCAAACGAAACAGGGAATTATACAATTACAATAGAGGCCATTGGAGTAAATAACTTAAAGGCCAATTGGAGCCATGACTTTAAAGTCAGTAACATAAAGGAATACAAACCAGAGGAAAACGTTATAACGCCAGAAGTTGCGGTCAGCTTGAGCGGAGATAATTTAACACTCGAAAACAAAAAGAGTATATATCTATTTGGTTGGCTAACTCTGAATGAAGATAGCGAGTTTAAACATCTCGTCATTGGAAACAATAAAACATACATAAGCCTGGAACCAAATGGTAAAGTTACAATAAAGCTGAACATCTCAGCTGTTGAAGGCTGCCCACCAGGAACATACAAAATAAATGGAAAACTAGAAACTGCACTTGGAACAATACCGTTTTCCATAAGCTACAATGTGGCTCCAGAGACTGAATCCATTGGTTGCAAGAGGTATTGGGAAAAATCTGAAAACAAAACAAGGATAATTTTGTACGCAGCAAATCCAACTGACTCAAAGGTTTCAATGCTAATAAGAGATGAAATACCAAAATCAGTAGTAAGTAATCTTAGCTTCTTAGAACCAGATCAGGATAACGAGCAAAGAGCAAAGAACTGTGAAGATGAAACCTGTGTGATAGACATTGCAAAATCAACAAAAGACTGCGGTGTATGTGAATCGCAAAAATGCTGGGAGGAATGCATAAATGCATATTTACAATCTCCAGGAAACAAAACCTACCCAATAATATTCATGCAAAAACCAACAGTAATAAAAAACGATCCTGTGGTCGCTTGGAACATAACCTTGGATCCAAATAGCGCATACAAGATAACATATATTATTGAAAACTCAACCAATCCTATGGAATTTCCTGAACCTATGGTGGATTATTCAGAAATTAAAACAATCACTCCGGCTGTCAATCAGACCAACGAGACAAATCAGAGCCAATCCGAAGAGACAAACCAAAGTCTAATAGTGTATGAAAAAGAAAACGACCTGTTAATGCCAAGTATAACTGCTGCAATAATCGTGGCATTGGGATTAGGTATAGTCTTTTACATAAAGTTTAGAAAAAAGATAGAAAAAGAGCTTGAAAAGAGAGAAGGAGGAAGCGTTGAAACCCTTACTAAGCTAGTGAAACCCGAAGAACCTAAAGAAGAAAAAGAGATAATAAAAGAGGTGAAGAAAGAGAAGAAACCAAAGAAGAAGGAAAAATCCCCTGAAGAGGGATTAGACGCCATTGGCGGAACATTCTTCAGATGACCCTCTTGTCATCATAGTTTCCTCAGCACTCATAAGGCTCATCATCTAATAGCTCTTTGCCTTTTCATATTTAAATAATTATGCAAATTTCCAAATGAGATACAATGCTAACAACATTAAGACAAATCCTATCATCTAACTCTCACCTTCTTCCTTGGACAAAACTCAATCTCACATCTTTCACATATCAATCCTTTCTTTCTAGTGTCAGGTGTAAATATTTTAACATTCCCTATCCCTGAAACTAGTTCATTCAATTTGTCATGCGGTATTGGCCTATCATATATCACATAGAAATTTCCATTCACATAGCTAAAAGAAACAATGCTTGCCAAACCGGACAGCTTATCCAAAAACTCTATCGCTCTATCCGGCGACGCCTCAAACTTAACTACTTCATATCCAATGTCTGGTGCTACCTTAGAAGGATCACCAACAGCGGATAATCCAGAGAAGATTGACCTCAAAACGAAGTTTCTCCTAACATCCCTTGTAAATGCATAGATGGTTTTCCTATCTACCCCAAGCTTAGAGGCTAGGCTAGACATACTTACATTAACTCCATTCACAAAGAATTTATCTCCCTTGACAGATATACCAGAAGATAATAAGAAATTGGCAAGTTTCATCTTCTTCTTTGAATTGCTAAATAATGTATAAATGGCTGGAAACATAAAATCCCCCCTCACTTAATTCAACAAATTTATGGAATATGGTTTATATAACCGTAAGTTAAAATAAAACGGGGAGGAATCTAGATGATAACAAAAGAGGAAGTTATCGAAAAACTTAAAGAAGTAATAGATCCCGAGCTAGGATTTAACATAGTGGATCTCGGCTTAATCTATGGAGTAGAGACAAATGGAGACGATGTAAGCATTAAAATGACTCTAACATGGCCTGGATGTCCTTTGGCTCAGCAACTGGTAGGTAAGGCAAGGGAAGCTGTGGAATCAATCCCAGGAATAGGAAAAGTCAATGTGGAGTTAGTGTTTGATCCTCCATGGAGTCCAGACATGATGAGCGAGGAGATAAAGAAAAAGATAATGGGCTAGATCAAGCTTTTTAGCTCATCGCTTACAACCTTCAAATAATTGTTTAGTCCCATATGAACAAAATCCCTGTTATTTAGCATTCTGTATATGCGCTTTTGTGGATTCAAGACTTTGATTATTATCCTATCCACATGCTTAGAATTCTCTAGATAATCTAAAACTTCTTCCAACAAATCAGAGTGTCTATCCACAGATATAACTCCATCTATCCACTCACCAGGTAGTCCAATTATTTCCCTAGGTCCCTTTTTGGCTAGTACTATCTCTCCCTTTTCATGCCTTCGCCTAAAAACTAGCTTGTCCTCCCCTCCAATAATCTCTAAACTCATTATTGGTCGCCTTGATTTATTTCTAGAAAAAGAAGTATTTACGCTTTTCTATATTGTACCAAATCCTTTCAAAAATCTGGAAATTTTAAGTGCCTTTACTGGATGTCTTGAAAGATAGGATAAAAATACTGGAAAGGCGTTTTCTAGTCCTTCCATATCTGCGTGTTTCTCTAGAATTGAAATAATTTCATCGTCCACAAGGCTAATCAACTCCTCAAAATCAGAATCTGAAAGCCTCCTGTAAAAATCATAAACTAGCTTGTGCATCCTCAGCTCCCTTCCAAACTTGGCTCTCCACTCACTCTCATAGCTAGACAACTCCCTTCCTTCTCCCAGTGTCTTGCCTAGGATCCTAGCACACGCTCCTCCTATAGCTATTCCCCCTCCAGTGCTGGCCTTTACCTGGGCGGCAGCATCACCGACTAGGGCTAAACTCCCATGCACAGCTGGTTTTCCATCGTATATGGGAATAAGCCCACCTGTTCTAGAGACTGGTTCCCATGGGTAACCTCTGCGTTTAGCTAGGAATCTTAAGGCTGTCTCTGGATCATAGTTTCCAAATTTCCTATTGGCTAGGCTAACATCATATGCCAATCCCATTCTGGCTAAACCCTCACTAACAGGGATAACCCATGCAAAAAAACCAGGAGCAAATGATCCAAAATGCAATTCTACAGAATCCATATCTGTCTTCATTTTATTCTCAATCTGGAATGCAGATAATAATTTCCTGTTTATTCCCACAGATTTGGCAAACAAGCTATTCGCTCCATCAGCTCCAATTACTATGCCATTTAGCTTTGTTACCCTTTTTCCTAGGATTATTTCTGCCCCTTCTGACCTGGCTCCATATGCAAGGATGTTGTCAAATGCATCCCTATCCAGAACCAGAGCATAACCCTTTCCTTTGCTCAGCTCTATGTACTTCCCTGAAGGGGAAAATATCTTTGCACTAGAAACAGAATTCAAAACAGCATCTTCATACTCAATATCTAGACCGTCTAACCCAGATCTAGAAACCAACCCACCACATGCCTTTCCTCCTATCTTCCGCTTTGCCTCATACACAGTTACACTAGCACCTAGCCTGCTGGCCTCCCTAGCAGCCAGGAGGCCAGCAGGTCCAGCCCCTACTACGCTAATCCTCATCTAGAAGCCTCCACCAAGGATTTGAACTTCTCCACTAGTTCATTGACTTCTTCATTGGTCTCTGCTTCAACTGTCACCCGTATTATAGGTTCTGTATTGCTCTTCCTGATGAGGACCCATCCCTTACCCAAATCTATCCTTATTCCATCCATGGTATTAATCTCATATTCGCTGGCTAGTTTCTGCTTTAATTTCTCCATGACTGCGTCCTTTTCCCTTTCACCAACAGCAACCTTGACTTTTTTCCTTGGGTATGTTTCTATCTCGCTGGCAACTTCGCTAAGCTTATCTCCAGCTATTCTAGCTAATTCCATCACCACAGGAACAGAATCATCAAATGGTAAAACACTTGGGATTATGAAATGTCCACTAGATTCTACACCAATCAAAGCATTTAACTCTTTAACATAATGGGTCATGAACGTATGTCCAACAGGTATCCGTACCACCTCTATGCCCAAAGGCTCTAGATTTCTCTCCAGAGCCATACTACATTCAACATTGGCTACCACTTTGCCTCCTCCATGTTCCTCTGCCAGGTCTTTAGCAACTATTACAGTTATCTGTTCAGGAGTAAGGAAATTCCCCTTATTGTCAACAACGGTAACCCTATCCCCATCCCCGTCAAAGCCAGCCCCCATGGCAAGACCTTTGCTCAGAACTGTTTCCCTCAAGGTCTGGAGTCCATCTGGGTTTGGCTCTGGTGGTCTGTCACTCAAAGCTGGGTTTGGTTTTGAATACAAGAACACTGCGTTAGAATTGACAGAATTAAACAGCTCCTCTGCTACTAAGCTCACTGCCCCTCCACCACAGTCTATGCCAATGCCCATTCCATTAAAATCGTACCTTGAGGAAAAATGATCCACATAGTCCTTTGCGTAATCCACGCTTTCATAACTACCATAATCCCTCCATGACTTCTTTGACGCTCCCTCTATTGAAAGCCTTTTTATCTTTGCCAGATCGTCTTCATAAAATCCAACTCCATCCGAATAGTAAAATTTCAGCCCATTGTACTCTGGAGGCAAATGTGAGGCGGTTACATAGGCAGTAGTCTTTCTATCCTCCTTCCATCCAGCAAAGAGAGCTACTCCAAAGCTAGCCACCCCTTGAAAAGCTAGATCACCCCCACCTTCTAGGAAACCTGCCATAAACGCTAGGGCTAGACTAGGACTTGTCTTCCTAATGTCATGAGAAAGGGTGGTGGATGAATAATTATCAGCTAGGGCTAGACCTATCCTGTAGGCTGCATCTCCATCCAGCTCAGATGGAACCTTCCCCCTAATGTCGTAGGCTCTAAATATGTAGTCCTCCATCTCTATCCCCTATGTGGCATTGTATAGATACAGCATATATAAAGGCAAAAGGGTTTAATAATACTTCATACAAATTCATACCATTCTAAGAATAAAGGGATGAATATGGAGAAAGATAAGAAGGAGAGAATAACCATAACCCTGTCTAGGAAACTACTGGAAAAAATAGATAAGCTAGTGGACGGGGCTGACATTAGGAACAGGAGCCATGCAATAGAGAGACTAATAAAGAGTGCACTGGGCATGGGTCCAAGGACTGCTGTGATACTGGCTGGAGGTAGAAAGGAGTTTAGATCTGGAAAGATCTACCATGGAAAAACGATTTTACTGCACTTGGTGGACTGGATAAGGAAGTATGGTGCAGATGAAATAATAATAGCAGGCCCGAGAAAGAAGATTGCAAATCTGGTTCCAAATGATGTGCGCATTCAGGATGAGAGAAGCCCACTTGGAACAGCTGGGGCGTTGGCAAAACTGAAAGATGAGCTGAGCCAAACGTTCCTTGTGGTGTACGGAGACATATTCACAAATCTAAATCTGAAGAAATTCTACAGCTTCCACAGAAAGAACAATGGAATTGTCACCATGGCGTTGAAGAACGTAGATAATCCAAGCAGGTTCGGATCCGTGGAACTAGAGGGAGTAACAGTAACCAAGCTTGTGGAAAAGGGGGAGCCTGTAACTAATCTAGTAAATGCAGGGATCTACCTTATGGAACCAGAAGTGCTTGAGATGTGTAAAGAGGGGAAGGACATAGTCAGAGATGTATTGCCTCAATTGATAGAACAGGGAAAGGTTTTTGGATATCCTTTCCCTGAGGACTGGGTTGATGTTAAATGGATATCTTAATGGTAAATCCGATGTTCATCCCGTATTGGGGAGGCACAGAGAAAGTCATATATGAAATAGGCAGAAGACTGTCTAGCGACTTTGAGATAACAGTGCTTACTACGAAAATGAAAGGAACTCCAAAGGAAGAGGAAATTGAGGGAATGAGAGTTCTCAGAACCAATGCGCTAATATTGAACAAGCTTCCCCATCCATTGCCTCCTCCTTACCCTATAGCTCCAAAAAAGGTAAAGCTACTGGGAGATGAGGCTAAAAGACATAGGGTGGTTCATTTTCATAATAGGTTCTACTATAACCCGATAGACTTTTTGCTAGTGAAGAAATTGCGTAGAGAATTAGTGCTAACGCTGCATAATGCTAGGCCAGAGGGGATAGATCCAATAACGGACTTCCTAGGAACAGCGTATGATGACACAGTCGGTAGGATAATAATGGAAACATGTGACCATATAACTGCTGTCTCTAGGGATACACTAATAACAACGGTTCCAGAGGAACTGAGGTATAAAGCAAGAGTAATATACAATGGTGTGGATGAGAAGCGATTTAATCCAAAAGTTGATGGATCAGAGGCTAGAGAATATCTTGGATTAACAGATGAAGTAATGATACTAAGCGTTGCAAGGCTGGTTGAGCAAAAGGGGATGAAGTACCTAATAGAAGCCATGAAAGGGTTGGATGCGAAGCTAGTGATACTCGGGAGAGGTCCAAAGGAGAAATCATTGAAGAAGCGGGTGAAAAAGCTTGGAATTGAGGAAAACGTGATATTCGTCACTGAAAGGATACCTGAAGATATGCTGCCAAAGATGTACGCGGCTTCTGATATATTTGCACTTCCGTCTTTGTATGAACCGTTTGGCCTTGTGGCTGTGGAAGCAATGGCATCTGGAAAACCAGTGGTTGTATCTAGGATTGGTGGTTTGAAGGAAATAGTCACCCCTGAAGTTGGATTCCTAGTTGAACCTAGAGACCCAGCCGACATGGCCAGTAAGCTAGCTCTGCTGCTATCCAGCCCAGAGCTTAGAAAGAAGATGGGGAAGGAAGCTAGAAAGAGGGTTGAGGAAAACTTTACGTGGGATAAGATTGTGAAGGATTACAAATCATTCTATGAAGAGGTGTTGGAATGAAAGCTATAATTCTAGCTGGAGGATTCGCTAAAAGGCTATGGCCACTGACATTGAGAAAGCCTAAGCCGTTGCTACCCGTGGGGGGAAAGCCAATAGTAGATTACATAATGGAAGGAATTGAAAAAATTCCAGATATTGAAGCTGTCTATGTGTCTACGAATAGGGCATTTGAAGATGATTTCAATGATTGGCTTGCACATAGAGATTTCAATAAGGCTGTGGAAATAGTAGTTGAGGAGGCAAAGAAAGAAGAAGAAAAGTTTGGAAGTATAGGTGCATTGAATCAACTTTTCTCATGGAAAGGAAAAGATGACTATCTCGTAATTGCGGGAGACAACCTATCTTCTATTGATTTGTTCTCATTTGTGAAGGCATTTGACAAGGATACACTGATCGCATTGTATGATCTTGGAGATCCAAACATTGCAAAGAAAAGGTATGGAGTGGCTGTTTTGGATGAGAACGGATTTGTAAAGGAATTCCAAGAGAAGCCAGAGAACCCCAAATCTAGCCTAGCTTCAGCTGCCGGATACATATTCCCAAAGGACGTCATTCCATTGTTTAGTGAATACCTAGCCAACAAAAATAACCCAGATGCACCGGGTTATTTCCTTCAATGGCTAAAGGATAGAAGGCCAGTAAAGGGGTTTGTGTTTGATGGATACTGGTATGATATTGGATCGCCAGAGATGTTTATAGAAGCTAATAGGCAATTCTCAGGAGAAAGCGTTGTGATTCTCGGAGACGTTGAGTTAGAAAACAGCATTCTAGAAAACTGTGTCGTGTTCCCTGGAGCAAGAATTAAGGACTCCCATCTGAAGAATTGTATAATTGCGGATAATGCAGTGATAGAGAACGTCAAACTTAGAGACTCAGTTATAGGAGAGCATGGGAAAGTTCTAGGCCATATAGACTAGCTTTCAGAAATTAACTCTTTTGCCCTGTCCAAAGCTCTTTTTATTATTTGTTCTTCGTTTGGCACTCGTCTATCACGCATGACTATTTTTCCATTGATCACAACGTCTGTTACTACGTCCCCAGTGGCAGAGTAAACCAGATTAGAAATTAGATCTATATGTGGAATCATTTTGTGATGATTCAAATCCACAAGTATAAAGTCTGCAAGCGCTCCTTCCCTTATGCCGTAGTCAAGGCCTAAAGCCTTTGCTCCCTCGTAGATGCCCATTCCCAATGCGTCTTCTGCTTTCATTATCTCTGGATTCCATCTGTGAGCCTTTTGCAGGACAGCAGCTATCTTCATTTCCTCAAACATGTCAAGGTTGTTGTTTGATACAGCCGAATCTGTTCCAAGACCAACTGTCAGTCCTGCCTCCTTCATCTCTGGCCATGGCATTACTCCTCCGGTGGCTAGCTTCATATTGCTGGTGGGATTGTGAGCTATTTTTACGCCATGCTTAGCTAATATTCCTATCTCCCCCTTTGTTACCCAAATTACATGAGCAGCTACCAGTCTATCGCAGAGGAAGCCAATCTTTTCTAACCAAGGCACAGGCCTCTCTCCTGTTGCCTTCACGTGTCCTTCGTTCTCTTCTCTAGTCTCAGCCAAGTGAAAATGAATCAAAGTGTCATGTCTCTCTGCTATGTCCTTAGCCTTTAACAGCGTTTCTTCTCCGCATGTGTAAACTGCATGGGGTCCAATGCTCGGCTTAACCAACTCATCGTCCTTCCATCTTTTTATGAACTCTTCAGCTAGCCTGGCATGTGGTATTTGGCTCTTGTCTGGATCAACCATTGCCCAGCTTAGAAACGCTCTAATGCCTAATTCCTTTGCTGCCTTTGCCACGCCATCCATATACCAGTACATATCAAGGAAAGCCGTAGTTCCTGTCTTTATCATTTCTAGGATGGCCAAGCTAGAACCTATGTACATGTCCTCCTCTGTGAGCTTTGGCTCTATTTTCCATATTTTCTGAAGCCAAGGCATCAGCTCCAAATCATCGCTGACTCCCCTCATTATGGACATTGGTGAATGAGTATGAAGATTCACCAGTCCAGGCATGATTAGTTTTCCCCTAGCGTCTAGAACTTCCTCTGCTTCAACGCTTGCATTCCCAACCTCTACTATGCGACCGTCTTCAACGTAGACGTTTCCTTCTGATATGCCAAAATCTGGACGCAGAAGTTTTGCGTTTTTTACTATGAGTGACATGATGATTTTTAGATAGACCAGATATTAAAATTGTTAGTGTTTTATGCGCTTAATCACTTTCTCTCTAACGAGCCTCTCTAGGCTAGGAGAATTAAGGGCGCCGGTCTGAGCTGCTGCCAAATTTTCTGTTACTGCTTTATCAAGCTCCTCTTTAGATATCCGCTCAGTCAGACCTGCTCTTTCTAAAGCTCCAAAATTTCTCAAGACATGTGTGGGATTTTCCTTGAAAATATTGTGTATATCATCTGGTGTGACTTTAGTAGTCAGACCAAGTTCATGTAAAGTCGGAAAATGCTCAAGTATAGTTGGATCTTCTCTTATCGCCCTCTTCAAGTGCTCTGGTTTAACTGCCCTATGAAGATCTGAGTCCACAATTGATGGAATATGATGTATGTAATTGATTAGCGAACCTGGATGCTCACTTAAATGTTTAGACAACTCATCGGGAGATAATGCCTTAGATAGTCCTACCCTATGTATATCTCCTATATTTGATAATACGGCTTTTGGATTACTACTAAGTGTTCTTTTTATGTCGTCTGGAGTTATCCGTGAAAGCAATTCCCTGTCCAACTTAGGTATGTTGTCCAAAATGGCTCTGGGATGTGCCTCAAAAACTCTTTTTATGTCATCTGGAGACAACCCTGGCTTTATTCCTGCTCTTTTAATTTTGTCATAATTATCCAACACAAAATAAGGGTTCCTATTAAAAGCACTCAATATGTCTTCTGATCTTATGTTAGTCGCTAGCCCCAACTCATGAAGCTCATCAATATTATCTAGGACAATGTTTGGCATCTCATTGAATATCTGCCTTATGTCTTCGGGTTTAATTATTTCTTTTATCGCGTCTTCAAGACCGTTGGCTCTAAGTTCTCTAAGATTTCCAATTACAGCATAGGGGTTTTCCTTAAATGCCTTCTTTAGATCTCTTTTCGTTCTAATCCTTCTTCCTGCTAACTCAACCCCTCTTGTCCTAAATATTTTAAGTGGTTTGCCAGGCATAAAAAGTTAAGAGAATCCAAGATTAATAAACATTCCTCTGTTGTAACTCGTTAGGAGCCAAGAAGTTTTGCGTTTTTTACTATGAGCGAAGTTTGCTTTGACATTCAACCACCAGATAACAACTATCACAGCTTACTCCCAATGAACGCTTTAAACGCTAGGTAAGCTGAATACAAATCTGCTTTGCTAATTATCTCAAACGGAGAGTGCATTGACAAGACTGGAACTCCCATGTCAATAATATCCATTCCGTACCTAGCCAGATAGGCTGCGACTGTCCCGCCACCGCCAGCATCCACTTTGCCAAGCGTTCCCGGCTGCCATGGAACCTTTGCGGAGTCTAATATCCTTCTAATGCTAGCAACGAATTCTGCCCTTGCCTCGCTTGCCATGTACTTTCCACCATAGCCTGTGTACTTTGTAATAATAACTCCCCTCCCAAGAACGCCTGCGTTCTTCTTTTCAAATACGTCCTTATACAATGGATGTATCCCTGCGTCTACATCTGCAGATATTGCAACAGAATTAAGCAATGCCAAGTCTGGATCCTTAGCAATCAAACTGACCACATGCCTCAGGAAATGGGATTTGGCAGACGTATTGCCTTCGCTTCCTATCTCTTCCTTGTCAAAGAAGAAAGCAACCACAGTCCTGGCTGGGCGTTTGGTACCTAGCACTGCTTTCAGAACAGTAAACACCGAACTCCTATCGTCATGGCCGTAACCGCCAATCAATCCGCGATCAAAACCCACATCCCTAGGCTGGCCAGCTGGCACTACTTCTAGGTCAGCAGATATCAAATCTGCTTCTTCAATCCCATACTTCTTATTCAATATGTCTAGTATCGCCTTCTTTATGCTAGCTTCCTCTTTACCCTTTTCCTTGTACTTCTTTGGTATATGACCTGCCACTAGATCTAGGTTCTCTCCTTCAATGAACTCCTTTGCTGGTTTTTCCAACTGCTTTTTAGCCAGGTGAGGCAATAAATCAGGAATCACTAGAACTTCGTCTCCTTTTTCTCCGAGTTTAACATTGATCTTTTTCCCATTTTTCTTGACAATGACTCCATGCATAGCTAGCGGATGATTCAGCCATTGATACTTCTTTATCCCACCGTAATAATGCGTATCCAGCAAAGCCAGATTAGAGTCTTTATCCTCGTACAATGGAACCATCTTAAGGTCTATTCTAGGAGAATCCAAATGAGCAGCAAGAACAAAGAGGCCATTCTCTGGCCTTTCCATTCCTTTGACGACTAATGCAATTGCCTTTTCTTTAAAGGATATGTAGAATCTTTCCTTTGATTTTGGCCAGGGCTTAAAACCAGACTTCTCAGCTAAGCGAATTATCTCACTAACTACTTCCCTTTCAGTTTTTGCATTCCCTATGAACTTTTTGTATTCATCAGCAAACGAGAACACGTCCTTGTTATTGAGCATGCCCCAGGCATCTGGCCTCTCATATTCTAGCTTCATGATTATCACCGTTAGGTTTATTGATAATCTGGATAAAAAGCTTTTCTTGGCTTTTGGCAAAAACGGATATTAGGAAAACCATAAAAATAATGATTAAGAAAATATCTTCCATGACAGAGGAAAAGAGAACTGGAAAAGCTGAAAGCGAATCAAGAAAACCAATAGAAAATCTTATAGAAGTGAGAATTAAGAAATTGGAAAAGCTAAGAGACATGGGAATAGATCCTTACCCATATAAGTATGAAAGAGATCACTATGCTGAAGAAGTCAAATCCAAATTCTCTAATGTTGGGGAAGAACCAGAAGGGAATGTTAGTGTAGCTGGGAGGATAATTGCTTTTAGAGACATTGGCAAAATAAGCTTTGCACACATTCAAGACCAGACCGGCAAACTGCAGATAGTTTTCAAGAAGGATGAACTAGGAGAAAGGTATAAACTGTTAAAGTTGTTGGACATTGGAGACATCATTGGAGTTAAAGGACCTGTATTCAAGACAAAGAGGGGAGAGATAAGTGTCCTGGTTAAGGAATTCCAATTACTAACGAAGTCATTAAGGCCATTGCCTGAAAAATATCATGGATTAAAAGACGTGGAGCTAAAGTACAAAAAAAGATATCTTGACTTGATAATGAACAGAGAAAGTCTAGAAACATTCTTGAAACGAGCTGTCATTGTAAAGAAAATAAGAGAGTTCATGGACTCTAAGGGATTCGTAGAAATGGAAACGCCAATACTGGAAAAGGTGTATGGTGGTGCAGCAGCAAGGCCATTCATAACGCACTTAAATTACTGGGATATGGACGTGTTCCTAAGAATCGCATTGGAGATACCACTGAAAAAATTACTAGTTGGAGGATATGACAAAGTCTATCAAATAGGAAGAGTATTCAGAAACGAGAGTATAGACTCTACCCATAACCCAGAGTTCACAATGATAGAAGCCTACTGGGCATACACTGATTACAACGATATGATGAACCTAATTGAAGAAATGATCAAATGCATTGCAAAGGATGTCATAAAGAAAGATAAGGTAACGTTTAGAGATCGCAAGATAGATCTAACAAAGTTTGAAAAAATGACCATGAGAGAAGCATTTGAAAAATTCTATGGAAAAGACATTATAGACAAAAGCCTGGACGAGCTAAAGACCATAATAGAAAAAGAAGCAATCCCGTACGACGGGAAGCTGACCAGAGCAGATGCACTTGACTTGATCTGGAAGCATTATGTAGAAGACAATTTGATAAATCCAGTCTTTATAATTGATTATCCAGAAGAAACATCTCCTTTATGCAAGCAGCATAGATCCATTCCTGGTTTCATAGAGAGATCAGAATTGTTTATAGGCGGAATGGAGCTAGCTAACATTTATTCAGAGCTAAACGATCCCATAAGGCAAAGGAAGCTATTAGAGGAACAAGCTAGGGAAAGAGAACTAGGAATAGAAACTGCCCAGCCATACGATAAAGACTTTGTTGAGGCTTTAGAGTACGGGATGCCGCCTGCCAGTGGAATGGGAATCGGGATAGACAGGCTAGCAATGATCCTACTTGAAAAAGACAGTATCAAAGATGTTATTTTATTCCCGTTTGTTAAATAGTTTAAATGTTAATAGTTAAATTACACACAATTTTTGTACGAAAAATGCGCAATATTTAAATAGAATTAAATTTATTACATTATTGGTGATAGTGTGAATATATCATTAACAGGAATTCCACTTGAAATAATAAATAAAATGGTAAAGCTTGGTTTCGCAAGGACAAGGTCAGAAGCAATAAGGTACGCTATCCTTTATTTCGGGGAAACAAAACACTTGCTGGATGAAGACTTACTTGTAAAGAGAAAACTAGACAAAATAGACAAAGAAATATCCAGAGGGAGAAGAAGAACAATTTCATACAAAGAGGCATTAAAGGTGAAGTGATGAATCCCAATTTTAAAGCAGAGTTTGACGAGGACTGGCTCAAATTCTGGAAGAAAGTTCCTCATAATATGAAACTGCGGATAAAACGAAAAATAGACAAAATAATATCAAACCCAAAAGGCAGACATCTTAGACATGGTTTAGATTTTTTTGTGGCAGAGGTTGGACAATACAGAATAGTTTACAGAATATTTGAGAATGACAGGAAAGTAAGGTTTTATTTTGTTGGTAAACACAAAGAATATGAAAAATGGTATTCTTCGTAGTTACTCAAGAAGGTGGTGGTCCTTCGGGCTCCATGGTTTTCTAGTTATCACTAAAATCTTAAATCCTTTCTTGCTAAACGCTTTATGTGGAGTCCCAGGAGGGATATGTAAGAAATCCCCTTTATTTAGTTCAATGATTTGATCTCCAACTCTAACCTTACCCTTTCCTTCGGCTACATAGTAGTATTCATTCATCTTTTTGTGATAATGAAGCTTAGCCTCCCTTACATCTGCCTCTGCTACGCCTATTTTCCCATCAGAAAAAATCTCTCTTATTACTTCCCCTGGAGGTGTTACTACATTGCCCTCATGGGCTCTAACAACCGTCGGTCTCTTCTTTCCTCTGGTCCTGCCTTTAAGCCAACTAGCTATTCTTTTAACTGGCATACAATAGATTGTGGGCTCAAAATATAAATCTTTTCCTTTTGGGCAAATATTATAAACTAGTTTTTACAGAAAATCTCCCTGCGGAGATCTGTCGGAGGGGATGGCATGGCAGGAGTTAGTAGGTACAATCTCATTCTTTCTCTCATGAAGAGGGTTGAAGACAATCATCACTATGTCTCTCTTCCTGAACTAACTGAAATGGCAAAGAAAGAAGGAATAAACCCAGAGCTGGTTAGGAGCTATCTAGAAAAACTAAGAAGAATTGGGTCCATCTACTCCCCTAGACCAGGATTTTTTAAGATAGCAGAGTAGCTATATGTCTATCCTAGTTATGCCAAACCTATCAAATTCATCTCTTATTCTCTCCTTTATCCTTTCAGACATATCTAGTAAAGGAAGGAGGTATCTCGCATTACTCATCGGATAGTAAGGAATCCCCATGTCTAAAAGTAATTGACTTACATGTTTCCCATCATCCCTTTTTTCATCTCTGTCTGTAAGGACTATAATTGCCGATATGTCTGTTCCCGCTTCTTGTAACTTTTTTACATTCTCAAGCAAAGAACTTCCTGTAGTTATAACGTCTTCTATTATAACGACTTTTCCTCTAGGGAAACCTAGAAAATACCTGTCTCTAGCCATCCCATGATCTTTTGGCTTCCCTCTTCCCATGGCTAGAGTATAGCTTCCTTTCCCAAAATTGGCCTGGCTCTTTGCATACTTGTATTGAGTTATTATTCCCAGTTTTGTCGCCCCCTCTGGGACTCCGTAAAATGTATCCACTGGTATTTCCTTGTCTTTCACAAAGTCCAAAACAAAATCACTAAGCTTATCCAAGAGGTACACATCTTCTGCTATCTTTCTCCAATTCACATACCAGCTTGACAATCTCCCTGATTTTAACTTTATTGGCTCCTCATAGAAGCCAATAACCTTATTTTCAATAATAAACTTGTTAAATGCCTCCTGATCAAACATTTAAACACCTTTTGGATTGTTATATGAAAATAAGGTAAAACACTATTTAAAACCTATTAATTGGGGGTGTGTTATTGGGGTTGTTTACGGGTTTAAAATCCTGGCACCTGTTCATAACTAGTCAAATCCAA
>CAZZDL010000018.1:0-15216 GCA_964652335.1 Microcaldota archaeon
TGAACCAAATCAATAAAAACCCTTTCTTCGTTACTAAATTAGAGTATAAAGCGGTGAACACCATGGGAATTTCAAGCCTGATTTATGACACATGGATGAGGGATACACAATACAAAAAATATGAAGGGATGCTTGACATACTGATAAGGAATTCAGTTCCATTGGAAGGGAAAGTCTTGGACGTTGGGATAGGAACAGCATTGTTTGAGGAATATCTAAAAGGGAAAGGGATAGTTCTGGATCTAGTCGGAGTAGACATGGACAGAAAAATGCTATCAGAAGCTAAGAAGAAGGGTTACTTAGTCATGCTCGCTAACGCGGAGAAGCTACCCTTTGAGGACAACAGCTTTGACCTTGTATTCTGCATAGACACAATAAACTCAGTAGCAAATAAGGAAGAGGTTATAAAAGAGATAAAAAGAGTTATGAAGCCAAATGCATTTGCATTGATATCTCATTTCTGCAACAATTTCACAAAGAACCAAGTCTTGAAGAAGATGGAGGCATTAACCAGACCTTTCACCGTGGTGGACACGGGGATAGTTGGTAATGTAGATAATGAACTAAGCGTTGCATTCCTTGTAAAGAAGGAGGGAGAGTGAGACATATGAATTGGTTAATATTGTTGATGGAGTCCTTTTCAACAGTTTTCTTTTTGTTTGTATTTGGCATCACAGCGTATTTTTACATAAAGGATAATTCAAATACGCTTGCCTTTTGGCTGTCAATAGCTTTCTTCCTATTGTTCTTCTCAACAGCAGGGACATTACTCTACGACACAGATGTATTCCCAGAGACAGTTAAGATTGTTTCATCTATTTTGAATGTAATGGCAGGCATAATCTTTATGTATATCTTTATATCAGAGGAGATGGCATACAAGACAATAAGAAGATTAAGTTCTAGTTTTAAGTGACTTTTCTTTGGAAAGCTCTTGGGAACAATCTTCTTAGATGACTCTCTTTTAGATAACCAAGTTTTTCAAACGTCTTTAATCTCCTTATTATTACCCATGGATGTGTATCTACTAGCCTATCAAAAATCTTCTTAAAACTCTTCTTGTTGAATAGATTATCTTTATGTAACCTTTCAATGTTATTTATAACTGCCAAAGGATATGAGCTAATCAATAAGTCAATATGTCCTCTCTTTATGTATTTGTTCCGGTATAACACTGGGGCCATGTAGGCAAAAGTATCTGGATCTTTCTCCATGAGCTTTCTCATGTGCGCATCTGTTAGTAACTCTTTATCAAATTTTTTAATATTCGTCAACACATCAGTTGGCACCTTTTCAACTAATAGATCTACAGTTATAGGCGAGATTAATTTGGCTTTCTGGAGTGCTTCCAACTTATCTATTACATCCTCAGGGTACTTGATCGCTATATGATTTATATGGGTTGGTTTCAACAATCCCTTCATCATGAATTGATCCAAAAAATGGACAATTACAAACGGATTCTCCTTAGCTAATTTATGCATCAATCTCTCATCAAAGAAATCACGCATTATCAACTCTTTAATGGAGCGTATAATTTCACCTGTATATGGATATCCCGGCCATGTTTTGTATGCATTCATTAGCTTTTCAACATGTCTTTTCTCTAGTATGCCTGCATCTATCAACTTTGGTGCATGCAACAAAATATCTAATGGATACCTATCTACATACTTATCAATATTTTGAGAGTTTACCTTTATGCTCGTTCTACCTCTCCTATTCTTTCTCATGACAAGCCTGATAAACACCTCTTTTTCTTTCATAGAATCATCTTGGTTTAATCGCTTTTTCTACTTCTCTTTTTAGACTTTCAATGGATACGGTGGCCTTAAACTTGCCCTCACCTTTTTTCATCTCCCTTAGGAACCGCATAAACACAGGCATATTGTTCTCTATTATCTTTTTGGCAGTTTCCAAGGCATGCCTATTGAACTTAGGATAGCTAGCATTCTTATGCATGTCAAGTAATGCTTTTCTGGATAACTCTATCAACCTTATCTTGTAGAGGGAAGGATTTGTCTTTCTCAATAAGTTTAGATAGGTATGCTTCCCTTGAACCAATGCCCTGACCCTGTCCTTCAGTAACTGCCCTCTTGCAAAGTCTTCTAAAAGCTTTTTCTTGTACTCCTCCTCAAGTTTTCGTTCTGATGGTAATCTTCTTATTATCTCTTCTATCAGCTCGGGCTTGTAAACAAGCCCTCGCCTCCATGCTTCCCTGGCTTCTGTCAGTATTTCTGGTTTTATCCTAAGGTATTGCCCCTCAACACCCTTGGATATATAGAGCATTGCAAGTCTGTCTGCAATGAAATTAGTGGTAGCTTCATCGTATGCAGTGGGTAGCCTTTCAAGCCTGGGGATAAATCCCCTAACTGCATGAGTAAGCTCATGCCAAAGATCCAAGACAGCGGAAGGCTTAAGATTTCCATACTCATCAAAAGCAGATGATGGAAGCTCTATCAACCTGGCTTCCTTTAGCGGAGAATATATAATCTGCCCTTTTGTGACAATGTCTCCCTCCTTCTTCAAGTAAGCTCCGGGCTCAACTACAATAGCAATTTCCCCTCTTTTCAACGCTGCTTTGAAATCCTCTATAGCCTTCCTTGGGATTGGATAATACTTAGCCAACTCTTCCATTCCCTTTGCAAACAGAGTGACAGCCTCACTTAACTGAAGGAATTTCCTTCTTCTAATTGGATCAGAGTGCCATTCTCTAGGTAGATGCTTAAGCCTGGCAGCTATCTTTCTTTCAGCCTCCCTCATTTTGAATTCTCCTGCCGCCTTCGGTCTTGGCATCCAATCACCTATGAGTCTTTCTCATTCAAAACCTTTAAAATTAACGTCAAAATCCCTTAGCTAGAGGTACAAACCCCTTCTTTGTTAAGACGCCCGTATCTTCAAATCTAGCTCCTCCTATCCCAGGTATATGCAGCCCTGGCTCTATTGTGAAAACCATACCTTCCAATAGTTCTCCGCCCTTAGGACCTAGACTAGGTGTTTCATGCACGTCAAGCCCAACCCCATGACCTAGAGCATAAGGCCAGTGTTTAGAAAGTGGGCCCAACTTTTCCCTAGCCAGGTTGTAAATTTCTTCTCCTGTCATTCCGATGCTAACCTCTTCCTTCAACTCTACCCATACGTCTATGAGCTTTGATACCATGTCCAACTGCTTTACCTTTGGTTCAACAAGGAATGTCCTTGTAAAATCAGAGCAATAGCCGTTATAGCTTGCCCCCATGTCTATTATGACAGTTTCCCTAGGCTTTATCTTCTTTCTAGTTGGCCTAGAATGTATGTACATGGAATTTCTTCCGCTTGCCACTATTGGCCTGAATGCAATATCTCCTTGATCAAGGTAGTAACCAACTAGAGCTATTTCTATTTCCTTTTCAGTTATGCCTGGCCTTATCATGTCTTCTACTATGTAGAATGCCTCCTTTGTAATCTTTGACGCTTTCTTCATTGCTTTTATCTCATTCTTATCCTTCACTGCCCTTATTGAGGATAGGATCCCATCTATCGGTACGAATCTCACTTTAGCTTTTCTTCTGAGCTTTTTGACAAATGCGTAACTAAGGTATCTTTCTTCTATCCCTATTACCTTAGCGTTGGATGATGCTATTAGCTCGTACACATGTTCTTTGCTCTTCCTTCTTGTAGGTTTTATTCTAGGCTTTGAGTCTAGAGCATTGTAGTAATCACTAACCACTAAGCTAGGCTTTCCTCTAAAATTCCAGAACAAGAATCCAGTGACCTCTTTTGGTATCCCTGTTAGGTATGTGAGGTTTGAATTTGTATTATCTGCAGCAGAGAATATCAGGACAGCATCGCATTTTTCTTTGCATTCGTCTTTTAACGCCTTTAGCCTCTTATCCATTTGACCACCCCTATGACTATCCTGCAGGTTAATAAAGGCAAACTAGAATAAAAATAACATGAGGTCTTGGAAAATTGGGAATGTAATGGGCATAACTCTAGAGCTTCATTGGACTACTATACTATTTATGATATTTCTAGTGGTGTTAAATCCAATATACTCACTTGTATTCGCAATTTTATTTGTGGTTATATCTCTTCATGAGCTTAGCCATTCGTTGGTGGCTAAACATTACAGGATACATGTTAGCAAAATCATCCTGCTACCGATAGGTGGAATGGCAGTCATGGAGGAAGAAAAGCTGAAGCCGAAGGTAGAATTTCTAATGTCCATAGCTGGACCTCTGTTCAATTTTTGTTTTGCCGGTTTGGTTCTTTTGGTTGCAAGCACAGGATTGGTTCCTATATATGACTTGGCCGCATGGGATGCAATGATAAACGGGAAGATAGGCTTGGATATAGTTGGGTTCATCGCATCAAGCCTTTTCTGGCTTAACTGGATACTAGGCGCATTTAATCTGTTTGTTCCTGCTATCCCTATGGATGGAGGGAGAGTGTACAGGGCCTTGTTAGCTATGATATTCGGTTATGTGAAAGCCACAAGGATAGCGGCATTTACAAGCAAGATAATAACAGCGATAATGTTCTTCATAGCTATATTTACATTTAACATAATTCTCCTACTAGTTTCTGCTTTCATATTCTTGGGAGCATCTGCAGAGATAGAGCAGGCAATGAACATTTCAGCATTAAGAAGATTGAATATGAAAGCTATTGTAAAAAAGAGTGCTGTGAAAGTGAAGCCGAATTCCAGCATTAAAGAGGTTATTAGGATAATGCAAATGAAGAATGTTCCACAGGTATTCGTTGGGGATTACAAACATGTAATAACTGCAGAAGATGTTACAAAGAAAGGGAAAACGGCTGAAGACATTGCCAGGGAGATAAAGCCAGTGAATATAACCAGCATGGCAAGCAGGCTGGACCTTGTATTGAAGGCGATTACAGGGCAAGACTTGGATATCATTCCTGTTGTGAGAAGAGGTAGGACAGTTGGCTTTATTTATAGGACAGATTTGGAAAACGCCTTGAGGCTAGCTAGAATTCTAAGCAATGAATAAAAATTCTTTTCTACAAAAAGATTATTGTGCCGGCGTAGCCTAGCCCGGTAAGGCGGTGGCCTCGAGAGCCACTGGGCTCTGCCCACGCAGGTTCAAATCCTGCCGCCGGCGCTATGCTACCTCTAGTAAGTAAATAAAACATGTCTATGTACATAGGGACAAATCAGATGATCATTCCAAATCAAAATACACTCTCTTTCTCCCTTTACCCTTATTCTCAAACTTCAAGACTTTTATCTTTCCACATTCCTTTGTATTTCTGACATGCGGTCCTCCGTCTGCCTGGATGTCAACTCCTTCTATTTCAACAATCCTGAGCTCGCCAACGTTGGGTGGCATTTTACTAGCTAGCTTGACTATTCCAGGTATCTTCAATGCCTCTTCCCTTGGTAAGAAGTATATCTTGACTTCATGTCCCTCTGCTAAAACTCTGTTTGTCTCTTCCACATATTCCATAAATTTATCCCTATCAAAATTCTCTAGAGAAAAATCCATTCTTGACTTGGAAACATCAAGATAGTTCCCTGTTATTAATGCGTTGGATGCCTTGTTCACTACGGCTGCTAGAACATGAACAGCAGTATGCAATCGCATGAGCTTATATCTCCTATCCCAATCTAGTATACAATGCACTTCATCTCCTGGCTCTAGCCCTGGTTTATCCACCTCAAGACTAACCATACCCTCAAATTTACCAGAGTATACAACGTTGAATTCTTCATTTCCTTTCATGATCTTTCCAGTATCCCATGCTAATCCTCCACCTTTTGGATAAAAATTTACTTTGTCCAAGACAACGAATTTTCCATCCTTCACATTTAGCACAGTTGCATCCCATTCCTTTACATAACAATCCTTCATCCATATTAGCTCCTGTTCCATATTCATCACCGTTCTATCCTTCTATTTCTAGTCCATCAATCCGCTTTGGAAGATTCCTAATAAATTCTGGTGTTAGGTCGTAGTAAGCTAGCTGATCAGGAGGGTACATATCTAGAATATAACCAGCCCTTTCTTTGGCTATCTCAAACAATGCATTCTTTATTAGTAGCACATCTGCCTCAGGTCCAATGAACGCGACGGTTCCGTCTTGAAATCTAAAATATCCTGAAGAAACCTCTGGCTCCTTTGGAACGATCTCCACTCTAATCTTCTTTCCATCTATTTCTATGAATGCAGATTTGCCATTGGAATATGTTTTCATATCCCTAAAAGCAATGACTTCCTTTAGCCTAGCTAGAAGAGAGTCAACTACCTTTGTCAGTTTTCTTCCGCCTATAACTGCCAGGGCTCTAACCGTTTTGCCGTCTAGGACTAGTTTTGCCACATTTTTTTAACTAGTTCCGCATATAAATAATGGGGTGATTCTGTGATAGTTTGGTTGATTATAGGATTATTGGCTGGGATAATCAGTGGTTTAATCGGAATAGGTGGGGGAATACTTGTGATTCCAGCCTTCACATTCCTTTTAGGCATGTCTCAGCATCAGGCTCAGGGGACTAGTTTGGCTATGCTTCTTCCCCCTATCGGAGCACTGGCTGTTTGGAGCTATTGGAAAGCTGGTTATGTCGTTTGGCCTGTTGCATTGACTGCAGCTCTAGGATTTTTCTTTGGCGGATTTATAGGAGCAAGTTTCGCTGGAAATGTTCCAGATGCTCTGCTAAGGAAAGTTTTTGGCTTTGCATTGCTCCTAATTGCGTTGTATATGATATTCAGATAGCTATATTCACCATTCACGTGTAAATAGCTAGGCATATTTAAAAAGGATTAATGGAGAAAATTAAATAATGCCTAGAAACTTGTTTGTATGGTTATGCAAGAGATTGGCTCTGTTTCCCACAAAGGATGCAAAATACAGCGAGGAATTCAAGGAATCGTTGGAATTACTTGGATGGGATATCTCACCAGAGGAGATTATATCTGCGAGCAGGTTTTTAATGGTATTGGCTTTCTTTGTGTTCTTGATTCTTACCCTAATATTCTTCATATTTGATTTTCCGTTTATCTACCCGCTCATTGGCATGTTGATATTTCCAATAATTGTTCTTCATGTGGTTACTGAATATTCAAAGAATAAGGCGAAGCTAGAAATAATGAAAGCATTAAGCGAATCTCCCAGAACGCTAGCTTATATAGTAGTACTTTTGAAACAGAACCCGAATCTAGAGGAGGCAGTAAGGTTTGCATCTGAGTTTAGTGAAGGGAAAATTGCACAGGACTTGAAAAAAGCTTTGTGGGATGTCTGGAGTGGGAAGGCAGTAAACGTAAAGGAAAGGTTATTGCCCATAGCAGATAAATGGGGTAAGTATTCTACTGATTTTAAGAGAACAGTTTATTCCATAGTAGCCAGTATGGGAGAGGGGGATGACACGAGAAGGAACATAACCCTAGACAGGGCGTTGAAGACTCTTCTTGATGGGATATTGTTCAAGATAAAGAATTTCGTCAATTCTTTGTATGTCCCTACAATGATACTATTCAGCTTTGGAACTGTTGTTCCATTGATGTTTATCTCTTTATTGCCTGTGTTGGGAATATTTGGTATAGATATAATAAATGGATGGAGTGTGGGGTTGTTCCTACTAATTAGCCTTCTCCTGCTTTACGCGTATTCTAATAGGATAATAGCCAAAAGACCGTCTACATTCCCGATAGAGGAAATCCCTCACATGGAAGGATTTCCAAAGGAAGGGGAGCTCCTTATAGCTGGTAGAAGACTGCCCACTAGCTTAGTTATGTTAGCGATATTCTTTCTGATAGGTTTTCCTGGGATAGTGTTTGTTTTTCATGACATTGGCGTGATACATATTACATTGGAAAAAAGGTTAACCCAGTATTTGGCTTTATCACTTGTCTGGGCAGTTGGGCTGGATGTGACCTTGTATGCCTACGGGAAATCGCACTTTAAGAGGGAGATCTTGAGAAAGATGAAAAAATTGAATACCGAGATAATGGAGGTTATGTATACTCTGTCGAGCAGGTTAATGGAGGGTAGACCGCCAGAGGATGCTATATACTTTGTTTACCAGTCATTCCCGGGGACAGAGCTAGGTAAGAGGATGAAGATAGCTTACGACAATATAAAGAGGAGGAATGCCACCCTTTCGGATGCTTTGTTTAACAAGTCGTTTGGGGCATTGAAAGATGTATACTCTAAAACAGTGCTATCGCTATTCAAGCTGTTTTCCGTCTCTGCTAAAAAGGGCCACAAGACTGCCTCTAGAATGCTCACAATAATAACAAGTAATTTTGAAGAGCTAGACAAAGTGGAAAAGGAATTGCAAAACATGCTAGCTAAGAGCATGGCTATGCTTAAGATGACTGTTTTGTTTATTGCCCCTGTTATATCTGGTGTGATTGTATCGTTGTATGATGTGCTTTCAACAAATCTGGCCATGTCACAGAAGCAGATGTCCTCAATAGGGGTGGGAGGTAATCTATTTGGTTCATTCTTCCTAGCAAAGCCGCCCTCTTTGTCTGTGGGAATGTTGGCTTTGCTTATTGGGCTTTACTTAATCGGCGTGACTGTGGTGCTTACAAGGTATATCGTCATAATTGAGGAGGGGCCAAACAAGACCAGAATATTGGAAAATTTGTACAAGGTTGTTCCAATATCACTTATTATATTTACCTTATCCATAATATTAACAACAAGTTTGATTGGTAATTTGTAGGAGGTGGGCAAATGATAACAGAGATAAAATTTGCTGTTTGGAGGTTCCTAAAAGACAAGAAAGGTATAGAAGCGATGCCTATAAAGTACGTAATAATAATGTTAGTAGCAGCGGTTATGCTAGGGATAATTGCATACATACTAGTGACGTTAAGGTCTGGAAGCCAATATGCTGTTACTGAGATAAACAAGACAATGACTGAAAAAATAAACGAAAGCCTAAGCCAGCTGTGAGAGCGATCACATATGGAAGAAATGCCGTTCAAGATAATGGTTGCTCTCTTAATTGGTGCAGTAGTTCTAACAATAGGCATTCAGGCTGTGAAAACATACATAAACATTCAAACGAGGAAGGGATTTGCCGACGATGTTATAGTGATAAAAGAAACCATGGACACTCTAGTAAGTATGAGTGATAAAGGGAGCTTTTCTAGAGTACACGTCGTTATTCCAAAGGATTGTAAGATTTCTTTTTCAGGGAGCAAAATGACTGTTAACTTCTTTGGGGACACGAGGGAGTACAATATTCCAGGTCAGATAGTAAGTCCTAGAGAATATGGTCCAGGTACGTATGATCTAGTAATCTATTATGGAACTCCAGAGAAACAGGACGAATATATGATCGCATTTGAGTGATGCTAATGAAGGGGTTCATTGACTGGATGATAGTCAAATCTTCAATACTGGTGCTTGGGGCAGTTTTGCTTGTGTTGCTTCTGTCTTTGGTTTCTTTCCATTTTTATTTTGCCAAACAGGATAGAGCCAGTAAGACGCTAATGAATATTGCACTAGTAGTTGATAGTGTCTGTGCCTCTCCATATAACATATCCACAGAATTTGAAGCGAGTGGAGACAGCTTATCTTGCGATAATGAAACCCTAATCATGCAGTATTCTGCCAATGGAATTTCAGGGAGGAAAAAGGTCTTATGTTGTTTTTCAGGCAGTCCAAGACATTTCTCTAAAATAAGGATAACAAAACGGCTGACTGATGGGAACAGTGAGGTGACTGTGGTTGGACTGGCTTGAGGATTTGATGACTATACTACCAAACATAATATTGATAATCGTACTGGTCATATCTCTTACTGGCATTTATGTACATTATTTGAAAAATTCAGAGGCGGTTACAAAATCAAGAATATGTTTAGAAAACGTGGAGTATGTGATTAGATCTAACCAAGGTAAGCTACCCACTTCTCTGCTTTCAAATTGCGATCTTGGAATAAATGCCCAGATGGAAGTAGAAGACCTAGAGACAGGCCAGAAATGTATCAGTGAAACTAGAAATTACTCTGTAAGTATTTCATTGCCTGTGCTGATCTCGTATGGAAAGACTACCCATATGGGGATGGTGACATGCAGAATATGAAACAGAAGAGAAAAGCAAAAAAGGGGCAGGCTATTATAGATACTGTAGTACTCTTTCTAGTTGTGGCTGTTGTCCTTGTTACTATGTATGTATACGTTGGGGAGAGGTCAATTGCTTTTCAGTCAGTTAGGTATGAATCTTCATTGCACCAATCTGCGTTGACTTCTATACTAAATTATTATTTTGATATAACCTATGCCAGGGGGACCCTAGCTGATTTGCTCATTCAATCAGACTGCTCTTCTATAAATCTCCAATCAGACCTATCCAAAAAAGTTAAGGAGAAGTTGAATTTAATAAATAGTAAGAAGGATAGACATTACATATTATACGCCGAAGATAGTCAAAGAAGCAGGACTTTGTTACATGTGTTTGATAATTATTCCACTGTGTGCATGGACGATATTGCCTTAGCCAGGTGGGAGGTTAAAGGAAGTTGCAGCGACGGCAACCAAGTATCAATTGAGGTTGTTTACGGAAGCTGGCCATATTGGAAGAAAGTAAGGCCAGTATGCTAAAAGAGGTGGTTGTTATGATTTTCAAGATCAAAGGAAAGATAGAAGCGTTGGAAAAGACAGTGAAGGCTCTGCAGAAGAAGATTATAGATATGCAGGATGAGCTAAGCGTTGCAAGAACCCATATAGCTCAAGCGGAAAAGGATATAAAAAAGATTTCTCTGCTTGGATCAAAGAATGATGAAAGCATAAAGAAACTAGACCTAAGGATTACTAAATTGGAAGTGAGGTTATCTAAGTTAGCCATTTCATTGAATAGGATAGAGTCATTGGTAGAAGAGCTGGAAAAGAAGAAGGGAGCTGAGAAAGAAGAGAGAAAGATGAGAAAGAAAAGCAAGGGCAAATCAAGAGGAGGGAAGAAATCTAAATGAAAGGAGTGGCACTATCTCCCATACTTGCAGTGGCTATCGTCCTCATTGGTATTGTTTATGCTGTTTATGTATTCCAGGCAGATAGTCTAGTCTCACACGGTATAACTAAAGAGGGAGAAGTGAAGAAGACCATCATTAATATGGATAAAAAGATAGCTGCGATTCCTGGTGTAGCCAGGGATGTCATTCTTGATAATCAGCACAGATTCCTGGCTGATGATGATATTGAGCTACGGATAAATGAAAAGCTAAAATCAACTCTGGGGATAACTGCCAATACCACAATCACTGGAGGCGATTGGGAAAAGACGTACATTCATGTGTTCATCCCAAGATACGAGACTAGAGTAGGAGATACTGTAGTCTCTATATCTAACTATTCCATTGACTATGAATTAGACGCTCCTAGGCCGGATAAACTGTATGAGATATACATGGGATTTGATCCGAGTGAATTATGCAGTCATATTGAAGATAACTCGGGTGACGATTGTCATGAATGCCCATGTGGACCTAATTGTACAACAACATATTGCACGTATTATAGACGGATAGATATAACTGGTTTTGAAAACGATGAACACAAAAAATATAATATGAAAAGGGTGCAAATTGATGCCGTTAATGTATACCCTACAAAATGTTATGATTCAACAGAATGTGGTGGGGGATGTGGTTGTTCATGTCATATTGGTACTGTGTATTACTCCATTCGCATTTACGATCCGAAAAACCGATTTGTAAACTTCGATCTGATAAATAGGAATGGTGGAGACAGGTTTACTTGTTATGACTAGGAAATAACAGAAAAAAGAACAATCAAAATAAGGGGTTTAGTCTAGCAAGTCACTTAGCCCATTCACCATGTCACTTCTAGACCTCTTCTTTGGTTTTTCAACGAGCTCGCTGACTCCTCTCGCTGGCGTAGACGGTTTAACTGGCTTCTTAACCGGAACTATCGGTTTTGGCTCTGGCTTTGGAGCAGGCTTTGTAACCTCTAGCTTTGGCTTTTTCTCTGGTTTGCTCTCCCCACGACTGGTTCTTAATGGTGGGGTTATAACTGGCATCTCTTTCTCTAGCGATGGCACAGTTGGAGCCCCTGGCTTTGCCCCTGGCCCAGGCATCTTTGCCATAGCTATCAAGACTAGCGCTGCAATTACAAATAGCGCAGCCCCTACTCCAGCTATCCATCCAATTAAGCTGAAGTCTAAGTTCAATCCAACCAAACCTGTCAGCCAGCCAACCTCTGGTTTCTTTTCTGTAGCATTGGTCTGATTGCCTATAGTTTTATTTCCAACTGTAACTGGCATTGGGGCTGTCTTGTTTATAATCTCTTCTGTCTTATTAGCTCCCCCTGTTTCTTCAACTGGAGTTTCATATGCAAAGGCTAATGGCTTTTCTTCTGATTTTATCATTGGAATTAATACATTGTACCTTCCTAGCTCCTTTGGAACTGAGAAAATCAATTTCACTTCTTCACCTGTCTCTACAGAGTCTATGTACCAAGCATAAACTGGATCCTTTTCCAGAACTTTCACTTTGCCTTTAGAAGCATTTACTGTTATATCGTTTGAAGATTCTGCGAAGTTCTTTGGTATCTTTTCAATGATTATAATATTGTCCATTGGTCTGTCAAATCTAACCTTCAGTATGTATCTGCTTTCTTTTATATCCCCGTTCTTAGCTACATATCCAAATGTCCTTGTGAACGTTACTCCTTCCCTTAGCTTGGATGTCCTGTCTTCCACATTGATTGCATTTATTCCTTCTAATGCAACCTTCCCGTATTCGCTGGTCATATCTCCTTCTATTGTCTCCTTTGTGATCTCCTCTTCTGTATAATTGAACACAACCTTGTCTTCTTCGCTTGTGGAGGCAGCAGCTCCTCCTCCACTGCTGCCTCCTCCCCCACCTCCACCACCGCCACCGGTGTGTGGCGTTGGTTTAATTGGCTCCTCAATAGCTTCTGCGTAATCTAATTCCGCTGTGTCCGAGTCTGTGCTCTCTGTATCTTTACCTATTATGTATAGTGTTATCTTGTTCCCTGATGTAAAGTTATACTCAAACGTTGCATTGAACTCTATTGTGTAATCAGACACATTAGATATCGTTACGTTCATCGTCACGTTTGTAGTTATTGATTCTCCAGCTTCTTCAAGCGCATATGAGAGCGTGGATAATACGAAACAGGTCTCCCTCTCATTCGGATCGGTTATATTGATGCAATCATCTGATGTACTTATATTGTATGTGCCATTATTGAGCTTGACAGCAAAGGATACTATACTGTATGCAGTCCCCATGTCTGGATCATACACTGAGAAATTAGCCCCTAGTTTGTCGTCCTCTATCTTGTACAAAGTAGTATTGAATACATCTACATCTGAATTCTTTATCTCCACAGTGCCGACTATTATTGGATCACCAACTACTATTGTTCCATTTCTGTCAGCAGTCACATTCAACTCTGCAGTTATGTTTTGGTGTTTGTACACAGTAATATTAGATGGGAAGTAAGATGTGCCGTTTACTCCTTGAGTGGTGGCTATATAATTGCCATCTATGTACCAGTTTACAGTAGATATGTCTGTTCCGTTCTCAGGATCTGTAAAGTTCCAGCTAGCATGGAGTAGGGACACGTCCATAACAGTTACGTTTTCTGGAGTCAATGAGAGATTGGTTATGTTGGGCAATTCTGTAAATTCTACCTCTGTGGAATTCATCCAATCGCTGTATCCCTCGCCATCCCATGCTCTTGCGGAACACATTACTGTTGTTCTGTCAGTTGCATCTCCAGATATGGTAGTTTGTCCGTCATAGCTTGAATTGTATGTGCCGTTTATGTACCAGTGTATTTCAAAGCTTAGTGAGTCGTTATCTATATCTGTTGCATTTGCGTTACACGTAGCTTCGCTTCTTGGTGCCCTGCTTGTGTAATTGATCCAAACCGCATTTATCTCTGGGTTGGTGTTCAGTACCGTGGTTGTGTAGTTGGATGGGTTTCCACATCTGCCATCGTCTGCGCATGGAGTTACGCTGAATGTAATGTTATCATGCTTCTTGAATACTCCAGTTATGCATGTGTCATTCTTCCCTATTCCTTCCCTTGCGATGCTACCATTTACGAACCAGGTCCAGGTTGAATTGTCATTTCCTCCCAATGGATCTGTGAAGTTCCAGTCTCCACAAACAGTTGTATTTGTATATACATTCAACGGGGATATGGTAACGTTCGCTACTGGTCTACTTAGATCAAATGTTTCTGTTTTTGACAATGTCTTGTTTACCTCTCCATCTGTGTAGTTCAGCTCACACGTAACATTTATCTGAGTTGTATATGAAGATAGGTCCAGAGTTGAGTTCTCCTCTTGATTAGGCTGGGTGGTTCCATTGAAGCTTGTACTCTCATTTCCATCTACATACCATTTCCCGGTATATACAATAGTGTCATTGTCTGCATCAGTAAATTCAAACGAACAGATAGCATTAAACCTATCCTTCGTTAAGTTAATCGTTCCATCAGGGGCTGAGTTTACTATAGTCAAGTTCCTTTCTATAGTGGATCCACATACCTTTCCTAGGTCATTATCATTGACACATTCGCTGGTAGATATTACAAGTGTTGCCCCTTTATGCCAATAGTCTCCCGCTAGGCCCACCAAATCTAGGGTAATATTAGAAACATCTCCTGTTTCAGTTCCTGATGTAATTATGGTCCCATTATCTAGAGCTAGTGTCCAGTTAGTTTCATTGTTTGTTCTGGTATCATTTAACTGGATTATAGCTGTTACTCCATTGTCCACAGTAGTTTGATTCACATCTGGGTCGAATTCTATGTATGGTTTAGGCCTTGCTATGCTAACATTAAGGGTGCTAACCAGAGTATTAGCATCCTCTCCGTCTGATAATCCAGCCTGACATGATATTACGTAATTACCTTCATACCCTGATATGTCAAATGTGGATTCAAATCCTGTATCTGTCGCTTTCTCTGTTCCATCTACTAACCAGTGGATCTGAGATGTAATGTTATCTTGGTCTATATCAGTAGCGTTCACTTCACATTTAAGTTCCTGCCCGCTTAGTGGATAGACAGATATCTGCCCTGTGGGTGGGGCATTTATAACTTGTTTTGTGACGTTCCTTTCATCTACGCATAACCTAGATCCATACTTCATTACGCACGGTTTTATCCAGAATGTAATATTATCATGCTTTGAGAAGCTTACGCTCGCATTGGTATTAGATATACATGTCTTGTCTGTATGGTTTGTACCATTCAGGACGCT
>CAZZDL010000019.1:0-15061 GCA_964652335.1 Microcaldota archaeon
AGTAACAAGTTTGTCAGGGAATCAAAATATCCTGAAGATATCTTGGTAGAAGGAGGCTGTGAGCTGAGTAATGGCAAGATATGTGATGCTGACCAAATAGTGGCCTACATAGGTTACATAATAAATGATGTTGAGAATAGTGATACACACTCTGGAGTATATGGACCGGTAGCACTAGGGAAAGAGAATCTGAATACAAAAACAATCAAAGATATACTTGCGGTGCTTGGCAAAGAGATGACAGTGTGTTCGCCAAACGAAGATGCTGGGTGTGGAAAAAGAGGTGAAAGAGAGCTAATCTTAAATACTACTCTATTATCGTGTGGAAATCTGTCATTCATTGCTGCACTAACACCGCAGGGAGACATAGATATCCACGTGAGCAATGAAAGTGCACCTTGGTGTAATAGTCTGTCTACACAAAACGGTCTTGCCTTGCTTGGAATGCTAAACTACGATGGGTGGTCTAGATCTGAATCACTAATAACAACGAACCATTTCGTGCTCAGTGGAGATGACGCAAGCGAACTAATTGAAGGGTTAGATGACCTAGGAGGAACCAAATTAGAAGATACATTTGGTTCATACTCTGGAGTTAGCTCAGACGACTGGTCGGCCTTAACAACCGGGCTGAACCCTGCTTACATAATCCAATATGAGGAAACCGATAACATTTCATCATGGACATTCAAATGCGATAGCACGACTGGGGATTACTTCTACATACTAGACAATGGGAATTCTGTCAGTATATATGTAAACTCCACAGCAATTGGCAGTACACAAGGGACAAATCAAGCTGTGCTAACATTCTTGTACAACTGGCTAACAGGACAGGCCAGCTGCCAATAGAATAGCTTTTAAATGTAGCTAGCATTAATAGGAACGATGATGAAGGCAGCGTTCCTGGACAGTCTAATCGGAAAGCTTCTTGGGCTTGGACCAATAGCTAGCTTACTGGAAAAGGTAAACCTAGTAATGCTCGGATTAAAGATTGTGGTCCTGCTTTTTGTCGTTGGATGGGTAAGGACACATGTGGGTGGAGGAAGACTAGGAACATTTGTCCTGCTATTGGTTGGTTATCTGATACTATTCCCATACTGGTATTTATTCGGGCCGCTTGCGATATTGTACCTGCTAGCAATAACCGGAGTTACTGGGCTAGCCATGGATATCGTCTTCACTCACCAGGCATATAATCCATTTGGCCCTGGAACGCCAACAGTAGGAGAAGAGAGAGCTGCCTATCTTAACAACCCTGCAATGGGACTTCAGTCAAAAATAACCCAAATGTTTAGAAAAAAGATTGGGGGACGATAAATGAACAAAGGTTTTCTTCCTGCGTCTCCATTGCTTGCTTTGATCTTGCTATTGATAACATTCGCCGTAGTTATAATAGGGCCAGCAGTAGCTGTACACATATCTCCCACAATAAGGATAATATTCCAATTCGTAATAGCAGTAACGATATACAACTGGGTAAAGAATACTGTGGGCCCAGGCATTCTGTCTCTCGTTATATCTGCTGTTCTCATATACATATTTGTCATAATGCTTCCTGGCTTCACTGCGTCGTTATGGGCGACTTACTACGTTCTTGGGCTTGGGATAGCATCAATGCTTATATGGGGATTCACACTGTTCAGTGGGAGAATGTAGGTCTTATTTCCCAAATCCTTTTATTTAACTAGATTATTATTTCTAGTAACACAGCTAGCATTACATTGGCCTTTGGTTTAAATAGAATGAAATAAAACTAGATAATGGTGGTGAAATGGGGGACTTAATTACTGACCTTCAGATGGCTCTGATAATAATTGTATTTGTATATGTAATAGCATGGGCCACTGAACTGACAAAGTCTAAGAAAATTGGTGTTATACTAGCGCTAATAATAGTTTACCTAACAGTTTACCAGCATTTCTCGCTATTACTTATAGTGATCGTTCTATTCTTCGGATATGCATTTTGGGACAAGTTTACCGCTCAACTGGAGTGATGCTAAATGGACACAACCACACTAATGATATTCCTGCTGCTCCTGGCACTAGCAATCAGCGCAGATCAAATGTGGATAGCTATTGGAATTGCAATAGTCATAGCTATATCTGTTAGGTCCCTCACCTTGGGAATAATAATACTTGCAGGGACGGGGTTGATGCTGTTCCTGAAATCACAGGTTGAATTCTGGTGGGTCATTTTGGGGTTGATAATGCTATTCGCATTCCTAATGAACAGAAGCGAAGGCGCAGGTCCAGAAATGTACACACCACAGATGCTATTTGGAGGATAAAAATGATTGAATTACTCATAATAGTCGGGATGGTGATAGTCGGGATATATCTCAGATGGATGTGGCTAGCGGCTATTGGAATAGCACTGCTAATAGCGTATCTGTTCGCGGCTACAAGCAAGAAGGCTAGGGCTCCAACTGGTGGGAAAAAACCAAAAATAAGGCCTATAATCGTTAAGAGAAGATATGACGTGGAGTCAATATATCCATCAAAAATGTCAATAAGACTAAATCCACATTACTACACTGGTGCGTGGTGGGAATTCGCTCAAGAGAGGCTTGGTTTGTTCGCAGCTAGCATGATCAATTGGTGGAGGAAGCGATAATGGATAAATGGGTCTCAATATTGATGTTAGGGATATTGGTGCTTTCCTTGTACAAGGGCATGACATGGCTAGCTGGAGCGATAGGTATAGTCATTGTATTGGCATTTATTGGAGAAAGACCTAGAAAACCAGTCGCTCCTGCGGGGGGAGCCGCTCAGGCAAAAGAAGAGGAAGAAGTACTTACTCCAGTAATTGTAACAGATGCAGGAGAGCCGCCCTATCTATATCCCCCTAAAATGATAGTAAAGGTAAATCCAAAATGGGGTTCATTTAATTTCTTTGAAAATGCTGCCCTTGGTATAGCGGGATTCCTTAATTTAGTGTCAAAAACAGCCACTGGCAAGAGACTGCCTGGATATAAGTATGAAAAAAGATGGGGTGTTGATAAAATACTATCAAAGAAATCTTGAGGTGGATGAATGGATTTGGATGACATGGCTATAATGTTCGGGTTGCTTGTCTTGATATGGATGCTTGGATACAGATCAATAGCCATTGTTGTATTTGTCCTTTTCATAATAGTGAGCTTCTTCGCAAGGAGACCATCGCCAGAAAGGAGAGTAGTAGAAGGTCTAAAAGTCCAGGGGGCAGAAGTATTGGAACCAATAGTAATAGAAACTGTGAGAAAGCCTCCATTTAGGATACCAAAAAAGATGGACCTTGGTGTAAATCCAACCTGGAGCTCAAAGCTCTGGAGGGAAAAGGTAGTTGCGGATGGGTTAGCTAGCATCGGTGGGGCTTTCATAAAACTGTTTGGAGGTAGAAGGAGTTGATCTGGCAGATATTTGGGCTTGCGTTAATAGCAATATCTGCTGTATTCGCCCAGTGGTGGCTAGCAGCATTGGGTATTGTCATTTTTATTCTCTCCTCAATACCTATCAAAAGAGTCCCGTCTGGGGCGTCAGTCAGGAAAACAAAGTTAAAACATAAATTGATCCAAGCGCCACAGGAGGCATGGGAAGGTGATGAAATGGCTACATTTATGGCAATGCAAATGGGGCCTCCAATATTCTCTGACGTAGATATGTTTTACCCTCTAGCAGAATCTGGGAAAGCATTCGGAACAAACCCATTAGCAATGGGAATAACCAGAAGAATGTTACCCTTTCCAAACTACGGCGAGTCCTCAATATTGCAGAGACTATTTGCTGGATTGATCATACCTATAGATTCTGTTCTGTTTTCAAAAACATATGGATATAAATTTGGAAATAGAAAGTTAAAAGGTAATGTAAATAATTGGGTCGTTGGCGGAGAGAACAAGATTAGGTGATTATGAATGAGAAAGTACCTAATATCGGGATTTATTGTAATGATCTTATTCATTCTATTTGCATTTGCAGATAACGGGAATTACATCCCTGAAAAGGGTTGCTGGGTTTATCCAGACAAACTAATATGTATAAGTCAAAGCCAAGTGAATACTACTGTTTTCATAAAAAATGTGTCCTGTTATTCCACAGATGTGTATGGGACAGGAAACCTAATCCAACTCCCGTGCATAGCTAATGGTGAAATGAGACCAACAACTGTAGAAGTATGCTATAAGCTATTACCATATGAAAATGGTAACCCAAAAATAGAAGAATATAATCCAAGATACAACTGCAAAAACGAAACATGGGAAGGCAAAGTTCAACTCCACATCCCAAGAGAGATAATTCCGTGGGAGTGCAACGAAGAAGAAATAGATAATGTTACGACTGCTTGCTTTATAGAACCAAACGCAGACTACGTCATAAATGGCATGGGAAACGATGTAAACGGGACTAAGGTTATCTACGTCAACAGTATTGAATCTCCAAAAATAAGGATAGATCTAATTATCGGCGGAATAATCGGGCTAGCTATTGTGATCCTCGTTTATAGAAGGACAAAGAAAAGTCAAGTTACTTAACGCTCTCCCTAGCTAAAATACTCCTACTAACCTCTAATAGATCCTCCTGCAATTTCTTTATGGCCATCACTACTGGCTTTATCTCCAATAACAATTGCTTCACTTCTGCTATCTCTGCTTTAAGTTCTGCCAGATCCTCAAGTCTTGCCTCTATCTCTCCGTGTTTCTCATGAAGTAAATCTACTTTTGTATGAAGCCTCTCAAAATGATCCTCTGTCTCTCCCAGTTTTTCAACTACTGGCTTAACAGCTTGACCAGTTTCCATAGCTTCCCTAAGAGCAGATACCTCTTTATGCACATCAACAGTATTGGGCATAAGTCCTGCCTCGGATATTATGAGGCTGATATCATCCTTTGCTATTCCCATTTGTTCAAGATTCTCCTTTATCTGATCAACAGCCAATCCTTGATCATGCATACTCTTGACAAGGCCAGCCAATCGTTTCAGTGTAGCTTCGTCCATAACATCTCCCTCAAATCTTTATTAACTCCATTACCATTAAAACTTATGTATATCATATATAAATAGTCTTACCGTTTATAGCTTTGGGGGAATAAATATGTTAGACTTGCCGTATGGACCATGGAAGCCAATACTATCTGGGAACTGGAGTGGAATAGACGTCACGTATTATGAAAATCCTGATAAGGAATTACTAATATGCATATTTGATAAAAAAGCAGAGAAGATTGCCGGATTAGTTATGCTCGTAGCCAAATTCTTCATACCACATGGGAACGCATCTGGACTTGTGGAAAAATTCCCATCTGGAAATTTGGTCCACCTAACAAAGAAGACGCCCAATTTATTACTAGATTACATTGGCCTTGTTAGCGATCCTGTTTACGTTCAATTTGAGCCAAGGGAGATAATCATAAAATTTAACAAAATGTATAACTCTGTTCAAGAGAATGCTAGAGAATTAAGAAAACTAGCAAGGGAGCACCAGATTCCAATAATAGAACTGAAAAATGCTAATGAAGAGGTAATACACAGATTATTTGGTGAGCCTCTAGCATTACCAACATTAATAGTGAGAAAACCAGGGCAAGGAACCATGCTGGAGATAAAGCTTGGAAAGATGAAATTAGGGTTGAAAGTCACTGGGGAGATAGCGGAGGAGCCTGTGCAAGAGCTGGCGTTTACTATAATATCTGGTGAATCTAAGAGACTGACCCATGTCGTAGTGGAGGAAGCTGTACTTAATGGAGTTACCATGATAGTATTTGACAAAACAGGCGAGTATCTAGCCATGAGAAACCCTAGCCAGAGCACAGAGGGATACGAAAAATTTGAAATATCTCAGCCAATGGGAATGCCAATGAGGAGAATGGAGCCTGGCGTTGACGTGTTCATTGAACCAGGATTCTTTGAGAAAAAATGTTGGACAGAATTCCTAGGGCTAGACAATGAGACTGCCACGGTAATTGGAGAAATTCTAAAAGAAAAACCAGAAACACTTGACGAAGTTCTAGAAGCAATAGAAAAAATAAAGCCAAAAAAGTTTATCCATGAAAGGCTAACCATGATGGTAAGCTTAATAAAAGAATTCTATGGAGACCTGTTCAGGGAAAAGAACGATGGAAGGGAACTAATTGCTCCATGGCTAAAGAAAATAGGTAGGATAACTTGCATAGATTTGTCTGACCTTGATGAAAGAATGGGTGGAGCAATAATGTTTTCTGTAATAAAAGCCGTCGAGCGGTTCCTAAAATCAGAAAGACCATCTAGAGAAGTTAGATCGGCCACCCTGGTAGAAGTTCCAAAGGATAAAGGCCCTGTTTTTGAGGAAATATCAAAAACAATGAAAGTTCTATCCGCAAACTATGGACACGGATTTGTGTGCAAGATAGAAAAGGAAGAATGGGTGGAAGATGATATGATTCAAGCGGCCATGCTAAGATGTGTTGGTGTTAAGGAAGGAGAGGCCATTATAATCCCACACGGGAAAAAGCCATATAGAATACATGTGAGGCCTACCCTTTCTTCGTTTGAGAAAGCCTCTCGTCAATAGCCTCTTTTAGCTGGTTTATTGTAACTAGTTCCATTGGATTGATAGAGTCTACAACGTACTTTACCTCATCTAGATCTGACCTAAGGTCTGCAATCTGATCCTCTATCCTATCTAACCTGGCTTTTATTTCAGATAGGTCAACCGAGCCTGTCTTGGGTAGCTTCTTTGATATCTCTTCTATTATTTCCTCTTTGCTGAACGCTGGCCCTCCGCCCATCTCCTCCAGTTCCTTCAGCTTTTTATTATGGGAAACTACTGTCCTAGCCATTATCTGGAGATTATTTTCTAAAACCTTAATTCTCTGGGCAAGAAGCCTAAGCTTTGAGTCTAGTATGTTTATTGTTCTAGCCACAGATACTGGCTTAGCTTGAGTCTGTCTAACTGGTCTAGTATGTCTGTCAACCATAGAACCACCTAATCTTAAAGACTAGGGAATAGAGTTATAAAAAGCTTTTTCCTAGATTTTAATATGGGCATTACTGGATTACTACTTGATATAGAACACGACGGAAATGAAATAAAGTTGTATGTAAAAACTAGTGACGGAGTAAAGATTGTAAAAGATAGGTATTTCCCCTACTTCTATGCAATACCTAATGGGAAGGAAAATGAGCTCATGAAAAAGGTAAAGGGGAAAGCAAAAGATATTGAAAAGATGGAAGCTGTTGTGGATGGAGATAAGAAAACTGTCATTAAGATAGCTGTAGAGGAACCATCCAAGCTTTCTAAGGTGAGAGATCTAATAAAAGAAGAATTTGAAACGAGAGAATATGATTTTAGCTTGACAGAAAGGTACATGATAGACAAGGGAATAACTCCAATGCGTGTTTATGAGATAAAGGGAGAAAAGGATTTGAAGTTTAAGGAAATAGACAAGATAATTAAGATAGATGCTTTGGCATTTGATATTGAGACATACAACCCAAAAGGCATGCCAAATCCAAAGGAAGATCCCGTTATAATGGTATCCTATGCTAGTAAAAAAGAGAAGGGAGTACTAACATGGAAGAAGATAAATGCTGATTTCGTTGAGTATCTGGAAAATGAAGAAGAATGCTTGTCAAAACTTGAGGATATATCTCAAAGATACGATGTGATATACACATACAACGGAGACAATTTTGATATCCCCTACATAAAAGAGAGAAGAGGGAAACTCAGACTAGGATTTGAAAAAGAGAATGTAAAGCTTAGAAAGAGTAAACAAGGCCATTTCGCAGAAATACCTGGAAGGCCACATGTGGACGTATTCAGATGCGTTAGTTTTCTTGAAGGGATAGGTGCAATAAGAATACTAAGATACACTCTAGAAGATGTGTACAAGGCCGTGCTCGGAAAGGAAAAGATAGATGTTAACACTAGAGAATTATGGAAAACTTGGGATAATGAAAAGGAAGACCAGATGGCTGAACTGGCTATGTATTCCCTACAAGATTCCATAGCTACGTATGAACTTGGTGAGTATGTATTGCCCTTGTTTATTGAGTTAGCGAAACTAACAGGAAAAACATTGTATCATGCAGTAAGAATATCCGCGAGCCATGTTGTTGAATCTGTTTTGATAAGGGAAGCACACAAAAGGAAAGAAATTGTTCCAAAAAAACCGAACGAAGAGGAAGTGATGCGGAGAATAAGGCAAACCATAAAGGGAGCTTATGTAAAGGAACCTGTTCCTGGATTACACGAGAACATTGCTGTCTTGGACTTCAGATCATTGTACCCAAGCATAATAATAGCTCATAATGTTGATCCATTCACTCTAGACAAAGAGAAAAAATGCAAAGACTACTACGAATCCCCAAACGGATACAGATTTTGCAAAGATAGAATAGGATTAATTCCAGCTGTTTTGAAGAATTTGGTCACCATGAGGGCAAAGGTCAAAAAGGAAATGAAAAAATACAAGAGGGATAGTCTGGAATACAAAATATTAAATGCCAGACAACAGAGTCTAAAGATAGCCGCCAATGCAACCTACGGTTATCTGAATTTCGCAAGAGCTAGATGGTATTCAAAGGAATGTGCTGAAGCCATAACTGCCTGGGGAAGATACTATGTTAGAAAGCTTATAGATGAAGCAGAAAAGGCAGGATTTGAGGTTATATACGCAGACACAGATTCCGCCTTCATAAAACTTGGAAACAAGAAAAAGAAGGATATACTAGATTTCCTGGATAAGTTCAACTCTAAACTTCCAGAATTCATGGAGCTTGAATTGGAAGGATTCTACAAGAGAGGGATATTCGTAACCAGGAAGATGGGTAGGGGAGCAGCAAAGAAAAGATACGCATTATTATCAGAGACAGGGGAAATGAAGATAACTGGTCTTGAGTTCGTTAGGACAGACTGGTCAGAAATAGCGAAGGAGGTACAAAGGGATGTATTAAGGCTCGTCTTGGAAGGAAAAGTAGAAGAAGCAAAAGAAAAAGTCAGAAAGACAATTGACATGATAAGGAAAGGTGAAATCCCATTGGAGAAATACGTTATATATACACAGCTGAAACAGAATATTGCTCAGTATGAAGCAATTGGTCCGCATGTCAGGGCGGCCAAGCGGTTGTTGGAAGCTGGCCATGCCATATTTCCAGGAATGCTCATAGGATACATAGTAACCAAAGGTGGGGGGAATATAGGGGATAGATCATATCCCTTCTATCCAGTGAACCTGCTTGGAAGCAGAAGGCCTGATCCAGATTATTATATAAATAACCAGCTATTGCCGGCCGTCACAAAGATACTGGCAGAGATAGGGATAAAGAAAGATGATCTCAAGTTCGGTGGAAAACAATCCAAGCTAGGAAAATGGTTCTAGGATCTAGAAGAAGCCTAGCTTCTGCATTGCGTCTGCTATAAGCTGTTTGTATATGTATGGTCTTAGAGCCATGACTTCCTTTAGGTTAGAGTATCCTTTTTCCTTAGCCATGTCTTCGGCCAGGAAACTGACTCTAGCCTGCTTGTCCTTGGGAAGCTCTTCATATTTGGAAAACGCCATCTCTATTAAAACCTTTGTTGGTCCTGGCATACTACTCACCTAAGCTAGTAACGATGGAATGAAATAAAAAGGTTAGGTCCTTGAAGATTATTTCATAAGCTTCACTTTTAGTTTTGAACTGAATGCCAAAGCTAGGAACTCAAGTTCACCTCTTAATGGGTGGTTCGATGGTATTTTATTAAGTGCCTCTTTAATGGTTTTGACGGCCTCTTCATATTTATTCATCTCTGAAAAGGCAATGGCCTTATTGACCCAAGCTTGTGCTAGATGTGGATTTATTTTTAATGCTTTGTCGTAATGTCTAATAGCCTCTTCGTACTTGCCTGTCTCAGAAAGAGTATTTGCTTTGTTATTCCATGCCTCTGCTAGGTTTGGATTTATTTTTAATGCTTTGTCGTAATGTTTTAGGGCTTCTTCGTATCTACCCATCTCAGAAAGTGTGTTAGCCTTGTTATTCCACGCATCTGCAAGATTTGGATTTATCTTTAATGCAATATCATGAGCAGTCAATGCCTTTTCTAATTTTCCAATTTCCCTTAAAAAATTTCCATGATTTGTCCATATATATGCTGCAAGCTCTTCCCTTGTTTGCGGCTTTCCCTTATGATGAGTATACGACTTATCAAACGCAGGATCGTGCTGTTTTCCATCAATAACAACATATGCATGACCATCTATTCCCTCAACGACATGATACTTAACATCAAATCCCATCTCTCTTGCCATTTCACCCAATGCAGCTGACATTGCTAGGCAGTCAGCATAGTGTTTACAAAGAAATCCAGATAATGTTTTCCTTGGTGAAAGCTGTATGCCATATGAGCCGAAAATTAGTTCAATTGCAGTTGAACCGTATTCATGCACAAATTCCCTCATGTGTTCTATCAGCTCTTTGTCAGAGATCTTTTTGTTTTTCCTCATCCATTTCCCAAGCTCTCCCTCTTTTATATCCTTTGGCAATTCTGGAAACCATCCCTTCTTTCTGCCATAGTCGTAGAATTTCCTGAGAAACTTTCTTGTTGTACTCGGGGGCATTGCTGCGTCAATAAGCTCCTTCTTTGACTTTTTTCTAAACGGCATAGTAATATTACTGCAAAAGTCATTAATAATTGGGAAATACTTTTTAATTACCAATAGTAAAACTTTTGCATGCATAAGAACATAGCATTCTTAGGAGAGACATCTGGGCTGGACCTAGGAAAGAAAGCTGGTGAAACAGACATTAGCTATTTTTCTAGGATAGACTCTAGAGATATAATTAGTATATTCTCACCAAAGACATACCCTGAAAAGATACAAAGCTTGCTAGTGGCTGTTGGTTTAGCAGACCTAGTAGTGCTACGCGTGACAGAACTAGACTGGAAACTTGGTGAGGAGATAGTAGTAAGTAATCTACTGGAAAAGCCAGGGATCATTTTAGCAGAGGAATGGGTATATGAACAAGTGAAACCTCTTCTAACTAGAACTAACCTAGAGAATTGGAAGTATGCTAAGGATGAAAAAGAGGTGTGGGAGTTCATTAGAAAATGGAAGCCTCAGGCCAGAGATGGAAAAGAAATCTGGATAGACCAAGCATTCAAGGTAAAAAGCGTAGGGACTGTTGTCTTAGGAGTGGTGAAGGCTGGAGACGTGACAGTGCATGAGAAGCTTGTAGCTTGGCCGTCTGGGAAAGAAGCAGAGATCAAAAGTATACAAATGCAAGACAAGCCGTACGAAAAAGCAGGAACAAATGCTAGAGTGGGGTTAGCGTTAAAGGGAATAGAACCAGAGGATCTTCCAAGGGGAACTATAATCGGGAATGCAGAGGTTGTAACTGAGATACCAAGTTGGGAGAAATTGAATTTGTACAAGGGAGACGAAAAGAACATAACACATATATTCAATGGAATAAGTTTTGTTGGAACTAGCAATAACAAGTTAGTGAGAGAAATAGCTGTTGGTTTCTCCAAAAGGTTTTTACTGGTAGAAAACACAAATAGGAAAGGATTAAGAATTGCTGGATTCGGTGACTTCAATGTCTGAGGACGAACTTAAAACATGGGAAGAAGCAGGCAAACTAACTTGGAAAGCGATTGAATACGGAAAAAAGCTGATAAAACCAGGAAATAGTTATCTTGAGGTAGCAGAAAAGGTGGAAGAGTTTATAAGAAAGAATGATGGAGAACCTGCCTTTCCTGTCAATTTATCCAGGAACAATGAAGCAGCTCATTATTCTCCTGGTATAAATGATGATAGAATGATAGAAGAAGCAGACATAGTTAAGCTAGACCTAGGAGCACATGTAGATGGATATATCGGAGACGCAGCAATAACTATAGATCTGTCTGGCGAGAATGGGAAACTTGTTGAAGCAAGTAAAGAAGCTTTGGAAAATGCACTTAGCCTCGTGAGGGTTGGAGAAAATTCCAGAAGGATAAGTCAAGAAATTGCAGAAACCATAAAAAAATATGGATTTGAACCAATTAGAAACTTGGGCGGGCACGTTATCTCAAGATGGATTCTGCACACTGGTTACTCTGTCCCCAACTTCCCAGCTAATAGCTTTGAATTAAAAGAAGGTATGATCCTTGCCCTAGAGCCATTCGCAAGCATGGGTAAAGGGCTTGTCCATGACGGAAGCTTCACTAGTATATTCTCCATAGCATCAGCCCCAAGAGTCAGAAGTCAAAACGCTAGAAAGGTTTATTCATTCGCAATGGAAAAATTCAAAACCTTGCCATTTTCAGAAAGATGGTTGGGGGAAGTAGTGAGTGGACTAAGCCTGAAAACCGCACTGAGAGAACTAGTTATGTCTGGTAGTTTTAGGGCATATCCAGTACTAGTAGACTCTGGATTGGTAAGTCAAAGGGAAGTCACTGTGATCGTTGAGAAAGATGGGTGTAAAATTCTGACTAAGTAATGGGAAGATTTAAAAAGAATGTCTGATTTTCTTTGTGTATGAAGCGACCAAGTGTTATTGGGATAATAGGTTTAGTACTAGCGTTAATAGGGTTGTACTTGTTCCTTGATCTGAACCTTGACGTGTTCTCATATATGGCAATGCCTGATCCTATGCGTATGATTCAAATATTGCCAATAGTTGGTGGCGTTCTCCTTGGAATAGGCATGGCTGTTGTGATAAAGGAAAAGAACCCAATTCTTACAGTAGCTAGCTTCATTTTATTCTCAGCTCTGGCCTTCAAGAATATTGCAGCTATTGGGTTTGGTATTGGAATGCTTGTGCCCGGATTAATTGGTATTGGAAAGCATTTGCCAACGTATCTGGCTGCGTTGATGGTGTTTTTGTCTGCATTCATAACTGTAAGTGCCGACCCATCCATGTATCAAGACTTGCTAGTCTCATCCCTAGCAGATCAAGTAACGTCCAGCTTGTCCGGTATGCAAGATGCAATCGCGTCTGCAGTTGAGAACCAAGTAAATTCAATGCTTCCGTCTAGGGACGAAATAGCCTCTATGGTCGAGTCCGCAATGCCATGTAATGACACGGCGACTCAAGAGATGTGCGTTAGTGCTAGGGAGCAGATTATAGACCAAGTTTATAATGAGATAAAGTCGCAAAATTATTCTCAAATAATAAAGGAGAAGATAGGTGAAGGCCTAAGCATTGACAAGGAAACTGCCAAAAAAACTATCAAGGAGATAGAGTTTGTAAAGCCTTTGCTTGACAATATTCAATGGATAATTGCATTCCTAGAGACTGGGATTTTCTTGTTTGTGGCTAGCATTGTTGTGAATATCCCTCAAGGAGTAACAGGATTCTTGCTTGATATAATTTGGAAGATCAAGCCAAGGAAGGAAGAGGGATCCGAGGAAGAGGCTGTAGAAGAATGATGGCGTTGTAGTATGAGCCCGGGGGGATTTGAACCCCCGACCTGCCGGTCCGAAGCCGGCCGCTCTATCCTAGCTGAGCTACGGGCCCATAGAGCCGATAGTCGGTTCGCGGACGTGCCGACATAGGTGGCACAAGGCTACCTACTTCACCGTAGAAAACTAGAGATTATGGGGTATCTAAACTTATCCCCTTCTAGGGTCTTGTAACAGCCATAAATTGCATAAGCTAGAGCGATTATAGCTAGAAAATATGTAACTGACTTGAAGGCTAGACCTAACAGTTGGTTAACTTGAAGAGTAACTAGAGAGACTGTCCAGAGGATGCCTAGAATTACCAGCCATAACAGCTGCCAGATGAATGCTTGTTTTACTTGAAACTTTGTATCTTTGTCCTTTGCAAATGGCCAGGCAATTAAGGGCCCTATTATCCATAGCAAAACAGGGAAATGAGAGATTGCTGCAATGAGTTTTTTCATAATACTCACCTTATGAATTAGAGTTAAACTACTTTAAATGTTTAGTAGTGTGGTTCTATTAATTAGTTAGATCTGCAATTAGTTGTTGTGTCAGATGCTGGATAAATTTTTAAACAATGACCCACTTAATTGTACTATGACAGGAATCTTAATTAATCAAAAACAAGGCTATATTGGGATTTTGATTTTAGTAATGTTTGGCGCGCTTTTCAGCGGTTGCGTCCAATTACAGGAAAAAGAGAAATTTGTAAATGAACTACCACAGATCAATAAAAATCTAGAAACTGCATTGGGAAACATATATGTAGATTTCCAAAACTACCATAACAACTACAAATGGAGCAGTTTAATGAACTACCTAACGATCACAGATTCTATGGTAAACGAAATGGAAACTTATGAAAACGAGATTAAAGACGAAATGCAATATTTAGAAAATTTAACAAATTATGTTGAGACGTCAAAGCAGGATATCAACGTTGACTTGCTTTCAAGTAACGAGATGAGACTGCTAAATGAAATAGACGACAAAATAGCAGCATATCAGTCTAAAAAGGCCCAGATAAATTCGTGTCTGGATGCAATGAAAACCTACAGGGAATTCATAAATGTTATCAGAGTAAAACTTCAAAAAACTGAAAAATTGAGGATGAAATTGAGTCTAATAGATAATGAAATAAATGTAGGGAATTATGACGATGCTATCTCTGATATAGAAAAACTGAAACAAATAGCTAGGGAAATTCAACAGCTAGAAAATCAACAAGCCGAACTAGGAATCATTGATTATAACCAAGAAGTGATAGATTCCTGGGATACATATATAGAGGGCTTGGAGGAGCTCGAGAAATATGTGGAATACCTAAAAACTGGAGACTATGAATCGGCAAGCTACCACTATAATATTTACCTTCAGAAATACACAGAGGTAGTTCAAGTTAGTGAAGGAGAAGGAATACATACAGTGACCAATAAAGTAGATAACTGGTATCAGGAAAACATTGGGTCATGCGTGAATGTATTTCAAGAGTATTACTGAGAATAGCCCCATTTTTCTTTTGTTTTCATGTCCATAGTTTTATCTCTAATAATACCCGTATAACTCATGAGAATCGTAAAAACAATTAAATATTCCTTAACAAGAAAAATATTCCAACAGCCCCGTGGTGTAGTGGCCAAGCATGCAGGGCTTTGGACCCTGCGACGGCGGTTCGAATCCGCCCGGGGCTAT
>CAZZDL010000020.1:0-14769 GCA_964652335.1 Microcaldota archaeon
CTAACCAAATCCCTAGCATCCTTGAACTTTGCCTTCTTTCTTAGACCAATCCTTTTCAAATAATTTCTAACTATCTTCATATCGCATAAAGAGACTAGACTATCAAAAGCATTTTCATATACGGGCTCGTTGTAGTACACAAAATCAACTAGAGTTTTCTCTGGAGTGGAAACAGGGATATAGAAATCCCCATACCTCTTACTCTCATATCCAAACATGCCCTTGGGCTTCATATACCTTATCAGGACATTCTTGTCTAGCACCTGCCTCACACCTAGTCTAACCCTCCTGCTGGTTATGACCACTGGAACAGTCTCTTGTTCCCAAACCTCATAAAAGGAAAGTGCAAACTCTAGCCCTAGGTAAGACGGTCTGAATGCGTAAACTGCTAGGACTGGATCGTCATGGAATGAATAAATACCTTTTCCTAATTTGTGTATTTTGCCAGAAGAAAGATAGTTGTGGATAATCAGCTTTGCATAGCTTTTACCAACTAGCTTTTCCACATCCTTAAAACTAAAGACGGGCCAGTCCCTAAATTTTTCAAGCACTACCATCTCATTATCGTCCTCCTCATCTGATCATAGGTTGGGGCTAATCCATCAATGACTATTGTCTTTAAGATGTCCATGTCCTTTGGCTTCTCAATCCCAGCCTTTAGGGCAGCTACTGCTTGACGAATACGCCTCTTGTCACATAATGGATAAAGAGTTATCAGATCATACAAATCCCTTACCAAGTGTCTAGACAAAAATGCATCTACCTTCTCTTTGAATATCTCTTCAGGGGGTAGGACATATACAGATACAAATGTACCATCCACCCTTTCATAGCTTCCAATAATGCCTTCCTTCTCCTGGTTCGAAAACTCAAGCTTCACATGGATACCATTTCTTTCTATATCAGAAAATATTGTGTTGCCTGTGGACTTGAATTTCCTCAATTGCATGTCAAACGGTTGTATAAATGAATCAAGCCTTTCCTTTATGCCCTTGCTGTCCTTCCATACATAATAAAAGTCTAGGTCCTCAGAGAACCTTCTACCTCCATAAACCCTCCAAATAGCGGTTCCTCCATGAAACACAGCCGGGCTAGGGAGTGAAACTACAAAGTCCACTAGGACATCCTGCATCCTAGCCATTTCCAGCTGTCTTCTTCTCTTGATTCTTTTTTCTATTGGAATTTTCATACAAGATATTTAACCAAAGTTATATATAAATATAACCTTGGTTTAATGCATAGTCTAGTCACCAGCATAATATACGCATTATACTCATGGGGTGGATGGTCTATAATCGTGAAAGGAAAAAATTAACATTTGTCGGCATATGCCGACAATCTAGTTTTAAATTTTTATATCAGCTAATCAAAAAGAATGAAAGGTGAGCTCATGCATTTAACAAAAGAAGAAGAATCAATGCTTGCAGGAGAGTACGGAGCTGGCATTCAAAAGGCAATGGAGATAATTGTTGCCTTAGGCAAGATATATGGGGCAGAGAGATTGGTGCCAGTAACTAGTGTACAGGTAGCTGGGGTTTCGTACAAGAACCTAGGAGATGCTGGGATAGAGTTCCTAGAAGAATGGGCAAACGCTGGAGGAAGAGTAAGAGTCCCTACTACTTTAAATCCAGCAGGAATGGACCTAGACGACTGGGAGAAAATAGGCTTTGAAAAGGACTTTGCAGAAAAGCAGCTAGCAGTTATACATGCATTTGAGAAAATGGGGATTCCACCGACATGTACATGCACCCCATATCTAGCAGGGAATATCCCTAAATTTGGAGACCATATTGCATGGGCAGAATCGTCTGCTGTTAGCTTTGCAAACAGTGTAATCGGTGCAAGGACAAACAGGGAAGGTGGGCCAAGCGCAATCGCTGCTGCCATAACTGGAAGGACAGCCGAATATGGATATCACTTAGATGAAAACAGATTGGCCGAGTATAAGATAATCGTTGAAGCAGATATTAATGACTATGCAGACTTTGGATTTTTAGGATATTGGACAGGGAAACATGTTAGAAGCTCTGTTCCATACTTCACCAGCCTAAAGGCAAACTCTGATCAGCTGAAGCAATTGGGAGCTGCAGCCGCCGCAAGTGGTGCAATAGCCTTGTATCATGTGGAAGGAGTAACTCCAGAGGCTAGGATCCATGGGGAGAATATACTAAAAGATGATTATCAAACAATCACATTTGGAGAAGGAGAGAAGAAGGAGGTTATTGAAGCAATAGGGAAAGGTGAGACAGAGATTGACCTAGTTGTATTCGGATGTCCACATGCAAGCTTAGAAGAATTGAGAGAGATCGCTGGATTAGTGAAAGGCAAGCAATTGAAAGCTGAGCTCTGGATAACCACGTCCAAGCCAGTAAAGGAAATAGCCAAAAGGATGGGACTAGACAAGATAATTGAGAATGCGGGTGGAAAGATTGTCGCAGACATGTGTGCAGTTGTATCTCCAATAAAGGGATTTGGGTTCAAGAGCATAGCTGTGAATTCTGGAAAATACGCCTGGTACCTAGCTAACCAAGGGTTTGCAATTAGAATGGGATCAACAAAGAAATGTGTGGAGGCAGCTATAACTGGAAGGTGGAAAGAATGATACTAGAGGGAAGAGTCATAAAGGAAGGAAATGTTGAGGGAGAAGCGCTTGTGTCTCCTGAGCCTATTGGCTTTTATGGAAATGTGGATCCAGACACAGGCATAATAATAGAAAAGGGACACCCACTAGAAGGAAAATCAATAGCTGGAAAAATACTCGTATTCCCGACAGGGAAGGGATCAACCGTTGGGAGCTATACAATGTACAGACTAAAGAAAAATGGAAAGGCCCCTCTGGGAATAATAGTAAAAGAAAGCGAACCCATAATTGCTGTGGGGGCAATAATATCGGATATTCCAATGGTTGACAAGGTAGACATATCCAAGATAAAAACAGGTATGAAGGTGAAAATAGATGGAAGGACTGTCAAAATCAAAGATAGTGATTAAAAATAACAATATATAAATCTAGTATGGTGGTAACATGGAAACTGCATACGTGCCAATACCTAAAGAGGTATTCTCTGACCTGGTAAAAAGATTTGGGGAACTGGAAGAAATAATGGAAACGCTTGAGATAATGGCTGACAAAGCTATGATGGACGACATAAAAAAGAGTGAAGAAGACATTAAAGCTGGGAGAGTAACCAAACTGAAAGACATCAACAAACTTGGGGAGGAATAAAATTGGATATCTACTACACTAAGACCTTCCTTAAAGCATATAATAAGTTAGATAATGAAGCAAGAGAAAAGGTAAAAAAGGCAATACAAAAGTTACAAGAGGGACACAAAGGAAAACCACTACGATACGATCTCAGCGGTTATTTTTCCATAAGAATATCCAATATACGAGTCATATATAAAGAAATTAATAACGGGCTAATGCTCATTACTTGCGGATTGAGAAAAAATGTTTACGGTGACTAGAATGGAAGGACTGTCAAAATCAAAGATGGGAGTCAAGAATGATAACCTAACCGTGATAAAGATTGGTGGGAGCGTAATAACAAGGAAAGAGGATGATAAACCTGAGGTGAACAGGGAAAACCTTGACAGGGTAGCAAAGGAGATAGGAAATGCATTGTCTGAAAAGCCAAATGGAAGGCTCATAATAGTCCATGGGGCTGGACCATTTGGGCATATATACGCAAAGAAATATGATTTGCACCTAGGGCTAAAATCAGAAAAGCAGGTGAAGGGTATAGGGATAACCCACAGGTGGATGGAATGGCTAAACCATGAAGTTGTAAAGACTCTCCAAGAGAACGGAGTAAAGGCAATGCCGTTCCAACCAAGTGCTGGTGGAATTCTCTGCAATGGAAAATTAGTCCAATTCCCATTAAACGTCGTGGAAAAATTCCTTGACCTTGGATTAGTCATTGTCTCCCATGGGGACGTACTACTTGATAACTCAAGAGGTATAGGAATACTATCTGGAGATCATTTGGCGCCGTATCTAGCCCATAATCTAAGAGCCAAAAGACTTATCCTTGGCACTGACGTAGACGGAGTATTCACTGCCGATCCAAAGAGGAATCCAGATGCAAAGCTGGTTAAGGAGATAACTCCAGACAATCTGACAGGGCTAGAAATCGGGGGTTCAAATTCCACAGATGTCACTGGAGGGATGGCCAGAAAGATAGCAGAGCTTGTGGACCTAGCAAAGGAAGGGCTTGAGTCAGAGATAATAAACATAACAAAGCCAGGAGTTTTATACAAAGCTCTTATGGGTGAAACAGGGCTTGGTACAATAATCAGACCTAAACAATAGATAATTTAAATAGCAACTGGATTAATTGTTTGGTGATTGCATGTCTTGGACAACCGGAAAGAGAAAGCTTGATCATCTTCATATAGCTGCCAGGGAAAGGGTTGAATATGGAGACACCTGGTTTGATGATGTAATTCTTGTTCATGAGAGTGTCCCTGAGCTTGATCTTAATGATATAAACACAAAGACTAAGTTTTTAGGTAAAGAGCTAAAATACCCGTTCATGATTGTTGGGATGACAGGCGGTGTTGAAGAAGCAAAGGAAATAAATAGAGACATAGCTAAAGTGGCGGAAAACTTGGGAATAGGGTTCGGTCTCGGAAGCCAAAGGGCAATGCTTGAACGGGCAGAAACATGGGAAAGCTACTACGTCAGAGAAGAAGCTCCAAAAACACTAGTCATAGGGAATATAGGTCTAGCTCAGCTAGGAGACTATCCAAAGGACAAGATAAAGAAAGCCATGAAAAAAATAGGAGCAGACGCGATGGCTGTTCACATGAATCCTGCACAAGAAGCTGTACAGCCTGAAGGAGACTGGGATTTCAAAGATAAACTTCCATTGCTTAAAGAATTAGCAGGAGAGATACCTGTTATAGCAAAGGAAGTTGGGAATGGTGTTTGTAGGGAAATAGCCATAAAGCTTAGGCACGCCGGAGTAAAGGCAGTAGATATCGGTGGATTTGGCGGAACCAATTGGGTGCTAATAGAAGCAATGAGGCATGGTGAAAAAACGCCATTCATAAACTGGGGAATACCAACAGCAGCCAGTGTGCTAGAAGTCGCTCCTATACTCCCAGCTATAGCCACCGGTGGAATAAGGAATGGTATGGAGGCTGCAAAGGCAATAGCACTAGGTGCCAGTCTAGTAGGAATTGGCCTGCCAGCGCTTAGATGGTACCTAGCTGGTGGGAAGGAGCTTTTGGAGACAAACCTCATAAGGATGTTGCACGAGTTTAAGATTGCGATGTTCTTAACCGGTTCATCCAATGTAAGAGAATTGAAGGAAACAAACCTAGTGATAACAGGAAAGCTTAGGGAATGGTGCCTAGCCAGAGGGATAGATATAAAACATTACGCAAATAGGGAGGCTGGAAAGGCTATATTTTAATCCTGCAAAAGGGACTAAGCCTCTGTTGAGTAAGCAACAAGTATTAATTAAAATAAATCGTAATATCTAGCATGGCGCGTCCTTTGTCTGAACTAGTAAAGAAAACTGGTGAAAGATTTGGTTTTCTTGCCGCTAGAAAGATAGCTAAACTGAAAGATCATGAACTGAAAGAGTTAGAGTTATCACATATTGAAGGGATTATAGATAATATTGATAAGTTCGGCAGATTAACTGCAGCCAAAAGGTTGGTTGAATATGCAATCAAGAAAGGTTTGATACAACCAGAAAAGCCAGAAAGCATTGAGATAATTGGAAGACTGGTAAAAAATTTGGAGAGATCCCCTACTCAAATTGCGATTAATTCATCAAATTTATTAGTATTCATAGCAAATAAGAATCCTGAGCTACTAAAGCCATTCATTAAAAGGCTTGAGGAACTAGAGGCTAATGGGCATATGTATCAAGCAGAGGAAGCAAGATTTGTGCTAAAGGCTATGAGGGGAAAGAAAAATGAATAAATTGGAAGAAATTATCCGGAAGTACGCATTGAAAAACGCATACTCCTATGGTAAAGCCGATATAAAAGCTGTAGCAAATAAAGTCTTCGGCCGGTGCAAAGAGGCACGGGTAAACCCAAGAGATGTCATGCCCATGGTCAGGGAGATAGTTGATAAGGTAAATAAGATGGACCATGACCAAATAGCAAAGGAGCTTGAAAAATATCCAGACCTGATGGTAAAAGAAGAAATAAAAGAAAGAACGCTTCCTCCACTGCCGAATGCAGAAGAAGGAAAAGTTGTAACCAGAATGCCTCCTGAACCAAACGCATACCCACATATAGGACATGCAATATCATTCTTTTTCAACTGGTATTATGCTAGGCAATACAAGGGAAAGGTAATACTAAGATTTGACGATACAAACCCTAGAAAGGAAAAGAAAGAATACTACGAAGCCATGGAATCTGGACTAGAATGGTTAGGGCTTGATTGGGATGAGAAACATTACATGTCAGAGGACATACCCATTATGTACAAATATGCAGAAGATCTGATAAAAAAAGGAAAGGCATACGTATGTACGTGCAATGGGGAGACGATAAAGAAAAATAGAGAGCTCGGGCAGGGATGTGAGCACAGAGAACAAAGCGTTGAGGAAAATTTAGAATTATGGAATAAAATGCTAACAGAACTCAAAGAAGGAGAGGCTGTCCTAAGGTATAAGGGAGATATGAAGTCAAAAAATACTGTAATGAGAGATCCCACACTAGCAAGAATAATAAATGCAGAACATCCGATACAAGGAGACAAATACAGGGTTTGGCCTACTTATGACTTCGCTTGTTCTATAGAGGATTCAATATTGGGTATAACCCATGTACTAAGATCAAATGAGTTTGAACTAAGGAACGAACTACAAAATGCAATCAGAGATGACTTGGGCTTAAGGAGCCCTACAATAATCCATTATTCAAGATTCAATGTTGAAGGAATGAAAGCTAGCAAGAGGGAAATAGCTAGGCTGATAGAGGAAGGGAAGGTAACTGGTTGGGACGATCCTAGGCTGATAACCCTGGCTGGTTTAAAGAGAAGAGGAATACTGCCGGAAACGATAAAGGGGCTTGCCATGGAGCTAGGTTTGTCTACGTCACAGCCAACGATATCGTGGGAAAACCTATTTTCAATAAACAGAAAACTGCTCGACCCAATGGCAAATAGATACTTCCTAGTCATAGACCCTGTAAGAATAATAGTTAACAATGCTCCCAACAAAACAGCTAGACTAAAATTACATCCAAACTGTCCTGAGAGGGGGTTTAGAGAGGTAGAGACCTCTGGTATATTCTTCATATCCAGATCGGATGCAGAAACATTAAAACCTGGGGACAAGATTAGGTTAAAGGATTTGTACAATATTGAAATAACATCTACAGACCCATTGAACGCCAAATATGTGGGGGAGGAAGTGATAAAAGGGATTCCTAAGATACAATGGGTTACTATGGATAATGTAAAGACAAAGCTTATAATTCCTGATATGCTGTTTAAAGATGGGGTTTTCAATGAAGAAAGCCTAGTAGAAAGAGAGTGTCTGGCAGAGAAAGGAGTAGCTAATGTAAAGGTTGACGAAATTGTGCAGTTTGAACGGGTGGGTTTTGCAAGAAAGGACAGTGACGATAGGTTTATACTAGCACACAAATAGTTTTATAAGCCGATTGGTTAAATTCTATGGATGTTTGAGTTTTGGGATAACTTACCAGTAGTAGGGCCCTATTTCGCAGGAGTCCCAGAGATAGTAAAGGCAGGATTAACAGGAATGCTGATTTTGATTGTGCTAGTGATTGGAGTAAAAGCTCTAAAGGGAAAGGGACCAAGCGGTGGGAGAAGGAGGAGATCTAGGAGAGAGCGAGAAGAAGTAGAAGAAACTGGACCTGGCGAAGAACTAGAAACTGGACTTGAGGGAGAAATGGTGGGAACTGAAGGCCTTGAAGGTGAAATGGGAAGGGACCTAGGCTTGTTTGAAGAAGAGAAATCAGAGGCTGGAATAGAGTCCTTACTTGCAGGCCAGCCTATCACGCCAGAGTCAGAATTATTCCCAGAAGAGGTTGGAGAAACTAAACAAGAGAAGAAAGCGAAGGAAAAGGAGGAAAAGAAGAAAGAAGAAAAAGTAGAGGCAGCTGAACTGCCTACAGAGATTGAGACTGTATTGGAGGAAGAGCCTGAGGAAAAGCCTAAGAAAAAGGAAAAGCCTGTGCTGTTTGAAGAGATAGACCTGGCAAAGATGGGGGAAAAGCACGGTAGGAAGACAAGAGAAGTACCCAAGAGGGAGGAAAAGCCTAAGGAGGAAGTAAAAGCAGGATCTGAAAAGCCTTTAAAGAGATTCATTATGGAGTCCCTAGACACGGGAAAAAATGAAAAAGAAATAATTAGTGAAATAATCAAGAGAGGTATTGGCAGGGGAAAAGCAAGGGTCTTACTAAAGCAAGTGGAAGAGCTATGGAAGACAAAAAGGAAGCCACTCTTGGATAAGAAAAAGGAGCTAGAGCACCAGAAAAAGATACTGCAGTACAAGTATCTAAAGATGCAGATAAGTGAAGACAATTTCAAAAAATTAATGAATGATATTCAAAAGCAGCTAATAGAAATTGAATCTAAGCTAAAAGCTAGTGAAAAGCTGTTTAATGATTAAGGTCTTGGTTTTATAAATTCTAGCCCTCCTTTCCTAGTTCTTATGTACGTTTCGGCCATGCTTTCCCTAGACAGATCAATCAAATCGCTCCTCCTTGTTGCGGGCAGTATCTCAAACTCTGGATCCAGTGTACCTTGATCAGGGTCAAATTCTTGAAGGATAAATCTTGCATTGTGCTTTCTAGCTATAAGAGATATGCTTCTAACCATCCTAGGATCATCTGTGACGTAGGGGATTACTGGGAAGACTATCTCTAAGTCACAGCTTATCCCTGCTAGGGTCTCATCAATATTATGGAAATATTCTTCCCCTTTACCTGTCAGCAGTTCTGCAAGCTTGACATTGAACTTGCTACCCTTCATGTCCAGAGACACTGTATCCACCAGCTTTTCCCTACATAATCTAGCTATGAGGTCTGGATTCTGCCCATTCGTTTCTAGCTTTATTTTCAGGCCTTGGCTTTTGATAAGCTTTGCCAATGGATATAGATTGTGAATGGTTGGCTCTCCTCCTGTCATGATAACAGAATCTATCATCGGCATGAATTCAACTATCTCGTTAAGAATTTCGGATGTAGTCAGCTTTCTGCAGCCAACAGATTTCACAAACCTGATTGCATTACAGTACCTACAAGCAAGATCACAACCGCAGAAATTCAAGACTATACTTGTATGCCCAGGATATCTTCCCTGATCAATCCCTCCAATGACTAAGGGGTAAATCATGACTATTCAAATGCAAGTAGAGTTAATAATGTTTTCTGTGTTCCAAGAACATGACTGCCAAAGGATTTTTAACCTTGAAACCAAAAAGAAGAGTATGTCACCAAAAGGACTTGATTTCAAGGAGAAAGAACGATTGAAGATGCGAATGAGAATGGCATTTAAAGGAATGAATCCAAGAGTGAAGAAGGTACATGAAAATATAAAAAATGAAAACGAAGGCTGGGAAATAGGTATACTTGTCGCCCCTTCTCTTGGCCTAATAGTGCATAAGGTCCTTGAGGAAGGAGTTCCAAAAAGAAAAGGGATGATAAAGGTTACTGATAATTCTATAGAAGTATATGGGAAAGTCCCCAAGCATTTAATTGATCTCGCCAGATATCTATCAGATGCAAAAATATCTGAGGGTAGGTATGTAAATCTCAGAGAAACCATCCGCAATATATATCTCTATTCAAGGGGTAGTTTAAGACTGCCCGGCGGGGGAATTGGTGTGATGATACCAAAAGAAGAAATAGATCTTCTTACAAGAACGCTTGCAATTGAAAAAGAAAAATTATTGAAGATACTCGGTGGAAAGAAATGAAATTTGAATCCTTTGAAAAGGAGTTTTTACTGACAGAAAAGAGAACAATAAAGGACAGAGAATGGAAAAAGATATACGATAGTGTTTTTGACCATTACACCATAGGAAATCTATTCAGAGCATTTCTAAAGGCAGATCTGCAAGGGCTTGTGCATGTAATCAGCCTGGGAAAAGAGGCTAACGTATTCAAGGCATTAACAAGAGATGGGAAGAAAAGGGCTGTTAAAATATACAGGGTGGAAACCTCTGACTTCAGAAGAATGTACGAATACATAAATGGAGATCCAAGATTCCCAAGGGTAAGCAGAAATAGACGTAAGCTTGTGGAAGCCTGGTGCCAAAAAGAATTTAGAAACCTAGGAATTGGAAAAGAAGCTGGTGTCAGATGTCCAAAGCCTTACGCGTTCGCTGGAAACGTTTTGGTCATGCAGTACATAGGCAACGAAACCCCTGCTCCATTACTAAAAGACACGATCATAGATAACCCAGAGGAGACGCTAGAGGAGATAGTAAACGACATGAAAAAGTTATACTCCTATGGGCTTGTTCACAGCGATTTAAGCGAATTCAATATTTTATATTGGAGGAAAAAACCTTGGCTGATAGACTTTGCGCAGGGCGTATCTCTTGGCCATCCAAGGGCAAGGGAATTCCTAGAAAGAGATGCAAGAAATATAGCCAACTACTTCTCAAAGCTGGGAATAAATGTAACTATGGACGACATTCTTAGCAAGGTGTATTCTGATTAAGCTATCCGTGATGTCGCTTTTCGTATTCCTTCTGGTACTCTCTTAAACTCATCAAGAATATGTCAAGGCCAATTGGCGATGTTATTGGCTCTTTAAACTTGCCATTCTCATCTGGAGTAACAACACCCACCATCCTCTTCAAAATATCCTCTACATCGCCCAATCCTGTTGCCCTGTTCCAATTAGAGAAGATCGTATTTCGCCTTGACCTTCTCAGCTTATCTTCATATTTGAATATACTCTCCGTAACCCTTTTCGCATGGTTGATAAGATTTGATACCAACTCTCCTGGCTTTCTCCCAGAAGCTAGTTCCTCCTCAATTAGGTTTGTTCGTTGAAGCTTGTATATGGCAAAAAATAGATTCAATGTATTCATCTCCTCCCTTTCAATGGTATGGGGCTTTTCAAGTATCTCTTTTAACCTCTCTGCAGATATCGGCTTGAACTCTTTCTTCTTTCCAATAATGTCGGAAAGCCCAAAGAATATTCTATTTTTCAATGTAAAATATCCCTTGATATCTTTATTTGGCTTGTTAACAGTCTTGCCTGGCATGTTCATATTCAAACAAACATAACTTATAATATTTCAGGATGTTTTCCCTACAAAGCGGTGTACTTCTTTGCCTATTGCTCAAACCATCCATCATTACACCAATAAAAGCTTTTTATAGTTAAAAATCTATAAAATAGGCAGTAATTCTGGCTTTCAAAAGCTTTTAGTCTAAAATAAGGACGGGTTAGCATGGAGTTTAAAACGTACCTAATTGTCCCAAAGGATAGGATAGGGGTACTGATAGGAAAATCTGGGAAAGTTAGAGAAAAGATTGAAAAGCTGACTGGAGTAAAGCTAGACATAAACAGCAAAACAGGTGAAGTGGACATATTATATGACGAGAATTCGGCAGAGAATGCATTAAAGGCTAAAAATATTGTCCAGGCCATAGCTAGGGGGTTCTCACCTGAAAATGCCCTGCTCCTAGCTAGCGATGATTATTATCTGGTCACAGTGAACATTCAAGACATAGTTGGAAAATCTAGGAATGCATTAATCAGACAAAGGGCCAGGGTGATAGGAACCCAAGGGAAAGCTAGAAAAATGTTTGAAACATTAACTGGGACAAAGGTCTCTATTTACGGGAAAACAGTTAGCATAATAGGTCCATTAGAAAATGTAGAAATAGCAAAAGAAGGGATAGTAATGTTACTAAACGGAACTCCACATGGAGACGTGTACAAGCACATACAGAGGAGGATGCAAAATATCTTTTGAGGTGTTTTTATGGCTGGAAAGGCAGATACTATATTTAAAGAATTCAGAGAGCACAGTGTGGCTGAATTCTTCAAGAGAAACAGGCAAATGCTTGGTTACTCTGGAAAGATTAGGTCTTTGACTACAATAGTCCATGAATACGTAACCAATGCACTAGACGCATGTGAAGAAGCTGGTATACTTCCAGACATAAAAGTAGAACTAGAACAACTAGGTCCAGAGCATTACAAGGTTATAACAGAAGATAATGGGCCAGGAATACCTAAGAAGCATGTAGGGAATGTATTTGGAAAGATGCTTGCTGGAACAAAATTTCACAGATTCATACAGCAGAGGGGGCAGCAGGGAATTGGGGCTGCTGGGTGTACGATGTATGCTCAGATAACTACTGGGAAGCCAGTTAGAGTGATAACGTCAACAGGAAACGGCATGATATATGAATGTTCGGTCATGATAGATGTAAAGAAAAACGAACCAGTCATAAGTGATGAGAAAGAATACCCTGGAACTATGAGGGGGACTAAAGTCATAGGAGAGTTTAAGGGAGTAAAATATGTAAACAATGAGTATGGTCCGTATGAGTACCTGAGAAGGACAGCCGTAGCAAATCCACATGCAAAGATAACATTCAAAGATCCTGACGGAGCCAAGCATACCTGGGACAGGGCTGTTCATATTCTGCCAAAAATACCAAAACCATCAAAGCCACATCCTTATGGTATAACTGCACATGATCTGCTAGACTACGCGTCTAGAACAAAAGCTAGAAACATTAGGAGCTTCTTGGTTCAAACATTTGATAGAATGAGCACTGCAAAGGCAAAAGAGATTGAGGAGCTAACTGGTATAGACTTCAACAGAAAACCAGATTCTATAACATGGGAAGAAGCAGCAGCCATAGTTGAAGCGATAAAGAAGGTGAAATTCCTCGCTCCATCTACAAAGAATCTCTATCCAATAGGAGAGAAGCAGATTGAGAAGGCTATACTAAATGTCCTTGAACCAGAGTTTCATGAGGTAATAACAAGACCACCTAGTGTGTACAGGGGTGGAGTTCCATTCATAGTTGAAGCAGGTATTGCATACGGTGGGAAGGCAGGTAGATCTGTTGGGGGAAGCAAAAAAATGGAATTGATGAGGTTTGCCAATAGAGCTCCTTTGCTATTTGACGCTGGTGCAGATGTGATAACTAAGGTTGTGAATGAGATTGACTGGAAGAGATATGGGATAAAAGACGTGGATAATGTTCCATTGACCATCGTTGTGAATATAACGTCAACGTATATACCATACACATCAGCAGGTAAACAAGCAATATCAGATGAAGAAGAGATACATAAAGAAGTGAAACTAGCATTGCAGGACATTGCCAGAAGGATATCTATAAGCATATCAAGGAAAGCAAGGGCTCATGAGAAACAGCAAAGAAAACTAACCCTTGTTAAATACATACCTGAAATTGCATCTGCCCTAGAAAAGCTGACTGGAAAACCCAAAGCCGAAATAGAGAAGAAGTTAATGATTATTGTAGAGAGGAAATATGCAGAATGGGATAAGGAAGAAAATGGAGGAGATGATAATGCCGAAGAAGAAAACGAAAAAGCAAAGAAGTGAAGGAAGAAGACAAGAGGTTCTTAGAAAGTTGAAGGCTCTAGGGGAAAAGATAGTCGGAGAAATAGAAAAGGGTGAAAATCCTCATATTGATATTCCTGTTAGGTCGTTGTCAAATATAGAATTTGATGAGGATCTGCAGAGATTAAAGCTAGGGACTAAGGTAGCTAAAAGATATTTCCTGAATGTGGCGCATACTAGGAAGTTTATGCAAACCCTTCTCGTGGCAGCGTTCGCAAAGGATTTGGTAACAGAGAATCTGCACACCAGTCTAAGAGACATGTATTATGCATTGAAAAAGACAATACCTGGAACAAAGGAAAATACATTTGAAGAGCAAACAGAATCAGATGCTGTGGTTGTTGACCTAGAGGTTGCAGAGGACATACTAAGAGAAGAAATGCACCTAAATGCCGATGTAAGAGGAAGAGTAGTTGGAGATGTAACTATTGTAGACAGAGGAGATGAGGTTGACTGGTCAAAGCTAGGTTCTGGTGGTTGGGCAATTCCATCTAATGTAGAAGATATTGAGTTCAAAGAAGTAAATGCAGATTATGTTTTGGTTGTGGAGAAAAACGCGGCCTTTGAAAGAATGCATGAAGATAAATTCTGGAAGAAAGAGAATATGATACTGATAACCACTCAGGGACAAGCAGCCAGGGGAGTTAGAAGGCTGATCAATAGACTAGCTATGGAACATAACTTACCTGTTATTGTGTTCACAGATGCAGATGCGTACGGATGGTATATATACTCAGTTATAAAATGGGGGTCAATGAACCTCGCCCACGTTACAGATAAACTAGGAACTCCTCAGGCAAAGTATATAGGTCTAACCATAAGCGACATAGAAAAGTATGATCTAAAAAATTATACAATAAAGGCCAAAGATGTGGACATAAAGAGAGCCAAGGAGCTAATGCAATATCCTTGGTTCCAGAAGAAAGAATGGCAAAAGGAGTTAAACCTAATGATAAAGAAGGGATACAAAGCAGAGTTGGAAGCGTTGTCATCTAGGGGTCTCCAATTCATGACAAAGAGATACCTTCCAGAAAAGATAGAAAACAAGGAATTCCTACCATAAGGCTTACCAACCCATAATTATTTTTAAATAAAAACCGATATAACTACACCCATGCCGCCGTAGCTCAGCCCGGAAGAGCGCTCGGCTGTTAACCGAGTGGTCGCCGGTTCAAATCCGGCCGGCGGCGCTAAACCG
>CAZZDL010000021.1:0-10628 GCA_964652335.1 Microcaldota archaeon
CAATAGTGAGTGGTGCATACCCAGATGTCTTATCAGCTGTAAAGTTGGCTATTGGATAGTCATTGACAGAGACGTTCACTGAATCTTCATTGTTGCTCTCATCTGACTCGTTTAATGTATTATCTGGATCTGCCACGACGGATAAGGTAAAGTCGCTAGCAAGCGCGCTAAAGTTGAATTCCACATATCTCTGCTCTCCACCTGTAAGAGTTAACGCCTCGCTGTAAACTTCAATACCATCTGCATAGGCTGAGACATTGACTGTTGTATCATTTCCTAGGTTGTATATGTAATACCTTACCTCAACTATATCTCCTGGATTCACTCTTTCCGTGTAATTAGTTATCTGGACACCCACATCATTCTCAACAGGTGACCAGGCTACAATCTCCATTTCCGTATAATCTGTTAATCCTTCATTATCTGTAACTGTCAGTGTCACTGTGTATATGCCTGCATTGGTATAAGTGTGATTGACAGTTATGCTAGTGGCAGTGCTCCCATCACCAAAGTCCCATTCATAGTTAGTAATGTTTCCGTCAGGGTCATAGCTTTGGAGAGCGCTGAATGTAACAGTCAAGGGTGTCGGACCGTTTAGAGTATCTGCGCTCATCATTGCAACTGGTGGTTTATTAACAGTTATTGTAAATGTTTCCTGATTATTTGTCTCATTGTATTCATCCACAGTGTTGTTTTCATCAAGCACTATTGTGATGTTTGTATCGGATGTTAGGTTCTCTAGATAGAAGTCCACATAAGTGGCGTCTCCAACATCAAGGAATGCCTGTGTCTCAAATACTTTCTCGTCGTTTGCATATATTGAAATGTCTACTGTATCAGTTGCGTTCCCTAGGTTGTAAACAGTAAAGTTTATCCACGCGTCTTCTCCTGGATTTACTCTCTCTGTGTATGCTAAGTCATATATTGCGAAATCTGGTTTCTCCTCAGGCACCCATATGACAGCTGTGAGCGTATCTGTTCCTGTGTCACCCTTGTTGTCTGTGACTGTCAGCGTTACTGTGTATACACCTGCGTTAGCATATGTGTGGTTCACTATCATGCCAGTAGCATTGGTTCCATCACCAAAGTCCCATTCATAGTTAGTAATGTTTCCGTCAGGGTCGTAACTGCCTGATGCGTTAAACGTTATTGTCTCTCCAACAGCAACACTAACATCGTCTCCAGCATTTGCAACTGGTGGCTGGTTAGGTACAACTGTAATTATCTTGGATACTTCATTATTATCTTCATTTGATTCGTTTAATGTATTATCTGGGTCTACTTTAGCGGTGATCTCATAATCACCAACATCAGATAGTATGAGATTGAACGTTTCAGTGGAATTTTCTCCTGCTGTCAAGGATAACTGCCTTGTTTCTATTTCCGTTCCGTTCACATACAGTGTCAGATTAGTTGTGAGATCCTCAGTTCCTAAGTTAGATGCGTTAACTATTACCGAGAACGAATCGCCCTCAATTATGCTGTCTGGCATCGCTATGTCTGTTAACGCTACATCCATTACTCTCTCCAAAACAGTTATTGTAAATGTTTCCTGATTATTTGTCTCATTCGTTTCATTTACTGCATCCATAGGATCTACTGTTGCAATAAATCCAAACGTCCCTGTTCCAGCAGGTGTCCAGACAAAGCTGACGTTAATTGAATTTCCAGGTGCTAGGTCGGCTACAGATACATATTGCGTATTACCGTCCTCAAGAGTAACCCAGAACTGGCCAGTACTAGCGTCACCCAGGTTGGTTATCTCCACTGTAACATTTGCTTGTTCATCTTCAAATATCTGAGATGGATAGTAGACCGCAGATATTGCCAAGTCTGGCACTCCTGCAGGATTGGGAGATGTCTGGAAACTTGACTCATACACAGCTGTCTGATTATAATTATCATCAACTTCTATTCTGTAATAGTAAGTATTATCTGGCAATAAATTGGTCAATACAACTTCGTGGCTTGTTGTATATGTCTGGTTCTCAATAACATTCCCATAAGCAGTTGTTAAACCATACAACACCCTAGAAATCGCTGGTTGAGTCGTGTCCCATATTATTGTAGCAGAATCATTTGTTGCAGACACGCTAACGTTTTCTATTTCCAGCACTGGCGGAACTATCTCTAGATCAAAGGTTGTAGATGTAGAATCTATCCCATCCGTAACTGTTATCTCAATTGTGTAATTCCCTATATCAGTATCGTTAGGTGTAAACACTATTTCCCCAGTCAGCTGGTCAATATCAAATAGTGTTGAATTATCTGAGAACTGCAGAGTATCACCATCTTGATCTGTGGCATTCACAACTAGCCTAAACTCTTCATTTACATAAGCTATCTGATCATCTATTGGTTCTATCTCAGGTGGATGATTGTTCCCGATTGTGACATAAACCGTTTTTATGTTATTTGATTCGTTCAACTCATCTACTTGATGAGCGTTATCAAGACTAACTGATATGGCGTATGTCCCATTTGCGGCTGGTGTCCAAGACACAGACACTGTCTCAGATCCTCCAGCTGTAACGTATACATCCCCCTGTATCATTGTTGTATCGCTGTTGTTGTTCGCGTTTGTCACAATTATTATGTAATGTGTCGTCTCATCCTTGTGTCCAATATTTAGTATCTCTGCATTGATTGTTTGAGTATGTCCTGCTGCATTAATACCATCTACAGACACGTCTCCAACAGTGAAGTCTGGCAACGGATTCACATATACTTGAACAACCATGTCGTTGTTTGTTTCGTCTAATTCATCTATGCTATTATTTGGATCTGCCTCAAAGTATAATGTATTCGGACCATAATTCTGGGGTGTCCAGACAAATGTCAATGTCTTGGTTTCGCCTGCACTCAAGTTAACAAACTGTGAACTTCCATAGTTGAAGCTAACCTCTACGTTCTCTACGTCTGCTGTTCCCTGATTGGTGACAGTAACGTTTATTCTAGCCTCTCTAGTTTCTTCCAAAGTCCCAGTGACTACGTTAGTTATAGCAATGTCTGGCACTTGTTTCTGTACCACAACGGTCAAGCTTTCACTGTCACCAAGGCCTTGTGGATTTGTAACTACTAATGTAGCATTGTATGTTCCATAATCTGAATATGTATATGTGACTGTCTTTGTTTCTCCACTATGCATGGTTCCTGATGCTTCAATAGAACCGTCTCCAAAGTTAAGAGCATAATCCATGTCCTGGCCATCTGGGTCTTCTGCAGAGAAATTAAACTCCACTTGCTTGTCATTCAATATTTGGTAACTGAAACTAGTTATTTCTGGTGAAATATTAGCTGATTGAGAATAAACTCTAATGGTTCTATGAGCTATCCCTAATCCACCGTTTTGATCCTTTACTATTAACTCCACTGTATAAGTGCCCGGCTCTTCGTATGTATAAGTAACCACTTGGCCCGTGGCTGTTGCAGACCATTTATCTCCAAACCTCCACGAGTAGGTAACTAAATCCCCATCGGGATCATAACTGTCTGATGCATTAAATGTCACTGTGAATGGTGCTCTTCCTATAGTCGCTGTTTGTGTGAATCCTGCCACAGGTGGTGTATTCGCAGCATCTGTAACAGACACAGACGAATAATCATTAAAACAATTTGGAATGCTAACCTTTACCCATCTAAATCTTCCTGTGTAGTTTTCAATATTTAGAACGCCCTGCTGCCAGACCTGTGGATACTTCCCATCTCCGTCCATGTCATGAGCCTTTACTGGCTCTTGGGCTATTTTTGTCCAGGTCTGATTGTCTTCAGAAACATAGACCTTTACAGTGTCTGTGCATCCTTCGTTGAATCCAGGCCTATAGAGGATATACAAATCATAAGTTCCGTTAATAACTTCTCCTAGATCGTGAACATGATTCATTATATACCAGCCACAACAGTCTTGCTTTCCAGAAAGACATGTGTGCGGATCATCTGTATATGGCCAGGGAGTGCCGTAGGAATAGCCTATATCATTGTCACATTCGTCAAAATAGACTATATGCTGGGCCAATGGATTAGCGTTACTAATCGCCTGTGGTTTAACTACAGAGCCCCCTCCAGAAGCATCGCTCACAACGTATGCTGTCGGATATCCTATGGCAAATGGAACAGCTATGAATAACACAAACAAAGCCAATATTTTCCCGACAATATCAAAACCTCTATTCATTGTTTTTCACCACCTTCTTTCTGGGTTTCTCCTTCTTTATAAACTTTTCGTAACTGTTCAGTTACAACAAATACATCTCCTTTCTCTTTTCCATCCTTGTATAATTCTCCCCTTTCATACGCTACCCTTCCAAGGATGTCCTCTTTTAGGATTATCCTCGCGTCTGGGTTTGTGTCTGAGTTAGCATTCGGTTGATTATCCTGCTTAGTCTGTGCATCAGCGGTTAGATCGCTATTCTTATTATTATAATTGTCCAGAGACTGACTCTGAGTAGAATCATCTTCGCTAAGTAGCATTTTTTCAACCTCTTCTCTAAAATCAGTTGGCCTTTCCATGTAATCTCCTGTCTTTGATATAGCCTTCACATATTCCCCGTTTTCCTGAGTTATCTTCTTTATTCTAATCCTATAACCCATGCTCTTAAGTGCTATTAACGCAATAACAATCAATCCTGATAATCCAATAACTGTTGCATATATCATTGTTTCAAGGCTAATACTCAATCTAATCCCCTCCGCAAAGGATGTAATTACTGTTAAGTAGTAACTATATAAACCTTTCGGTCTTTTACATATATTTGGTTACTTTAGCTAATTGTGACTTAGTACCCAATATCCTAGACAAAACAGCAAGGTTTATAAATAGTTTTGTAACTAAACAGTAACGACAAGGATTTGAACCAGATAGTAGTAATATTTATAAGGAGGCAATGCATTATGAAGCTCATGGAAAAGGCGTTTGACATCCTAAAAAAACTAGGGCTAAATACTTATGAAGCATCCGCTTATCTAGCACTAGTAAAGGTGAAATCAGCAACCGCTAGCCAGCTTTCTTCTCTAGCTCATATCCCTAGACCTAGGGTATACGATATACTAGAAAAGCTAGAAAAGAAGGGCCTAGTCAAAGTCATCCCAGAGAGACCATTAAGATATGAAGCAATACCAATAAGAAAGGCGATAGACTACTTAAAGAGAAAAAGGATGGAAGAATTCAAGAAAGAATTAGAGGAATTAGATATACTAGGCGACGAACTAGCTGAGCTGTTGAAGGATGAAGAGGGAGATAAAGTAAATACCGGTGAAGTGTACTATCTTGCTGATAGAAGAAATATATACAATACTATTAGAACCCTGGTTGAGAACGCAAATGAGCATGTGATTCTAGGAGGATCAAAAGGTGGTCTAGAAAGAAAACTAAATTATTTGGGGGATGTCTTAGAGGATGCAAAAAGCAGGGGAGTGAAAGTAATACTGAAGGAAGGAGATTACAGATTTGCAATAGTTGATGATAATGTAGTAATGTTTTTGAATGACCCAAGGGATCCCAAGATAGACAGAGCAACATGGATAAGAAGCAATTTCGTTGCTGACACACTAAAGAAAAAATTACTATAATTCTAGTCTGTGTAACCAAATAGTTCAGTCGATAACCACTTTAACTCCTGCCCTTTCTAGTATCTCCCTAGAATCATCACCTATCTTTTTTACCTTAACCACATCAACACCTAGATCTACTAGGGCTAAAGCAGCTTTAACTCCTCTCTTTTTCTTTAATCCAAAACCTGGATTCCTCATTTTCTTTACTAGCTTTTTCCTTTTTCCCCTAACTTTGTATATTGCAAACATTGGTGCAGAGCCGAATACACTAGACGGTTTTCCATTCTTATCTATAGGCACTGCTAACAATATTTCCTTTTTCTCTGGAGGTTCAACATGGATTATAACGTGATCTATCCCTTCTCCCTTAACCTTCTCCTCAATCTCTGCTGCTATACGATCAGCAAGCTTTACATCTATATTACTTGGAACTGCTATTACCATTTCTGACATAAGAAATGGTCCAGACCTTCTTATCCATATTGACTTTACCTTTCTAATCCTCGGCATTCTCTCAACCACAGATTTTATCCTGTTAACCTCATCTTTAGGAACACTCGCGTCCATTAATGCTAGAACTGATTCCTTCAAGCTAACAACCCCTGAATATGCGACAAACAAAGCTAGACCAAGCCCCACCAAACCGTCTACCCATGGATAACCAAGCATAGTAAAGACAACACCAATGAAAACCAAACAAGAAGACAAAACATCCATAACTGTCTCTCTGGCATTAACCAGCAAAGCTTGAGAGTTCACCCTCCTTGCAGCATCAAATTGATACTTTGCTAATATACCAGATACAACAATTGAAATGAAAACAAGTGCTAGCCCAAGACCACCATGTGTAATTTCATAAGGCAAAAATAGCCTAGTCAAGCTTTCTGTGAATATCTCGTAAGCCAACAACAGAATAAACAAACTAGCTAGGAAGGCAGCTATACTCTCTGCCTTGTAATAACCAAATGGAAATCTCTCGTCTCTAGGCCTTGAAGCTATCTTAAGGCCAATCCAGGCAGCGAATATGGGAATAAGATCCGAAAAGCTATGAAATGCGTCAGCAGTTATTGCTAAAGATCCTGTGATATATGCAGCTGCCAACTTTCCAATAGCCAAAGCCAAAGTGGCTATGGTCACGTTCCTTGCAACTTTTTCTCCAATCTTTAGTTCATTCAATTAGATCACCTATATCTGAGAACGGATGCATATCAAAAATTTCCACTATCCTACCTAAGTCAGCTAGCTCAGATACTTCCTTTTTCAACGGTAATGCAATGCTCTTTTTGGCTTCAATAGCTTTACTGACCTCCTCCAGCTTAGATTTCCCAAACGCCTCATATCTCTGACCGCAGTCAACGTAGGAAAAGTTCTCCACATAAGCAGATACAGAATAGCCTAGCTCTTTAACCATGTTTCCAGCCCTAATAACATCTTCAACCACTATGCGTTGGGGCGTCCCGACTAGGACGATCTTAGTAGGTCTGAACTCATTTAGTACAGTCAAGGCCACGTCCCCAGTCCCTGGGGGCAAATCTATAACCAGCGCGTCCTTCTTTCTCCAGTTAGTTTTCATGACAAGTTCCCTAAGAAATTTGGTTACCATTGGTCCTCTCCATATTATTGCTTTACTTCTGTCAGGGAGAAACATTGCAGAAGAAACTAGGTCTAGGTTCTCGTTTATCTCTGCTGGTATTATCTTTTCTCCTTCCACCCTTGCATTCTCAGATATTCCGAATAGGCTAGCATCATTTGGACCTAGTACATCTGCATCAAGCAAAGTGGTCTTAACTCCCTTTTTTGCTAAGGACAATGCTATTAAACCAGAAACCAATGACTTCCCAACTCCTCCCTTACCGGACATTACAGCGACTCTCTCTCCAAACAGCTTGTCTATCCCAAGCTGAAACTGAACTGAAAGCTGATTCATTCAATCACCCTCTTTAGCTCATCGTAAATACTAATTATTTTTTCCTTCAATGGTGAATCCGTCATAACAAGAGGTTTGCCCATCGCCAGCGCATCAAAGGCAGATCTATGATATGGAATTTCACCTATTAACTCTACTCCCCTTTCTGTTAGTAGATCAATAGCCATCTGTCTTCCTTTTCCAGAGATATCAGACTTATTCAGAACTGCTAAAGTCTCTATCCCAAAATGCTGAGAAAGATCTAAAAGCCTTGACAAATCGTCTATGGCTGCGGGAGTTGGTTCAACTACTGCTAGGACAAGGTCAGATCCGCGAAGGCTAGATATAACTGGGCAACCAATACCCGCCGCAGAATCTACAAGTGTGAGCTGAGTATCTTCCTTAAACCTCTTAAGCTCATCCACTAGCTTCCCAGAATTGGATCTGCCAGGGTCAAGCTGCCCATAGATAAATGGGAACTTGATCCTCTTGCCATCAAACACAAGCTCAACCCTTTTCTTTACAATCTCCCCTGTCCTAACCTGCTTCATGCTTATTGCATTCTGTGGGCACACATGTTTGCAGTATCCACATCCTTCACAGAGAAACTCATCTATCTTGAGGCTTTTACTTATGGCGTTGAATGGACACTTTTCATAACATATCATGCACTTGTCACATTTATTAAAATCTATCTCAGCCAGTTTAGTCAATGAAACTGGTTTCCTCAATTCTTCTCTTCCAGGAAATAGAATATGCAAATCAGGACAATCAACGTCTGCATCTATTAGCTGGAAATTAAAGTCTCTAGCTAAAAGCACTGCTAAGGATGCTGCCAGAGTTGACTTGCCTACCCCTCCCTTACCTGAGGCTATGGTTATTATCATTCAAAAACTACCTCCAATTCTGGTTTTTTGGGAAAGTAAAATAAATGACTCTCACAATCACAATCTGAAGATCCAAACCTAGGTATTGGTCTTCCATAGCTTGCAAAGAATTTGGCTACATCGCATTCTATCCTTTTCTCACTAGGTATCTTTAAGACATCAACTACATCCGCCTCATCTAGCAAGTAGTCTATATGCCAATGCTTCTTCTTCTCCGTCCTTAGGTGCCTTGCAATTCTTGTTTCCAAACTGTTCATAGCAGAACCAACGTATACATAGTAGCCTTTGGGAAAATGAATATTTCCAAGGCTTCCTATTCTAATATCCTTATCTTTGTCCATTCTAATCACTAAACAATATGCTCCTCGCATACTCTGCCATCTCCATAAATACTTTGGATACCTCACTTTCTGGATCCAACAACACAATGGGCTTCCCAATTACATATGCCTGGACTAGTTCCTCTGAATAGGGTATCTCAAATTTAGGCTTAAAGGGTAAGTCTACGTCAGACACACCTGCCCTATTTAGGATAACATCGTATCCGATACCTAGCTTTTCCACTAAGCTAATCGCTAGAGCAGAGTCGTTTATTCCAAAAGGGGTTGGCTCTGTAACAATAAATGCATGACTCGCATTTTTCAAGGCCTTGACTACTGTGCAATGGGTTCCTGCAGCTGTGTCTATTACTCTCATGCTAGAAGTGGAAAAGTTCATTGCCTCTCTTATTACTCTAGCAGATTCGTCCTCACCTACGCTCAATTTACCTTCTATTATGTTAACTCCTTCAAAATTCCCAACGCTGATCTGACCAACTTCTTTTTTACTCTCTTCTATGGCATTGAATGGACAGACATCCTTACAAAGCATGCAACCTTCACATAAATCCTCAGTTAAATTAGCTCTCCCATTGAGTAAATACAAAGCCTTTGGCAAGCACCTTTGGACGCAAACTCCACATCCTGCACATTTGCTTGTTATCAAAGGAATTGATTTGTAAACCTTCTTCACCTCTCTAAGATTTACACCCAAAAGTCTGGAGATATCGGGACACTCAACATCCAAGTCCAACAAATCTATGCTTTCATTGGACAGCCTAACCAAAGCAACAGCTAAATTTAAAGCAACAGTTGATTTCCCGGTTCCTCCCTTTCCACCTGTTACAGCTAGTGTGGGCAATGTCTCACCCCTTTCCTACCATTGGAGTTCCACACTTAGGGCACTTCATACTAGTGCATGGCTTGCCTCTGATGTGTGGAAGAGTAGCCCCACATTTGGGGCAGATGCATAATGAAACTGGTCCTAGTCCTTGCCTAGATCCTCCTCTTCCTTGTCCATGACCTCTTCCTTGTCCAAGGCCAAACATCACCAGTTACCTCCTGGTCCTCTTCCCATGCCTCTTCCAAATCCTCTTCCATAGCCCATGCCTCTTCCAAAGCCTGTTCCTGGACCTGGAGGGATCATGCTAGACATTGGTTGAAGTTGTCCAGCAATGAAAGCATTAACCAAATCCTTAACTGCTCCTTGCCCAATGAACACCTGAATACCTGCTTGTGCTAAAACTGAGAATGCCTTCGGACCTACGCTCGGAGCAATAATTATATTAACGCCTAAACTAGTTAGATAACTAGCTGCCTGTATACCGGCTCCAGCAGGTAAGCTTACATTGGGGTTCTGAACCACCTTAACATCTACTATCTCCTTCGTGTTATCATCTAGGGTTACCAGGGTGTATGTTGGTGCCCTCCCAAAGCTCGGAATGACCAAGTCGTCCAACCCGCCCTTGGCTGTGGGAAATGCAATTATCATTTTTTATCACCAGATTTCTTATCGCTTTTACTAGTGTTTCTAGTCCTTAACTCATTTATCTGGTTTTCTATTGCCTTCAGTTCTGTTTCCAGGCTGGCTTTCAATGCAGTTAGATAATTCAGATCCTGTGATGGAACAGCCTGCATCTGGCTAGCTTGGCTTTGAACCTGTGTCCCTAAGTATGACCAGGGGCTCCACGGAGGAAACTGGCCTGTCTGCGAATAATAGTACCAGCAGTATCCTCCTCTAGGCCAGCCTCTAGCCCATCCAGGAAGGCCAGTCATCCAAAAGCCTAGTCCTCTTCCGTAGCCGCCTCCAATGCCTCTTCCGTATCCTCTACCAAATCCTCTTCCATAACCAAAACCCCATGGCATCTAACTCACCTCCTATACACATTACAATTTCGTGTTTATGCTCAAATTTCTAATAACTTTTTGTGCATTTGCATATAAATATTTTTCGGTATATGCACAAAA
>CAZZDL010000022.1:0-9311 GCA_964652335.1 Microcaldota archaeon
TACATCACAGCAGCCGTCGCTTACATTTCCATTTTTGTTGTCATCTACATCATCATTGCATTTATCCATCTGTCCCTCTGTTGGTGGGAACTCTGAATCTTCTGGCCATTCTAGCCAGCATCTGCTAACACCGAAGTATTTGTTCATTACCTTGAAGTTTATTGCACCCTCCTCAAACTCATTGAACATTAGCACGGTTTCTGGCAGTCTTCCAAGCAGCTCTACGCCAGAGACATCCAGCTTTATTGTCGCATATCCAATGTTGGAGACGACACCAGAATCATCAACACAGAATGCAGCGACCTTCTTTGTTCCACTCCTTGGTAGAAGCTCCCATTCATCTATGTAGAATACCTTGTTGTTACCTATAGTATCGTAGTCAGTGGTAGCCTCTGGATCGTCTTCGCCTCCAGACCCGACCAATGTGCCATCTGGCTGGACATTCGCTATGTAACAGTAATCTGAATCATTGCTCACAGTGACTCTTACGGTTACATTTCTGTCTCCTGCCACGTCAGTCTTTATATCTCCAAAGTCTGATATCCATCTTATCTCCACTCCACTGACAGTCGGACCTTCAAGGTCTATCAAGTTAGCGTCGGTATCATCTTCTGGATAATAGATTAGGTATGCATTGTCAGTCATTCCCCATCCATTTCCATTAGCTTCTCCTGTGCTCACCCATTCCATCAGTCTGGCTAGGAACTTGGCCTCATACTTCTTCAGGATATCCGGATTGTTCTCTATCGGGATCTTGCTCGGGTCGTAGACCATACCTATGTAAACGTCATTAAACTCGTCTATCCTCATGTATCCTACTATTCCCTTACCGCTGGAAGCTAGATAGTTAGTGGCAAAGCTTGGGCAATTGAAGCTGTTCTTTAAGCTACATACTTTCCATCTTATAAAGCTCTGTGCCTGTCCTCCAGCTATTGATGAGACGATGCTAGCCGAGTCCATTCCACTAACACCATATCCGAACAGGCCCTCTGTTGTTACATTAACTACCCCTGTATTCTTGGCCTCTTCTATTGCCTGGAATATCTCTTCATTGTCTCCTCCTTCCTTGAACGAGAAGTATCTTCCAAACAATGGCCTTATGTCCCTATCGTAGTTCATCAATCCAACCAAGTATGCATGGCCGCTAGTTCTGTTGCACCATCTGTCAGTGTCCTCAGTCACATTGCTAGTCGCCTGGCTTACTGTTACTAACACGTCTTGATCCATGTTTATCTTCTTCAAGGTTACATTTACTATTCCACATTCAGCTGTTCCCTGGAATACTATGTCATGGCTACTACTTAGCTCCGCAGCCCTTTCTGTTTCAAATACATTTTCTACCTTCTTGAACCTAGAACCCAGGGCGTCCAATGCCTTTGCAAATCCAGCAGCTGTTAGTTCATCGTTTCCTAGTGCGTAGGTGTACCTAGCCTCATATACAGTTGGATCGCTCAACAAGTTATCTGCAGCAGATGCAATTGCCATTGCTAATTGCTCAGCGTCACATAGATAACTTGTATTGAACTGATCAATGTATCCACACCCAAACTCATCAATGCTTTCTGGAGGTTTAAACTCTCTTACAATATGTGCTGGCGGGAATTCCTTAATCTCTTCCTTTACTCCTTCAGTTACAGAACAGCTTAACCTTAGGCTATAACCTATTGGTTTTGACAATGAATCTGTTTCAATCACTATTGCAGGATTGGCAACGTTCCTACACACAACATCCACTGGCTTTACCCTTATCTCTATATGGAGCATATCTCCTGATGGGACAACAAGATTAGTCAATCCGTCATAATCCTCTAGCTTTGACCAGCCACTGCCATTATCTGCATACAAGCTAGCAGCCACTGATATATCCCAACCTTCTACTTCAGGAGGTGTTATGCTAAACTTGACTGGCTCTTTGAAGTGGTTAGTTAGGTTTATGTTTGCCAGCTCTTCAGTGTTCAGAGATATATTTGTCAAGGTAAGTATTGCAGGGTACTCTGGAGAGCTTTCTATCCAGTCTAGATCATAGCTCTTACTCAAGCCAGACACATATGCGCTTTCTGCACTTATTACGACCTTGTGGTTAGTTGCATAGCTTCCAATACCGTTCGGGAAGGTTGCTCTGAAATAATCTTCTCCAGTAACTCTTGTTGCAGTGGTATTAGCTACAGTTACCTTCACATTGGTTATCGGTGTTGCAGAGCCTAACATGCTCCTTGCAACAATCACATCTACCTCATCTGTTCCCTCTGTTGGATATGTTTGTAGCCTGCCTCCAGAGTAGAACCTGGCGTCTATTGCGTAATCAACAGGCCCATAGTTGATTACAGCCCAAGGCTCTGACGGTGTTGGAGTACCATACTCATATATGTATATACTCATCTTTCCAAGGCTTCCTGCCGTCCCATTACCTGTTATGTCTATTGTCCTAGAGGAGCTCTGATTCACCAATATGTTTTGGTTTTGGTAAATGAATGTACTAGAGGAATCGAATATTATGTCCTGGGACGTTGCCCTTGCGATTATGTTTACATGCCTATCTACATTTGCAGTGTTCTTTAATGTTATCTTTATTGTGAATCTTTTTCCGTTAGCTGGTAGAATATCCTTTGCAGGATCTATTTGCCCACTCATCCCGCTTCCACTCTCGCTCCAACTGACTTCTAGTCCAGCAGTCACATTGGCAACAATAGTCTCTTTCTCAAGGACAGGTATCTCGCTTATTTCCACTCTGAGTGGGTTTGCAATATCGTCAAACATGACTAGCGTAGTCTTTCCAGGAGACACAGCCTTCAAGGTTATTGTTCCCTCCAAAATGTCATCCTTATACAGCTTGTACAATCCTTGAGAATTTGTTATCTCCCAGCCAGTTATGTCCTGCTGAGCTATGTATATCGTCTCATTTGTTTCCTTTCTAGTTATCGTCCCCTCAAAGGCTATTGGCTGGACCTTTTCTGGCAATGATTTGAATGTAACCTTCCAATTAGTTTCATCAAGCCTTGCCTTTGCCTTGAAATGCAGGTAGAAGTATGCACCATTGCTAACTAATAATGTCTGGCTTTGATTACCCTCCTTCACATCTGTCAGCCAGGCCTCATACTGATAGAAGTCCCCAGTCTCCAGTGCTAGGTCCCCAGTAGTTCCGTTGACTATATTGTAGCTGACAGAATCCCACAGACCTTCATTGGACTGAACCTCTCTTCCATCAGGAGTTATCCATGTTGCTCTATAATTAACCTTAACAGGCCCTTCATATCCTTCTCTCACATAAACAGGGATTGCTACTGTGAAGCTGTTTGCATTTTCGTATTTGCCTATAACTATCTTTACATACTTACTGTTCCCTGTTTCGTCTAACGCTGGCTCCTTTCCATAATAATATTCATTTGACTTGTAGACACCAACCACCAACGGATCCTGTGATGAAAGATCAGTTATGTCTATTCTGCCTATAACCATTGGTGTTCTAGATATACTAGCTATGCTTCCAGCCTCTCCTGTGAATATCTCCATATCCACTTCCTTGAACTTTGTTCCAGGTGCAAATTCTGGAAGGCTTACTGTTGCATACAAGTAATAGTACCTACCGGCAGAAATATTGTCCCCAGGATTCACATTATCCAGGGCTATGCTCATTGTGGCTTCGTCTGTTTTTTCTCCAACGTTGAAGCTTATCTCCTTATCAACTGTGGCAACCCAGCTAGGTGAGAATGTGACTGGTCCATACTTCTTACCGTTTGGATCTGCCCATGAGGCCACAATGTAGAACGGAGTTCCATAATCTAGAGTAAATTCAACCCTTCTAGTTTCATCAGTTTCCTTTTCGTCTATCTTTTCCTCAAGCCATGAATTCCATAGTTCTACGTGTACTCCTACCTTTGGAACGTATTTTGTGTCAGATATACATATCAACGGCCTAACCACGAACTTAACCTGCTTTGGAATAACTTCAAGCGTCTTCCTTGTTGTGTCCCCGGCATTGACAGTTATGTTGTCAAATTCTTGGTAGCTTACATCCCCTGGAGGAACGATCCTTGCTATGTAGTCTCCCATCTCAATATTCGTGAAGAACACCATTCCGGCATCGTTCGTTGTTTGTCTTGCATAGGTCGTGTTTCCTTTCACTAGCATTACAGATGCTCCTTTCATTGGCTCCTTCATTCCGTGAGCATTAATCACTGTTATTTCTAAATCACCCACTTTGCTCATGTCAACTATGTCCATCCATATGGTAGTATTATCTCCTCCTTCAACGGTCCCAGTGGCTGTTCCGTATCTAGGATGTCTCACTTCTAGGTCATAGGTTACGCCCTTGAGCAAGACGAAGTCTACCCTTCCATTAGCATCAGTGGCTGTCTCGGGATATACAACCTTTCCTTGGTATTTCACAGTGACTATGGCTCCCGCCACAGGTGTCTGCCTAGCCACTTCCTTTACATAAATTATTGTATCAAATCCTTCCCTCATCGTTATCGTTATTGGTGTCAATGCTTGAGTGGTTGTTGCCTTGTAAGGCCCTAGGATTCCAGACGAATGATATGCTCCATTTGGATCTCTAGCGGTTAGGTAGAATTCCTGATCTTTTGGAAGAACGAGGAGTGTGGTTCCAAGACTGTCAGTTATGCCTGATGTTGTCCCTCCCACATATAGATCATAACCCGATTCGTCCACAGCCTTTACCTCTATACCCTGTAGAGGTATTCCATTTGCAGATTCAACTTGGATCATTAGAGTAATACTATCTTCTGGTATATCTATCGGTTCTGGTTCTTCTTTTGATTCCATTATCAAATAGCCGAGTTTTATGTCATTTAGGAAGTCATTCCAGGAGGCCTCGTACTTCATGTTTGAACATTCTATGTCTACCTGGTAATCCCCGCTAGGACATTCTTCAGGTTCGCTTAGATGCAAATATCCTCCACCGTCAACGCTCCAATCCACTGGAACGATGTTGGTGATGTCATCTGCAGGATGTATGTAAACATCACAATCCTTTGCAGGATATCCATCTGCATCCATTAGGCTAATGGTCATTAGCTCAGGTGATATACCTAGACAGCCAGACACGCCAGGGCCAGCTGCACATTGAGTTTCTAGGGTCACAGTCTCTGGACCGGATACGCTAAGGACTTTAGAGACTTCTTCACAATTCTCTTTTGAAAGCTTTATGAGTATGTCTTTTCCTGACGGGACCTTTATCTTTACTTCTCCGTTTGGATCTGTCGTGGCGGTCCCAAGCAGTTCATCACCAGCGAAGGCAGTGATGCTAGCTCCTTCAAGGGCAAGCCCGTCACTGGTGGCTTTTACGGTAAGCGTCACTCCACCTCCAGGACCACCACCCATTCCAACATAGGCTATGCCCAAGACTATCAGGATAGCAATTCCAACAAAAAGAGGGAAGCTGGGAATCCCACTTGCCTCTATCGGGTCTATAATCTTGTAAACAGGAATCCCTCTTGAGTCAAGTGAATCAAGAAAAGCGTACCATTTGTCCTCTAGTGATACATAAATATCTTGGATAGACATGTTACCACCCACTGACTACTATTAGGTTGATATATAATATAAATATTTGTCCAGTAGTAACTGGCGGGTGTAACTTAAGATGTCTATGGTGCAGACAGACCGAGAAGTGAATAGGGTCTGACCTCTCCATCCCAGTTACATTTATAATCACACGAGGTTGAAACGGAAGAGTAGGTTGGGCTAGAAGAACCAGAGGATTCAGCAACGCAGTAATATGTGCATTTTCTAACTCTGATATTTCCTCCAACTTCGTATGTAGAGTCTTTCACGTCTGTTCCCTTCCACAAGAATGTACTTTCATCTGTACCTAGTTTTCGTTTGTCTGCGTTATAATCCTCTTTCCATCTTGTAAACGTTATCCTAAATACTGTGTTGTTTGGTTCTTCCTCATTATGAGCATTTCTATGCACGGTATATGTTTCTCTTACCTTGTGCATCACGCAGGTGTAGCAAGAATAGTTATATGGCAAAGAGAGAAATATTGCGCTTTTCCCGTAATCCTTGATTAAAGCCTCAACATCATGACCTGCTATTATCGGAACATACATCGCCATCCATTGCCCACAATGCCAGTTGTCTCCACCCTCCATTTCACCGCATGAGTATATCTGTTCTGATTCCACAGTTAGGTTTACTGCAATTTTATCCCCCTCAGCGTATCCTGCAGAGGCTTTTAGGGTTGGATTACTTGCAATGTGATTCAATATGCTCTCTACAGCGTTCTCCAAGTTGCCATCAGTTCTTTCTAGTTTACCATCGCTTTTACGAGTAAGATCGTTAAAGAATTTTTTATCGTAATCGGTTACTGTGTCTATTATTTTGAAATCAGGTTTGCTAAAGCTTGTGAATGCATATGTGTATTCCTTTAGTATTGTACCAGTACCATTATTTAGGTTCATACTAATAGACGCAGGAAGTTTTATTTTATTAGTGATGCCCGCCAATCCATTTCCCCATCCGCATAAGCCACTTGACACGCAACCCCCTGGGAATATGCTTAGTCCACTGCTTGTGGCTTTACTGAAATGATTCTCCAACCATGAAAACACAGAACTATCGTAGTTACCGAAATAGCTATCTGACTTTCTGCTCCAGCCTGCGAGGAAATAAAGGAGGTATTTCCAGTCCATCTTATGAGAGCTACTTATCGATGATGTGTAAGATGTGGAACTAGGTAATAGCCTATCAATCCTTAGATTGCCATTAAGATTGCTACCCGTGAGTAATCCACCCCATTTGCTATTTTCATCTGATAGGTCTATCGGTTTATCCTTGACAGAAAACCAGAATGACATTGACGCATTTGTAGCATCAGGATCGCTCTCTGAACCAGGAATTCTAGCCTGGACAGCATAGGAATAATGGTACCATTCACTCCCATTCCCGTACTCATCATGATCATATCCGCCAGCATAGTGCCATGTTTTATCCAGAAGCGTGAAGTTCTCAAATAGCTTTGCAGTTTCTAATGCGTAGAATGCTATTGGATCATTAGTTATGAAGTTTTCCTTGTGCTCAGGTAGATATATGTTCATTTCAGTGTACTGACTTTGGTTCGCCTTTATTGTTGCGATAGGCATACTCTTCACTCTTGTAAAATCAAGGCTGACGTTTAGTCTTCCATCTTTGCAGTCATCTACATCGCAGTCTATTATTTCAACACTTTCAATTGTTGAAGTTGGATCTACACACGGAGACCCGCACAGTGATTTATCCTTTTTATTGCCTTTTTCATCTTCACATTCCTCAAGCTTCCAAATATTATTCCTCTTCTCCAGTATCTCTCTCATCTTGGTATTCTTTCCATCTACGTTCCTGTAGACTATACATTCTTTTTTTAAGCACTGACCACTTCGTTCATCAGTACATTTACAATCCATGCATAGATTTGATTGTACCTTCACTAGCTCATATTTGCTAGTTATCCTCTCTAGCAACGCTTTTACATACGAAGTTGAAAGTCCGACTCCAGTAAGCCTAGCAATCGCTTGGTTCCTTGTATTATTCAAGACTTTTTCTTCGCATTTGCCAAATTTGTCTTGAATGTTATACCACTTTGAGAAACGGTATTTTTTGTCTGTTAGCTCTGGGGACATACATTGGTCTACATAAACACTGAATCTCTGCTCAAGATCCGTAAGGATTGTGTCTCTAACCACAGCCACCATCCTATCCTGCGCCTCGTGAGAAACCCCAGTCACTTGAATCGTCTGGTAGGTCTCAAATAACCCCATGAAGTTCCATTTCTCACTTTCCAGCATGGAAGCCACTATCAAGAAGGTTATCATTAGCACTAGCGTTCCCACCATTGGGGTGAATACTGAAAATCCTTTGGACTTTTTCTCAAACATCACTAGTTCTACGAGAAACTAGTTTTTAACTTTTCCACAATCTGTTTTACCTTTTCAGATAGTTCTCTGAATTTCAGCAAGTCTTCATCGGATATGGTTGAGTACTCGTGTGATATAAGATTCCTTAAATAGATTAATTTTACCACAGTTTCATAATCTTCCTTGGTTATTATCTCATTGGCCTTGAGTATCTTGAAAATATCTGAATATGTCTCTGGGAATCCGAGATGTTTCTCCATTACAAGTAGCTTCCCTAAGTCAATGAGTCTATTAACCAGTTGCAAGCACGACATTGCTAGCGCATCAAAGTCCTTTAGTGTTTTAGGCTTTTCTTTAGATCTTTCCTCAATCTCGGCCAGATGTTGGTTTATCTTTGAAAGTAGGAAATTAAGCCTGTCCATTAGTACACCTCTGCATATAATTCTTTATTTTCCAAATACTCAGTCATGGTTTTCCACATTATCTTGTCTAATAATTTCTTGTCTTTACATATCAATACTTTCCCCTCTCTCAAAACACTTGCCCTGACAAAAAGTGGGAGTCTATGAAAAAAAGAAACATCCATATCATTTCCTGCAAGTGAGAATATTCTAGACTCAGCTTCATCATTTGGTTTATCAAGAACTATTGCTATGTCGTAGTCTGACTTTTTTCCAGCCTTGCCCTTAACCCTTGACCCAAACAAGAATACTATTTTTACTTCCTCCATTTGCTCCAACTTATCCAGAAAATCTTTAAGCATACTAGTTTTCTAGAAAAACTAGTTTTTAACTTTTCCATAACAGAACACTCTTACATCTTTTCACTTACCCATAGATACCAAATCCCATATATACCTAGGACTGTAAACACTAAAAACAATCTAAACAAAATAGAATGCAGAATATCTGCGATCTCCCAACCGAACCAGGCAGCAGATGCTAGGGTGAGACCGACTCTTATATAGTTCACTAGACTAAGAACAGCAAAAGAAAAAGCAATACCTAGTATCCTGGTTCTGATAGACCTGTCTTCGCTAGCTAGGATGGCGCCAATCAGTATGGCCAGCTCCAATGCCCCTGTGCAAAGGTCAATTATCTCTGCTTTCTTTCCAGAAAATTCAATCAGGTTTCCTTCTGCCCTAGCGTCTATGCCTAGTGCATTCATGACTAGGCTAGAGCCTATGGCTGTTGTTTCCTTGAAAGCTTGGCTGACTGGGTCAAGGGAAAAAAGGAAGTTTAGAACCATGGCTGTGAGTAATAGAATGACTAAAAATCTTATTCCTTTTTCAGCTTCTTTAACTAGTTCCATGACTAGTTTTTCTAGCTTCTAGTTAAAAATCCTGACAGTAATCTTTAAAAGCTGGTCGTCTGTTAGTTTATTGATGAGGCTAGAGGTGCTAGCTGTTTTAGGATTAGTCTTTGCAGTTTTGCTAGCCGCTACGCCAGATGTACTAGC
>CAZZDL010000023.1:0-9212 GCA_964652335.1 Microcaldota archaeon
GTGGACCCGCCGGGATTTGAACCCGGGACCTTCCGCGTGCGAAGCGGACACTCTTCCAGCTGAGCTACGGGCCCGCTGGCATATTTTTCAGAAAATGATTATTAAATTCCTTTTCCCTAATTTTTACCGGTGATGGAATGACTGAGGCAGACGCAGTTAAGAGGATAGAGGTAAAGTTAAATGAAATATTAAGAAGGTTAGATAGGATAGAAGGATTACTTGAAATTGAGGAGTCTGCCCCATACGAAGACGAGTTAGAGGCGATAAAAGAATACTTGAAGGATAAGGCAGAGGGAAAATTAGAGCTTATTCCTCTTTCTGAATTTCTGAAAAAGCATAAGAAGTGATTAGATGGTTTTTGAAGTAGAGATAACTCGTAAAGCAGATAAATCCATTAGCGGGCTTCCAGGCGATATCCGACGCCGTGTTTTAAATGCTATCTCCAAGTTACCTAATTTCCCAGATGATCTGGACATTAAGAAACTACATGGACTTAGAGGCATGTATAGAGTCAGAATTGGAGATTATCGTATCCTAATCTCTGTGGAACGTAAGAAGCTTGTGGTTATAAATGTCCTTCACAGGTCAAAGGCATACAAAGGCAAACGCTAATTACTTAAATTCCTTTTCCCTAATCTTTACCGGTGATGGAATGACTGAGACTGACGTCCAGGTGAACGCTGACGTGTTGAAAGAAATTAAGAAGATGAGGAAGTCATTAGATCTACTTACTAGGTTATACTATGATCTTGCTATACGCCTAATACCTGAAGTTGAACCTACAAAGGAAGAGCTAGAGGCGATAAAAAAAGCTAGACGTGAAAAATTAATACCTCTGGAGGAATTGGATGTTTAATATTGCCCTAAAGCAAAGCGCTGCCAAATCTCTAAAAAGATTACCACTCAATTATAAGTCCAAAATAATTGAATGTTTGCATCATCTTTCTGAGGATCCATTTCCAGAGGGATATGATCTAAAAAAGCTTTCTGGATTCAAAGACTTCTTTAGGATTAGACTAGGTAAATATCGGATAGTTTATTCAGTTGATTTAGACAATATGGTAATAACAATCTGGTTCATTGGACACAGGTCAAAGGCATACAAAGGCAAACGCTAATTACTTAAATTCCTTTTCCCTAATCTTTACCGGTGATGGAATGACATCTTACACATATTCTGGCAAGGTCGTCTCCGGTTCAAAGGAAGGAGCTTACTGGGTTTCTAAATACTCAGACAAAATAGAGAAAAAACTAGGATTCAAACCATTCCCTGGGACTCTGAACATAGACGTTGGAGGTCCTGTGACCTATCCAGAGAAGGGAGTATTCATACCTAGCTGGAAAAAATCTGGTAAGTACTTTGGAGCAGTATTTCTTTTCCCTGCCACAATGCTGAACACCAAAGTCTGGGTAATATTGCCAGAAATAAAAAGGAATCCATCCAGCGTAATAGAGGTAATATCTGACAAGAGACTCAGAACATGGTTTGGATTGAAAGATGGAATGAAGATTAGCATTGAGATGGAGGAATATGAATGAGGATAGGCATAGTTCAGGTAGCAGGAAACGAAGACGTATGCAACCTGCTAGAGAAAGAGTTTGAAAAAGAGATATCCACGCTGGAGGTTAGAAGAGCAAGAATCCCAACCATAGACTCTGCTCCCCTGGCCTCTAGACTGCTATTAGAAGACAATAACTGTGACATAGCTGTTATTCCTTACAAACTAGGGGACGACGAGAAGCTAGGCCTGGAGTTCAACCTAGGAATAAGCCTTGCAGAGTTTTGGGTTAAGAAACAGATATTTAAAGTCATAATCTATCCAGATGAGAATCCAGAAGACATAATAAAGGACGCAGTAAACGAAATAATCCAATACTATTTCAGAACAGAGCCAAAGCCAAAAGAAGAGAGTGGGGGAAATGCAAACCCCTTTGGGTTTTTAGGCTAATCACTCTTTTATATAGGGTCTAATTAGCTTTACAGCATTTTCTATTGCCTTCCTAACATCCTTCTCGCTCTTAGCTCCAGTGCATATCATCTTTCCATTCTTAAAGACTAAAAGGCTAGTCTTTGGTTGCTTTAGTTTTAGAATAGCACCAGGGAACTGTTCTGGTTCGTATTCCACATTGCTTAACCCTCTAGCCAGAGCATAAAGATCAATATCTGCGTTTAGGTTCGCAGAGGCTACAATGTTTTCTATTCTAAAAGTAATTTCAACCATAACAACCCCTCCTAATTAATTGTATTAAGCTTTATTTAAAAAGGTTTACCTATTCAGCTATATTGCAGCGAATAGACTTATTACTGAGCCAGCTAGCCTTAGTATGAACACCACTCCGTTTATTGCCAGGTCCATTCTGTTGAATATTAACGCCACTAGCACGAGTATTGCTAGTCCGTGCCACCAGTCCTTTGCCCAGACAACCTCATGGCCAAATACCCCAGACAAGACCCTAGATACTACACCGGCTAGGAAATAGAATGCTCCAACCACAGACACAGCTATCAAAGCCATCTGGAAAACACCGGGGAAGTAGACCTGAAAGACCATTCCAAGTGAGAAGAATATTATTATGAAATGGACTATCTCATCGTCTTTCATGGTTTGTTTTTTCATGGATTCATTTAAAATCCTTTTCCAGTTTTCCAGATTACCAAGTTACTCTTGTTGACCTTTGCCAGCTATTTCATCAACCTTTTTAAATGATTTAATTCAAAATTATCTAGCCTTAGAACAGTGGAGGTCAAGGAAATGAAAAAGAGTAGAGGTACAAGGAGAGGAACAAGGAAAAAGCTTAGAAAGAGCCCTAGGGAAAAGGGTATGCCTCCAGTGACTAGGATAATTAGAGAGTTTGAGATTGGAGAGGCAGTAGCCATAAAGATAGATCCTAGTGTTCATTCAGGTATGCCAGACCCAAAGTTCCATGGTAGAACAGGAAAGGTGATTGGTAGGCAGGGCTCCTCTTATTTAGTGAAGGTTAGAGATGGAGGAGTTTACAAGACTCTTATAGTCGCGCCGATTCACTTGGTGAAGGTGAGTCAATGATAGGGAAAGAGTTAAAGGAAGAAAGGCCAATGCCACTTAGTGAAGTGGCTAACCTGCTCAAGAGGATTTCAAAGGAGAAGGAATTGACTTATGAGCAGAAGAGAGCGTTGGAACATGCCACAGAGTTTGGGAAAATAGGGGCTCAGAAGGCAAAGCAGTTGATGGAAGAATTGTCTGGATTAGGGATTCCCCCTGATTACGCTGTCATGATAATTAACAACATGCCGTCAGACGAAGACGATGTTAGGATAATACTAGAAGACCTAAAGGACGTAAAGAAGGACACCTATAAGAAGGTGGCAGATCTTGTCGCAAAGTACCTTTAAATGCTTCGGAGAGAGTGAGTATGCCCAAGGAAGATTATGCAATAGTGTTGGATTTCCTACCAACAGGATATCCAAATGCCTATTCAAACGAACCAATAGCGCAAGCTGTGGGCACGAAATACTTCACTCTCCTTGAGCTGGTGGCTAGACCTGGTGTTAATCTGCTTTTGCAACAGAAGGTTTACATCGGACCAGAGGAAAGAAAGGAGATAATGAGGATAAAGGGGAGACTTAGCTATGCAAAGCTGACTCACACAGCGCAGAAGGAGCTAGAATCAGCTATAGAAAAGATAATTAAAGAGGACGAGAAGAGATTTGTAGATTTCTTCAACAGAGCTGGACCAGTGACCATTAGGATGCATTCGCTTGAATTGCTTCCAGGTATAGGGAAAAAGCACATGGAGGACATCCTGAGAGAGAGGGAGAAAAAGCCATTTGAAAGCTTTGAGGATCTTTCCAACAGAGTTAAACTTCTTCCAGATCCCATTAAGATATTGAAGGAAAGAATAATAATGGAGATAAAGGGAGAGGCTAAGTATTACATATTCGCTAGATCTCCAGAGAGGAACCTGCCCCGAAGGGGAAGAAGATGAATTTGTCCAAGGGATTGGATCAATATTTACTTGTGGACGAGCGGTTTCTTAATGAGGAAGTCTTGCTGTTAGATCTTTCTTGTAATGATGTGGTCTTGGAGATAGGTCCAGGAACAGGGAACCTGACTAGGAAGCTAGCAGAGAGGGCTAGAGTAATAGCCATAGAAAAGGACGAGAGATTTTCTTTGCATTTGAATATTCCTAATGTGGAGTTAATATTTGCAGACGCCTTGAAGATTGATTTTGATGCCTTAGAGTTCAACAAGTTTGCATCTAATATTCCATATTCTGTTTCCAGGGAGATCATTCTCAAACTGCTAAGGACAGAATTTGACAGAGGAGTTATTGTTTGCCAGGATGAATTTGCAAGGAAGCTTGTGGCTAGACCAAGGGACAAAAATTACAGAGCTATTAGTGTTATTGCTCAGTATTATGCAGATTTAGAATTGCATAGTAAAGTCCCTAGAACCGCGTTTAGACCAGTTCCAGACGTGGACTCTAGGATTGTTTCCTTTGTCAAGAAGAGGGCTAGGAATATTGACTTTGAGAATTTTGTTAAGTCTGCATTTTCTCAGAGAAGAAAGATATTTTGGAAGGGAAAGAGGCCAGGAGAAATGAGTGTAGAAGAATTTGAGGATGCGTTCTCTTTTGGCAAATAGAAAACCTTTTAATTTGCTCTTCCCTCTATTTCTCAGTGGTAAAAATGAAGGTGAGTATCATAGGAGCTGGTAGAGTAGGTGCGTCTACTGCTTTTCATCTTTTGTCTGAATATTTTCCAGATGAGCTAGTCCTTGTGGACATACTCCCAAATCTAGCAAAGGGACAAGCCCTGGACTTAACTCATGCTTCTAGAATACTGGACGTTCCTACAGAGATAGTTGGAAGCAAGTCTATTTCCGCTATAAAAGGGAGTGACATAGTTGTCATAACTGCTGGAAAGCCTAGAAGCCCTGGGATGAACAGGATGGAGTTACTCAAATCTAATGCTAAAATAGTTGACTCAATAGCTAGAAAGGTAAAGTCGCTAGCTCCTAGGGCAGTGGTTGTAACTGCCACGAACCCAGTGGATGTGATGAATTATCTAGTCTGGAAGAGAACCGGGTTCAACAGGCGAAGAGTAATTGGAGTTGGAAACCTGCTAGATACTGCGAGGCTAAACGCTTTGGGCTATGATGGATTCATAATGGGTCAGCATGGACAGTATTTCACTCCAATAGTTGATGATAAGATATTTTCTAAAGTCATAACCAAGATAGAAAAGTCAAATAGGCAGGTGATAGCCTTCAAAGGAGGAACAGAATTTGGTCCAGCAGTTCAGCTTTCAGAAGTGGTTGGAACGGTTATGGAGGATACAAAGGACGAAATTCCTGTTTCTGTAGTCTTGAATGGGGAGTATGGATTAAGAGATCTGTCCATAGGTGTTTTGTCTATAATCGGCTCATCTGGTGTGGAGGCCATCTTGGAAGTGAGCCTATCTGAAAAGCAGAGAAAAAGGTTTATGAAAGGGGCTCTAGCAATAAAGATGGGAATAGACGAAATACTTGGAAAACCAAAGGGCAAGCCCAAAAAGGCTAAAAAGTCTGTAAAAAAGCCAGTCAAGAAAGCAGCCAAGAAGGCAACGAAGAAAAAGGTAAGAGCAAAGAAGAAAACCAAGACAAAAAAGAAAAAATGAGTTACAAACTAGAAACCCTTTTTAAGCTTTACTTCTCTAATAGCTACAGGTGATATTATGCCAGGGTATAAAAGACCAGAGTATGAGAGAATTCCACCAATCGGAAAGAAGCCAAAGGAGGCAAGGAAGGGAAAGGGAGTTGTGGATATTGAAACCGCAATTCTGAATGCCATAGAACTAGCTGAGAAAAAAGGAAAGAGACCCGTTGCTAATGATCTAAGGACATTTTTGACAAATTTTAGAAAAGGAAAAAAGAGCGTCATGGAGGCTCAAAAGGCATTGGAAGAGGCGAGAAAACATTTGGAGCTTCCAAATGGAGGGGTCGTTGAGAGGGAGAACATAGAGATAGCAATCAAGAACCATTTCTCAAATTTACCTCCCGAGCACTTGAAAGCTTTAATAAAGACATTGACGAGTGATCCAGAGAATCTGAAAAAAGCACTTCGTTACCTTAAACAAGTGGGCGAGTTCAAGCCAAGAACAACTAGCTAATCCAATTTCCTAAACCCCTTTCACCACTAATTTCTCTTTCCATTTCATTAATCAAACGCTCTTTTGTATCCTTAGGGATTATCCCACTGGCTGCAAAGTCATGACCATCTCCAAATCCACCTAGCCTTCCACAGCTTTTAGACATGAGCAGTCCAAGACTAGGAAGCTCTCCCTTTTCTATCAATCTCTTAGCTTCTTCAGGAACCCTTGCAGACACCTTTGCGTAATCTCTACTCAGCTCCAGCTCCATACCGTTCAGTTTAGGAATCTTCTTCTCAACATCCATGAAACCGAGAAGTATCTTTTTAGGAGCTATCCTTCTATGAACTAGGTACGAACAAAAGCTTCCAATTGTCTTTGTCCCCATTCCCTTGAATGCAGAGCCAGCATCAAACCATTGCAGATGCTTTGTCTCTTTCAACTTTACACTAGTCACTAGCTCCCTGACCACTGCCTTCCTTTTCTCTTCCAGCTCTTTAATTCTAGCTTTTATCTCCTTTGAATATCCGTTTAAAGCTAGTTCCAAAGCTAGGCTAACTCCACCAGAGTAATAGCCAACGCTTCCTAGGACGGTTAGATCAAATGCAACTGATCTAGGAATTTTACCAAATCTAGCTAGTTTGCCCTTTGGATCTAGCTTAAAATCTTCCATTATCTTTGCATTCATTCCTCTAGGTTCTCCTGGAATTTCCTGCATCCCAACTATGGCTAAATCCACTAACTCATCTATAGGAACCAACTGGGAGAAGAAGAAAAAGGCCAACGTAGCAGAGCAGGCGTCCTTATCCCCAGACATGCCAAATATCTCTGGATCTAGATTCACTAGTTTGTCTGACTCTCTAGTTTTGTGATGGTCTATAATGATTATCTTGTTTTCAAATCTTTCCAGAAGATCTACTTCTCCAGATCCAATGTCTAGATAGATGAATGTTGCATTTGTAGAATGTATTTTTTCTATGACCTCTGGGTACATCTTTTCTATACAGTAAAGTATTGGTTCCTTTCCAAGTTTTTCCAAGGCTTTCTTTGCTATTGCTCCAGATGCTAGGCCATCTGCATCGTTGTGAAAAACTAGTACGATTTTGTCAGAGTTCTTTACAATCTCCACAGCCTCTTTAGCTCTGGAAAACCAGTCCATGCTTAATCTTTGAAGATGGAGGTTTTTATTGGTTGTCTATCCAGAGATTTAGTCTTCCCTTTCTTTCACTAGTTTTATTATGTCCTTTGCTTTTCTCGCTTTCTTTATTTCTTCTTCCCTTATTACAGGGACTCCGTCAACAGCCTCTTCTTTCCTTTCAGAGACAAAGACAGGATGGCTTTTTAGGAGCTGGCTGGTTTTGAGTAAATAGTCCACGTCTACCCTACTAGGCTTTAATTCCTTTTTCAGAAGAAGGGATTCTTTTTCTTTTGCAAGAGCGTCAAATTTCTTATACACAGGAACAACGTCAAACCCTAGTTTTTCTAAGTCTTTTAGATATCCATTAATTTGAACCTTCTCTGGACATGGTGGAGCAAATATATCGTACGCCCCTAACTCTAGACCAAACTTCTCTAACCTGGCTGCTTTGGAGTAATCCATTTTCATTATTCCTTTTTTGTACATGTATACAGATTCTCTTGAGACGCCTAAGATTTCTGCTATTTCATCTGATTTGAGGTTTGGGAATTTTGGGTTCACAATTAGTTTTCCTTTCCAGTATTTTTTCAATGGCAAATTTCCAGAGAGCGCATCTTCAAGTGTGTATAGGTTTACAGCGTATATGCCGTATCTTTCGTAAACTACTCCGTTTAGCAAGGAGTATTCTTTAGTTTTCTTACCTATGATCAGACAACTAGCACCTAGCTTTCCAGCCAGGTTCTTTAGATTCATTGCTTGTTGTTTCTTCAATCCATCTATGTTTTCAAGAACCTTGATCAGGAATAGTTCGCATCCTCTTCTTGCCAGTACATCAAATAGACTTCTTTTCTCCAATGGCACGAAGACCTGAAAACCAGATTTTTGCAATAGCTCAACCGTTCGGTCAAGCAGTTCCTCTCTCATTTTATCCAGCTTTTCTTTCTTTGTGTTTAGGTCTCAAATTCTTTGATCCACATTTCCTGCATCGCTTTGCCTTTGGAGGGTTTCTAGCATTGCAGTCCATGCATATCATTTTGTCTAGCCTTCTTTTCTCCACGAATTCTGGATAGCTAGTTTTTGCCATCTTTTCACCTCTGTTAATTGGCTTCTATTTGTTTTATTCAGCAAGTCCCTCAGCTTTGCCTGAAGGCCTACCTTGTGTAGTCCGCAAGCGTCTTGGGGACACCTACGGTTTCCCCGCTACCCTTGGAAGCATCCCCTTCCCTTAATTTTGTCCTCACGGGAGTGTTATTAATTCATTGCCGCCAGCCTATCGCAGAGCGATAGGCTTCGTCCGTGGCGTGAACGGACACGGCGGTTCAGTGGGCCCACCCGGATTTGAACCGGGGATCTCCACCGCGTCAAGGTGGCGTCCTAACCAACTAGACTATGGGCCCGGCTGCATTATTTTTTGTTTAGATTATTTAAAGGTTTTATCTTTGTTCTTTTTATCTTTCCTTATCCACGGGCCGGAGCATGTGGCATAAAGCCACATCATGCGAGGGACGGGATTTGAAGAGCCGATACGTCGGCTCGCGGACGGTGAGAGAGTTCAAATCCCACCATGCTGCGCAAGGCAGCATGTGCGGGGGACGGGATTTGAACCCGCGCAGGCCTAAGCCACTGGATCCTAAGTCCAGCCCGTTTGGCCAAGCTCCGGCACCCCCGCGTGAATAATGAGGAGCGTTAGAGCTTGCCAGCCCTTCTCTTCAATTTCCTTTTCATTCTCCTTCTCTTCTTCTTTTTCCATTTCCATCTTTGCTGTCTTTTCTTCTTTCTTTTCTCACCATCACTTGCCAAATTGACACCTCCAATATTTCTAGGGAAGGGGACACCCCTTCCCTTAAGTTAACCTAACCCCGCCTGCCTTCGGCAGGTTTACCCAGTCTTGTCCCTGCGGGGCGATTCATTGCCGCCAGCCTATCGCAGAGCGATAGGCTTCGTCCGTGGCGTGAACGGACACGG
>CAZZDL010000024.1:0-8328 GCA_964652335.1 Microcaldota archaeon
CACCATTGGACAAGGTATTTAAATATACTCTGTTATAAACAAAACCATGAGATGGGCATTGGCTTTGTTACTACTACTTTCCTCTGCTCTGGCTGTTGAGTATCTGGATCACGAAATTGAAGTAGTCATTGGACAAGATTTCTCAGCTCAAATAACAGAGGTCTATCAGCTTAAGCTTAATCAATCAGAGCTTGATGCATTCAATGCCACCTTGTCTGGCAATCCTTCTGTTCAGGATCTAATAAACCTAGGTACAGGACCTAGTTTCAAAAAGCCAGTCTACAACCACCATGTAAGCTATATCCTTTCCGAATCAGGCTTTGCCCAAGTCACTTTGCAATACTCTGCAGATGTCATGGAAAAGGTTGCATTTGTGGGCAACAAGGAGATAATAGGAATAACAGGGGAAGAAACCGTATTCCAAGGAGATAAATTTGTTCTTCCGTTTAGGCCAACAACTCAAATAACCATCAGGTTCCCAGAATCCTTAAGGTTATATGGAGAGCCAGAACCAATACCAACAGAAAAGCGATTACTGGCAGAAGTTCCAGGATATGGAGGCAAGTTCTATGAATACACTTGGAAAGGCCCATTCTCAGCTGATAGGTTCAAACTATTATTTGAAAGGGAAAAATCAATCCAGAGCCAGCTCTCTCTCCAGTCAATCTGGGATGAGCTTAGATATAGATTTGGAAATCCATTGTATCTAGTCGCCACAATTATAATAATCGCATTAATCATCATATACAGGCATCAGATAATTGAACTTCTGAGAGAGGCATTCGGGGAAGAACCCACAGAAGAATAAATCTAGTGCTTCCAAATAATTGGTTCTACTTTTATCCCTAGACTTTTTGCTACTCTCGCCATGGGCTTGTCGTCTGTCCACAGCTCTTCCTTTAATTCTAGCGCCAAGGCTAGCACTTCTATGTCTGTCTTTGACAATCTTTTTTCTAGCTTCAGCTTCCTAGCAGCATTTTTCACTAGTTCAATCGCTTCATCCCCTGGAGCAATGACTTTTAATCTTCCAGATTCTATCCCTGTTTCCACAAGGCTTTTTGATCTAAGGTCTTTTATTTCATCTATAACAGAATGTGTTGTATAAAATGTTCTGTCAAACCTGAATCCAAATGCGTTCAGTATGCCGCTTGCGTCTAGAACCACCATAAATACTTTTATAAAATATCAGGTTTAAACTATTATCCTTACTGGTGATAGGCTTGAATCTGACTTTGGCAGAAAAAAAGGTCTTGAAGGCATTGGCAGATGGACATCACAGCATAGAGGAAATAGCTAGAGCCAGTTCTATGAAAAAGGATTCAGTGCTGAAAGCTGTTGAATGGCTTAAGGCAAAGGGACTAGTCAGATCCAAGGAATCAATAACTCAAAAATTATCCTTGACGAGTGAAGGTATGTCCTATCTGGATAATGGACTGCCGGAAAGGAGAGTTTTGGATGCGGCAATCTCAGGCAATACTGACGTGCGCACAATAACGAAGAATATCAAAGATGCTAACATTGGAATAGTTTGGCTTTCAAAATTGGGAATAGCAAGGGTTTTGAACGGGGAAGTTAGAGTATTTAACAAGCCAGATAAACTTATTACAGAGAAGCTATTGGAAAAAGCAAAATCTGGAGTTAGCTTTGATGAACTAACAGACGAGGAAAAAAAGATAGTCAGATCTAGACAGAAGGTCTTTGAACTGACAGAGCATAAGAGTCTGGAGCTATCCCTTACCGATGAAGGGGAGAGTATAGCTAGGAACGTTGAGATAGTTGAGGAAGAGTCAAGGCTCACACCAGAGATGCTAAAGACAGGAAGCTGGAGAGGTAAAAGGTTTAGAAGGTACGATGTGGTAGCAGCTACTCCACCTATCTATCCTGGAAAGCGACATTTTGCCAAGCAGGCAATGGATTTTGTTAGAAGGATATGGCTTGACATGGGCTTCGTTGAGATGGAGGGGCCATTGATAGATACATGTTTCTGGAATTTTGATGCTTTGTTCGTGCCACAGGATCATCCTTCTAGAGAGCTTCAGGATACATTCTATTTACCATACACAGGGAAACTTCCTAGCAAGGCTTTGGTTGAGAGGGTTAGAAAGGCCCATGAGAAGGGGGTATGTGGATCGAAAGGTTGGAGATACAAATGGGATCCTGATGAGGCTAAGAGAATGGTACTCAGAACTCACACAACAATCCTTTCTGCCCACACCTTAGCCAAATTGAAGGAAGAGGACATACCAGCCAAATTCTTCTCAGTTGGTAGAGTCTTCAGGAATGAAGCACTGGATTGGAAGCATCTGTTTGAGTTCACGCAAAGCGATGGAATAGTGGTTGGTGATGTGAACTTCAGGCATTTACTTGGTTATCTCAAAGAATTCTTGTCACAGCTCGGATTCAAAAAGGTTAGGTTTAGACCAAGCTATTTCCCTTACACTGAAATGAGTGTTGAGCCTGAGGTATGGCACCCGATTAAGAAAGAATGGGTAGAGCTAGGAGGTGCAGGAATATTCAGACCAGAGGTTGTTGAACCATTGCTAGGAAAGGATATACCAGTTTTAGCTTGGGGTCTTGGAGTTGAAAGGTTGATCATTGACTACTACAATATAACCGACATAAGGGAGATATATAGAAATGACATTCAGATGTTGAGAGAGACAAAGATGTGGTGGTGAAATGCCAACAATAACCTGCTCAATAAAAGAGATATTAGAGCTCCTTGGAAAGAAGCTCTCCCTAGCAGAGTTAGAGCAATCTCTGGCAATGATGGGGGTTCCGGTTGAGAAGATTGATGGTGATGAGATAGTCCTGGAAGTCTTCCCCAATAGACCAGATTTCTTAAGCGTTGAAGGGATCGTTCGGGGACTGAGATCTTTTCTTGGTATCTCTCCAGGAATCTATGTACCGAAGGTTCATTCTTCAGGATACAAAGCTATTATCAAAAAAGAGACGCACAAGGTTAGACCAATTGCTGTTTGCGCCGTTGTGAAAGGAGTTAAGATGACAGATGAATTGGTAAAGTCTTTAATGCAAGTCCAAGAGAAGTTACATACAACCCATTCTAGGAACAGGCGCTTGGCTTCAATAGGTATATACGACCTTGACAAGATAAAATTTCCAATAACCTACAAGGTGGTTGGCCCAGATTACTCTTTTGTTCCTCTAGGATTCTCTGAAAAAATGAGTATAAAGGAGATAATTGAGCGCCATCCAAAGGGAATTGAGTATGCAAATCTAGTGCCTGGTCCTAAGTATGTGGTTTGGGAGGACGCGAGAGGACGAACTTTGTCTTTTCCCCCAATCATAAATTCCGCAGATACAGCTGTAACAGAGAATACAACCAATCTGCTTATAGATGTCACTGGACTCAGGAAAGAGCCAGTGGAGAAGGCATTGAACATAATTGTTTATCTATTGGCTGACAGAGGTGGCAAGATATATTCTGTTGACGTGAATGGGGATATCTATCCAAAGCTTGATCCGTCTGTTATGGATTTGGATATAGATTATGCATCCAAACTCTTGGGAATTGATTTGACAAAGAAAAAAGCAATTGAATTGCTTAAACGAATGGGTTATGGATACAAGAATGGTGTGCTTGTCCCATCATACAGAGTTGATATTCTACATCCTATTGATCTCGTTGAAGATATTGCCATTGCATATGGATACATGGATTTCAAGCCAGAGATCCCAAATATATTCACCATAGCGAGAGAGGGAGAGGAAAGTCGGAGAACTAGAAAACTAGCCAGTGTCCTGACTGGTCTTGGTTTCTTGGAAGTTAATACTTATCATCTTTCCTCAAAGGATATTCTATTGACAAAGATGAATAGAGACGGAAAGGTGGTTGAAGCATTAAACGCTGTTAATGTAAACTACGATGCATTTAGAGATATGATCCTACCTCAGCTTCTAGAAATAATATCACAGAACAAGCACCACCCTTATCCACAAATGATATTTGAGATAGGAAGGGTGGCTATACTGAACGGATCAAAGATAGAGGAAAGGGTGCATCTGGCGGGGGCAATAGCAGACGCCAAGGCAGATTACTCTCAAGTAAAATCAGTGATTGAGGCATTGGCCAGAGAGCTAGGCATAAAGGCTAGGATTAAGCCAAAGAGTCACCCAAGTTTTATGGAGGGAAGGTGCGCAGAATGGCTCGGAGTCCTAGGTGAGATAAAACCAGATGTGCTAGAATCCTTTGGCATAGAGGTTCCAGTGGCAGGATTTGAACTAGATGTCACTGATTTGATTTCTTCCTCTTGACAACAACAATGTCCCCAAGGGTTAGTCTCTCTTTTTCTCCTGTTACTTGTTTGTTCTCTAGTTCTTCCTCTGTTATCTCCATGACTAATTGAACTCCAAGGAACTTTTCAAGCTTTCTTGCAACTTTCAGATCTGGAGTTAGCTCTTCCCTTTCGATCTTTCTAATCTCTGATTCTGGTTCTGCTATAGCCTTTGCAAGTTCTTCAATCTTTAGTCCTCTTTTCTCCCTCTCTTTTCTGATTATTTTTCCAAAGTCGTCCACTATCTCGAATGTTCTTTCTTCTAATCGCTTTTGCGGCCTTCTTGCTACTCTTTTTACTCTTTTTTCCAAGGCGTACAATGGTTCTGCGTTCTTGTAGCGCTTAGCGCAGGACTCACATACTACGACTCTAGCCCCTTCTATAAATACGGCGTAGGGTTTACTAGTTTTTCTACCACATATTTCACATACTTCCATCACAAGATTTACTGCTTACCTATTTAAATTGATTTTACTTTTTTACATCATGCATATTGATGATAAAGCTAGGGCAAGATATCCAGGTTTAAAGTTGGCTGCATACCAGATAGATGGTTTAAAGAAAACTAGTTCTTGGATAGTCAACGAGCTCAAGAAGGAGATGGAGGAGTTAGAACCTATTTTGGATGCATACAAAGGGTTTGGATGCGTCTCAAAGATTGAGAAAATAGCCAGTGGGACCATTAGCCAAAACCCAATATCTGCATGCGTTGAGCTAGTTGGGTTTGGAAACTCTGTAGTAATTAGTGCATTTGATTGGGACAAAATAGCAGAGGAGCCATACCTGACTTTAGCAGAGAAAGGAGAGCTGTCCCCAGACTCCATTGGTGGAGAGCTTGTATTCAGGGATCAAGAGAAGCTACTAGCAAGGGTTCCGTGTGAGGACATAAATGCCATTCCTGATAAGAAAACCAAAAATGTTTTGATAGTTGCATTTGGCTCTGGCCAGATATCCAGAGGGCAATTGATAGATGCATTGGAGGACGCCGCTAGAATGGTAAAATCAGCGTTTGGGGGTAAGACAAAGAGCATGATGTATCTAGACTAGTTTAGATTTGGAACCGGTCCTCTTATAATTGGATCTATGATGTTATTCTCGTTTCTTAGAACCACTATTCTGCTGGCTTCTTGTTCATCCATGTAGGTAAATGACTTATCCATTTCCCCGATTTTCCTTGAGAACTCTTTTATCTCCTCATGGGTTGGCATGTTTTCAGGAGATAACCTCTGTCTTGAGTACCCCAGATACATGTATGCTTTTACCTCAACAAAGTGGGGATCTGCCTTCTTGATCAGCTTGATGTACTCAGGTATTATAGAGTCGTCCATGTTCATTCCCTTTATCATCGTCATTCTGATTACCTTTCTTGTCGGAGCATCTCTGATAATATCCAAGGTCCTATTCAGTCTATCCCATGCGTCAGGATAGTGTGGAACACTTATCTTTTTGTACAATTCCTCGTTAGGTGCAGTTATGCTGATGTATAACTGAGTAGGCAGTGCGTCTTCATTTATCAGTCTTTCTATCATGTCAGGCTCTTGCCCATTGGTTACTATGAATATTGATTTTGTCTGAGGAAGGCTTCTTAAAAATTTGACTAGCTCTGGTAGTTTTGGATAAAGGGTTGGCTCACCGGAGAGGCTTATAGCAAAATGATTTGGGATCATTGCCTCCTCTAGTAATTGTTTGTCAACCTTTTCATTCCCAAAGAAACCCACCAACAGCTTTTTCCTTTCCTCTAACAGGTGGTTGTATATATCCTCTGGGTCATCTACATCTTCTGGGTTTATATCTATTAGTCTCATGAACTCCATAGGTCTCCAGCAGTATATGCAATTATTTGTACAAAATACGCTTACTGGTGTCATCTCCATACATCTGTGAGTATCTATTCCATAGAATTTGTTCTTGTAGCAGGTTCCCTCTTTTTTCAGTGCTTTTTTTGTCCAGCTACATATTTGAACTGCAGAATGGTTCCAGACACCGTAGGATTTTTTCTTCATTTCCTCTATTGTCTTTGGATCTATGTAGAGCATTAACCGCAGCTCCCTCCTGATGATACTGAATTATCTAACGTCTCATTACACTCTTCTGGTGGGTTTTCAAATCCTGTACATACAGCGTACTTAAACGCTTCTGGACTCCTTAGTCCTATATCCCACAACAATCCGTTAATGAACAGTGTTGGGGATCCAGTTACACCGTAGTCTTGGTTTAACTGCATTTCCTTTGCTAGATAGCTAGTAGCGTTTTCATTGAAACAATTCTCTATTTTTGTGGTGTTTATGTCTAGACTGTCTGCTACACCTCTCCAGCAGTCTTCTATGGTTGCTAGGCTACAAGTTGCATCTATCTTCTTTACGTAGTCCCAAAATTTTTCAGGATATATTTCTTGTATGCACATTTGCCTTACGTCTTCTCTCACTTCGTTTATTCCGTGCATAGAACAGTAGTCTCCTATACAGTATTTACTAACGTTTCTGTTCTGGTAAAAGCTTGATGGATAGATAACGAAGTGTAGTTTAGCATTTATTTTGTCTCCAAGTAACTCTATAACTGGTATTAATCCTTTCTCTGCTTGTTGTCCGAATGGACAGAACGACATTACGTATAAATCCACAGTTGGCTTTTCAGTGTTGGGGGCATTGAATATTCCGGTGCTTAGAGCTATGGGCAGAACTATACTCCTATTCATTGCTAGGAGCAACGGGAATTCCATGGTTCTTCCCATGTAAGAGAGGGACATGTTCACCTGTTCTAACCCATATCCCTTTCCTATCCCTTCATAGCTTACTCCCACGCCTGGTTTAACCAGTGTCTTTACATAATTAACGGAATCGTTCTCAATATTTGTCCAGTTTATTTTTTTAGTTGACTCCACTGGGATTACCAATTTTTCATCCTTTGTTATGTATAATGCTAGATCTTTGCCTGATTTTGTAGCGTTCACTAGAAATAAGTCTCCAATGTCTGTTACTTTTTTTACTTCCATGCCGAATAATTTGAGGAATTTTATAGTGTCAGCGCTCAAGTTCCCAGGCACGCCAGATTGATTGGTTTGGGTTTGGTTATCTACAGGGGTTACCGGCCCAAGCCCGATGCAACCAGAGAGCATTGCTAAGACTACCGTTAGCCCAAGCGCTCCAATGATTAGTCTAGTATCTATTTTAGTACTTATTTTGCTAGCTAGCATTATATCACTTCCCATTGTTAGGTTTTAATTAAGCTCATTCATAAGTGTTTCGGTTGTTATTGGTTTATTATTTTGGAGTTTTACACGAATAGAATTAGTGTCAATATTTTAAACCAGTTATATATTATTTTTATTAGTTACTAGAGTGAAAATTTAGAATTTGGAGGGTTACATATGAAGCAGAAATCATGGATTTTTGTTATTGCCTTAATGGCTTTGATAATGCCATTAGCCATGGCAAAGAACATTCCATTGATTGGGAGACTGACGGACTCGTATGGAAATCCTGTTAATGGAGATGTTCCTTTTGTCTTTGCTATATATGACAGTGATACAGGCGGGACTCAGCTTTGGAGCGAGAGCAAGACGCTGAATGTGCAAAGCGGAGTATTCTCCACATACCTTGGAGATACGAATCCTTTTCCTGAAAGCGTATTTGACGGGAGAGACCTGTGGCTGGAGATCAAGGTCAATGGAGAGAACTTCACAAGAGTAAAGCTTGGCATTTCTCCATATTCATTTGAATCTGAGACTCTTCAAGGAAAGACACCTTCAGACTTTGTTGAGAATCCGACTAATGCATTGACTATGAATGAAACTGACAAAGATGATAACTATGACATGATAAAGATTTACAACACAAGTAATGGCTACGTTGGGGGCATTGTTTACAATCATCCGGATAGTACTGTTTACGGAGATGGAGATGACTTTGGAATCTATTCGGTAAGCGGTAAGGATCTTGTCCTTGCAGCAGGAGATGGGAGCGATAAAGTACAGATAATTGGAGATATTTCCCAAGGGTCTAACTTAAAACACGCTGTCGGTAGAGCGTTCTTG
>CAZZDL010000025.1:0-1216 GCA_964652335.1 Microcaldota archaeon
CCTGGCTTTGGGCATCTATCTTTATCGTATGAAAGCACCAGTTTGCTCCCTCTTATTAGCGTCCATCCTAAATCCACGGGCTTTCCAGATTCGTCTTTTACAAGCACATCGCAGTCTCTTCCAAATGCATCGTCCACATATATCCTTGCTAGCTTCAGTTTTTTTGCTTCCTCTATACATTCTCCTCCGACACCGCAATTTAGGTTAGCGTTTATGACCATTCCAGCTGTAGCGGTGAAGTTAGCCACATAATCTTCACATCCTTCTTTTGATATCTTTACTCTAAGAGAGTCACCTTCGTTTACCTCTAGCTCCACAGGGCTTCCACTAGTCTTCAAACTTTTAGCTAGTTCTCCATTAACGAACACACTTAGGCTCGCTCCTTCCAGGAGCTCGCCATTTGACTTGACATTTATTGTGACGCTAGTAGTTGCTTGTCCACCACCCAGTCCACCAGACAGAGCAAACCAGCCACCGGCTATTATTAGCAAGACAACGCCGATCAGTACATATAAACTAGGGATCCCTCTTTCTTCTAATGGCATGAATATTCTGTCCAACGGGATACCCTTTTCTGATAATTTTGCAAGGAATTCAACCCACGCATCATTTGGATTCATTTTATCACCTCATTACTTACACTTCTTCTTGTATACACGTAATCTTGGCATTGTATTCACCTTCGCTTAATTGGCTAATTCTGAAATAGGATGGATCAAATACGCATTGGTACACTCCCACATTTTCATTTCCCTCTACTAATGTGCACGTAATATAGCTTGCAATAGTAGTCCCACTTGGATCGGTTATATTTAAATAACATGACTGTATTGGTGCTAGTGATTCTACATATGCATAAAAAGTAAAGACACCGGACGTTGTGTTAACGTAGTATTTGTTATTGTATTCTACAGGAGTAAAGTCGCTAACGGTTATTGGACAGTCACCACCTTCACATTCAACGTATAGTTCAGGCTCCACTATTATGTTGCCTCCCACTGTTTTAAATTCAAATTCACCAATCTTTTCTTGGTTATCAACGCTATCGTTACAGTATATACCTATCATGTTTGATCCAGGTATTAATGCGTTTTCTAGGTCCGCACTAATTAAGTCACTACCGGTAAATGCATGATTAAATCCTATTGTCAGGTTTACTCTTACAGACCCACCAGTTAGGTTCTGAACCGTTTGACTTAACAATATACCAACTTCT
>CAZZDL010000025.1:1316-7542 GCA_964652335.1 Microcaldota archaeon
ATACAATGCGCATGGACCACCAGGACCAGGTCCATCTGTGTCTCCTTTTACACCCGCGTATGTATCAGACAAGTCAAACCATATGGTGGCATTGTATTTTCCTAGTTCAGTACTGCTTGACACAGTTATTGGTTTTATGGTCCCACCAATCATACTGGGCCCGGTCATGTCAACAGTAATGTTATGGACGATTATCTTTCCTGGGAGATCTAATGCCGTGCCTCCAACTATCATAGTGGGTGCGTAGCACAGCATAGCAATTTGGTTTACTCCTTCGTATAAGCTAAACCCTGTTCCAGTCTCATCAATTTCTACACCTTTTTCTAGATCTTCTTTATAATTATTATTGGCATAGCTAGGTGTTGCTGTTCCATCTTCATAGTCCCATATATAACAGTAGCTAATGTCTGAGGAAGTATTTACATACAGCTGGTCTGTATTTACTATTCCATCTGTGTGCTTGTTCATGTATGCGTCAATTATATCAAAGTCATACTCTGGAACGCTAAACGAGATTCCTTCACACTTACAATCATCAAGTCCAATGGCTATCCCCTTCTCTACATTGGACTCATCAATAAAGCTTGTATCTCCAGTACTCCAGTGGCCAACAAGATTTGACATAAAACACTTTGCGAGGTCCTTGGCTGTGTCTAGATCAAGACTGTCATCATAGACCACACCAAAGCTGTATGTTTTAGTGCTCTCATCCCATTTTACAAATCCAGACACGTCCCAACCATTTTCGCTCATGTTACCTGCAACCCAGCTCCATGGGGCATTTACGTTGGTTTCACTTGTTTCAACTTCAGATTTCTTTTTGAATATCCAGTTTATGGTTGTGATCTTTTCTGTGTCGATGTCAGATTCGGTTGAAGATATCCAGTCTTCAGAATAGCTTATGAACCAGGATGGATCTATGTTGTCCTCTGCTGAGCAGCCACTTATCGCCTCTGATAGATACATGTCTCCATCTTCGTTTAGCTCGTATAAGTTTGATTCAGCTTCGCTTTCTAGATCATGATTTATATTTAGCAGACCGATAAAGAAGCTTTGATTTCCTGCTCCACACCATGGCGCATTCATCTTACTCACTCTTATGTAGTAGTCGTAGCTCCAGGTTGACTGGTTATATATCTTATAGAACGACAGATTGAGAATTCCACACGCGAGGTTTGTTTCATCACCGTTTTCGTCTTGTATCTTTAGGTTATTTATTATATCTGAATCTATCCCATACGCATCCATCAACTCTGTGCCAAATTCCTCATTACCCAATGCCACCAAGATGCCAGGCACTGATACGTCTTCACTCTCCTCTAAACTTGTTAGCTTACTTTCTATTACTGTTATTAACTGCTCTGCGTCACATATCTCTGCGTAGGTTAGGGATTTATCATCATTTACGTTTGCTATGCATGTAGGCAAGTTCGGTCCCCATGGTGGGTTAGGATCTCTGTGTACCACATAACTGCCAGGGGCATAAGTAATCTGGCCACCACTAGGCACAATCATCTCGCTTCCACTAACATTCGCAGAAACGTTTTGGTAATACTCCAGTGTCTTTGAAACGTCTTCTCCACTAACATCTAATTCTATTACTAGCTTGTTAGAATGATTGACCTGGGTAGCTGCGTTACCAGTAATCTTTGTTATGTAATGAACAATTGCTGTTTCGTTAGGTCCAATGGTAGCAGAACCGTACCCATCTTCTCCCATTTCCTTTAATGAACGATCTGCATTGTATGTATCTATCTTTACTGAGAAATTGTATCCGTCTCCTCGTGAGAATGAATAACTACCACTACCTCCGTTTATCCAGTCTAGATATATCTTCGCGTCAATGGTCAGATCGTTATCCCAGTAATTTGTTATAGTTATATTATGTATTATTTCGTCCCCAACATTACTCTGCATGGTTGCGTTTCCTATCTCATCTATCCAATAGTCTGAATCAATGCTTACTCCGTCAGTGCTTACTGCAGCCCCTTGGACAGTGAATGCCTTTTCAAGATCTGCGACGCTTGATCTAACAGAGATAACTGCGTTTTCACCAGGAGAGAAAGAACCAGTAAAGCTTCTGACTTCATCTCCATTTTCGTCATAGCTTTTAGTTAGCCAGCTGTTCCCATTACTTAACGAGCTCACAATCCCGCTTGGCAGATACACATCTCCATATGAGTCAGATACCCAAACTATTCCATCAGAAGTGAATTCATTTATTGATGTAAATGTTTTGTTTTGTCCCTCCACTTCTCCATAAGTTTCAAAGTCTATTGTGAAGTCATTTGGTTCATAGCTAATGGTTTTCCATGGAGTATCTGGCTTGCTTGTTCCGTCTTGCCAAACATATATCTTTATCTCACCGGTTCCCGGCACACCTACTCCTTCAATGCTAACTGCCCTTGTACAACCGTTATGGCATCCTCCTCTGATGCTCACAGAAGATGGATAATTAAAGTCTATTGACTTTCCACCATCGTTAGTAGACTCCACGTCTATTCTAACCTTCTTTTGGTCAGCACCATTGTTCTTCAAAGTCAGGTCAATTCTAAACTGTCTCCCCCTTGCCGCTACCAGGGAGAATATTGGTAGATCATCATTGAATACCTTCCAGTTTGTATACCCAGTATAGCCAGAGGGAGTTTCTATCCTTACCTTTGGCACCAACGCACCTTCCACATTTGCTATTGGCGTGGCCTCCCAGTCGGCTGGCACTGATTCTGCAGTCAGGACAAGGCTAGCTCCATCATCACTAAACGGCATAACATTAATCGTTCCATTCTCTTCTGCGAGCATCTCTACAGTTAGATAAACTATGTCCTCTGGATTCAAGCCCTTACCTTCTAGCAGTGTATTTTCCAAGAGATTACTAATGCTGCTTGTTTCTTTTCTAGCGATTTCATATGTATTTCCACCAGATATAATGGTTCCAGAGTATGCCTCTATACTTGCAGCTTCGTTCGGAACTATCTCTATCGGGATGCTTGGATTAGAAGTAGCTTCCCTTACCCTAGCTTCAATCAGTAAGTAGAATACGCTGTCTTTTGTAACTATTATTGAATTCTCTGGTTCTCCATCTGGGCTAGTAGCTAGACCAGCCGAGAATGCGTAAAAGTCGCCTTCTGGTATTCCAGTTAGGTTCTCACCACCAGATAGACTGATCTCAATGGTTTTCCATTCTCCCTCAATGTCTCCATAGTCTACTTTGTAGTGTATTTTTACTGTATCTGCCATTGCAGCCTTTCTTACTATTAAGGGTATATCCAAACCAATGCTTCCAACATCATAGTCAGTAATAGTTATCTTTAATCCCTTACTTGTTTGTGTCGTTGGGTTATTGCTGTTTCTTAGTTCTCCGTTTTCAACTCTGTCATACCCAAATATGCCTATCCTTGGCCTTTGCATGTCTGGGGTTTGAATTCTGTTTATCAACACAGGAGTGTCATTTGGATCTGTTTTTTCTCCCTCATCCCCTATCCATATGTATGCGGTTATCTCATCAAATTTAGTCTTCATTTCTTTGTTCTCATATGGTAGCCCTATTACGAGCTTCCCTGTTTTTACAGTGCCCTTTTCCAGGAAAGGAGTAATCTCAAACCTAATATTCTCTTCTGGTTTCTCTAGGTATATCACTTTGTCTATATTCCTCTCTAGTTTGAAAGGTCCAAGAACGCCGGTATATCCACCATCTGATTTGGCAATTACATAATAGCTTATTCCATAGTATCCATCAAATTGAGCATACGAGTCTTCAGTGGTTTGAGTTTCAACTTCCTCAATGTCTGGGTATGTCCTATACAAAGTCACGTCTGCATCTCCTGGCTTTCCGTCTATTATTGTCCTTACTCTTATTGTAAGAGTGGCTGGGTAAACTACAGCAGTAATAACATTCATCCTCCCAATTTCCACATCTGCTTCTTCTACTTCTTCAAACTCTACACCAGATGGAGGCATTGCAAAGATAGAATACTTGCCTGGCTTTAACGATTTGAATATGCATTTTCCAGTTGTTTTTGTTGTGCATTCACCAGCTATTAATCCATCCGTTTCTATTCTTATTTTTACTCTTGGGAATGGATCTCCTCCCTTCTCTGGGTTTATAACGTTTACAGTCAGCCCGCCAGACTTATCCCTTGTCAGCTTTTCTAGGGATATGCTCGCTGTCTCTCCAGATGTGATAGATATGTATCCGGGGGTATACCCGTCCTTGAATGCGTATACATCAAAGTTTCCGCTTGGTAATGTAACCTCAGCTATTCCTCTTATGTTTGTTCTTAGTCTTATTTCCTTGTTTATCAAGACAGTTACGCTTCCTATTCCTCGTCCATCAGGATCAGTTACAACTATTTTTGTTTTCAACCCCTTTGACATTTTCACAGTAGTTTTTGGAACAGGATCAAATGGGGGAGATGTATATGTTGAGTACTCTCCCATAGGATCTTCAGCCACTATCTTTATCTTTGTTAATGGCACAGTCAGAGTTACAACTCCACCAGAGGTTGTTCCTGCCGCACCTTCAATTTCATCTCCAGATGGATAAACAGCTTTCACGTTTATTCCATCCAGGAGCTTGCCAGATTTTTCGTCTTTTACTATTATCGTCATTTTTGTTGTTTCTTCCATTTCATATGTGTCTGGGACACCGTTATCGTCATCGTCTATTATGTCCCATAATCCAAATCCGAGATCGTTGGCGAGATCTGACTGATCGTCAAAATCAGGAATACCATTCCCATCAATATCTGCAGCGTGGTATAAATCCGTAGCAGTTAAGTATAGTGTATCCTCTGTTTTCATTGCGTTAAATATTTCTTCAGGAAGGAAATCATCTGAGAAGCCGTCACATTCTATTCTTATCATATCGTCTTCAGCTATACATTCATCTGATACAAACAACTGCCCATCAGATACTGTCCACGCTAGCCTGTCTGTTAGCCCATCTGAATGAACTGCATACACTTTACATCCATAAACTTCCTGACTTCCTTCTCCCTTTATCCTTACTGCTTTTAGAGTGGATGGTAATTCTAGACATCCGCCCATACCTCCACATTGCAAGGTCAAGGTAGTCTCCATATCTCCAGATACAGTGAGCATTTTTGTTAGCTTTTCACATCCTTCCTTTGATATCTGCAAGTTTATATCTCCGGCTTTGGGGATTCTTATTTTTACGATTCCATTTTCATCTGTTGTAAACTTCCCAGCCACTTCTCCTTCATAACTGGCTATGACACTGGCACCCTCTACTGGATTTCCATTTGCCTTTACAGTTAGCGTAAGCGTCACTCCACCTCCAGGACCACCACCCATTCCAACATAGGCTATGCCCAAGACTATCAGGATAGCAATTCCAACAAAAAGAGGGAAGCTGGGAATCCCACTTGCCTCTATCGGGTCTATAATCTTGTAAACAGGAATCCCTCTTGAGTCAAGTGAATCAAGAAAAGCATACCATTTGTCCTCTAATTTGTCCCACAAATTAGGCATTAAACCACCATGAATTAAAAGGAAGGATTAGTTTTTAAGGCTTTCTAAGTAAGTAATTAGTCGCATAACCATCCAAATGGTGGAGAATCTAAAACATCTATTTCTTCATTACTCAAACTACACTGATCTCTGTGTCCGCTAATATCACAAGGCGCAGTAACTGCGTAATATACATTATATCCAGGTATAGCTAATTGCCACCAAGAAGTATCCTTTAAACACCCATTTCCTATTTTTTTACCAGAGTCATAATCTACACACGCGGAACCATGACGGCCACACCCATCTAAGCACACGATTGTACACACAATTGCATTATTATATTCTGGACCGAACCTACTATCGCTAGCTCCACAACCAGTTTGGCTTTGCTGTGCACAGCAGTCTCCATCCGTTTTGGAAAGTTCTAATGTCCATAGCTCTGCGTATAGCACATACGGTGCATTATCCTCATATCCTGAAGGTCCAAGTACACACTCCTGCCACCAACTCCTGCCGCAAAAAAGTGTTCTCTGTTTTTCTTTCAATGCATCTATTATTGCATTCATATTTTCAGATGTTGTTTTTGCACACGAAGACGGTATATCCTCCCCCATTTTGAATGAATGATACTTGCCATAGTTATCTTTATCTACACAGAAAAAGTATGTTTCTTTCTTCACCTTTGCTCCAGACCTCCCGCAGAACTTCTCAACCTCTGTGGAACTAGTTTCATAAGTATCCTCTGCATAATTAC
>CAZZDL010000026.1:0-7288 GCA_964652335.1 Microcaldota archaeon
CATACGCCCCGGCCGGGATCGAAAGGGAAACCACCAGCGGGTTTCCTCTACCTTCCTGCAACCACTAGAATCCCAACATGGGGCACAAGGCCCCATACGCCCCGGCCGGGATTCGAACCCGGGTCGCAGGCTCGACAGGCCTGCATCCTAGACCACTAGACTACCGGGGCTTGCGAGTTAGTTATGACTAATGTCTTAAAAAATGTTTTCGGTATATTTACCGAAATCCACTCATATCTCCCAAACAGCCTTTATTCCAATAATCCCCTTCTTCTTGACCATTCCCTCTAACATTTTCCTCTTTTTCTTTTCAAATTCAAATTTTGTTTTAATTATCTTTGGATCAACATATCCCCACTTTGCCAAAGCAGCCCTTAGCTCTTTGTGATTCTTTGCATACTCCTTTGCTGTCTTCTTTGCAACCACTGCATCAACTGCTTGTCTCATGGCCTTGGCTCCGGCCAGTGTCCCACCAGGGTGGCCATGCACGCCACCACCCGCCTGTATCACAACATTTCTTCCATGTAATGCAACAGCAGCATCAACCTTACCTGGATCCATACCTCCGCTAGCCACGCTCAGTATTGGTTTTATCTCTTTGTCCCATTTCTGCCCTAGACTACCTATGTAGAACTCCTCAGGAACATTGTAATCTTCAGCTATTCTGTGGAATTGCTTTATTAGTAGTGCTCCACCCTCCATTTTCCCAACGCCTGTACCTATATGCAGCTGATCTACTCCAATGAGTCTCCAGAATTTTTCGTATATCTGGAAGTTTATACCAAAGTTCCCTCTGTGATGAGCAGCGTATCCTGCCCTATGGGCATGGACAAACAGTTTGGCTTTTCTAGCCTCATAAACCATCTTCATCAATGCAGGAATTCCAAGAATAAAGACATCTAGCATAATCATCTTCATACCAGATTCCTTTACGTAATCTAGCCTATCTAGCATTCTTTCTATACTAGAATCAGTTATGTTTGTGGCATACAACTTCTTTTCCCCAGTTTTCGTCTCAGCTTTTTCTAATGCTTTAGTCATTAAATCAAATCTTCTTTTCCATGGGCAGAATTTCTGGTCAACTAGATTCTCGTCGTCCTTAACTAGGTCTAGTCCACCGATCCATGATTTATACGCAACATCTGCAAACTCCTTTGGAGTTAGACCAACTTTTGGTTTAACTATTGTCCCGACATGCGGTCTTTTATTTTTTAGTGTGCCAACGTATTTTCTAATTCCCTTCATGCCGAAGCCAGGCCCGTGGAATTGCTTTTGGTATTTTTTTGGAATCTTAATGTCAAGGACATAACATTCCTCTAGCTCTTTTAAGCCGAATAGGTTCCCTAGAACACTGGCAAAGAACTGCAATACATTCTTTTGATCAAAATGCTCGTATGGATATGCAATGAATACAAATCCAGATTTCTCATCCACCTTTATTATTTTGTACACTCTTGCCCTGTAATTTGTCCACACCTTTTTGTTCATGGTTGAAATCTTCGTCCAGGTTCCAACACTAGACTCGCTTGCCACAGCCTCTGCAAGCTTTTCAATCTTTGCATGTCCGTCTAACCAGAATAAGACAACAAAATCGTCCTTTGAAGGCCTATAACTTTTCTCTATGTACGAGTATCCACCATATGCCATAACCCCACCTCATTTAACGAGTTTGACCACGTTATAATCCACAGACAGTTTCCCTTTTTCATAAGCCTCTGCCACAGCTTTGTTGAACAATTCCTTGAACTTGAACATGCTTGACCTATTTTTAACTTTCACTATCACAATGTATGTTATGTTAGACTCACCAAAGCTATCTATCTTTATAATCGGTTCATAATCTGGGACAAGGACGTCAGCTTTCCTTTCAATTTCTTTTATTATCCTCTTTAATTCCTTAATCGCTTTGTCAGACTTCACTCTATAGCTGATATTTACTTTAACAGGGACTATCATTTCTTCATTTGGCTTAAAGTAATTCGTTATCACAGTGTTTGCAAATTTTTTGTTTGGTATAATCACAAGGTTATTTGTCCATGTTCTTATCCTAGTTGTTCTCCATCCAATTTCCTCTATTGTTCCTTCTATGCCATCTTCCAGCTCGACGTAGTCCCCAACTTCTAATCCCTTATCCGTGGACACATATATACCAGCGAAGTAGTTTTCTAGTGTGTCCTGGAATGCTAGAGCGACTGCCAAACCACCCACACCCAACGAGGCAATTATTGGGGTGATTTCTATTCCAAATTCTGCTAAAATTGTCACTATTGCTATTATGTATATGAACGCGTTGATTAACTTCTTTGCAACGATCAGGTAGTTGTACTGATACCCTCTAACTCTTTTCTCCTTGGCAGACCATTTTGTAAGCGCTGTTACTGCTTTAGCAATTCCAAATGCTATAACAAGTATCATTAATGCTTGGATTATCAAGTCAAATGATGAGAGATATCTTTGCATTCCAGGATATATTGTTAATGATATCCATATTGCTAGTAGGATTATCATTAGGTGCACAGGTGTCTCCAACTCTTTAACTAGTATGTCATCTAGCCTAGTCTTTGTTTCGCTGGCAAGCTTTTCCATAGTCCTCTTTATTACAGCATAAAACAGCTTTGATGCTAGTAAAGCAATGATTACTGTCAGTATTGTATATCCTACCTCCATCCAAGGTATGTCTCCCAGCTCTAACATAATTCTAGATAATGAAAACTAGGTTAAAAAGCTTGCCATGTTAGAGCCAAGCAGATATTAGGTTAAAGACCGCTCCAGCTATTGCTTTATGTCCGTCATCGTTCCAGTGTAGACCATCCTCTGATACAAATTCATTTGAAAAAATGGCTGATGGTCCTAGGAATGTGACATCCTCAGCTTGGCTCAATTTCTCTAATTCAGATTCATACCTTTTTAGGTCTTCATTTCGGTATCCCTTGTTTTCATCCCATTCAAGTGGAAACGCATTATCTCCAACCCTGCTTGGGCCAATGACTAATATGGAATCAGTATATCTTTTGCATATCTTAATAGCTTTCTTCATGTTTTCTTTGAACTCTTGAATAGGGATCTTGTTCTCTAGTGTTTTTGTATTCACTTGAGCATCATTTGTTCCTTCTGCCAGGATGATTATCAGGCGTTCTCCTTCATCCAGGTGCTTCAGCCTTGGCAATATTTCATTTTCTAGTCTTTCTAGTAGTAGTCTAGAATTGTCTCCAGATACCCCTAGGTTGTACACGAGCCAGTCTTTGCCCCTGGCCTCCACTGCCTTCCTCAGCCTTGCTACCCATCCACCCTCAGAATCCCATGCACCATATGTCAATGAGTCGCCGAAGGCAAGGATTGTATTCATGTGGTTCACTTATTAATTTTAATTCTTTAAGTTTTTTGACATTATAGTATATTTATTTCTATCTTCAATTCGTTTGTAGCCCAACCTTTCATAGAATCCAGTTACATCTTTAGGCATAGTAGCCGCGCCGACACTAGACTCTTCTGCACCTAACCCTTTAGCCTTTTCTTCAAATGCTAGAACTAGTTTCCTCCCGATTCCTTTTCCCCAGAAATCCTTTTCCACTGCTAACCCCTCTATTATAGCAGTTTTTCCATTAAGCCGTCCGTAGATTATCCCCACTAGCTTACCCTGGACATACTCTCCTAAGCATAGACTAGGAAATTCTTTTATATCTTTTGGAATTTTTCCAACTCCTAGATAATCCTTTGCTATTCTCATAAATTCTTTAATACTGTTCTTTGGTAGCTCTCTTATCATCTAGTCACCAGAATGAGGTTATAGTCCCGCCCCCCGGATTCGAACCGGGGACCAGTCGGTAGCTGCGGTCGGGAGGCTTAAAGCCCCAGACCCACTACAGCCGACCGCTCTACCAGGCTGAGCTAGGGCGGGGCTTTTATCTTATTGACTATGCAGTTTTTAAACCTAACGCGTCTTTATTGCTGCGTCGTATATATCTTTTATCTTTTTCCATAATCTTTTTCCAATTTTTGTTTGTTTTACTGAAAACTAGAATCCCAACATGGGGCATAAAGCCCCATAAGCCCCGGGGGGGATTCGAACCCCCGACCTGCGGTTTACAAGACCGCCGCTCTAACCAGCTGAGCTACCGAGGCATGTTCATATTATTTTAATAAGTCAAATATAAGGGAAGGGGGTGCTTCCAAGGACCTAGGGTGTCTCACGCTCCGCTACAGACGTAGCGGGGAAACCGTAGGTGTCCCCAAGACGCTTCAGCTGAGCTACCGAGGCAGCGGTTTATTTTTCCCATAACTAGTTTAAAAGATTTTATGCTAAAAGAGCCACTACAAAAACATATCCTATTATATACTAGCTAGCCAGCAAAATACCGTGAGATTCGCCTAGTTCTTTTCGCTAAGCGCTCACAAAAAATTAACGAGATGATATAAATGGAGAGAAATATAGATGGCTTAAAGCCTAGAGAAAAGAATATAGACCTTGTTTTCAAGGTAGTGAACAAAGGAGAAGCTAGAGAAGTGACATCCAAACTAAGTGGATCAACGCACAAGGTTTCCGACGTTCTTGTTGGGGATTCAACCGGAACAGTTATACTAACCTTGTGGGATGACGCAATTGACTCAGTGGAAGAAGGAAAGACATACAAGCTAGAAAATGGTTATACTTCTTTATTCAAGAGCTCATTGAGGCTTAATGTAGGTAGATACGGGAAGCTAGAAGCTGTGGATCAAGATATAGAAGTGAACCAGTCAAATAACGTGTCTGAAAAGGAATTCAGCTTTGGTTTTTCCAGGAGGTACTGATCGGCAGCTAACCCCCAATTAACCCATTAAAACTCACATTTTTCTCCGCCAGGACAACCACCAGCGAATTCAGCCTCTGCAGAGACTACTTTTTCCAGTTCTCCCTTTAGCATTGGCCCTATGTAGAGCACCTGCTTTTCCTTGCTCCCATATCTGTATATGGTTATCCCCTTGCACTTAAGTTTCCATGCTAATATGAACGCATTTCTAACATCGGATGGTGTGGCCTCATATCTAAGATTAATAGTCTTTGACACAGCGTTATCTGTATACTTTTGGAAAGCAGCCTGCATTTTCACGTGCCATTCTGGATCTATATCCAAAGCAGTTACAAAGATTTCTCTTATCTCCTTTGGTATTTCTTTTAGTCTTTGTATAGATCCGGTTCTGGCTATTTTATACATAAGGTCTTTTGAGTAGAAACCTTCTTTTCTCGCAGTCATCTCAAACTCTTGGTTTATCTCAAGTAGCCTTGCTCCTTCCAAGACTCTTCTTACGAAGGCTATAGCAAATAATGGCTCTATGCTTGAGCTACACCCCGCAATTATACTGATTGTGCCTGTGGGAGCAATTGTGGTTATAGTTGCGTTTCTTAACTCCTTAAATTTTTTCTTCCAAATACTCTTTTTCAAATTAGGGAAGCTTCCTTTTTCCTTGGCTATCTTTACAGATTCTTCTCTTCCCTTTTCAGAGATAAACTTCATTAGATTTTCAGCCAGCTGCAATGCCTCTTCAGAATCGTATTTTATCCCCAAGAGAATTAGCATTTCTGCCCAACCCATGATACCAAGACCAATCTTTCTGTTTGCATGAGCCATTTCTTCCAATTGTTTTAACGGATAGTTATTCGCATCTATAACGTTATCTAAGAATCTTACTGCCATTCTAACAGTTTGCTCAAGTTTTTTCCAATCTATTTCATATTTGCCATTAGTCTTTCTAACCATCTTTCTTAGATTTATTGATCCTAAGTTGCATGACTCAAATGGGAGAAGGGGCACTTCCCCACATGGATTTGTTGCTTCTATTTCACCCAAGCCCTTTAATGGGTGTTTTCTATTTATCTCATCCAGAAACAGCATTCCTGGATCCCCAGTTTTCCAGGCGTTCATAACTATTAATTCAAATATATCTCTTGCCTTTACCTTAGCCACTGGCTTCTTTGTCCTTGGATTTACCAGTTGATAGTAGCCATCTTTCTCAACAGCTTTCATGAACCTGTCTGTCACCGCCACGGAGACATTGAAGTTTTGCAATATTCTTTTTTCACTTTTCGCTGTTACAAACTCCATTATATCTGGATGATCTACACGCAGGATCCCCATGTTCGCTCCCCTTCTCTTCCCACCTTGTTTTATTATGTCTGTTGCCTTGTCAAATATCTCCATAAATGATACAGGTCCAGAGGCTATTCCCTTTGTTGATCCAACCAAATCTCCTTTAGGCCTCAGTCTAGAGAAGCTGAATCCAGTCCCACCTCCGCTTTGTTGGACTATTGCCATCCATTTCACAGCGTCAAAAATACCAGGGATTGAGTCTTCAACAGGGAGCACAAAACAAGCAGACAATTGCCCGAGCCTTGTCCCAGCATTCATCAATGTTGGAGAATTTGGCAGGAATTCTAGATTTACCATGATAGAGTAGAATTCTTTCATTCTAGCTTTGATCATTGACCAGTTTTTCTTTAAGGCCTTGATAAAACCTTCCCACCCAACCTTCATTTTCTTCTCTGAATTTAGTCTAGTGTAATGCCTAGCTAGCATTTCTATGTCCCATTGATTTATCCCCAGTCTAGCTAGGGATTTGTCGAGTTTTGGTTTTGGTGATTTGTGTATTTTTTGTTTACCCTTTTTGTCAAATACATCTGGGAGGTATAAGGCTTCCACTAGGCCTATGTGTCTAGCCACTCTCCAAAACATTTGCCTAGGTGTTTCTATTATCCTTCCCTTGTCATCTTTCAATAGATATCTTTTCCTGAGAACTTGAATAGCGTTTAGGCTGAGCTTTAGATCATCTCTAACTCCAAAGAATTGTTTTGCCTTTCTTATTTCAGCTTTCTTTTCCCTGTAGAGTATATATGCCTTTGCCACATCTGGGTAATTTAAGTCCATTAGCGTCTCTTCTACTATGTCTTGTATTTGCTCAACATGAGGCAGATTAAACCTATCCTTCACCCTTATTGCTACCTCATTTGCAATTGCCTTGTAGTTAGCCTTTTTATTTAAGGCCTCAAACGCTTTTCGAATGGCGTTTTCTATTTTTGTTTGATCAAAATCAACTATTCTTCCATCTCTTTTTATCACCTTCATTTTCATATTTAGAACTAGGGGGTTCTAGTTAAAAAGTGTTTTGGGTTTATTTTGCTAGCTCGATCCACCTCGCTCCGGCGTAAACCGCGTAGGCCTACCTTGCGTAGTCCGCTCCCGCGAGCCGGAGCATGCGGCTCAATGGGGCCGCCGAGATTTGAACTCGGGTCACCGGCTCCCGAAGCCGGAAGGAT
>CAZZDL010000027.1:0-1486 GCA_964652335.1 Microcaldota archaeon
AGGGGGAACCAAAGAGGTTCCCCCTAGGGACGCTGCTGGCTACCCTACGGCCCCACACTTCTGATTAGGTCTAAACCATCTTTTATGCTTTCTGGATTGTATCCTCCTTCTAATACTCCGAACACATGATAATTTTCTCCTAGTGAAAGAACGGTTTCAAAGGGCTTCAATGAGAATCTAAGGAAGGTTAGCCATCCATAGTCTTTTTCGTAGGAGTCAAATCCCAATGATAATCCAATTACATCTGGATCAAACCTTCTCAATACAGGCTCAAATTTATCCCATGCTTTGAAAAATTCATCATCCCCTGATCCTGGAGGTATAGGGAAATTAAAGCAATTCTCTTTGCTTTCAAGTCCTGTTCCTGGATATCCAGGACTCTGATGAGTGGAAAAGTAAATTATATTCCTGTTCCCTATTACCAAGTCCTGGGTTCCGTTCCCATGATGTGCATCCAAGTCTAGGATCGCAATCTTCTTCCCTTGCCTAGCTAGCTCCAAGGCAACAGATGCTATGTTATTGAATATACAGAAGCCCATCCCTCTATTCCTAGTAGCATGATGGCCAGGAGGTCTAACTAGTGCAAACCCTCTAATTTCATACGCTTTCCAGGCGGCACCCACAGCTAGTAAGCTAGCTTCCCAAGTCTTTTCGCACACGTATGTATCAGGATCTAGCCAACCAGTTTTCATACTTTTGACCTTTTCTATATACTCCCTAGAATGCGTTTTTTCAATCAAATCAAGCCTAGGTTCTGGTTTTTCATACCTAGAAAGATCTAGCAAGGAAAATCTATTTGGATTCTCTGGATGACCAGGCATCTTATGCTCTAGGAACATTGGATGGAATACAATCTTCAACCCATTCACCCCCAGGAACTATTATTCTTTTGTATGGGGAGTTTTCTAGTTCTAGTGTTACTAGCCTAGCTCCTCTAAAGGCGAGCCAGAATTCCTTTTCCCAAGATTTTCCTTCTTTGACGTAATAAGTACCAGCAGTTACTAGGAAGGGAATCCATGTCCCAGGGAACCTAATTCTGAATCTGGTCCTAGGCCTTTTATACTTCACAGCTACTATGCTCTTGATTGGTATTACTAGCCTTTTCTTTAGCGCTAGGATCTTTTCTATAGGGCTTAGTTCTATCACCAGTTTGTCGCCAGCTAACTTTACTTGCATGATTATCTTTTACAACTAGAGATTAAAAAATGCCACCTAGTTTCGGGAGAAAGCGCGAAGCGCTTTTTGGGGGAGAGGGAAACCCTTTCCCGCTAGGTGGCAAACTCTATCCGTGTTTTTTGTTCTTTTACTTAAAAAGGATTAAAAGTAGAGTATGCCGGCGGCGGGCTTTGAACCCGCGACCTCCGGATTTCCCAGGCCATGCCTGGAGAGGATCTTAACAAGACCTTATGAGTCCGGCGCTCTGACCAGGCTGAGCTACGCCGGCGTAGTTTTATTTTTTTATTCACAGCCTTTAAAAAACTTTGGA
>CAZZDL010000027.1:1586-6412 GCA_964652335.1 Microcaldota archaeon
CCTTTAAAAAACTTTGGACTAGGCACCAACCATAAGTAGGATAGCTAATATAATAACTGCGAATACGACTACTGCAATAGTTTCAATATTTATTCCTCTCATCATCGCTATTCTTGCTGCAGGTGAAGCTATGTGGCTACCAGCCAGTTCTCTCATTCTCGCAGCTTTTTCCATGCTCATCTCAAGATCCTCAACTTTAGAAAGAAAGCCATCATTCTGTTTTCCTTCTAATTCTTTCATCCTAGAGAACAGCTCCTCATGCTGTTTCTTTTCCCCCTTCAACATTTTCTGTCACGGTTTCCATTTTTGTGCTTTCCATATCTTCTGCTTTGCTTTCTAACCCAAGTCTCATAACTCGTTTAACTTCGTCCCAGTCTACAAGCGTGTTAACACACCCACTTCTTAATAGAGGCACTGTTTGGGGTATTATTTTATACTTTATCGCTGCATCTGCTCCTTCTCTTATCTCAGCAGGGCAGGCCACACCAATTACTCCTTTGGGCTTGAATTTCTTTAGCATCCTCACAGCAAATGTCCCTCCTGGAACAATAACAACCTTTTCCCCCAATCTTTCCGCCTCTTCTATTATCTCTTTTATACCGCATAATCCGCATTTTAGGCATACTATACCTTGCTCAGGATCTAGTCTTGATGGGCAGTTCACATGCCTGAGACACTGTGGGAGTATTATCAACCTTCTCTCTGGTGGAACCTTTGCAAACTCTTCTTCATATATTTTATTTATTACCAATGTCTTTACGAGATCAACCGCTTGAGTGTCTAGCTTGAAAAACCAAAAAATTCTTTTTATAGGATAGTCAAGTGTGTTCATCAAACCCAAAATGATTTCAGGTATTATTATCCTTCTGTACCTCCACATTAGATATACTATCCCTGTTGTAAATATAATTAGTAGAATAGCAAATCCAAGTATACCAACGATAGCCAATGAGATCAGGTTAACTATTGACATGAATTAGTTTTCTTTTTTCTGTTTAAAAACAGATATGAAAAAAGGATAAGCCCCGGCCGGGATTTGAACCCGGGACCTCTTGCTTACCAAGCAAGCGCTCTACCAGGCTGAGCTACCGGGGCACGCTAACTTTTTTGAAAAATAGGGTTTAAATCTTTACCTCTTCATTAATAGCCACAATAGGACAAGTACCAAAATTACCATGATTAAGGTTATCCAAGGATGTCCTCTATGCCTACTAGTCGGTCTTGGCGCTCTCCCTCCCCCTCTTGCAGATAGCTGTTGAGCAACAGCGTTCACTATCTCATACGCGTCGTTTTGAGGGACGCCAGCCTGAATAAGCTCGCCGGCAACTTCATTCACGCTTTTCCCAGCCATTAACTCCTGGGCTATCATCTGAATAATCTGTTCTTCTTCACTTGGCATTAAATCACCTTGATAAATATCCCATTAATGCAATTATGGCAATACCCACCAGTATGAGAATAGTCATTATCACTACCCAAGGGTTCGCAGAGTATTCACTCACTGCTACTTCTCCCTCTTCTTTTATCAAAGCAGGAACATATATCGTTTTTGCCTCATGAATCATTTTCTTTGCTTCCTTAATTGGAATTCCAGATTCTTCAAATACCTCTAGTATCCTTTTTTCTGGTACACCGATGTGTAGTAGATGGGCAATCTCCTTGATAAGTTCTTCCTCAGTCACTTCATCCATTTTCATTTCTTTTACTTTTTGCTTCTTTACTTTCTTGGGCTTTTTCTTGGTAGGTTTTTTCTTTACTTTTTTCTTCTTTCCAGCTGTCTTCTTTTTAACAGTCTTCTTTCTGGCCATGTAAGAAAAAAAGAAGACTAGCTATTTAAACGTTGCCCTTATCCTTTTACTACTCCGAGTGGCTTTACCTTTGCGATTTTCTTGCTTATTCCGGCTAGGTGAACGCTCTCAACCACAAGATCAACATTTTTATACGCGCTAGGGGCTTCCTCTGCTAATACCTTGCTGTGAGTTGCCCTTGCGATTATTCCTTTTTCAGCTAGCTTTTTCTTTACCTCTTCTCCCCAGAATTCTTTGATGGCTTTATGCCTAGACATTTGCCTGCCAGCTCCATGGCATGTGGATCCAAACGATTCTCTTTCTGCTATCTCTGTTCCTGCTAATATGTAGGAACTTGTGCCCATGGATCCAGCGATTAAGACAGGTTGCCCCACGTCTCTATATGCCTTTGGTATTAGTTTATTACCTGGGCCTAGTGCCCTAGTAGCTCCTTTCCTATGTATCCATAATTTTCTCTTTTCTCCCCCAACTTCATATTCTTCAAGTTTAAGAATATTGTGACATACTTGGTATAATGTCTTCATGCCTAGAGATTCCCAGCTAGTGTTAAAGACTTCTTCGAACGCCTCTCTTGTCCACGCTGCCATTAATGCTCTGTTTGCAAACCCAAAATTAGCAGCAGCTTTCATAGCCGCCAGATAGTCTTGAGCTTCTCTGCTCTGAGCTGGCGCATAGACCAATTGAGAGTCGGGCGTAGTTAGACCGAGACGTTTCATGGCTTTGTTCATTTCCTGCAAATAGTCAGTTGCAACTTGGTGGCCCAACCCTCTAGAACCAGAGTGTATCATCACAGTAATTTGCCCTTTCTCTAGTCCAAATGCGTTTGCTATCTCTTTGTCGTATATCTCTTCAACTACTTGAACTTCAAGAAAATGGTTCCCTGCACCGAGTGTTCCCAGTTCTGGCCTCCCCCTTTTCTTTGCTTTGTCACTTACTTTGCTAGCATCTGCCCCCTCTATGCAACCTTCTTCTTCCATATGTTCTTTGTCATCCTCTATTAGCCAACCTTTTTCCACAAGCCAGTTTACGCCAGTCTCTAGAACTTGGTCTAGTTCCTCGTTAGAAAGCTTTAACTTTGAATGGGATCCAACACCAGCAGGAATCTTTTTGAACAATGCATCTATAAGCTGGCTTAGTTTAGGTTTTATGTCTTCCAGTGTTAGGTTTGTCGTCAGAGTATATATACCACAGTTGATGTCAAATCCCACAGCTCCAACAGAGATTATGCCCTCTTCATAGTCGTATGCACCAACACCACCTATAGGCACGCCATACCCTATATGTATATCAGGCATTGCCACAGCCCCGACAGTCCCAGGAAGCATGGCAAGGTTTGTCATTTGCAGAACTGCTTCATCTTCTATAGAATTGACTATTTCGTTTACTCCATAGAGATAAGCATCTGTTAGCATTCCTTCCCTAGACTGTTTTGGGAACTTCCATTTTACCTCCCCAACTTTTTGCAGTTTTTCTTTCCACATTTTTATCACCAGAATCCAGTTTGGGATGCACCTAGGCTATCCCATGGTATTTTGAATGCAATGTTTTTAATCCTTTCTGGCTTAATTAAAAGCCCTTCATAGCCTTAAGTATTTCATTGGTTTTTACATATTTAGCTCCAGATTATTTATTCCTTCAGATTTCTTTCCTGTCTGCATTCCATACTATCACTTCACATATCCACAACGACTCTTGCCTCCCATCTACCATCAGCTTGTTTCACATAGAAGTTATGATAGGTGACTGCTTTAACATGAGCCTCTACAAGCTTAGGATCCCCATGTTGAACCACACATTTAGCTTTGGCAATTATTTTTTTATCTTTCTCTGAAATTTCAACATTGAAATCCTTGAAAAATACATTTTCCACGTCTTGTGTGAACAATATTTCTGTGAGCCAATTGTACAAAAGTTCTTCAGGATTTCCTCCATCCACTTCTATCTCAATTTCTTTTTCTTGATTTAGCATTTTTCTATCGTACATTAATCCAACCAATGCCCTTCCACTTTCCTCTAGCAGACCGCCAAGCGAGTTTGCCCTAACTAAAAATTCTGCATCTCCTGTTGTGGTATCTAAGTATTGATACATTATTTTACCTCCAGATACTTCGTCAACTTTAGGCGTTCGTATAACTTTTCACCTTCGCTTAGTGCTTTATCTATCCTTTCCAAAACTTCTCTAACGTCTTGTAGACTTGTAATTTTTTTCAATTCCTCCTCTGTCAAGCTATTCCTATCCGCCATGCTATTTATCATTTGTAGATCATGAAAAGCCTTAACTCGTGCTTCTTCAGAAGGGACTAGCTTTATGTATCTAAACATTTGTGACATTATACCTTCATTATCCTTCAGTTTTATTGTTCCTTCCTCTATCTTGAACCCGTATATTCTACTAAGTTTTTCCAGATACCTGTCAAATTTACTTTCTCTTAATTTCTTTGCCCAGTGCCTTTCTATTATTAGCCCTCCCCGCCCGTGCGCAAGCATCCTTAGAATCATTAGCAGGCTACTTTCTGGATCATATGTCAGAGGGTATGGTTCAATACCAATTATTAACGGAGATCTACCTGTTTTTGCAGAAAGATCCTCAGCTATTTGTTTTCTAACAGGGCCTGATAGTTTTGATCTTACCAAGCTTTTCTTAAAAAGATCTACAGCGACTTGGGAAGCATCTGTGTATTCCACGTAATGCCCATCTTCCATTGCTTTCTTTGCGAATTCACCAATTCCACCACATATAAAAACAAGATGATCATTTTTGCTTATCCCAAGTTTTTTGTAGGGCATATTTTTTGGTCTAAATCCCGTAGTCCAGTATCTTCTGTCAAAATCTTCAGAATACATGTTGTCCCACTCTCTCGCTAGCTTGCTTACTCTTTCTCTTATCATTTGTAGGTCGGGTATTCTAAACCTTTTGGTAGCGATTTTAGGCAGTTTCATCAATTAATTTTGTGTAAAAACAATTAAAAAGCCTTTTACAAAAAGCCTTGGGAAAAACAGCTCCGCTAAAGCCTTTTA
>CAZZDL010000028.1:0-4679 GCA_964652335.1 Microcaldota archaeon
ATCCGCCCGGGGCTATGGGTTTTTCAAGAACCTAAGAAGGAGATAGGATCATCCTCAAGATCATATCTATCCTTCTCATATTTCGTTCCAATCATCAGCTTATCCGCAACTACACATCCAGGATCTGGGCCTAGAGGATCACCTGTATATGCATAAGCTCTAGCTCTGCACCCGCCACACACATATCTAAATGGACACCTGTTCGCAAAATGTTCGCTTGAATCCCTATCCCTGAGTGCATTAAACAATTCATTGTTCTTCCAGACATTCACAAACCCATCCTTCAAAGCATTACCTACTTTTATTGGTAGGAAAACACATGGATATATATCTCCGTTATGTTCTATTGCACAATATGCCCTTCCAGCCCCACACCCTCCAACGAAGTCTGCCAATGCGATAGCCTTGTCCGCATACTCCTCACTCAATGGCAAATCTCCAAAGTGGGCCAAGGAGACGTGTTTTCCTTGCTTGCTTAAAACCTTTTCAACACTAATCCTAGCATAAGTCGGGCTAGTAGAGAACACACTCAACCCTCCTTTCTCTAGCTCAGAGTATAAATATTTCATCAACTCTTCCCTTCCCTTTGGTCCTAGATCCAATGCCTGGATTTCTTTTCCCCTACCGACAGGAACAAAATTGAAGAACATAATTGCACAAACTTTAAGATCCCTCGCCAGTTTTATCATCTCAGGAACTCTATGCAGATTTTTCTTTGTAACTGTGTATGCTATACCTGTGTATAAACCTGCATCCCTAGCGTTCTTTATGCCTTGAATAGATCTTCTCCAGGCGCCTTGTACTCCTCTGAATTTATCATGCTCCTTAGGATCAGGAGAATCTATGCTAACCTCAACATAACCAACCCCAGCTTCCTTCATCTTTCTAGCAACTTCTGGTGTTATGAGGGTCCCGTTCGTCGCTACGTTAACATACATTCCTTTGTCTGCTGTGTATTTGAATATCTCAAATATATCTGGGGCCATCAAAGGTTCCCCACCAGAAAAGGCAATCGTAACAACCCCAGCTTCATCTAATTGATCTATGACTTGTTTCTTTTCCTCTGTTGTTAATTCGTCTGGTGCTCCCTGCGGTGTGGCATTAGCATAACAATGCTTGCATCTAAGATTGCATCGTTTCGTAATGTTCCAGACAACTAGAAATGGGGCAACTAGTCTCTGGGGTTTTGTTACGCCATACTCAGCTATGGATCTCACGGTGGTGACAAGTCCTCTTCTATAGTATGGATCTTTGAACGTATCTATAAAGTCCTCTCTTGTCCCACCAAAAGCCTTTACTCCTTGAGAAACAGCAAAGTCAACGACCTTAGCATTAAACCACTCACTCAGATTTCTGGGCTTCCTAATTCCTACAACAATATCCAATGCAGGCTCCAATCTTTTCCTTTCAGAGAAATGTTTGAGCAAAACCCTAGCCACTGGATTTTCAAATATTCTCTTCAACTGGACACCAACGTCTCCTAGATCTCCCATAAAAAATTTCATAGAATAACTTATTTATGTTGATTTCTATTATGGCAATGAATAACGAATTTATATCAAGTCGGTAAAAATAAATTGAAACCGAATTGCGCGGTTAGCAGTCACATAGCTTCACACGCCAAAGAGTCTATTCGGATCCCGTGGCACCACTGGGACCTTGTGTCCATATTCCTAGTTCCAGTTTTCCCGGAACCATTAATCTAGGGGGATACAATGTTAGAGATTATCCTTATTGCAAGCTTCTTAACTAGTTTGGTCTCATTAATAGGAATTGTATTCCTTGCGTATAAAGGTAAGCTACAAGGATTTATAGACAATGCTGTATGCTTTTCCATAGGTGCGCTTCTGGCTACTGTATTTTATGGTATGATACCAGAGATAGAGGAAAAAGCAATATGGGTTGGCGTATTCGTTATCGTATCTCTGCTCATAGAGAAATTCTTACACTGGCATCATTGTCATAGATATAAATGCGACGTACACCCGTTTGGTTGGATGAACCTAATAGGAGATGCAATTCACAACGCAACAGATGGATTCACGATAGCAGTAAGCTTCCTAGTTTCTCCTGCGTTGGGCTGGGCCACAACTCTAGCAATAATAGCTCATGAAGTACCCCAAGAGATCGGAGACTTCTTTATACTACTAAAAGCAGGTTTTGGTGTAAGGAAGGCTTTGTTATCAAATTTTCTAATCGCATTAACTGCATTGATCGGAGCATTAGTTGGATATTACCTAGCTGGATGGGAAGTATTAATTCCGTATATGCTTGCGTTCGCCGCTGGAAACCTCCTTTACATAGCCATGGTTGACTTGATGCCAAACCTAAGAGATGTCACGGAGATTGAGAGTGAAATCGTCCGACTAATGCTGCTGACTACTGGGTTCGCTGTAGTGACAATTGCAATATCCTTTGCAAGATCAATAATCGGGTAAAACTATTTAATAAAGAAAACAAAAAATTAGACGCCGGGCCCGTGGTCTAGCTGGTTAGGACGCCACCCTTACAAGGTGGAGATCACCGGTTCGAATCCGGTCGGGCCCATCATGGGACCTTGTGTCCCATCTGACCGGGTTCCAGTTTTCCCGGGGCTTTTCTAAAAGGCCCTTCGGATCCGGTCGGGCCCATAAGAGAGGTTGCACCCCCTCTACCCCTGCGAACGGAGCATATCGCGAAGCGATAGGCTGGCGGCAATGAATCGCTTTGCGAGAAGAAAGTTAAGTAGGGGTTAGGTTAACTTAAGGGAAGGGGTGTCCCCTTCCCTAGAGGACTATGCAAGTAGGCCTACCTTCAGCTAAAATGCCAAAAGATACAAATCTAATGGGGCCGTAGGGTAGCCAGCAGCGTCCCTAGGGGGAACCTCTTTGGTTCCCCCTGGCTACCCTGGGAAGCCAACCCCCTCCAGCGGAATGGGGCCGTAGGGTAGCCAGGTATCCTTCCGGCTTCGGGAGCCGGTGACCCGAGTTCAAATCTCGGCGGCCCCATTGGGCTTTATGCCCAGTCGCCGAGAGGCGAATTTGTGTTCGCCCGCAGGCCGGCGTCTCGGCCTGTTGAATCTCGGCGGCCCAATTAAACCAATCAGCTGGTACGCTGGAGCGAGACATGCCACGCAGGGTAAAATAAGTCTTTGATAATTAAACTGGATATCATAACTTACTATACCATGTTCAATCGCGGGGGTGCCGGAGCCTGGTCAAACGGGCCGGACTTAAGATCCGGTGGCTTAGGCCTGCGCGGGTTCAAATCCCGTCCCCCGCACATGCTGCCTTGCGCAGCATGGTGGGATTTGAACCCTCTCACCGTCCGCGAGCCGACGTATCGGCTCTTCAAATCCCGTCCCCCGCATTAAACCGCTGCGTCCGTTTACGCCGGAGCGAAACATGCCACACAAGGTGGCATACCTCACTGACGGCAATGAATCGCTTTGCGAGAAGAAAGTTAAGTAGGGGTTAGGTTAACTTAAGGGAAGGGGTGTCCCCTTCCCTAGAGGACTATGCAAGTAGGCCCCTAATAAGTTAATAACACTCCCAAAGCGCATGAAGGGAAGGGGGTGCTTCCAAGGACCTAGGGTGTCTCACGCTCCGCTACAGACGTAGCGGGGAAACCGTAGGTGTCCCCAAGACGCTTCCGACGTATCGGCCTGTTACAAAAATTTAAATTTCCAATTAACTAGAAATTACATCGCGGGGTCGTGGTGTAGTTAGGCAGCACAGGTGGCTCCAGAGTCATTTTGGAGCCAATGGTGGTATGCTGAGGCGAAAGCCTATGACGACACTCTGGAGCTAGGGCTTGTCCCTGGTGCTGTGCTGGCGGAGATACCACCTAGCCTGGGTTCAAATCCCAGCGACCCCACCTTTTTCTTATTGTTTTTTTAATTGAGTCAGCGTAAAACAAATTATGCTGAGAAAAAAGGTAAAAAGAAGTGAAAAAATCAAAGAACTTAAAGACAAGGTAAAAATAAACTGGAGATACGATGGTGACATTATTAGTGGAGAAGTGAAGTTTGAAGGAAAAACCGTTGGTTGGGTCCATGCTGGCAAGCCATCATTGGCTGAGCTCACTAATGTATTAGACAAGGATAGTAAGGTAATAGAGATACACGCGTTTTACCCTTATAGGAAATTATACTTTGACGAAGAACTCCAAAAGAAGATAGGAGACAAACTGAAGAAAAGATCTGGCCTTGGAACTCTTGTGTATAATGAGCTGGAAAAGAAGATACTTGAAAAATTTCCAGATACAGAAAAATTGATTCTCGTTGTGGAACCTTTACATGAATGGAAAGATTTTAACAAAAAAGCTACTTTAAAATTCTATAAAAGCGTGGGATTCAAAAAATACGATGAAGTGGTCCTGAGGTACAGGGCAGGTTACTTAAACCTTCCTGTAAAGGATGTAAAATACATACTGATTAAAAATCTAAAGCCTGGTCCTCTGGAAAGACTTAAACAAAAAATCAAATCCTTGAAAAGTAGGAAATCAAAACGCTAGCTAGCTCTTTATCTCTGATTAGAACATTGACTTCCTTGTTCTTATTAAGGCTAGAATAGCTCCAGTTGGTAGAACCTAGTAGAACCAGCTCACCATCAACAACTAGGAACTTTGCATGAAGCCTAGTCTTAGATGAATCCAGCCTAGCATTAACCCCACAGTTCTCTAGAAACCTTACTGCGTCC
>CAZZDL010000028.1:4779-6338 GCA_964652335.1 Microcaldota archaeon
TATGAAGTATTGGTTAGTTGCTGGGTTAATTGTTGCATTGTTTGTGACACCAGTAATCGCAACCGGGAACGCCAGCTATAGCTCTGGAATAAGTATTAGTGTGTATGCGTTTCCCTATAACCTAACTGAAAACGAAGACTTTCCAACTACAATTGGAATAAATGCAAGTTTTACAAATACAACAAATGGTCAAACAACAGGATGTAAATCTAATCTCACTATAGAAGCGTACACAGCCACGTATTCAATAAATATTTCAATGACACCAAAAGATACTCAGTCAGATGGAAGTCATATAAATTGGAATGGAAGTCTGTATGTAGACAGTTCGTTTCTAGATCCAAGTAAATTCGGACATTACAATGCAACAGCGTATTGTGGAAATGATAAATACATCCTAAATGGGGATATATTCTATATAAACGATACAGAGGCTCCTGACTATGCGAATGGTGGGAATAATTCTGTCGTAAACAATCATACAAATGTAAGCTTTGGATTCTGGGATCCAAGCAATGTAACATATCTAAACTTAACCACAAACGCGACGAATGCAACAAGCTGGGTAAACGGGTTGAACACAACAAATGCAACACTGACAATGCAATTCCCTGTGAATACTAGCCAGGTAGTCCAAGTGAACGTCATCGCAAATGATACGTGGAATAATTCTAGGATTTATACTTTCTTCGTGACAATTGATCTTGATCCACCATTGGTGGATATCATTGATGTAGCTAATTACAGTGGATGGACAGGCAAGATAGTAAATGTTAGCTTCAACGTAAGCGATATATCGAATGTAACTTGTGAGCTCAAGCTGAATTCAACAAAAATAGGTGAAGGGAACTATTCGTCAGGAAATAATACAATTCAAGGAAATGCATCATCTCTGCAAAGTGGTAATTATACATTGACACTAGAATGTGAAGACTCTGTGGGGAATATTGCAAATGATAGTACAAACATTGGTCTGGATAACACAGCTCCCGGACTCTCATTCATCGAGCCTGATTATTCAATAACAAACGAATCAAATGTTTTCGTTAATGTAAGTATTTCTGAGAACGAATCTGGAATAGCCAGCTGCAACGTGTCTTGGAATTCAACAGAAGAGAATATGACAATTGCAAATGGATATGCAACTGCAAACAAAAGCTTAAACGATGGTATATGGGATATAACTGTGAAGTGTAAAGATAATGTAGATAATGAAAATCTAATAACTGAAACAATAATCATAGATACTGTGCCCCCTTCCATAATTACTAATGTAACCGGGAAAACAAATTCCAGCATAGAAATCACAGTAAACGTCACAGATGAAAACTTTAATTATACAAGGGTAAGATTAGACAATCAGGAGTACGAGACAAATGATTCAAACTTTACATATAACTTCACAGGGCTTGAAAACAATACAAATTATACAATAGAAATAACCAGCTGTGACCTCGCTGGAAACTGTAACTCAACCAATATCTCCTCACGCACCAAAGCAAACCCAATAGCCAACTTTACAGCTGATAAGACATCTGGGTATGCACCACTCACTATTG
>CAZZDL010000029.1:0-6185 GCA_964652335.1 Microcaldota archaeon
ATGTTCTTCAAGCACCCTCTTCTAAAGGAAGAAAAGGTAGAATATAGGGAGTACCAGGACGTAATAGCCCAAAGAATACTGGAAAGAGGGAATACTCTAGTGGTCTTACCTACTGGACTTGGAAAAACCATAATAGAACTGCTAGTATCAGTAGCTATTTTAGAGAATAATGAGTGTAAAGTCCTGATTCTAGCTCCAACTAAGCCATTAGTGAATCAGCATTACGAAGTTTTCAAAGCACTCAGCAAGATAAAGGAACTAGGTGTCTTAACAGGGGAAGTTAGGAACAGAAGAGAAATACTAGAAAAATCAAGGGTTCTATTCGCCACACCCCAGACTATCGAATCCATGTTATTCAAGGGAGAGATAGACTTGAAAAAATTCTGTCTTATCATTTTTGACGAAGCACACAGGGCAGTCGGAGACTACGCATATGTCTTCATCGCAGAAAGGTTCGCAAAGGTAAAGCCTGATGGTTTAATAATCGGGCTGACTGCGAGCCCTGGCGGGAGCAGGGAAAAGATACAGGAAATAATGCAAAACCTTTTCATAAAAAATGTGGAGGTAAAAACTGAGAAAGACGAGGATGTGAAAAAGTACATACCTGGAAAAAAAGAGGAATGGATATACGTTGAATTCCCATCTGACTTAAAAGAGCTACTAGATATAGTAAAGGATATAGAGGATGACTTGTTCCTCAAGCTTAAGGAAGCCGGGATAAAGGCTAGAACAAAGGGAGAACTGCTAGAATTGCAAAGGAAGCTGATAAAAGATGCTGAAAAAAACCCCTCCCTGTACAGGCTGATCCCTATCGTATCTGCATTAGTGAAATGGAATCACGCTATAGAATTACTAGAGACTCAAGGAGTGAAACAGTTTAGGGAATATCTAGAAAAGATAAGGAGGGATAAATCCAAGGGAGCCAAGAAACTGCTCTCTGATGAAAGGTTCTTTAAGGCAGAGGTGTTAGCGGAAAAGAACATCGGAAAGGAGCATCCAAAACTAAAGAAGCTAGTAGAGATACTAAAGAATGAAGGTAAAAAAGCTATTGTTTTCACTCATTATAGAACGACAGCCAGCTTGATAGAAAAAAAGCTAAATGAAGAAGGGATAAAAGCGATAAGATTTGTAGGACAATCAAGTAGAGAGGGTGACAAAGGATTGAACCAAAAAGAGCAGAGAGAACTAATAGAAAGATTCAAGCTTGGAGAGTTTGATGTGTTCGTTGCTACGTCCGTGGGTGAAGAAGGAATTGATTTGCCAAGTGTTGATCTTGTTGTCTTCTACGAACCAATACCAAGTGAGATAAGAAAGATTCAAAGGGCTGGGAGAACTGGGAGGAAAAGCTTTGGGAAAGTCATTTATCTGATAACTAAAGGTACAAGGGATGAAGCGTTCTTTTGGGTAAGTAAGCACAAGGAAAAAATGATGAAAAACACACTAAGAGAGTTGTCCAGCGTAGATGCTAAGATACAAAAGACACTAAGCGAGTTCGTCACGGTAGGAAAACCAGACAAACCCATAGTATTCGTGGACTACAGAGAAGAAAAGTCTGGGTTGGTGGAAAAGTTAAAAGAGATGGGACTGACAGTAAAGGAGATAACTCTCCCAGTTGGAGATTATCTAATAAGCGATAGAATAGCAATAGAGAGAAAAACTGCATCTGATTTCATAAACTCAATCATAGACGGTAGATTGTTTCAGCAGGCGACTAAGCTATTGGAAAACTTCTCAAGACCATTGATAATCATAGAGGGAGATGATTTTTCATCAAGGAAGGTCCACCCCAATGCAATAAAGGGGGCAATTCTAAGCATGGCAGTAGATTACGGAATTCCTGTCCTTACTACAAAGGATTCCACAGAAACAGCAGAGCTGATTGCATTACTAGCCAAAAGGGAGGAAAAAGCTGGGAGATTTGCTAGGCTTAGGGGAGAGAAAAAGCCAATGACAGACAAAGAATACCAGGTTTACCTAGTTGAGGGGCTCCCAGGTGTGGGCCCTGAGCTGGCTAGAAAACTACTAGCTAGATTTGGGAATGTGGAAAACGTGTTTACAGCAGGTGAAAAGGAACTAAAGATGGTGGAAAAGCTTGGGGAGAAAAAAGCCAAAGAGATTAGGAGAATTCTAACGAAGGAGTGGGAAGATGATTCCGCCTGACTTCGTTAAAAAATACGAGCCAATTCTAGGCAGTAAAATGGATAAATTCCTAGCTGGGCTAGAAACTAGAAGGTACAGCATAAGAGTAAATACACTAAAAACTAGTGTAGACTGGATAAAGGAAAGATTAGAATCATACGGCTGGAGATTAAAGAGATTCTCCTGGCTAGAGTATGCATTTTACGTTGACTCTGAATCCCCAGGCGCGACCATTGAACATGTGGCTGGTTTCTATTACGTGCAAAGCGATAGTTCCATGCTACCAGTCAAATTACTAGAGCCAAAACCTGGGGAATTAGTCTTAGATATAGCAGCATCTCCTGGCTCAAAGACCACTCAAATGTCGCAAGAGATGGATAACACTGGCGGGATACTGGCCAACGATGTTAGCCTAGACAGGATATCAATACTCTACAATAACATAAAGAGGTTTGGCGCATTGAATGTGGCTGTTAGAAAGAGCGATGGAAGGCGTATTCCTGGAAAGGAGATATTTGATAAATCTCTTGTAGACGTCCCTTGTTCAAACGAAGCTAGTATTGCAAGTATTAGGACTGCAAGAAACTGGTCTCCAGAAGATAGGTTCTCTAGATTGCAAAAAGCCTTGCTAGCTGCGGCTGTTCGGCTGACGAGAGAAGATGGAATTATCACTTATTCCACATGTACATTTAGGCCAGAAGAAAATGAAGAAGTGATAGACTGGGCATTAGCTAACCTTCCAGTAAAACTGGAAAAGGCTAAAGCTGGAATGGAACATTCTAGGGGATTGAAAGGCTATGAGTGTAGTGATAAAGTGATAAGAGTGTGGCCATGGCAGGGAGAAGGGTTCTTTGCTGCCAAACTAAGAAAGGTGAGTGAACGATGAATCTAGAATTGATGGAATTTGGTCTAGATCCGAACAAATTCAGAGTAAAGGGAACTAGCAAAGGATACAGAGTATACTCCAAGGAATTGGACAAATTACCGTTGAGGGAAGGGGATATAATTGGGATCCTTGCAATGAGAAAGGATGGTAGACCGACTAGCTTTTTCTTAAGACTCGTGCATCAGAACGCAAAAAAGGTGGAAGTTAGCTATGATGAGTTGATAAAATTACTAAAAGGCGAAGCTATACCTTCAGAATGCAAGGGTTGGGTGCTTGTTAGCTTCAACGATGTACCAATAGGGCGAGGAAAGTGTAAAAATGGGTTAAGCCTAGACTTACCAAAGGCAGAATTACAAAGGATTAGACAAGTTCTAAAGCTTCAGTGAATATTAAGGAAGGTTTTTAAAAGGATTGGGCATAAAAATAGAGCATGGCAGAAACAGATGCAGTTAGACCAATCATTGAACTGGAAAGGGAACTTAGAAGGCTGGAGATAGAAAACAGAAAGCTAGAAATGACTAACTATGAACTGATGAGACAGATAAAAAAGCTAGAGGAAGAGATAAGAAAGCTAAAAAAGGAACCGTTGGTTGTTGGAACCGTGGAAGAAATCTTGCCAGATGGAAAGGCGATAGTTAAAACTAGTAATGGTGGTCAATTCTTAGTTAATTCTATAATGAACGTTTCATCTGGAGACAGAGTAGCCATGAACCAACAGAATCTAGCGATAATAAAGATTCTCCCTGCAGAAAGAAGCAGGATAGTAAGGGCCACTGAGGTAATAGAAAGGCCAAACGTGAGCTTTTCAGATGTTGGTGGGCTGTCTGATCAGTTGAATGAATTAAGAGAAGTCATTGAGCTTCCATTCAAAAACCCAGAGAAGTTTAAAGAAGTTGGGATTGATCCACCTAAAGGAGTCCTGCTTTATGGGCCTCCAGGATGTGGAAAAACCTTACTGGCAAAGGCAATTGCAAGAGAAAGTGAAGCTACATTTATAAGAATAGTCGGGTCTGAGCTAGTAAGGAAATACATAGGAGAAGGAGCAAAGCTTGTGAGGCAAATATTTAAAATGGCGAGGGACAAGGCACCATCCATAGTGTTCATAGACGAGATAGACGCAATTGCAGCTAGGCGGCTAGATGAGACCACTGGTGGAGATAGAGAGGTAAATAGGACTCTGATGCAGCTTCTGGCTGAAATGGATGGATTTGATGATAATGAACAGGTGAAAGTGATTGGTGCAACGAATAGGGTAGATATCCTAGATCCAGCGATATTGAGGCCTGGGAGGTTTGATAGACTAATAGAAATTCCTCTCCCAGACAGGAAAGGAAGAGAGGAAATACTAAAGATCCATACGAGGAATATGAAGTTAAGTAGGAATGTTAGTCTAAAGGAAGTGGCCAGGTTGACAGAAGGAGCAAGTGGGGCTGATTTGAAAGCTATATGCACAGAAGCAGGAATGTTTGCAATAAGAAAGGGTAAAAAGAGTGTGGGAATGGAAGAGTTCCTGGATGCCATAGAAAAGATACTGATATTTGAAGAAGAGGAGCAGGCATACTACACTTGAATTAGAAGTCTTTTTTCTATCGCATCTAATTCGTTCTTTTTAGATGGAATGGGGAGCTCCTTAGCTGAAGGTGGGCTTGGGGGTGTTCCCTTTCCTATCCAGACCAGGAGCAGCTTTCCCCTTTTTCCCCTGGCTTCTAATGCCTTGGATATCTGTCTAGTCCCAGTTAGCCTTACTAAGAATTCTATTAGGATATCCCTTGCCACAGATCTACCAGCAGAAAATGCATCTATGGCAGTGCGTATACTAGCTAGTACGTGCCTAGACCCTGCCACAACAGATAATTTAACTGGCAGATATCCTCCTTTGTACTCCTTTTTAATCTCAAATGCCCCAAATGCATAGCTGTAACCTTTGTATCTGCCCTTTTCCATGATATTGATTTAATACTAAGCAGTAATTATTAGTTACGTTTAAATACTCCTAGGATTAAAAAATTAGAGCTAGGTGATACTATGGTAGTGTACCAAGGAAGATCAAAGAGGAAGAAGACTGGTGGCAAGAGGAAGTCTCATGGTAAGAAAAAAAGGTTAGCCTTGACTGGAAGGGCATATGTCCCTGTAACAGTTGGCGAGACAAAAAGAGTGAGTGACAGAGTCAGAGGAGGAAATATCAAAGTTGGTTTGAGGACAGCAGGGGAAGCCAATGTTCTTGATCCAGAGACAAAGAAAATAAAAAAAGTGAAAATAATTAGCGTAATTGAAAATCCAGCAGACAGAAACTTCGCAAGAAGAAATATAATAACAAAGGGAGCAATAATAGAAACAGAGATTGGAAAAGCTAGAGTTACATCAAGACCTGGACAGACAGGCGTTGTAAACGCAGTTCTGATAAAATAACTATTGCCTAAACATGCTTGGATCTATTCTGATTGGTGCAGCCGGGCCAGGGACGTATATCTCTGACCTCTGCACACCAGACCTTGTTTTAAGGATTATCTTGACATTTTTACCTGGAAACCTTGTCTTGACCCAATGCCTAATTTTGTAGATAAGATCGTCAAAATCGTCTGAGTCTAAGACTACTAGATACTTCCTGCAGACAGCCTCCCATCCTCCATTCAATGGATATATTTCAAACTCTATGTCCATTTACTCCCCCCATATTTGGATGATTATTTTTCTTTGTCTAGGTTTGTTGTCTAGCTCAATGAAGACTGGCTGCTGCCACGTACCTAAAAGCAGGCCGTCCTTGAACGGGATGATTAAATCTGGACCTAGAAAGCTTGCCCTGACATGGGAATGGCCGTTTCCATCGTGCCAAGTGTCCTCGTGATAGTATTTCATGCTCTTTGGGAATAGCCTTTCTAATGCTATAGGTATGTCCTTTTTCAGGCCAGGTTCGTATTCCATCGTAGTGACCGCTCCAGTGGAACCAGGGACAAACACTAGGACTAGTCCCTCCTTTAGGCCAGAGTCATTTAGTTTCTCTTCAATAAGGCTAGTCAAGTCTAGTATGTCTAGCTCCCTTGTCTCAGGGAGCTTTTCTATGTAGGTCTTGACCTTCATGTCTAGGCCTCCATGCTATTGCAGGCGCTCAACTTGGGTAAGAGTACAATTGCCATGTAACTTTGTACTGTTGTGATTGAGA
>CAZZDL010000030.1:0-6071 GCA_964652335.1 Microcaldota archaeon
CCAAAAAAGCTTTTTATTCTAGTTCTCATTATTATGGAAAGAGGTGATAACATGGCTAAGAGAAAAACAGCTAGAAAAACGGCAAAAAGGCCTGTTAAAAGGACAAGAGCAAAACCAATGCTCAAAGAAACCAAAGAAAAAACATACTATGGCTTGACATATGACGCTTGGATAAACGTAATCCTCCTTGTGGCAATAATTTTAATAGCAGGAATTCTAGCAGGTGTCGGATCACTAATACAGAAAACTCAAGAACAAGCGCCTAGTCTGGTAGCAGCACCTTCACCAGACATACAAGTGACAGGAGCAAGGACGTTGGCAGGGATTGTACTAAACAAAGTCCTAGGAGAGGGTAATTACAACATAACAAGCGTAGAACTAGCTCACGGCGTTTACAGGGTTGAATTAACAATAAATACTCCAACAGGGCTAGCGAACGGGACAATGTTCATAAGCAAAGATGGAAAAGAGGTTTACTTCAGAGGAATACCAACTGAAGAACTACTGAAAAGATAAACCCATCTCAATCCCATCTAGTTCTAGTTCTCATCCCTTATCTCTTCATTGAAACTATCATTGCATGATCCTTTTCATATGGCTCTAATGATATCACTTGAACAGTTTCTAAGCCACCAGATTCCAAAGCAGAAACAGCCTCTGCAAACACTTCCTTTGGCTTTCTCACCACATCTATGCTCCTTGACTTCACGCATAACATAGTGTATCCGCTTTTAAGATACCTCGCGTTCTTCAAAAGAATGTCCACTTGATTTGGCTGAGCCACATCTTGATATATAACATTTATCTCGTCTAGATACTCTGAATATTCTTCTGGTTTATTTGCATCGCCTAAAACAGGAATTATGTTTTCTCTTTCTCCTGCCACTAAAATGAGCTTTTCTATGGCCTTAGGAGATATCTCCACAGCAATTATGTAACCGTTTCTAGCTATATCACTCACATGACTAACTGTTGTCCCCTGTGCAGCTCCAAGATACAAAACCCTTGCCCTTGGAGATATTGGCATGACCTTCAATCCGTTAAGTATGGCTGCTGCAAGCTTTGATCTGTAAGGATCCCATTCTCTATACTCAATCCCGTCAATACTCAAAAGCCTTTCCCCATATACTCTCTTTCCTGGAGTCAAGTTCCTGGTAAACAGCCTGCCCTTGTGTTTGAACACTCCAGGGAATATCTCCTTCATGCAATCACTTATTTCTTCTTACTGCTTTTACTAGCTGTTATCTCATTTATTCTTCTATCTAGCTCTTCCTTGAGTTTATCAGCAACAAAATCTTTGCCTTCAGAGAAATAATCTGTCCTAGCTGCTATAGCAATCTTTGCAGCTAAAGCCCTAGCTATCTTCCCTCTAAGCTTCTTTGGAGCCTTCTTTATGGCTGGATGTAAGAAGATTATTCCATGCTTTGGAGGTTTAGTCTTTTTCCTCAAATGAGCAAATAATGCCTTTTCAGCTCCAAGAACCTGAATTGTAGATGCTGGCATTTCAGCTAGCTTGTCCAATCCGCCAGCATGGGATATAAGCCTAGCTGCTAGATTTTCTCCAACCAAGTAAGCCAGGTTAGGACATATCTCTTTGCATGTTCTTGAAACATAATCCATTAACTCATTTCTCAATGTTTTTGTATGTATTGCTAGTTCTGCCAGTTTTGCTATCTGGTCTAAGTCTCTATCAGGTATGTCAGCTCCAACGCTCTCCTTAGCCAGCATTGCAACCTTTTCAGCTTTTCCAGTATGTGAGGCCAACTTAGCGATTTCCATGTATTTTCTGTTTTTTATGTCCTTGACTATTGCTAGATATGTTTCCAAGTTTTTGACCAACTTGTCTAGCTCAGGAAAATGATATGAATACCATGACTTAACTCTTTCTCCCATAAGATTTGTGACAGCGTCCAAGTCATCCACAGCTTCTATGGCTTCAACTATAAGCTTGTCTCTCCTAAACAACGCTTTCCTTGTTTTCTCCTTCGCTCTCTTCATGGCCTTTTCTCTAAGTTTCTTTATGTTCATCCGTATCCCTCCACGAATGCTTAGTATTTTAAGAATTTTTGCTTTAATAAAGTGTTAGAATCTTACCTTAATGGCAGCCAACAATAGAGTTATTTTTGACGCAAAGCTATTTTTGACGCAAAGTTTATAAAACCAAAACCTTTATAAAGAAGCAGTTGCACAATTTAAAAAGCTTTCGGGTTTATAAGGAGGGTTTATCATAATAGTTGATAGTATCTCCGCATCAGGATATCTAATTGTGAAAGCAAACCAGCCAATAAAGGTAAGGATAGGCTCGCCTGTATTCTACAAAAAGGAAAAGATTGGCAGAATTCATGATGTGATTGGGCCTGTATCTGCTCCTTGGATCCTTATTGAATTAAATAAAGATAAGAAGGGGATGAAGAATGAGTTTCTCGGTAAGAAAATTACTATCAAAAATAGGTGGTAGCATGGCAAAAAGTAAGAAGAAAGTGAAAGGGGAAAAGAAAAGAAGAAAAAGTAAGAAGATGGAAGGAAAGAAAAGTAAGAGTAAGGTAAGTAAAAAACCCAGTAAGAAGAAGGTGAATAAGCCAAAGAAGACGGCCAAGAAGAAAAAAAGTAAGGTAAGTAAAAAGGCAAAAGCTAAGGCAAAAAAAGTGAAAAGTAAAAAGAAAGTGGCAAAAAAATCTGTAAAGAAGGCTAAAAAGGAGAGTAAGAAGAAAACTAAAACCGCAAAAGCCAAGCCGAAAAGGAAGGTAAAGACTAGAAAGAAAAAAGAGAAAAAAACGAGTAAAAAGAGAGTTGAGAAAAAGACTAAAAAGACTACCAAGAAGAAAGCTACAAAGGGAAAGAGGAAGAAGGAAGTAAAAAAAGGAAAGGAAAAGAAAGTGAAGAAAAAGAAGAAAGAAGTTGAAGAGGAAATAATCATAAAAAAGATTGAGCCAGAGGAGAGTGAAGGAGAAGAGATTAAAGGAGAGGAAAGAAGAATTACAATTGAGGAACCTGAGGAATACGAAAAGCCAGAGGAAGGAATCGTCAGCGAAAGTAAGGAAATAGGAACAGGCGAAGCAGAAATACAAAAGGAAACGGAGATAACTCCTGAAATGCCTGCTCCTGAAAAAAGAAGCTCAGGAATGAGATGTCCTGATTGTGGATCAACAAATCTCAGATGGGATTACGAAAGAGGAGAGCTGATTTGTGAAGATTGTGGAATGGTGATAGAGGAAAGTCTAATAGACTTTGGTCCTGAATGGAGAGCGTTCGACTCCTACCAGAAAACTAAAAGACAAAGGACTGGTTCTCCTGTTAAGTACACAAAGCCAAATAAGGGTTTAGTTACAGAAATAGACAGATACAATAGAGACATAAGGGGAACAAAACTCTCCCCACAAGCAGCTAGCCAAATGGGTAGGCTAAGGAAATGGCATAGGAGATCCAGTGTCTCAAGCTCAATAGAAAGGAACCTAACTATTGCTCTTGGTGATTTAGACAGGATAGCCTCGTACCTAAGGCTACCAGCCAATATAAAGGAAGCCGCCGCGTTGCTGTACAGAAAAGCTGTTGAGAAGGGATTAATAAGAGGTAGATTAATTGAAAGCGTTGTGGCAGCTGTAGTATACATGGTATGTAGGCAGTATGGAATTCCAAGGACTCTGGACGAGATAACAGAGGTTTCTCAAGTTTCAAAGAAAGAGATAGGAAGAACATACAGGTTCCTAAAGAAGGAACTGTATGTAGATGTACCTCTAACAAATCCAATCTACTATGTGCCTAGGTTTGCAAGTGCCTTAGGATTGAGTGGGAAAGTGCAAGAAAAAGCAAAGGAGATATTGCAAGAAGCAATAAACAAGGGTCTCATTAGTGGAAGAGGACCAACAGGTGTGGCAGCAGCTGCAGTATACATAGCAAGCGTTATGACAGGGGAAAGGAGAACACAAAAAGAAGTCGCAGAAGTAGCGGGTGTCACAGAGGTTACAATAAGAAACAGATATAGAGAACTGAAAAGAGAGCTTGGACTAGCAATAAGCGGAGAAGACGAAGAGTAAAATGGCGAAAACTAGAACCTGTCCACAACCCCCTTTACTACTTTTAAACTTCTAGTAGTTACACAAACTTTCTCCCCAAGCAGGTTAGCGAGCTTAGACTCAATCCAATATCCAACCGTAGCGTAATGTACTCCAGTCTTCTTGAAAACTATAATATCCTTGTGCCTTCCATAGATTCCAACAAATTTCACCGCCTTGTGGTTCTCTCTTTCTATATCCTTCAAAACCTTTCGTAGTTGGGACTCGCTAATGTTTCTTTTACCGAACATATTAAGACCCCTTATGAATGCAATTCCCAACTTTGGATTCTCCATCTCAAGCATCCCCTAATAATTTTATAATAGATAAGAGAAAGGAATTTAAAATCCAATGCCTAAAACAGGAACTATGTTCATAGTATTTGAAGGTTTAGACTCAAGTGGAAAAGAAACCCAGGCAAAACTCCTTGAAAAGGCATTGAAAAAGAAGGGATTCAAAGTAATGCATATAGACTTCCCAGATTACAAGGGGCCGATAGGCAAATTGATAAAGAGGTTTTTAGAGAAGAAAGCAGACGTTGACGACGGGACGTTGGCATTGCTTTATGCTGCAGATAGGAGACATCACCAAAAGCATATAGAGAAGGCCTTGGAAGAGGAAAAGGTTGTGATTGTAGATAGGTACATATACTCAAACATAGCATATCAAGGAGTATTTCCAAATATTAGCGTCAACTGGCTAGCTAGTATAGAGTCAAATGTTATCTTCCCTGATCTTGTTTTCCTTGTAGATGTCCCAGTAAAAGAGACAATGAAAAGAAAGAAGAAAAAGGATAGATATGAAAGGAACAAGGAAATGCTTGAAAAGGTTAGAGAGTCCTACATAGAAATGGCAAATGGAACAATGGCTCCATTCAGAAAGTACGGTGACTATTCAGAATGGATAATCATTGATGGAACAAAATCAATTGAAGACATACACAAAACAATACTAAAAGAAGTTTTGGCTAGAATTCCTAGAAAAGACATCTTGAAGGAATTTGAAGAATGATTGGGGGGATAGGTATGGAGATAAAAACTGTGAAGATAGATCTGGAGGCTGGAGTAGAAGCAATAATTGGTCAAGGTAATTTCTCGTTGAAAACTGTAGATGATATTGCTAGAACATTAATGGCATCTGCTTCAAAAATAAAAGTCGGTGTAGCAATGAACGACGGCTCAATGAAGATAACAAGAACTAGTGGAAATGACAAAGATCTAGAAAAGCTGGCAGGAGAGCTAGCTTATCTAATAGGGGCCGGACACGTGTTTGTGGCACTGATAAAGGATTCTTACCCTCTAAATATCCTGAACGATTTAAAGCATGTGCATGGGATATGCAAAATATTTGCAGCTAGTTCCAATCCACTAGAAGTTTTGGTGGCGGAGACAGATCAAGGGAGAGCTGTGATAGGCGTAGTTGACGGCTACAAGTCAGAGGGAATCGAAGACGAAGCTACTAAAAAGGAAAGGAAAGAAATACTCAAAAAGATTGGTTATCACCTTGGCTGAAAGCTATTAGGACACTGCATACGTCTTTGTCTGATCATCGCATCCCTTGTATACAATGGTGTAGTCATAGGCTGTGGAAACCTCTTCTGTATTCGTGTAGAATGTATCACAGTTACTCACTGTTTCGTTAGCTACCAATGTTCCGTCACTTCTATTTAGTGCAACCCATTTTAGGCCAGATGCATAGTTTATTGTATACGTTACATTTGTGTAGAGTGGTTTGTAAGTTATGGAGATAGAATGCATAATCGGTGTAACGCTTTGATTGTTTGTTGTTAAGTTCAGGAAGTATTTTATGTATCGGGCTTTCGTTGTTATGCCTGAATTGTTTGTTGCTGTTTCTGTTGTGTTTGTTGAGAAGTCTGATATGTTGCTCAGGACTAATGAAACTGTAAGATTCGTCCCTGTTGGTTTTGTCTCTGTCCATTGTACATTAGTTATGCTTGATACCTGGCCAGCATCTAATGTCTGGGATGTAAATGTTCCTGTTGAGTAGTAGTGGGTGGTT
>CAZZDL010000031.1:0-5993 GCA_964652335.1 Microcaldota archaeon
CACGAAACCACCTAATAAAATAACAGATTATCGGTTTAAATAATTTCTGTTAAATCTAGCTTTTTAAATAGTTGAATCATTAACTAGAATCATGAGGATAGCTTTTTTCACAGAGACATATATTCCACAGGTAAATGGGGTAGTGACTGGCATAAATTCCTTTGTGGAGGAATTAACCAGGAAGGGGAATGACATAGACATATTTGCCCCAGCTCCTGGTCCGGATAAATGGGATGGAGCAAAGGTGTATAGGTTCAAGTCCATAACGTTCTTTCCATATCCAGAGTTTAGAGCAGCGTTGCCTAGCTCTAGAGTGTATAAACTAGTCAAGAAGGGCAAATATGATATAATCCATACCCATGGACCATTTGCTTTAGGATATCAGGGTTGGAAAGCAGCTGTCAAGTTTGGTATCCCTCACCTCACAACCTTCCATACGCCTATTGCAGATTATGTTGGTTACCTGTTGGGTGGAAAGAATAGCCCGTTAGTGCCAATAGGCAAGGCAATAGCCTGGGCATACACTAGATGGTATTACAATAGGTTTCCATTAGTGTTATCACCTTCTTTTGCCATAGCTCAGCTTTTGAGAGATCAGGGCATAACTCCGGAAATAGAGATTGTCAGAACAGGAATAGATCTGAAAGAGTTTGACAGAGTGAAGAAGACAAAAGAAGTTAGGGATAAATTTGGGATAGAGAGGGATTACATAATCCACTCTGGAAGGTTAAGTCATGAGAAGAATGTGGATAACATAATCCATGCTTTCTCTCTTATTAAAGACAAAGTGGACGTAGACCTAGTGATAACATCCAGGGGGCCATTGTTAAATAAGCTTCAGTCCCTAGCTATTGGGCTAGGTCTGGAGGGAAGAGTTCATTTCACTGGATATGTTGACAGGGAGGATCAGATAAAACTTTTCAAGGAAGCTAGATTCGGGATAATAGCAAGCGATGCTGAGACTCAGGGATTAGTAATTTTAGAAGAGATGGCATGTAAAATCCCTGTTATAGGTTCAAATTATTTAGCCATTCCAGAGACAATACACGATGGAGAAAATGGATTATTGTTTAGAGTGTACGACACAAAAGACCTTGCAGATAAGATAGTTTGGTTACTAAATCACGAAAACGAAAGAAAAAGAATGGCAAAAAATGCTAGAAAGACGGCCGAAGAGAACACTAATAAGATATGGACGAATAAACTATTGGACGTTTATAATGAATTGGAATAGGAGGTGCCTTTATGATATACCTAGTAGTTGGCATATCAGGGGTTGGAAAGACAACAGTGCTCAATAAGGCAAGGGAAAAACTGCCAAACGTAAAGGTTGTAAACTGGGGTACTCTAATGCTAGAAATAGCTAAGGAGGATTATGGAGTAGAATCAAGAGACAAGCTCAAATTCCTTACTCCTGAAGAAACAAGAGAATTGCAAAAGAAAGTGATTCAGAAGGTAAAAGATATGGGTGACGTTATAGTTGACACCCACCTTGGTATAGAGAGTCCTAGGGGTTTTATACAAGGAATTCCCAGCTGGGTAGCTAGAGAGTTAAAGCCAGACAGGTTGATAGTTGTGGAAGCTCCTCCAGAGGAGATAGCCAGAAGAAGAGCAAAAGACAAGGGAAAGAGGGAAAGAATGGAGGAGAGTGTGGAGAGTATAAGGATGCATCTAGATTTTGATAGGGCAATAGCAGCTAGTATAGGATACGAGCTGGGGATACCAGTAAAGATAGTTGTTAACATTGATTTGGACAAGGCGGTGGAGGACTTTTTGAAGGCGTTTGATTAAGGTGATTGAATGGAACTAGACGAGGCGTATGAGAGAGCTTTAGAGGATACTAGGGTGAAGGAGATAATGAGCAAGGGGTTTTATCTATCCTCAGCATTCATTGACCAAGATAACGCAGATGCCGTGGAAAAATGGAACTTGATATTCTTCAACCCCAAATCAGGTAACGTTGTTTCTGTTTCCGTTGCAGAGGACGGCGTAGAGATATCAGACGTTCAAAAACCGTTAAAAGAAGGGTTTTATGAGGAGATGTCTACAAAGGGAAAAGGAGATATTGAGGACATCCTAAAGATCATCAGAAAGGAGTTTCCAACGGAGATTGCAAAGCTGCTTGTCAGTATAAGAGGAGATAGCTGGGATATCTTAGTCATAGGGAGGAATCTCAAAACTTTGTTCATGAAGATAGACGTTGGGACAAAAGAGATTGTTAAGAAGGAGAAGGGGAGTTTAATAAGAAAGGCTTAACTCCCTAAACTTCCTTTATGTCTCTTATCAATGCCTCCACGTCTGCCTTCATAGCTTCTAAATGCTTTACTAGCCTTTCCTTTTCTTCCTCTAGCTTGTTCACTTTGCTGTATCTTTCTATGGCTTTTTCAAACATCCAGTAGTCTACCATTGCGTATGGGTATTGGTCCATTTTTTTGCATACGTCTGCCACAACCTCTTCAAGAAACCTGTTCATAGCCTTTTTTACTTCACTTTTTATCATTTTATCTGGGGCTAGGTATTTCCTCATTATGGCTACTACTCTAGCATTTGGGAACGGCAAGCCTTCTTCCTCTTGGGTTTCTTCTTGATTTTCTTTCACTTTTTCCTCTGCCACTTTGATCACCAATCAAGTTAACAGCTCAAAGATATTTAAATCATTCCAGAGTAATTCCATCAATGATAACTGAAAAAATGATATTAGACATGGGAGTTATTCTTGCCGTAGCTATGCTTTTAGGAGCAGTGCTTGAGAAGTACAGATTTCCGGCGGTCTTAGGTTATATCCTGGCAGGAGTTCTAGTTGGCCCAGTTTTTGGGCTTGTTCAGTCAAGTGAGGTTTTAGAGCTGTTCTCTGAAGTCGGAGTCATAATGCTTCTTTTCTACATTGGTTTAGAGCTTGATCCAGAAAGACTTAAGGAAGGAGGGCTGGCCGCATTTATCTTAGGCCCAGCCAAGATAGCTCTGAATTTTGGATTTGGTTTTTTGGTTGGGTTACTGTTTGGTTTGTCCATGATTGAATCGGCATTCTTAGGATTCATAATAATGATGAGTTCTACAGCCATAATTGGAAAATATCTGATGGATAGGAATGAAATGAAAACACTTGAGGCAAGCATATCCATAACTATGCTTTTAATAGAAGACTTCGTTGCTGTCTTGGTTTTGGCTGTTTTTGGATCTGCGGGAGCTCATGGAAATATCAGCTCAGTGATAATGACATCTGTTGCGTTGGTTTTGGTATTCATTTATGTTATATCTGAGTATTCTAAGCAGTTATTGTCATTCATTGAAAAGTTTGAATATAGAAAGCATATATCTTTGTACGCATTAGGTATTGTTTTTTTCTTGTCTTATCTAGTCAGCTTTTTTGGGCTACCAGCTGCCATTGGTGCTTTCCTTGCGGGTTACTTAATGTCAAAGATGGGCCATCACGAGTTAATTGAGAAGGAGTTGGGAACGTTTAGAGATTTCTTTTCTGCTTTCTTCTTTGTTAGTGTTGGAATGCTATTTGTAGTCCCTGATAGTCCTGTTTCGTATGGAATAATAGCATTATTGCTTGTAGCGTCTGTTATAGGGAAATACATAGCCTATGGATTCCTAGGTCATTTCTTAGGAATAGGCTCAGATTTATCTGCAAAGCTTTCAAATTTGATGGTTCCAATAGGTGAATTTTCACTGATCATTGCGACTCTTGCATTTAAGCTTAATCTACCCCATGCTCAGGATATACTCAACTCTGCAGTATCTCTTGGCTTGCTTACTGCGTTCTTATTGCCATACGCTATGAAATTTACACCTACTTTTTCTGCTTTCCTAGCTAGGCTTCCATCCAGTAAGAGGCTGTCCCTTGCAGGGTCATTATTCCATGCTGCTAGATCTAGTAAGGAGATGCATCAAACAATATCAAGTTTCTTCAGGGCGTTGGGACTTTACCTTATAGCTGGTTTCTCTGTTATATATTTAGTCACTATGATGAGTGCTAGGATTGAGTTTACATTATTTGGATACCCATCATCGGAAGTATTTGGATATCTAGCTATTGCATTCCTTATACCTGTGTTGTACGGCATTGTTATGAAGGTTAGATGGCTTGGCATAAAGCTGGTGGGTATTGCTGGACCATCCTTATTCCCAGACCTAAAGGCCTACCATATTATGTGGATGCAGTTTTATCTAGCAGATCTTCTTACTGGATTTACTTTGATAGTTATGTCAATACTTTTGGGTTGGATATGTATATTGTTTGCAAAGGATTATATAGTATTGCCTGTTTTGATATTTGCGTTGGGATTGATATATGCAGGCAAAGGATACTGGATATCAATGGAGAGTTATGAAAAGATAAAGAAGGGAATTAGAACAAAGGAAAGAATGAAAATGGTTGGAGGGAGGCTTAGATGACAAGGAAAATTTCAACAAGGAAGACTCAAAGGAAAGATTATCTAGATAAGGAGAGTTCAGATGACCATAGGGGTATTTCTGCAATTGTCTCTGTGGTTTTGCTTATAGCTATTGCGATCATAGCCGCGGTTAGTATTTATTTTTGGTCCTCTGGCTTGGTGACAAAGCAACCGACGCCTGAGGGCCCAATCCCAATAACTGCTGTTCCTTTGGACAATCAAGGCCATGTGGCTGTTGCAAACCTTGGTAACAAGCCATTGACACTTAGCAAGTTAAACTCTACTGCGGGTGTTGAGTGTGACTTTGGTGGGACCGTCACAATCCAGCCTGGAGGGCAGGCTATTTGTACTATTCCTCCAAAGTCTGGGAAGATTGTTTTGTGGGGTTCTGGGACAGGTTCAACAGAGATAGAGCTTTCTGGTGTTGCGGAGGTAACTGTTACGAGCTCGCCTGGATTTTCTGCACAGACATGGACAGATACTGGTTCATCTGGGACATATGCGAATACTACTAAGGGGAGCGTAAAACTTGCATCAAAGCAGTGGTGGGAAAAGAGAATAACATCATCTTCATCAGATGAGAAAGATGCCCAGTTGGTGGTTAATTCCTCTGATATTGTTCATATAATCTTCCGCAAAACAGATACTGATGAAAACATATATATGGCTCATTCGCCTTCTTGGCAAGCCAATGCTATCATTTCTTCGCCAGGCAACCAACGTTATGTTTCTGTTGATATAGATTCCAATGACGTGATTCATATTGTTTTTGAAGATTGGGAAAGGGGAGACACATATGATATCAGTTATGCAAATTCTTCATCAGGATGGCAGAAGGTTAGGATATTTGATTACAATATAATCGGAGACACAACTCACATACCTTCTGTTGCTGTTGGACCGACTGGTGAGGTCCACGCTGTGTGTGATACTGTAGGCTCTGTTTATTATACAAACTCCTCTTCAAATTGGACTAGTACGAAGATAAATACAAATTATGCAATACGAGCTAACATAGATGTAGACTCCAATAATGTGCCGCATGTGGTGTGGAGGGACGGATTAAATGATGGGAACATAATCTACACAAATGGTTCCTCCAACTGGCAGAAAACAACGATCTCAGTTTACCCAGGTCATGCAGAAACCATTGTTGTTGATGGAAATGATGTCATCCATGTTGCATGGGCCGCGCAGCTACCCTCTGGCAATTACGCAGTTTACTATACGAACTCCTCTTCTGGATGGGCTAATACGAGGGTTTCCTCTGCCTCTTTTTCATCCCTCCCTGCTGTTCATATACAATCCGATGCCAATAATGTTATTCATATTGCGTGGAGTGCAGCAAATGGCACAGACTATCGTATATACTATTCAAATTCTTCATCCAATTGGCAGAATGTTGAAATCGCTAATACTCCCTCCAACAGCAAGATGGGCCTTGTCCTGAGGAGCCTCTGGTTGGATAGCAATAACATAGCACATGTAGGATGGGAGGATTACCGTAGCGGAAACTATGACATCTATTACGCAAACTCAACCACCCACTACTACTCAACAGGAACATTTACATCCCAGACATTAGATGCTGGC
>CAZZDL010000032.1:0-5830 GCA_964652335.1 Microcaldota archaeon
CAGAGAACACATCCCACTGGTTTTTAGATTGGATCCTAGTCCGCAAGTATGCGAGTTTAGAGCCTTCGTATACGATTGGAAGCGAGGAGACTCCCCAGCAAGTGTGACAAAATAGGTATCAAACTAAAAGCTGTCTATACAATTAGGGGAAAGCGTTTGGTCCTACAAGCAGGATAAAGCTAATACAAAACCCTATTTGAGTAACTAGACCAGATTTTAACCTAGGTAATCGCTTAGGTTCACATCCTCCATCTTCAGCTTCTTAAACAGCTTAGGATCCTTTCCATCTGGTATGGTTGCATCTATTCCTACCTTGTCTGTCCTAGCCTTTTCACCTGGAGGATGCTCTCCACTAGGGTCTAGGCTAGATCCTGGCTGATTCTTGTATATATACAGATCCTTGCTAGCTTGGAACCTAGTGGCTATTGCCCATTCTAAGGCTAGGGGATCGTATATGTCTATGTCTGTGTCTACGACTATACAGTGCTTCATTGATTTATGTCCAGAGAACGCAGCCTCTATTGCTTTCCTAGGATCTTCTGGCGATGCCTTGGCTATTTGCACTATTCCATGGAGCCAAGAACAACCGCCTGGACTGATTAGGACATTCTTAACATTTACGCCAGAGTCTTTGACTGCTTTGTATATGGTTGGTTCCCTTGGCATTCCCATCAATATCTTATGCTCATTGCTAGCTGGAAGTAATGAATGCCAAATTGGGTTCTTTCTATGTGTGATTGCATCTATTTCAACCACAGGCTGTTCCCTTTTAGGATCCAGTGTTCCAGTCAGGTCAACAAAAGGCCCTTCCACGTCTTTAGCCTTGGTTATCCTTCCTTCTAGTATTACCTCTGAATAGGCAGGAACTGGAAGGTCACTGGTTATTGCCTTGGCCAATGGCAATTCTCCCAAGGCTTGTCCTATTTCCAGCTCGTTTACATCCTTTGCAGGTGATATACTAGCTGCCACCAATAACTGGACTGGATTTCCTATTGCAATTACAGCCTTTAAATCGCCGTCCACTTTTTTTAGTGCAGTGTCTGTCCCTCTTTTTTCAATTATCCTTGCAGTGAACTTGTTTTTGCCTATCTGCATTAACCTATGGAAGCATGCGTTTATGCCATAGTCAGGGTCTTCTATTATGACCACTGCACTTGCGATGTATGGACCACCGTCTGTTGGATAATGTGTGACTATTGGTAGCTGGCCTAAGTCAGGATCCTTTATGACCACTTCCTGAGACGGAGGATTGTCAATTATTGGATTCTTCTTTCTATTCTCTATTGCATCCGCAAGCTTAAAGAGAAGCTCTTCTTTCTTTATGCCAAGCGCCTTAGCCACAAGATCCCTGGTAGAGACTATGTTTCCAATTACTCTCCAACCAGGGTTTTCTTTAATGTTCTCAAACAGTACAGGCCTGCCTTCTAGGGCGTTCTGTATCCTTGCAAGCTCAAAACGCTTAGAGACAGGTTTATCTATGCGGACCAATTCATCCCCAAGATTCTCAATTAGCTCCCTAATGTCTAGCATGACATCACCTTAGCTTATTTAATCAAAAAGATTATTAAATTAATTGGAGGGGTTTAATGAGGGTGGTTATCACTGGAGCACCGTTTTCAGGAAAAACGACAATAGTAAAACTTCTATCTCAAATAGGTTTTCAAACAGTGCCCGAGGCAGCAGAGATTGTGCTCAGAAGGGAAAAATGGGAGAACGAGTTAGATCTTCAAACGAAGATATACAAGCTACAACTTCGCCTAGAGGAATCTGTGGATGGTCATTTGGTTTTCTTGGATAGAGGTCTTCCTGATGGGATAGCTTATTTGGAGAAAAAGGGAGAGACGCTTCCAGAGCTTGTGGAGGCGTCTAAGAATAGGTATGATTATGTCTTTGTCCCTGAAAGACTGAAGTTTAGGCCAGGAGGGATAAGAAGGGAGTCAAGCGATGAGGAGGCTAGGCAGATAGAAGATAGAATAATTTCAGTTTACAAAAGGCTAGGCTACAATCCAGTTAGAGTGCCGTTGTCTGATCCCAAAACAAGGGTTAGGTTCATTCTGAGTAAAATAGGGATTTATCCCCACCGCTTGTAAAGCTGGTTTTCTATTCCTAAAACGTCTAGGATCTTGCCAACTAGGAAGTCTATTACGTCCTCTAGCCTCTTGGGCTTGAAGTAGAATGCTATGTTCAGGGGCAGGACTATCCCTCCTGCTCTTGCTATTCTGGCTAGGTTTTCTAGGTCTATTGCAGAGACTGGAGTTTCCCTTGGACAGATCACTAACCGTCTCCCTAGTCTTAACGCATTGTTTGCAGCCCTTACGACTAGGTTGCTTTGGATTCCGTTAGCTATTTTTGCAACGGTCTTCATGCTTGCAGGGACGACTATAACTGCATCTGGAAAATTGCTTGAGGATGATATGCTAGCATCCATTTGCTTCTCTTCAAATACCTTATCGGCTAAGCTCTCTATCCTTTCTAAGCTGAATCCCTCTGATCTAGCCAGCTTCCTAGCTCCATCTGTGATGATTAAGTATACCTCTTGCTCAGATTCATTCAAAGCCTTGACCAGCCTTTCTGCTATTTCCAGGCCACTGGCGCCAGTTATACATACTAGAACTTTCATTCTTTTCTCAGCCCCTCTACACCTATGCTCGTCTTTATGACCTTTGCGCCTGTTTTTGCAATTGCATCTGCCACCGCGTCTAGCCTATCTGGATAGGTTATGGCAAACATTATGCCTCCCCATCCTCCGCCAGACAGCTTTGCTCCTAAAGCTCCAGCCCTTCTAGCTGTCCTGATGCAGTCGTCTAGCTTTGGATGGCTTAGACCCAGTTCATCTAGGAGTGATTGGTTCTCGTCCATCAAGCTTCCCAGCTTTTCAATGTCTTTTCTTTCTATTGCCTTTCTAGCTTTTTCGGTTACATCTGCTATTGAGTCAAATATGTATTCCACTAGGCTTGGGTATCTGTCCATCATGCTTGGAACATGATAGCCCACGGTTAGCTTGGTTGGAGCCTTTATCTTTGTGTCCCCTATCACTACAGAAATTGGGAGGTCTCCTAGCTGGACTGCAGTGAGTCTTTCCTTTCCATTAATGTTTTTCTTTTCTAGATAGTTGAACCCACCAAATACAGATGAGAATATTTCAGAACCGCTTGCCTTTCCACCATGAACCTTTACCTGAAATGCGTGCAATATGTCAAAGTAGTCTTCTTTCTTTATGCCTAACCCAAGGAATTCATTTAATGCCCCTAGAATTGCAGAGGAGACAGCTGTGGAAGAGCTCATTCCGCTTTCCACAGGTATGTCTGATTCTATGTGAATCTCAAGTCCATTTTTAGTGTCTTTGATTAGGTCTAGAACAAGCTCTAGAACAGGGATTAATGCTGCCTCCCCATCCTTTTTACTTCCATCCAATTCGGCTTTAGCTGTCCCGAATTCCCTTGAGTTTATGACTACTAGTTTATCCTCCTTTGGTTTTATTTCCACCCTAGTCCTTAGTCCAACACTTGCCACTATTGCTGGTCTCCCGTATACTACCGCATGTTCTCCTGAAAAGAATATGTTACCAGGTGCACTCCACATGGTTGGATTTTTCTATTTTCTATATAATATGCTTTTGCATTTTAGCTTTTTATTTATATTTGACGATAGTCGATTTTCTTAGTGGCAGACGCCGAAAGGCTTATAAATAGGTTTTGAATAGCTAGAAACGGTGATAAAAATGGAGGTGTTAGAGAAGATTGGGCTGTGGGCCCTAGGAATAATACCTTTGATAGTTGGTTTGGTATACATCCTAGCAGGTGCAGGTGTCTTTACCCTGCAGGTCGGGATGTGGCCGGTATTGGTTTTCTTCTTCGGGCTTCTCTACACAATAGGAGCCCTTACAAAGTGAACCCCAATACCCTTTTCTTTATTCTTTAAATCATTGTTGTTATTATCCAGGCCATGAGTCCAGCGGACAGTGTGGCTAGTAGGTTAGTGGTGTTGTTTCCCCATTTTCCTCTTCTTTCAAACGCGTCTCCAAGGATTGAATCCATGAGACAGCCAAATACACCTAGCCATGAAGCTGTCCATGCGATATTTATGTCCCATAGATAGGATGAGATTGCCCCAATTAAGAATGCTCCTACAAACATGAATATGGAGCCCAAGGCAGTTATTCCACCGTTCTCACCTATGGGCACTTCTTCACCTGTTAGTATTGATACTGGCTTTTCCTTTGACAGCATTCCTATCTCTGAGGATAGAGTATCTGCCAACGCTGCAGAAAAAGAAGCTGCTAGACCAGCTGGTGAGCCTATTATTGCAAACAGTAGTGCTGATAATGAGTTACTGAGAACATTCCCAATATGCCTCTTTCCTTCTTCAACGCCCAGCTTTTTCTTTCTAGCCTTTCCTATCTCTGTTGCAATTGTGCCTAGGACGAAAAAGGTTAGAAGGAGATAAAAGCCCTTTACATTTGAGAACAGGAAGATATAACCAAGAACTATTCCCACTAAGGATGCCTTGATATCAAGGGATTTGCCTAGATAAGCAATTGCCCCCAGGACTAGTGGCAATATGTACAACCAGTAGATCCACTCCATGGTCTCACTTTCCAGGAATTTCTAGGACCTCTGTCTTTTCTATCTCCACCCTGTTGATTGGGAATATCTTCTTTACAGATTTGAATATGTCTCCAGCTAGTTTTCCATAGACTATGTCCTGGAAGAATTTGTCAAATGGCTTGTCTGCGAACTCTGCTATCTTCTCTGTCATTATTCTTCTTATTTCCCTTTTCTGGCTTTGCTTTGCTTTTCCTCTTGACAATGCCATGGCAGTTAGCTGTACTTTGTATCCATCCTTTGTCATGACAGTTGTTATTGCCTTGACTATTGTATGCATTCTTCTAGTTAGCCTTCCAGTGTATGCCCTTTGGAGTCTTTGACCAACAGGGATAGTCTTTCCTGTTTCCCCCTCTAGATCGTTTATCCTGAATATTACCTTCACATGCTGGAGCTCTCTTTTCCCTGTCAATGAGTAGAGATCCATTTCAACTGTCCTACCGAGTATTTGATTAACCTCTGAAGCAGGAGTGACGCCTATTTCCTTTTCTCCAAATATGCTGGGTGCGACGATCTTAAACCATCTTTTTGTTTTCCATGTGTCTACTCTTCTTTTAGGTCTTGCCATGCGTTCACCTTCTCTAATGTTTTTTCAATGATTTCTAAAGCGTCCAATGGGGAGAGCTTTCCAGAGATCTCTTCCCCATTTATGCGAATTCTGGATTCAAGTTTCATGCAATCACTTCACCATGATTGCAGCTTCATCCGGGTTGTAATACCAGTCCTTGGCTATTACTCCTTCTTTCTTGTAGTACTTCACGAGCCTCTTTATCTTGGATTCTGTCAGCTGTAATGCTCTTCTGTTATGAATGTCCTTTGGATGCTTTTCTAAGTGCTTTCTTAAGTTTACTGCCTTTCTCATTAGATCCATTAAGTCCTGTGGCATCTTTGGAGCAAGGTTGTGTTTCTTTAGTATTTGGACAAGCTTTTTGCCAATTGTATATCTTGTTCCTGGTATTCCATATTTGTCCCTTAGAATCAATCCTATTTCGGATGGCCTTTTTCCCTGTTTGGCTAGATCTACTACTAGCTTTTCTATTTCATCTTCAGATGCCTTCACCCATTTTGGCTTATGTGTCCTGGGTGGCTTTTTTGATCCAGATTTTCCTCTCTTTCTAGCATGAATTCTTGCCATTATTTATTACCTCCTGTTTCTCAAAACTAGCCGGAGGCCAGTGGCGAGGCGTTCCTTTATTTTATTCTACAACCCTTTTAAAAGCTTTTCG
>CAZZDL010000033.1:0-5612 GCA_964652335.1 Microcaldota archaeon
AATCCCGGCCGGAGCACTAATGCACTCACAATGCTTTTAAACTAGTTTTTCCAAATCTTGAGCATGAACCTATACGCTTGGCTAGATCTGCTGAGACCAGTAAATGCTTTAATGACTGGGCTGGGAGTAGCAGTGGGTTACTTCTTAGCCTCTGGAAGCTTTCCAATAAAGAATGAACTGGGTCTGGCCATGCTAGCAGCCATGCTAGTGGCTGGAGGCGGAATGGCAATAAATGACTACTTTGACAGGTTTATAGATGCAAAGATAAAAACATGGAGGCCGATACCTAGCGGCCAAATAAAGGCATGGCATGCTCTGCTTGTCTCACTGATACTATTCGGTGGAGGAATATACACTGCAAGCCTGATAAATGAAACCTGCTTCTTGATAGCTGGGTTCGCATCTTTCTTGTTAATACTCTACTCAGCCTACTTAGCAAAGTTGCCTTTACTGGGCAACATCGCCATAGCTCTAAATACTGGTCTAACCTTCATATTTGGTGAAGCTGCAGCCACCGGACAAATCTTCTCCTTGAATCTAACAATCCTATTTGCTCTTGCATTCTTGTCCACTTTTGCAAGGGAGATTTACAAAGACATAGAAGACGTTCCTGGCGATAAAGGAATTAGGAAAACAATGCCAATGATAATAGGACCTAGTGCATCCAGCCTCATAGCATCCATAGCGATCATAATATCTGTAATAGCAAGCCCGGTTCCATATCTTATGGGTACACTGAAGTTCCCATATTTACTAGGTTTGAGTATAGCCGATTTACTCTTTATCTATATAGCATTTGCGTCTGTGATAAAGGGAAAAATATACTCAACAGAACTGAAAATTGCACAGCTAATTGGACTTATATCCTTCTTACTTGGACTATAACCAAGATTAAAACTGAATAAGGAAAAGCTTAAATTGGATTAACTAATTATTCAAATATGGCAGTTCAACTAGACAAATTGGACAGAAAGATTCTCCAGTATCTCACTAGAAAAGCCAGGGCCAGTTATAGGGAAATAGCCAGGGCATTAAACGTGAGCGTTGGTACTGTAAAAAACAGAGTAGAGAGGCTAAAGAAGAATAAGGTCCTAGTTGGGTTTGCACCAATAATAAATCATAATGTCTTAGGTTACAATCTATCTGCGATAATCGCATTAAGCTGTGACAGAAATCAAGTTCAAGAAATAATGAAATATTTGGAATCAAAACAATGCGTAAGAAGTATTCACTTCGTAACCGGAAATGTGGATATAATGATAAGAGTTAGGTTTAGGAATACAACAGAACTAAGAGAATTCCTGCTGAACGACCTATCAATTAAAGGTATAAAAAGCAGTGTGACGTATATCGTCCTTGAAAGAAAAACAAAAAAGGGGTTAATGAGTGATAAAGCCTACTGATGTACGATTAATGCTGAGGAATACGGGGGAAGTCCTAGAGTGGTTTTCACTAGTCTTTTTTATCCCGCTTGCCTACGCAATAATCACTGCTGACATGACTAGCATAGCCGCATTTGCGATACCGATGGCTATTAGCTTGATCTTAGGAATCGCACTGAAAAAAATATTTTATTCCAAGTATCCCAGTCAAATGGTTCATGCAATGGTGGCTGTGGTTCTAGTCTGGTTTTCAGCTTGCATACTAGCTGGGATCCCTTACGTAATAGGACTTGGGAAGCCGTGGTTAGATGCTGTATTCCAGTCTACCTCTGCTCTAACTACCACCGGGCTAGATGTATTTCACGGCTCAGCAGTAAACATGTCAACTATTCCAGCCATATACGTCTTTTGGACCAACTTTTTATCGTGGGTTGGTGGAGCAGGGATAGTAATGATTGCACTGGTTGGATTGATATCTGTGTTTGAATCTAGTAAGTTCGCACTAGCAGAAGGGAGAGAGGAAAGGATAAAGCCAAATATAATACACACTGCTAGACTGATCTGGGAGATATACTTTGTTTTAACTGGAATTGGATTCGTCCTTTTGCTATTGTCTGGTATGGGGCCGTTCGATGCAATAAACTACGCTATGAGTGCCATATCAACTACAGGGTTTGGGACATCAGACAATGTTATTATAACAAACCCATTAACACAAATAGCTCTAATGATAATAATGATTCTTGGTGCCACTTCGTTCTTTGCCCATTACATGGTATACAAAAAGGACAGGCTATTCTACTTCAAAGATACTCAAATACTGACCATGCTCAGCCTAATAGTCGTTGGTTTCTTTTTTGTTGTTGGGGTCCTAATACCTCATTATGGACAATCCGGATTTAGAACCGCCCTTTTCTCTGTTGTGTCTGCACTAACCTGTGGCGGCTTTGCGCCAGATGAGTTTGTGAAATGGATATCTACAGCGCAACCAGCGCTAATAATGTTAGCCTTTCTCATGATAATCGGTGGTTCTGCTGGTTCAACATCCGGTGGAATAAAATTATCAAGATTCATAGTACTAATGAAGACATTGTACTGGAAAACAAAAAAGATTCTATTACCTAGAAGCGCAGTGTTTGTCAGAAAGTTTGAAGGAAAAACGCTAAGCCATGATGAGGTGGAAAACATATTGTTCTTTATACTTGTGTATATTCTTTTCATATTCATTGGAAGTTTGGTTCTCACAATGACTGGCTATTCATTCACAGAAAGCTTCTTTGAGGTGGTGTCTGCCCAAAGCAACTCTGGTTTAAGTCTGATAACTTCTGCCTCAATGCCTGGAATAGCAAAACTTATGTTAATAATAAACATGATCATTGGAAGGCTTGAAATAATCCCATTCCTAGTATTAATGGGATTCCTACTTGAAATAGAAATAAGGAGGTTATGACATGTACATTGTAATTGTAGGTGCTGGAAACCTTGGTTATCATCTTGCAAGGATACTGACTGAAGAAGGACATGACGTTGTCGTAATAGATAAACAAGGAGATAAATGTAATGAGATATCCGCAGAGCTAAACGTAATGGTGATACATGGAGACGCAACGAAACCAAGCATACTAGAAGAAGCAGGAACTCAAGATGCAGATGCACTAGTGGCATTAACAGGTTCCGATGAAACGAACTTAATAATCTGCCTACTTGCAAAGCAAATGGGGGCTAAGCTAACTGCGGTCAGGCTAGGGAGAGTACATTATGAAGAAGAGGTATTGGCTAAGCTAGGTATTGATCTAGTGATATACCCTGAGGCAGCAGCCGCTGGATACATATCTGAGCTACTAACAAAGCCACACGTCTTGGATCTAGCATTTATATCTAGAGGAGATGCAGAGATACTAGAAATCGAAGTAACAGACAAAAGCCCACTAGCTAACAAGAAGATAAATGAAATTACCATGCCTGAGGGATCTTACATAATAGGATTATACAAAAACGAGCAACTATTGTTCCCGTCCAAAGAACTAGAAGTAAAGCCCGGTGACAAGGTATTGGTGATGGCAAAAACCGAAAGGGTAAATCAAGTCAGGGATATACTGGGTGTCTAACATGAAGGGAAAAATAGAATTTTTTGCAGATGTTCCTAGTGAAAAATGGGTAGTTGTCAAAAAGCTAGAAGTAGACGAGGATACTAGTAAGTTAGAGCTAGCTAGATTCCTAGCTAGTGTCCATATGACCCTGAACAACAAGATGTTTCAGTTTATTGGGGAATCTTTGGACTTAGAGGCATTGAACGAACTAGTAGAGGAGATTACTGGGGCCAAATGGGACAAGAAGAAAGGTTGGATACTAAAGGGAAGAGTTGGTGAAGAAAAAATATCTTCCATATTAGCAAAGCTTAAGAGCCCTGCCGTAAGCAAGAAGCTTGCGAAGATAGTAAAAAATAAGAAGGAGTTAGAACTTGCAAAGGTTTACTTAACTAGAAACGTGTTAGAGGCATTAAAGTTCCAGCTAGAGCCGGATCCTGGATTAATAGAAAAGATAATGAACGCATAGATCGTCTAGCGTTACTATTTTTTAATAGGTTCTCGTTAGTTAGTCTGGTGAATTTGATGAGTAAGTTTAGACCTACTTGTCCGTTGTGCTTCCAGATAGATGGATATGCAATCCCGCTTGAAGAAAAAGATGGAAAATTCTATTGTAAACGAAACCCTGATCATGTGTTTGAGATCGGTCCAGACGGCTACCTAAAGAGAGTTGGGAAGTGATTATATGGCAAAGCTCAAGAGGGCACTTGGGTTATTCCAAGCTACGCTATACGGAGTTGGGATAATAGTCGGTGCAGGTATTTATGCCCTCATAGGTAAGGTGTGTGGACTAGCAGGAAACATGGTTTGGTTATCCTTTGCATTATCTAGCATTTTAGCTTTGCTCACTGGATTGAGCTATGCAGAATTATCCAGCTTGTTCCCTAAAGACGCTGCTGAATATGATTACGCCAAAGCCGCAATAAGGAGTAGATATATCAGTTTATTAGTTACTTGGTTTGTAATTGGAATGCTTATTATTGCAGGAACAGCTGTTGCTATTGGATTTGGTAACTATCTTGCTGCTTTACTATTCGGGTCCGAGTGGAACTGGCATTTGGATTTGGGGATTATCCAACTGAACTGGCCTACAATATTCGCGATACTAGCAATAGCGGTGTCCACATACATAAATTACAAAGGCATAGAGTTGTCCAGTGATATAAATGTCCCAGCTACCTTGTTAGAAGTGGGTGGGCTTGTTATCATAATTGTTGGAACACTTATCATGCTAGGAACAGGAAGCGCCCACCCTGTAGATTACTTTGATATGCCAAACGGATGGCATGGTGTATTCGCAGGTGGGATACTCGCCTTCTTTGCGTACATAGGATTTGGAGCCATTGCAAAGATGGGAGAAGAAATGAAAAATCCTGAAAGTAATCTACCAAAGGCAATAATACTCTCTATAATCATTACAACCGTCCTTTACATATTGGTGGCTATATCTTCTGTAACATTAGTGCCTTGGCAGACATTGTATTCAGCTCCCAATCCAGCAGCTTTAGTCGCTGGAAATATTCATCCATGGCTGAATACGCTACTAGCTGTGATCGCTTTATTTTCAACAGGAAATACAATCCTTTTAGTGCTAATATCTGCCTCAAGGATGATATACGGTGTTGCAAGTGAAGGTGGTATGCCTAAGGTATTAGCTAGAGTAAGTGAAAAAACCAAAACACCTTACCTATCTATCTTCCTTGTTGGTATTGTGTCTATTCTTTTGGCATTGTTCAAGGACATAGAAGTAGTAGCAGACGTTACAAACATTTGGGTGTTCATTGTCTATATATTTGTTAATCTATCTGTGATCATGTTAAGATACAGAATGCCAGACAAAAAAAGAATGTTCAAGATCCCTTTCAATATTGGAAACTTCCCTGTCTTGGCTTTGTTCGGTCTACTAGCTTCCGTAGGCATGCTTTGGTATGCGTATGTTATGACTGGGTTTAGCCTTAGCCACCCGGGCACATGGCTAACAGGATTGTTAATACTGCTGACGACTATTTTTTACTTCACTAGCAAGGAAGAAAGAAATAAATAGGTTTTTGTGAAAAAAATCTATCGCTGCGCCAGTAGTCTAGCTTGGTAGGACAGTGCCCTGCCACGGCACTAACCCGGGTTCAAATCCCGGCTGGCGCAT
>CAZZDL010000034.1:0-4818 GCA_964652335.1 Microcaldota archaeon
GAGATAGAGAATATTTGTAGGGTAAAAAAGTTACAATTTTTCCCACTTTTCGTAAGGTATATATATCATACAAAGCTAAACATACTTGGTGTTTGAGATGACTAGCAAAGGTGAGTTAGAAAATATACCGAAAAATGAGTTTTATTGGTAAACTTGACTCTAAAGGGAGAGTTCTTATACCAAAGCTAGTCAGGGAACAACTGGGCATTAGTTCTGGAGCTAAAGTCAAGATCACGGTTAGATACGACGTTAAGCCCGGGTAGTCTAATCTGGCAGGATCTCAGGCTGTTAACCTGAGGATGGAGGTTCGACTCCTCCCCCGGGCGCCTTTTAGCTTTAGGTGATAAACATGGTCAAGGAGATGATAAAAAGGGCTGCAAAGATCGCGAGGATAAAACTTGCAGATGGAGAAAGCGAGCGTTTAGCTGTTGAGCTGGAGACGATATTTGACTGGATAGGAGATTTGCCAAGATTTGAAACAAAACTAGAGAAAGAGTACGTAGAACCGAGGAAAGATGAATCAACCCAATACGCAGGTGTGGAGGAAATAAAATCAATGTTTCCTAAGAGGAGGGGAGATTATTGCAGGATTTGATGATCCCAACTAAAGAGATACTTGAAATGGAAAAGGATGATTTAGAAGAGAGGATTAGATATCAATTAGACCTTGCAGAGAAGTATAGGGATTTCCATTCATTCGTTTACTTAGAAGAGGATCCTGCGGTGCTAGGTCCCAGTTTGGGCGTAAAAGACAACATATCTGTTAAAGGGAAGCCACTAACATCTTGCTCTAGGATACTAGAAGGGTATATAGGTACTTATGATGCAACTGCATACTCTAAGTTAAAGAGTGATACGACTTTCTTGGGAAAGACTAGCTGTGATCCATTCGGTTGTGGGTCTTCTGGAGCAACTAGTGACTTTGGAAGGACAAAACATCCTTTAGATCCCAGCCGAGTTCCAGGTGGGAGTAGTGGAGGAAATGGCGTTGCACTAAGTCTAGGCATTGTTGATCTAGCATTAGGAACGGACACATTCGGGTCTGCTAGAGCACCAGCCAGTTTTTGCGGGGTTGTGGGTATGAGACCCAGTTATGGACTGGTTAGCAGATATGGGCTGTTAGATCTCTCTATGAGCCTTGATACGATCGCTCCCATGGCTAGGGATGTTTACGGTATTGCCTGGCTTTTAGAAAGGATTTATGGAAAAGATGAACATGATTTGACTACGGTTGACATCAAATTGGATTTTTCACAATTTCCAGTGGATTTGAAATACCCAAGGATTGGAGTGTTGACTGATTGCTTTAGGTCTCCAGTGGATGAAAGGATATCCAGGTTGGTTGAGAAAACAATTCCTAAATTAGATGTTGACATTGTTGAAGTTGAAATTTCTACATCTTTAGATTTACTAGTTAAGGCATATTACACGATAATGCCAGTTGAATTTGCTAGCTCAATGCAAAGATATTCAGGATTTTTGTATGGGAAAAGAGGAAAAGGGACGCATTTTCAAGAGATTGCCATTGAGACAAGATCTGATTTGTTATCTCCTGAATTAAAAAGAAGGATAATTTTAGGGACTGCCATAAGTACTAGAGAGTTAAGGGACAAGTATTATTCTAGAGCATTGTCAATATTCTCCAAGGTAAGGGAAGAGGTTGACAAGATATTCAAAGATGTGGATTTTCTCATATCACCGACTATGCCAGTGCTCCCATGGAGATTTGACGAGATTGTTGATCCGGTTGAGATTTACATGATGGACATACTAACAGGAATTCCACCTGCATGTGGTCTTCCAGCAATTTCTATCCCAGTTGGCAGTGTGGAGGGTTTTCCAGTTGGTATGCAGATTATTGGTCCTAGGTTTGGAGATGTAGATGTTTTGAGGCTTGCTAGGATGTACGAAGAGGGGATAGCATGATAAGGATAGGTCTAGAGGTTCATGTGCATCCTATGACAGAATCAAAGCTTTTTTGTTCCTGTCCAACTAGCTTGGAATCGGATGTTAGTATGTGTCCGATTTGCACCGCCCAGCCAGGGGCAAAGCCAATGGCACCGAATTCAGAGGCAATAAAGAAGGCAGTGATGCTGGCTGAAGCTTTGGGATGCAAGATAGAAGAGAAGATAGTATTTTTGAGAAAGCATTATTTTTACCCAGATCTCCCAGCAGGATTCCAGAGGACTAGTACTCCAGTCGGGACTGGAGGGAAGCTAGCTGGAGTCAGGATAAGAGAGGTTCATCTAGAGGAAGATGCTGGTAGGTACGATCCTAGAAAGGGATTAGTAAACTACAGTAGGGCGGGAGTTCCCTTAGTTGAAATAGTGACAGAGCCAGACATGCATTCAAAGGATGACGTGCGAGTTTTCTTATCAAGGTTGTCAGATGTTTTGGATTTTTTAGGTTTCTGGAATGACAAAGTGATGAGAGCAGACGTTAACATATCTGTGGATCATGGTGAACGGGTTGAAGTGAAGGAAGTCAGTACAATAAAGGGTATAATGAAGGTTATAGAGCTAGAAAGCTCCCAGCCCAGCAAGGAAAGAGTAACAAAACATTTTGACGAAGCTAGACAAGCAACTAAGATAGCTAGAGAAAAGGAAACAGAAATGGACTATAGGTTTATTCCTGATCCAGATATTCCTAAAATCAAGATTAGTCCAACTGGGCAGGAGAGCTATGAAGAGTTATTCAAAAAGGTTGCGGCCGAGATTCCTGAAGAGATTGCTAGAACAATTCTAGTCTCTGGACTTTACCCCGCTTATAGGGAGATGAAGAACAGAATGGAACCAGAAGAAATTATTGAGTGGATTTCAATTATACTCGGTGATCTAAAATATAGGAACATTGATCCTAGGAAATTCATTCCTAACCCAGAATTTTTTATGATTGTTGACAAGTTGAGAAGCAGAGAGATAACTAGATATCAAGCAGTTTCTGGGTTTAGGGACATATTAGACGGAAAACAGCTTAAGCTAAGGTCTAAAAAGAGTGTTGATTTGGATAAGGTGATAACAGATGTCCTAAATGAAGAGGGAGATGCAGTCAAGAAGTATGCTAGAGGCAAGAAGACTGTTATTCATTATCTGGTTGGATCTGTGATGAAGAAAACTGGCGGATCAATAGATCCCAAGAAGATAGAAAGAGAACTAAAAAAGAGACTAGAGTAGAGCATAGCGTTTTATTCATTTAGTTGGTAAATTATTCAGTAGGATTTGGGTGATCACATGATACGCATAGGAACCGGAGGTGTCCCAAACTCCTGCGAGGGTGGGAATCTAGAAGGAGTCAAATGCATCCATGACCTTGGCCTAGATGCGATGGAGATAGAGTTTGTTTACGGAGTGAGAATGAAAGACGAGATGGCCAGGGAAGTAGGAGCTCTAGCCAGAGACTTAAACGTTCATCTTAGCATTCATGCCCCATATTACATAAACCTAAACGCTAGTGACAAAGCAAAGCTAGAAGCTAGCAAGAAGAGAATATTAGCGTCAGTCCAGAAGGCGGTTTTACTTGGAGCAGATCCAGTGGTCTTTCATCCTGGTTTCTATTCTACCAGTAAGAATGCTTATGAAAATGTAAAGGCAGCAATCTTAGATATCCTAGGAAAAATGGAAGAAAAGGGATGGAACGTTAGCCTTGCCCCTGAGACCACAGGTAAGATTAGTCAGTTCGGAAGCGTTGATGAGTTGATAACGCTCTGCAGTGAGATTCCTGGTCTGAGGATGACGTTTGACTGGGCACATGTCTGGGCTAGAAGCCAAGGGACAATAAGGTTTGATGATGTGTTTTCAGAAATGAAAGACAAGCTTGGAAAAAGATTCGTTAAGAATTTGCACATGCATTTTTCAGGGATAAATTATGGAAAGAAGGGAGAATTGAATCATTTGAATTTGTTAGATGGGGCAGAACCTGGATTCAAGCTCTTAGTAAAAGCCATAAAGAAAAACGGAATTGGAGGAGTAATGATCTGTGAGTCCCCAAACCTAGAAGAGGATGCAATAAAAATGAAGAAACTACTGGGTCTCTAATTTAAAGTAGATCCCAGTTCCCTTTAGCGTCTGTTGAACTTGTTCTGCAAATTCCACTAGGTCATCTATGGTTGGCATTCTTTTCCAAATATAGACATAATCATATCCACCTGTGGTTGGTTTAAACCCCATACCAACCAGCCTAGAGGTTATGTCTGACGGATCTCCTCCATCAGAACTGAACCATACCTTGAGGAATGTTTTCATATAATTCACCATTTACCTAGTTATACCTACAAGGCCGGGGCCGGGCCTTGGGCTAGGTCCTGGTTCGGGCAATGGGCCTATTGGATTTATCTCAAATCCATAGCTAATATATTTGTCATCATCTGATTCCAGCAGTCCAAAGCTGTAGTTATCGTATAAGTACACATATAGGGTATAACCCCTTATCTGGCAGCTAGCGAATGCCTCTGTTGTGTTTAGTAGGATAGCATAATCTGAGTTCTCTATGGTTGTTTTATCTAATAACATTTTTTTGTCTATTGCCGAACAACCTTGACATGCCTCTATCTTTCCGGGAGCAGTTTCTAAGCTTCCGTCGTATGGCTCTTCATAATCAAGTAAACTTATCCCAGCAAGAGAACATTTGTATTTATCCTCTGAGACTTCCTTTACACCGGCTTTTGATTGTACGTTTGTCATGACAAGGATAACTACAACAGCAACAACTAAAATAGCTGCGAGTAGGAGCAGATACTCCAAAGCACCCTGACCTTTTCTACCGAGCACGAAACCACCTAATAAAATAACAGATTATCGGTTTAAATAATTTCTGTTAAAT
>CAZZDL010000035.1:0-4778 GCA_964652335.1 Microcaldota archaeon
GAAGCGGGGGCCGGGATTTGAACCCGGGTCCTCCGGTCTGCAGCCGGATGCATAGCCTCTCTGCCACCCCCGCAGGCAGGTAATATTTTTACCTAGTGTTTAATAAATATTTAGGCTAAAAAAGGTAATGGTGATAAAATGGATGCAGTTATTCTGGCGGCAGGTAAAGGAGAGAGACTAAGGCCATTCACAGAGACGAGACCGAAACCAATGATGCCTGTCCTAGGAAAACCACAGTTGGTGTGGACATTAGAAACTCTGGAAAAAGCAGAGATCAAAAAGGTAATAATAGTTATTGGATGGCTTGGAGAGAAAATAAAAAATGAAATAGGCAATCAGTTTGGAAAAATAAAGATTGAGTATGTATGGCAAAAAGAACAAAAAGGAACAGGGCACGCGTTACTCGTGGCAGAAGATATGGTTTCTAATGAGTTCCTTGTTCTTATGGGGGACGATTTCTACTCCTGTGAAGATATATTATCGCTAACTAATGAGAATGGAAATGCAATACTGGTTTCAGAAGTTGAGAATCCTGAGAATTTTGGAGTGGTTGTAGGAAAAAACAAACTAGAGGATATAATTGAAAAACCAAAAAATCCTCCAACCAACCTAGTTAATACTGGTGCGTACAAGGTTGATGAGGGGATATTTGAAATTTTGAAAAAGATAAAACCGAGTAGTAGAGGAGAGATAGAATTAACAGACGCTATCAAGATTGTGAAACCTAAGATCATAAAGGCCAGTTTCTGGAGACCACTGACATTCCCGTGGGACTACCTTGAATTGTCCAAAAGCCTGATGGAAAAAATGCCTAGTAAAAAAATTCATCTAACTAATGCATACGTTAAAGGGAAAGTATGGATAGGAGAAGGCACTAAAATATTAGAAGGCACAGTAATTGAAGGGCCTGTGTTTATTGGAAAAAATTGTAAGATTGGGCCAAATGCATACATAAGACCTGGTACTGTGATAGGAGACAACTGCCACATAGGAACAAGCGAGATTAAGGCCAGTATAATAATGAATAACACAAATGTGCCCCATTTCAATTATGTGGGGGATTCAATAATAGGAGAAAACTGCAACCTTGGAGCAGGGGCTAAGATAGCTAATTTAAGGTTTGATGATAAACCAGTTAGGGTAAAAATCAGGGGAAAAACTATTGAAGTGAGAAGAAAACTTGGTGCCTTCATAGGGGACAATGTAAAGATAGGTATAAACGCGTCTATTCTTCCAGGGGCAAAAATAGGTTCTAACTCTTGGATTTGGCCTGGGAAGATTGTTTCTGAGGACGTTTCTTCTGGGGCACGGCTTGTTTAGCTAGGTAGAAAACCCCAACAACTGTGAACACTATTGAGAACAGAATAACTGAAAGGACAATAGATGAAAAGCTTGAGAAAATAGGATGATTCGCTGCATTCGGTATCAGCACAAGTGGAGCTTGGGCGATTACAGCTGCTGCTAGTCCTCTTCCCATCAAAACACTCATCAGGTTCCTCTCTTCTTTTGAAACATTGTCCTTGTAAACAGAGATGCATACTGACACGAACCTTATGATCATGTAAAAGAAGACCAATAGCAAACCGAAGCCAACTAGATACAAGTTTGAAAAGCTAAATACACTGCCTAGATAAACAAAGAAGAATGTTCTAACGAAAAAATTCAATTCAGAATAAAATGTTCTTTCCCCATACGTTAGTCTCGCTTCCTGTGGTATCTTTATTAACTTTCTAACAGTATGAAGATTTCCCATAACTAAACCAAATGTCAAAGCCGCAATGGCTCCGGCTCCGCCTATAAACTCTGTGAAAACGTAAAGGAGCATAACGATAGTGAAATCTAATAGATAAGAACGAACTTCTTTCTCTAACTTGACAAGCAGGTATGCCCAGAGCAATGCACCAAAAAGGCCAATGGTTATACCTATGGAGAACGCTGCAAGGATTGATTTCAAGGCTAGGGCTAGATCTGTAGTTCCCTTCGCTATTATATCTATAACTGCAATGGCAAAAACAATTACGAATATGTCTGTTGCCGTTGATTCTATTGTCAAAACGGATTTTATGTATTCTCTAACCTTAAGCCTAGTAATTATTGGGATCACAACTCCAGAGCTTGTCCCTCCAACCGCTATTCCAAGCAAGAGGCCATACAACAAGGGCCAGCCGATAACTAGGTTGGCTATTATAGCTGTCCCAATGGAAGTCAGGACAAATGATACTACGCTCAAAAGTAAACCCCTAGGTATGCCTTGGGAGAATTGCAGAATATCAAATTCCATACCAGAATTGAACAAAATCATCATCAATGCTAATGACCCAAAAGGTCCGGCAAAGCTAACCAATATCTGCCTTTGCTCAGGGGAAAGGAAAAAGGAGAGTAGTATCCCGAAAATCAGAAGCCAGATTATGTCTGGTATATTCGTTTTTTTGAATATTATCCTACCAGCAAAACCGATAAGTAAAATTACAGATGCAAGCAAGAATACTATCAGCGTTAGGTAGTCCATACCCATATAACAAATAATGGATTTTTATTAATAACCTTTCATTTCCTATGCTTATTCACTGTATATGCAATCACTACTAGTAAACCAATAAGCAGTAATAGGACTGGCCTCGGATACTCTGGAACAGCTGCTATTCCTCCTATCTCCTTTACTGTTCCGACACTTACAGAGAATTGCTTTTCATTGTCGCTCCAATCAGAGTCTAGGCCTGGATGCATAGCTACTACGCTTATGATATGAGTATCAGTGTCCTTTGGCGTCCACTCCCCCAGGAACACTTTTTCAGATCCTCCTCCCGCCAGCTCTGTTATTGTCCTAGCGGACAAATCTTTTCCATCTATAGTAGCATTTATTAAAATGTTCTCGGCTTTTACAGGACCATTATTTGATATAAAAGCGTATATCTTAGAAGTATAATTCAATTTTGGTTTAGGTATCAATTCTATCCTATCTACAGCCACATTGGGAGCTGATAATTCTAGTCCTGTTTTAGTTACCTCAACACTTGTGGTAGCATTACAGGTAGTCTCATCTGAGAACACAACGTAAAGGGTAAAGTTCTGAACACCTACATTGTTGGAGCTAAACTGGATTACCTTGTTAGCATTCAGGCCGCTGATGTCACAATCGTAAACCTTATCTCCATAAATCTTGCAGAATGTTATTGGGAATTTGGGGTTTCCAGCAGATGCGGTTATATTTGAAATAGTATCTCCACAGCAAATAGATGGGTCTCCTGATGGACATAGCAATGGATCTGATGCTACTTCATCTATACATCCTGTATACGCAATTACTGTTGGTTCTGCGTCTATGATACAGTTACCTCCAGGATAAACCTTGAATGTCTTGTACGCATTGTTATTATCCTCATCTGTCTCTAGGACGACGTTGTCTGGATCCAAGCTAATTCCAAGGGAATGATCTGTATATCCTATATACTCAACATTCCAAGAAACGTTTACAGAAGCAGCACTACAACCAGGAATGGATATGTTATCATACTTTATTGTCTTCCCAGTATCGTCTATTCTGTATTCAAAAGTAGCGTCATTATCGCCCAGGTTATGCATAGTAACGTTTGTCCAAATGTTTTCTCCTGCGACAAAGAATGGTTCGTTTGGCATGATTATATCCGCATCAGAGACAGCAGGATCTGGTGTGCCGCCGCTACAAACACGTATTACTGTAGAGTTCGTTGTGGAAGACCCTTCATCATCCCTAACAGTTACGTAAACGTCATACAATCCCCTCTCATTAAATGTATAATCAAACGTCTTGTTCGTAGTATTAAATATCGTATATCCAGAGCTGTTTTCTATTCTCCACTCTTGAGAGACTATACTACCTCCATCAGGATCAGAGGCTGAATAGCTAAAATGGACAGCAAGTGGAGGATTGCCAAAGGTAATGTTTGGATTTATCTCCACTACAGGAGGTAAAAGTGTTGGTAAGAGTATTCCAAGATACAAGCTGTAATTGTCGTTGGCAATATAATTTGATATTATATTAGTAGCTATCATGCCAGAATAATTTTCCTGGCTAACCTCTCCTGTGTAAAAGCTCAAATCAAGAGTATAATCTGCTGTAGTTAGATTCGTGAAAGAGCCTGCATAAGCTAAGCTAAGAAAAACGATCGCAATTGTAAATGCAATGCTTGTTTTCATTTGATCACCTTTTAATGATTCTCTCTATAGTTTAAGTTATCACACAACGTTGGAAACATTGGCGCATACTAGTACTACTTTCATCCAGTTTGGGTCTCCGTTCCATGCACAGTACCAACCAGTATGAGACAATGGATAACTATCCCGCAAAGTTATTCCAATTGGTGTCGCGCTACATCCGCCAGATATTAAAGTAGGCGCACTTGCCGGACAATATGCATAAATAGCATCGTTTGTGCTATCTTGATCTAAATCACTTAACCCACACGAGCCCACATTTGATTTAGTACAACTAGTTAACCCCTCAGCGTATCCATCTACTATTTTAATCTGCAACTGTCCGCCTACACGGACATCTCCATTCACGTCTAACTTAGCATGTGGGTCAGTCGTCCCTATTCCTACTTTATTCCCATCATTCTTAAGATATATCAAAGTATCGCCACCACCATCCTTTATGTCTCCACCGCTAACCCATAAATCTTGAACTGTTGCATCCCCACTCACGTCTAGATCTCCGTTCACCACGGCGTTTCCATTCACATCCAACTTTGCACTCGGGCTAGTAGTTCCTATTCCTACTTTCCCATCTGATGTAACTC
>CAZZDL010000036.1:0-4547 GCA_964652335.1 Microcaldota archaeon
CAGTCCGTTCTGCTGCTCGGTTTGTAAGGCATGCTGTCAGCCGAGTCGTCCATAGAGTAAGAAGAGTTGCTCACAGAGTAAGGACGACCGTACGTGCAACTGTTAGCCATATCGTCCATAGGACAAGATCATTTGCAAGGAGAGTCTTTCATTCGGTTAGACGGATTTATCATTCTGCAAGGCATGCGTTCCATTCTGCAGGTAGGAGCATTAGAAAGGGATTAAGGAGGACAATAGAAGGGACTAAAAACTATGTGAGACATGTCAAAAGCAGGGTAAGAAATGGGATAAACAGGATGAAGAATAAACTGAGAAATGCTTGGAATTGGATGAAAAATAAAGCAAAAGACACATTTAATTATGTAAAGAAAAAGGTGACAAATGTAACCAATGCAATTTGGGATGGGAGTAAAAGGTTTGTAAATGGTATTAATGGATTTGTAAGAGATCATCCATGGGCTTTACCTGCCTTTGCTGTCCCGGCTGTTGGACTTCCTCTACTGATTGGAGGAATTGGATTGGCAAATTCTGGGATAATTGGTCATGGATCAACTGCCATCCCATCTTTCTCTAGTCCTGCAGGATTAACCAATCAAGGTCAAGGATTCCTTTCAGTATTAGATGTGTTTAATCCATCAACAGGAGGAAATGCAAATGTTATTTGGCAGTTATTATCAGGCATGTCACTCACAATTCCAGGGGTAGGAGCTGGGTTTTACTTGGGATCTAAGGTGGCAGGGTGGTACTATGACTACAGGACACTCCCTGATGACATAGACATATCATCATGGCCATGGTACAAGAAGATGGCTGTTGGATGGATGGCTAAGGGAGACGCATTTATTGGCCAAATTGGAACTGCTATTAATCAGGAGATTGAGGCTGAAAGAGAAAGACACCAAATGATGACAGAGGCATTTGAGAGAGATGGTATTGCAGGAGTCCTCCCATATGCATTAGAAGATACAATAAATTATATAACAATGCCGTTTAGAGCGGCTGCAAGCTTGGTAGTGGGAACTTACAATTATCTTTCAAACGAATGGAAAAGAGATCCTTGGGATGGGCTTTGGAAGACAGTGGGGATAGTCGCAGGTTTGGCTGCCACAGTTATTGGGATAGTTGGAGCTCCTGTAACTGGTGGAGCTTCATTGGCACTAACTGCATTGGGAGTTACAATGGTTGCATCAGCAGTGGCTGTGGCAGGGAAAGAGAGCTATGAGTACACTCAGGCAAAAACAAAGAAAGAGCTGTTTAACCTGGCAACTGATGATACAGATGAAATTGTATTTGTGCCAAGCATGGCGATAGGTGGTTGCCACACAACAAGGATAGGATTAATCAGCAGGTTGGAATATTACCCGACTAAAGGAACGTATGTAGATAAGTATGGCAGAACATATGTTTTAACCCCAGATAACAAAAAAATATACATAGCAGCAACAGACGGAAAGTATTATGTTGAGAACCCTTATTATAGACGGACGCTAACTCCCGCAGGAGGAAGGGGCTTAGAGGCACACGAGGCCTACGGAGAAGCAGCTAAACTTAAAGGTATTGTCAAACCCCCTAAGTTACTCCGTGACGACTTAATAAATTATGAATTAGGTCCAGAGATTTCTGTTGATAAAGCCGCCTCTAGGTTTGTCGGAAGAAAACCAATTATTGAGTCGACGATCATAAAGAATGGTAAACATCTTAATTGGTGGGATCCTCCTAGTGAGGGTTATGGCATCTATTTTGATGAAAGTGGTGCACTTCGTGTAGCAGTTGCAAGCGAGATACCAAAGAATGTGCCCAGTGAGGTTTTATCTCCAGCTGATATTAGGTATTACTTAGATAATACTAAGATTCCAATCTGGTATTCTCCTTACACACCTGGGGTTGCATCAGTTGTATCAACTACTGGCTCACTTATCTCAAATTCAACTAATTTAAAACAATAACTGTTGGAAGGGAAGTGTCTTGATAGTAGACGATATGTTGGAGGGGTTGGTAGATCTTTTGGCTAGCGTGTTTGAGATATTTAACACTGGGTCTTCAATAGACAAAAACGAAGAGAAAATACTTAGTGCACAAGTACTCAAGATTGATATAGGTAAAAAAATAGACGAAAATGTGTATATAGTGTCAAGAAAAGGAGAAAAAGGAGTAATGAATTTGAAAGCAGGATTAGTAATCCTGGGCATAAATCCCAGGATTACTAAATGTGAATCAAACTCTATAGAATTTGAGAATGGATGGAGAGTAGAAGGAAGGACCATCGTAAATTTAGGAAGTGATAGCCAAAGGTGGCATGCAAGGTCTTATGCGACAGCAGACATATGGCTTCATACTAAAACATATCCAATCGTTGTTGAAAGGGTTTATAAATCTGGTTTGATGAAATCCTTAGCAAATGAATACCTTATATACCTTCCGACAAATAAGGGGCCAAAACAGTTCTATGAAGAAATTGTAAACACCCCAAAGACGAAAGTCAAATTTGGAGATGGATTTATTGGTGTTGATAATAGGTGGTACTCATACTCATTTACTATTATTCCTTTATTTGTTGCTGGAATAAAGATTATAACTAGTGAGCATAAAAATTTAGTTTTTAATTTAACAAAACTAGACACACGAACCCCTAGAAATATACTATTTTTTGAACACCCATGACTAGCTTGACTAGACTGACTAGGTATTTGACAGTATACTGACACCTAGTTTTCGTGTCATGACAGAAAGGTTTAAATATGAAACGTGTCAGAAAAATTAGTAACTTGTAAGTTAAAACGGGGATGGGAATGGGGGTATGGTACGAAAATTTTGACTATGACAGAAACCCATTTGTTGTTAGACCAGATGAATCCAGCTTTGTTGGTTTTAGAGACATTGTCAAGAAGGTAGCTGAAAGCATAGCAAGTGAAGATGTCATAATTGTCAAGGGAGGAATAGGGTCTGGAAAGACAACCTTCCTGAAATATCTATATTCTAAGATGAAGGATCCATTGACACCAGTCTACTACAATGCAATAGAGGAAAGGTTTGACATACACAAGCTGACAGAAAGGGATAAGTCATTCGTTGACGCATTGTTCCATCTAGAGAAGCAAAAAGCAAAAAACATAATACTCCTTGTGGACGAGGCTCATAAGCTAAAACCCCATGAAATAGAAAGAATAAAGGCTGGTTACGATTCCGGATTATTCAGAGCATTGGTCATAGGGACATCTAGGCCAATAGAAGAGCTACCTAGATCTCTAGTTGACAGGGCAACCACAGTCATAGAAATAAGACCAATGACAACCGAAGAAGCATGGGCGATGATAGAAAAAAGACTGAATGGACTTCCAAATCCATTTCATAGAGACAGTATAGCGACAATTGTGGCATATTCAAAGGGTAATCCGAGAAGAATACTTAAAACGTGTGCCCAGGTTCTAAGGGAGATATCTACTAGATATCCAGAGATACCTACCTATATACTTCCAGAACATGTGTCAGATGTTCTAGGGATATCTGTCAAAGAAGAGAAGGAGAAGACTAGTGAATATGTACAGCCAGAGAGTGAGGTGAAGGAGATAAGGAGAGTTCCAGATGAAGACATAGACTTGGGAAATGAGCTACTGAATGCATTGTCTCCACTACAGAAAAGGATAATTCTAGCATTGAAGGACAATGAAATGACATATGACGAGCTAGAAGCAGCCACCGGGACTAGTAGGGCCACTCTGGCTAAGCAGGTGTCTAGGTTATGCATGGCAAGTGATCCAGAGATATTAAAAAAGAAAGGAATAAACAGGCCATTGCTAGAGAAGGTAGGGACAAATGGATCTACAAAGATAAAGCTGACAGAGTATGCTAAAAGCTTGCTAGAGCCAGTGGAGATAGTTGATGATACATCTGTGGAGATAGTCCCTGACCTGGATCTGTCAAAGATAACCATTGTCTGATAAGTGCGAACCCATTCAGTTTTATCTAGCTTTTTCCTTTACCTATTGGATTTCAGCCTTCTTATCTCTGCTTCTAGTTCTGCTATCCTTTTTACTAGTGGGTTTACTCCTTTCTCAAAATGTCTAGTGGCTAGTATGTTTTCCACCATTGATTTTTTGAATCCTGCAGACACAAGGGTTTCCTTTACTTTATCCTCTGACAAGCCGTAGTAAAAGAGTATTGCTGCCACGTTTATTATCAGCTTTTCTTCCCTGGTTGTCTCTGCTTTTTCTCCTGTTTTCTCCTCTATCTTATTTGCAAGGAATCCTAGGCCAGTGGATATGGCTCTGCTTAGTAGGAGGGCAAACACACCCACTCCAAAGTAGAATACTACCAGCTCCACCGCTATCTTGGTTGGAGCAGAGAACGTAAAGACAAGAATTATCACGAATGCATATACTAGCACTTCAAGGATGGCTGTCCAGCTGTATTTTGGTTTTCCAAATAATTTTGAGCCGAGATACGAACCAAGAAAACCACCAATTATTAGGCTAACTAGTATCGCGAAGTTGAACGCAATCATTGAAATGTCCATGACATGGTTATTGATATTGAATTTTAAATAGTTT
>CAZZDL010000037.1:0-4065 GCA_964652335.1 Microcaldota archaeon
GAAAAGAAAGGCCAGTGAGAAAGCAATATTTATTTTACAAATGCCTAAGAAGACTATGCCTGGAAAAGGGCCAAGAGTATGGAAGGATCCTAGTCTAGACAGACATAGAGGACCTGTAAAGAGAATGCTATTTGAAACCATATTTGAGATTGAAGCAGGAAGATGGTCTAGACCTGAAAGACCTACAAAAGAAGAGATAATTGAAAGAACTATGCAAAAACTAAAGGAAGAAGAAATAATATCTGATTGGTTTGATGAAAGATATTGGAACAAGCAGATACAGGATATGCTGACTGATATACAAAGGCATATAAACAAGGAGAAGACAGGTAAAGACTGGGTAGAGATTATCTGGGACTTAGGACTTTACCACCATCCAAGCGAATTGAAGCGAGCTGTGAAAAGAGTTACCCTAAACAGTGAGAGAAAGGGAGCAATAATGAGGGCCATAGATGTGTTAAAGCACCTAGGCAGGCCTCCAAAGAATGAAAAAGAATTCTATGACGCTATAAATCGTCTAGGAATCTCTGAAGAGCACAGTGACAGATTTGTGGAAATGATAAAGGATTATACTCCGTTTCAGCAGAAAGGGAGAAAGAAAAGGCGAGGCTGAGGCGTAGCGAAGCGGAGCCGAAGCCGAGCAGGTGATGAGTGGAGCCGAGCTATGCGAGGCGGAGCGAGGCGTGATGTGGTTTGGTATGGACGTGGATGTTCCTATACACTTTGTAACTGTTGCAGAGCTGCTAGCGCTTTCTCTAATTCCAGTGGCAATGAGATTTGGAAGAAACGAAAGCAAGAAAGAAAAACTAAAAGCAATGTTCAGTTTTGAAATCAAAGACTGGAAGATGGATATCGCTCTTCCAATTGTTTCTGCTTTCATTGTTGAATCCCTTACATTTGGAAAGATATTCATACAGCCAGAGCTCCTCAGCTTTCTAGGTGTCGTCCAGAGCATTCTAGTAGCCCCAGTATTTGAAGAAGTATGCTTTCGCGGACTCCTACTCGGTTGGCCATTGCTGGAAGTGGACAAGAGGGTGAAGGAAAATGCTAGGTACGTCTGGTATTTCTCGCTGATAGGTATAAATGCTATCTTGTTCTTTTACGTCCATTCTGCCAGAGGGTTCACCACCCTAGCAATTGGCCTACTGTCAGCCGCTTTCTATGTATGGAGAAGAAGCTTAATTCCGTCCATCTTGCTCCACTTCTTTTCCAACTGGCTGGTCTGGATAGAATTTCTTTTGGTGTAAATTCCAAGTGGTCACGGCTGATAATAGCACTACCTTGCCAACCTAGTCAGAATCCTTGGATGCTCTGTGTGAATTGGAATAATCTTCTTGGCGTTAATTCCCTTGATGACTTCCCTCAGCTCAGGGGCAGATGCGTGTCCAGAGCAGTGAGAATGGAGATATTTTATCCCAAAGTGATCCAACCAGCTCATCATTCTATCGTATGAAATCTCCATCTCCTCATTGAAAGGCTCTGACAATGAATGAACGAATATTGCGTTTTCAGGCTTAATATCAACCAAATTGGGAAATGCAAAATAGGAAAGATACATCATTGTCTTGTTTGCATTCTCCTTCACATCCTTGTATGTCCAAGACTCATATTCATTATAGTACTCCCTTTCTATCTTCCTGTAGTCCTTGTCGTCGAAGGTTCCCGTCTTCCTCTTTGGCTTGAATATCACAAAGTTATCTAAACTAGGAATATTCAGCTTTTTGTCCTTGGAAAGGTAATTTATCAAGACAGCCTCCTTAAATGGGATAACAAATGTTCTATCAGTTTCTTCTGCCACCCTCAAAAAGGTTCTAAGTCTGTCAACGTCCTTGAAGTTAAAGTCCACGAAAGCCAATCCATTGTGGTTAATAATCCAATCTAAAACATCCCTCTCAACCTCTTCCTCTTGCCTGGATTCCTGTTCCTTAACCCTAGTCCCCTCTGTCAAAAGGATGTCCACCTCCTTCTCCTTGGCAAACTCAATAAACTCCTGGGTCATTTCTGAATGCCTTCCGTGAAGCCTTAAATCTCCAGTATACGCCAGCCTAATGTTCGGGCCCTCCAATACAAATCCATAGGCCCCCGGCACAGAGTGATCTACGTGAACAGGCCAAACATTGAAATCTCCTATCTTTAGCCTATCTCCTGTCCTGAACGTCTTCACATCCCTTTCAATCTCCTCAGCTCCTCTGGTTATCGGCCTTTCCTTGAATGCAAGTACTTCAGTCTCTATATTCCTCTTTTGGTTTGCATCTTTGATAGCCTGGAGAATCAGCTTTGAAGTCTCTCCCATGTAGATTGGAATGCCTTCATGTAGGAAAGAGACGTAAGCGCAATGATCCAGATGGGCATGAGAGATCAAAACGGCGTCGAATGCCGGTTCCTCTGCCTTCCTGCCTTGATGCCTCAGAAGGTCTTCTCTATACAGCCCAGGAAGATCGGGAATTAGTCCCATCTCTAAGAAATCTCCCAGGCCATTGGCACTCCTCGGCTGGACGAATTCCTCAAAGAATTTTCCTCTCAAGGAGTAGCTCATGCCAAAGTCCAGCCATATCCTTGTATCTCCATCCTCTACCAGTATCTTGTTTCCCCCTATCTCTTTTTTTCCTCCGTGGACTGTTATGCTAGGCTTCTTTCGGTTCGGCATTTGCTCACCTAATTAATTGAATAAAGAAAACAGGAAATAAATTTATTCGCTTAATTCCATAACTGAACAGGGGAGAGGGATGAAAGTATACTTGGATACTAACATTATAATTGACTTCCTGGAAGACAGGGTTAATTTATTTGGAAAAAGTTTAGGAGATAGGGCAGCCAGATTCTTTCAAAGGACCCTAGAATGCAAGCATTTTCTAATAATCTCTGATCATGCATTGTACGAACTGGGGAAGCGTGGAATAAATCTAGACAAAACACCATTCATTCAACTTTTCAAAAAGAAGATTGAATTTGTAGAGACTACAGATGATGACAAGAAGAAAGCTAAAAATCTAAATCCCGGAAATTATCCAGACGCTCTACATGTAATCTTAGCTAGAAAAGCAAAGGCAGACGTTATCGTTACCCGAAATTTAGAGGACTTTATTGGTTACTTCCCTTGTTCCCTTCCTGAAGATCTTTGATTGACCCTTTCAATGCCATTATCTCTGGAGATAATCTCACTGGCGTCAGCATGCTTTCAAAATCGTCCAACGCATACTTTGCTTCCTCAAACCGGTTTTCAAATATCCCTGAGAGGTTTTCTAAATCCTCCTCAGAGTAACCCATGTTCTTCAAGTCCATGTATGCCAACCTAGTGGCAATCATATCCCACATCTTGCTAAAAACCTCCCTTAGAGGCTCAGAGTAATTCATGGGCTCTTTTTCTTTAAGCGCCATTGCATAAAGAGATATAATCTCCTTTATAGCTTCTGTTATGTACTCGTCCTTTGGCGCCTTCATCAACCAGTCCAGCAGTCTCTTGCTCAGCCTACCATCCCCAAATTCCCTGTACCAGTTTTGTTCTATTTCCATTTTTATCCGATAAAATTTCATTGAATCCTTTTTGTATTGCTTCTCCTTTGCAAGGTATGATGGGCCAGAGTACTTTTCCACAGCCTTCTCTATTGATCCGTCAAGCCCATTAATTAGTGGTTTTGTTGGCTTTTTATTAGGAACTTCCATCAATGGAACAACTTGTCCATATAGATATCTAAAAACAGGGATATCTAAGCCGAGCTCCTCAACTACATGGACTGCAACCTTTTGGAGATTCACTCTCTTCGGTTCTATTCCATTAGATTTCCAGACCTCACTAGCCTTCCAGAATATGTACTCCAGGATCTCTTTGTCTTCCTTCCTTATTGGCAGGCCAAACCATGTCTTCCCAGTTGGCTTGTAGTACCTTTTTCTTTTTCCCCTTGTTGTCGTTTTCACCACGCCCAGTCTCTCCAGGCTTTCCAGCGCCCTCTTTGTCCCAAGCCAGCTAGTCCCAGCTAGCTTTGCTATTTCGTCCACTGTCCTAGGAACCTCATCCAGAACTTTCAAAATTTCCTCTTTTACTTTTTCAGGGCTTTTGGCTGGCAT
>CAZZDL010000038.1:0-3832 GCA_964652335.1 Microcaldota archaeon
GAACAGGCTACGCTTTTTAATCTAGCAATCATTAATCTAACGATGACTAGAACTAGGTCTGGAGTCGACATAGACAAGATACGAAGAGAACTAGATAGGTATCAATTTGCTGAAGCCAACGTCATGACAGCTAGAACAACCACGATTCTGATTAAAGATGGGAAACCGTTCAAGCTCAGCTACGGTGATCAGCTCCAAATAGGTTTTAGAGTTCTAATAAATGGCTCATGGGGATTTGCGTCTACTAACTCACTGGACTGGGAACCAGCGTTAAAAAAAGCAGAAAAGTTAGCCAGGGCAAATCCAAGGCCCATGAAATCAAGACTATCTGATGAAGATATTATTGAGGGTAACTGGATTGTTAGGCCTAAGAAGAGCCTGAGTGTAGACATTGAGGAAAAGGTGAATAATCTTTTGGATATATACAAGTCAACCAATATTCCTTCAAGGATAAAAGCGACAGAGCTTCTACTTGCAGATGCAATGGTGTCTAGATACTACATTTCTAGCCAGGGAGCGTTCATAAGACAAGCATATCCTAGAGCAATGCTTGTGGCTTCTTCCACGGCAAAGGGAGACATAGTCATTTCCGCAACAGAGAGAAACGCAGGCCTACTCGGTTTAGAGGTCATAGAAGGTCAAGAAGATATCTTGCAAAGGGCTGTGCATAGCTCACTCCGTTTACTTTCATCATCAAGATCTCCTTCAGGGAAACTCCCAGTAATTGTTGATCCTAAAATGGCTGGCGTTCTCGCTCATGAAGCTGTGGGTCATGCATGTGAGGCTGATGAGGTAATAAACGATAGATCCATCCTAAAAGGCAAAATAGGGGAAAGGGTAGGTAGCGAGGGAGTAACAATAGTTGACGATGCTACACTGCCGAAAGCATTTGGAAGCTATGGATACGACTGGGAAGGAGTCCCAGCCCAGAGGAAGTACTTAGTCAGGAATGGAATCCTCACTAGCTATCTGCATTCTAGAGAGACCGCCGCAGAACTAGGCACAAAATCAACTGGGAATTCCAGAGCAGAAAGTGCATCTAGTTTCCCATTGGTCAGAATGAGTAATACATTCTTTGAAGCGGGAGACTGGGATCTAGACGAAATGCTCGAGGATCTCCACTTTGGAGTTTATGTTTATGGAATGAAGGGAGGGGTTACAGATCCAGTATCTGGCTTTTTCCAATTCGCTGCCGAGTATGGGGAGCTGATAGTTGACGGAGAAAAAACGAAACTATTAAGGGATGTAACAATCTCTGGTAATTTCTTAGAAGTCCTAAAAGAAGTAGACGCTGTTGGCAAAGATTTCAGCTTAGGAACACCAGGTTTTTGTGGAAAGTCTGGACAGAGTGTTCCTGTCAGTGACGGAGGTCCCCACATCAGGATAAAGGAGGTGCTTTTGGGTTGAACTTAGAGGGAATGTTGAGGTTTGCAGAGAAATTTGGAGAGGCAGAGATTTATTGGGAAGAGGAGAGCAGCTTGACAGCTAGATATAATTTGGATTATATAGAGACGGGTTTGCATGATTTTTCCACTGGGTTTGGAGTTAGGCTGGTAGTGAATGGATCCATTGGATTTGCATATTTTACCAGGGAATCTGAGTACAGGGACGCAATAAGGAAAGCTTCTAAGTTGGCTAGATTGAGAGGGGAAAAGGGATATGAACTCCCATATAGCCACGAGGGCAAGAGAGTGGATAACTTTTCTCCTAGGGTTGCTGATTTGGAGTTTGAAGATTTGGTTTCTATTCTTGATGAAGTGATAGCTGGAATAAGGAGGGAAAGGGCAAAGCCAATGCAGGGAGAAGTTGTATCCAGCGTTGGAAAGACAGAAATAATCAATTCCACAGGCCTTCATGTGATAGATAGATCTTCAAGGATAGAGTTGGACGTCTCTTCTTATAGAGGTACAGGGACAGGTTATGATTTTTGGTCATCATCCGAATTGGATTTTGATCCTAGAAATATAGGAATTTCGGCTGGTAGGGATGCAAGGCTTCTTTCAACTGCCAGGAAGTTAGGTTATGAAGGAATTATTGCCCTTCACCCAGACGTATTTGACTCTTTGCTTGGAGTAGTCTATTCAGCTGTAAATGGTGAATCTGTTAGGAGAGGTAAAAGCCCTTGGTCGGATAAACTTGGAGAAAATGTGGCTGGAAAATTGACTTTAATTGAGGATCCATGGCTACCTTATTTTCCTGGGACATGTGGATTTGACGATGAAGGAGTCCCAACGTCTAAAAAGCCAATAATAAAAGATGGGATCCTTGAGCGATTTGTGTATGACACACGTACAGCCAGCCTGAGCGATACAAAATCCACAGGAAATGGTTTCAGAGATAGTTATCAGTCAGAGCCAGAAATAAGCCTTACAAATGTTGTGGTTGAGTTTCCTGAGAGCGAGCCAATGAAAGACATGGATGAATTCCTGTTCATAAGGTCATTAATGGGATATCATAATATGAATATTAAGACAGGTGACTTTGCTCTAACTATTGATGGAGCGTTCTTACACAAAAACGGAAAAGTCATGCCTGTGAAGGGTTCAATGTTCATTGGCAATGTGTTTGATATACTAAAAAGAATAGAGCTATCATCAGAGGAAATATTTAGAAGAGGAAATTTCTTGTCTCCAGTAATTTTCTTCCATGGCAAGATAATAGTATGACTGTTGTAAGTAACTATACATCTCTGTTTATTAGATACTCAGCTATTCCTATCAAATAATCCTTTCCTTCTTGGACGAAATCTGCCTTTTCTACAGCCTCCAAAGCCTGGTTAGCTAGTTTTTTTGCCATCTCTCTGTTGTAGTCCAAGGATCCGGTTTCTCTCACTATCTCTCTGGCTTCTTCTGCTTCTTCGTCTGTTAAGTCTCTTTTACCTAGTAATGCCAACAATCTTTCCTTCTGTTTAGCATCCGCGTTTTCTAGGGCCTTCACGATTAGCAGAGTTCTTTTTCCTTCCCTTAGGTCAGAGTGAGCAGGTTTTCCAGTTCTCTTTGGATCTCCAAACAATCCTAGAATGTCATCCTGCAGTTGAAATGCCACACCCAGAGGGTCTCCGTAATTGTAGAATATTTCCGATTCTTTCTCACTGGCACCCCCCAAAATTGCACCTATCTGCAACGGCCCGTAAATAGTATACGCGCTTGTTTTTAGTCTATGAATGGTTAAAACATCTTCTTCTTTTACCATCTCTACTGGTTTTGTTTCAGACATTATATCAAGTAGCTGTCCATATGATGTTAACCTCAGTATGTCATTGAATCTTCCGACAGCCTTTATTTTTAAGTTATCCGGGAAATTAGTCTTCAAGAACCAGTCATAGTTCATTGTTGCCTGAACATCCCCTATAACTATCGCCAAGCCTTCTGCAAGATGTTTTCTTTTTTCCATTGGCAGATGTGAGCTTTCCAAATCTGCCTCAAACATTTTGTGCATGGTTGGTTTCCCTCTTCTTAATTCATCCTCATCTATTATATCATCGTGGATTAGTAGGTAGGCTTCACTCCCTTCTATTGCTATGCTTGCTTTGTATATTTCGTCAATATTCTCTCCACCAACACAACGATATCCTTCAACCATGAAGGCTGGCCTAAGTCTTTTTCCACCTCTTAGGTTAAAGTCCTCTAGCTTCTCTACAGCGTCAATGAAGACGTCATTCTTGAATGGAATAAGATTTTTTTCATTTTCTAGTGCTGCCTTTAGCTCTTTATCTATTCTAGGCTTATGTACTTCCTTTAGTTTTTTCACTGCTGCTTCTGCAAGATTCATATTCACTCACCAGCTAGTTTGTTTTTCTGGTTTTTGTTTTTTATTTGTTTGCCTTTTTATT
>CAZZDL010000039.1:0-3676 GCA_964652335.1 Microcaldota archaeon
TGGGCGGTGTCCTGTCAATCACAAAACTGATAGTAGTAGAATCCGAATCCGCTAGCACAACTGTGGCTAGGGACAAAATCATTAAGGCTGCGATTATAAGTTGAATTTTCATTATTCTTAATAATTAATTCTAGATATTTAAGAGTATACCTCTAGATTCCTAGCTTTTTCTTCACTCTTTTTATTGATACTCTTTTGAGGAGTCCCATATCTAATCCTTTAAAGAGCTCTTCCACACTTTCACTCTGTGTGCCTACAATGATGTCAAAATCAGATAGATTTCCTATGTTAACTGGCTTATTCTTTTCTAGCTTGTCTATCTTCATTGCATTTCTGCTGCCAACCTCTCCACCAGTTCTCAGCCAGGTGTCGTTTTTCCCAATATGAGTTACTTCTATTTCCCCAGATTTCCCTATTTTTATCTTCACATGCTTCCTTGATATCCAGTAATTAGCAGTTTTGTCTCCAAACTCGTGAATCACATTCCCGCTAGCATCCTTTAGTCCTAGTTTGGTTGGTGCATTTTCAATTCTGCCTAGATGATATTCTCCAGGAGCTAGTTCTAGTGTATGTGTCTTTCCACCAATTTTTATTTCAAATTTGTGTTTTTTAGGCTTTAGAATTGGCATTTTATCACCTTATTCTATTAACGCATGACATTTTTAAAAAGTTGTCACTCTTTTTACTAGTCCTTAGTGAATAGGTTTTCAAGATTACTTCTTTACTATCCCTCAATCCTCTCATTTCTTTTTCCTTTTCCTTACCATCCTCTCAATCCCTTTCAAATCAACGCATCTAACCTTAACCCCTTTAAACCTTCTAACCTTCTTTTTAAAACTCTTCCCAAATAACCAGATCTCATACTCTCCATCATAAGGGACATACTTAATCCTTTCATACAATGACTCTGCCATTATCCTCGCATCCAAATTCTCTTTCCACTTTGCCTCCCCAAACACGACTGCCCCCTCTTTTGGAATACCCACTATGTCTATCTCATAAGTATTTTGTCCCTTTGGAGCGCCCCTAATCTTTCCCCATTGCCTACCAACTTGGTATCCATTTTCACTCATCACTCCTCTAACAAATTCTTCAAATCCGTAGCCGAAATATGTGTTTAGTCTGTTGCCTATATGTTCAACCGCGCGCTCCAATTGTCTGGACTCTATAAGGAAGTCAGCAGGAAGAATTACTCTCCCCCAGAAGTTTAGAAACCTAGATTTCACAACATAAACTCCCCTTTTTGATCCGAAAACTGGGGTATCTCTGCTAACTAAGTTAGATTCCTTTTCAAGTAAGTTTAAGTACCTGCTGGCTAGTGATGGATTGTTTCCTAGGTAGGATGCGATTTCAGACAACCTATTTTTACCCTTTAGTATTAAGGTTATTATAGATAGATATGTGGGAAAATCACCGCCGAATTCTGCCCTTAGTATTTCTCTACCTTCCGAGTACATTTCTGGTATTGCCAAATCCATTAGTTCTAAGAATTCTTTGAATTTTTTTACATTCATCTTTTCTATGAACTCATAAAATCTAGGCATTCCCCCGAACATTGACCAAAATCTGATCCTATCGGCAACATCCGTTACCCCAATATCATTGAATATCTCCCATACTCCATTTATTGGTAGCTCTCCTAAATCAATGACCATGTCCACCCTACCGAATAGCTCCTTTGAGTAATCTGTGAATACTGATTTCATCAGCCTCTTGCTTGATCCGCTGAATATCAATAGCACATTGCAATTCTCTCTTTGCAATCTGTCATATATCTTTTGTATCTCTGAATATGCAGATCTATCAAGGTATAAGAGATTTTGGAATTCATCAAGGAAAACCACTGAGCCATCCTTTGCCAGATAACTGAATGCATCGCCAATTTTTGAGAACATAGGTATTCCCAATTCTTCTGACAGCTCTTCAAGGAATTCAATCTTCGTGTTACCTTTCGGTATGAATACATATTTCAAATCTTTGTCTTTACCGAATTCAAGTACAAGCCTGGTTTTCCCAATTCTACGAAGTCCCCTGATTACAATCGTCTTGACACCTTTCCCCTTATAGAGCCTTTCAAGCAAGTTCAACTCTCTTTCCCTATTGACAAATTTCATTTTTATACACCGTATGTATTATACATACCATGTATATATAAATTTTTCCCCTTATTTCCACTCTTTACTATCCCTCAATCCTCTCATTTCTTTTTCCTTTTCCTTACCATCCTCTCAATCCCTTTCAAATCAACGCATCTAACCTTAACCCCTTTAAACCTTCTAACCTTCTTTTTAAAACTCTTCCCAAATAACCAGATCTCATACTCTCCATCATAAGGGACATACTTAATCCTTTCATACAATGACTCTGCCATTATCCTCGCATCCAAATTCTCTTTCCACTTTGCCTCCCCAAACACAGCAGGGCCATTCTCCGGAATACCAACTATATCAATCTCCTTGTCCTTGTGCCACCAAGGTTTTGTCGAGTAATTATTTAGTGAGAGTAGGTCTCTGCAAAACATCTCAAACCTTTTACCTAGATATTTATTTAGTATGTTCTTGCTTATCACGAAATTACCAAACTCGATTTCCTCTCTATTCTTGTGGACTATGTTGAACCAAGTGTCCAGCATTGGATCTTGAATTATGTATATACCTCTTTTACCTTTTGAGAATGCAGAAGATACTCTGGAAATAAAGCCATGCGAGATCATCAGTTCTAAATAAGGATATATCTCTCTTGATTTTATACCCACGTAATTTGCGATTTCTGTGGGTTTATTGTTGCCATATGCAATAGCTTCAAGTATACTAAAGTATGTTTTAATCTCCTTGAATTCTTCAGACAGTATGAAATATGGTTCTCTGTAGAAATAGCCTATTTTATTGGTGAACTCATTTTGTATAAACTCATTTGCATTTTTATATTTGTTTGCTATCCTCAGGTACTCTGGGATACCGCCAATCAATAAATACGTTTTCAGTGATTCTTCAAAGCTCATGTTCAGCAATTTTGCCGAGTTATAAAAGTCAAGCTGCTTTACCAGTATATCTCTGTCTCTTCTACCGTATAATGGTGATGTATATGACAATACTTTCTCAGACATTAGACCAAATAGGGATCCAGCAATAATCAACAAAGATTTTGATTTCCTTAGATATCTGTCTATGAATATCTGTAAAGCAGACAGTATTGACTTGTCAGATTTTATCATATACGAGAACTCGTCTATTGCAATGATTACCTTATCTTTTTGTATTAAATGCTTTCCTATGTAAGTGAATAACTCTGTCCAGGACGATATGTTTAGTTTACTTAGTAATTCGTCTCCGTAAAAATTTGCAATGTCTTTTTTGAGTTCGTTTATTTGCATGTTTTTTGAGGAATTAGATGCTAAATGATAAAATCCTTTTTTGCCTTTCATGAATTCTAGCATTATAGTAGTCTTTCCAATTCTTCTCCTCCCCCATATTACTATAAACTCGCCACCTTTTTTCCAAGCCTTTTCAAGCTCGCCAATCTCCTTTTCTCTATCAACAAATGTACTAATCATGCTTAGTACTAATACAAATTAGTATATAAAACTTTTCCTTCTAGTCTCTAGATGACTAGCCTGCTAGTTTCTAGAACCAGTGGGTGTGAAGGGTGGGATGGTGGGTTTCTAGTTTTTGCTAGT
>CAZZDL010000040.1:0-3408 GCA_964652335.1 Microcaldota archaeon
ACGTCTGTATTTCCTGCTCCTGGGTAGGTTATCCAGATTGCGTACGACCTGTTTTGAGATTGCCAGGATGAACCGTTGTAATACTTTGATATTCCTGAATTTTCTCTATACTTTATTGAGAATGCAGGATTAGAGTAACCCTCAACACATACCCAAAATTCTTCTCCAGGATTTATATCTGTATTTAACGTGAGATTCTCAGAGACTATGCTATTGTGGGTGACTACTGGCTCATCGCCAGTGCTCAACACTTGATTAAAGTTATTATCCCTTATCTTAAATGATACCTTTGGAGAATTTGTCTGGTTGTCCACATATGCATAAATCTTGAGTTTGCCCTCTGTCGCAGGTATTTTTTCATCTGCCTTGAATTTTTGGCACACTTTATTACTGCTGTTTATTTCAAGCTCAGAGGTGTACCCTTGGATGTCTACATGATCATTTGAATAAAACCATGTGTTTCTTATTATGCTGGATGCGTTGATTAACTGATAGTTTTCAGTTATCCTTGGTGGGAGCGTTGGTACTTCAAAAATCCTTTTTCCCCCATTTCTTATCTCCAAGTTCTTTATCCATACTTTACACTCGCCAGATATGGATGAATTTGAAATCATTTGTACATCATTAAGAGTTCCATTGTAAGGTATATCCTCAGATATGTGTATCCATTCTCTTGATTTATTGGTTAGTTGAGGAGTAAACCAACTTCCATTTACATTTAAGTAAATTCCTCCAGAGCAGTTTCCATCTATAAATATGTCGTACTCTAGCTTTGAATTTGTGGGCACGTTTGGAGCATACTCTACCTCCAGCCTAGCAATAGCACTCCAATCATCTGTTCCATCTGCGTCATTTGTAATTGTTATATTGTTTGTACCATTCACGAGAACGTTTGGATTTATATTGTACTCAATGTACTCTCTTTTTTCACATTGATTGTACGAATTGAACATGGAGAGCGTCCCTATTTTCTGACCGTTCACATATATTGAATGTGGATCTTCACCATTTTGTGGATATAAAACAAGCTTGGCAGATACTGGTGCGCTTGGATAAGTCAATGAAACATAACCAGTATCAGATGACCTAGAACACCAATTTCCATCCCCCACACATAAACAGTCTGTTTCATTGGACTCTTTAGTCATTATCCCGTTGCTTAATATTGTCTTTTTAGCTGTCCCTGGCCCAGTAAAGTTTGTCCATTGCTCTAATGCATAGAAATGATTTACTTTTGGCCATGTTGCATTTTCGCCTATATCAAAAGAGTGGATATAGACATTATCTGGTTCTAGGGCTACTCTTACATTGCTTGGAGATCCGGTCAAAACTAGATTGTGTCCATCCCAAGGTACATCTGCAGTGGATATTCTCCAGTCAGAAGGCAGGTTAATCGGAGCTACAACCCCCTCTTGAGCTTTTCCTTCTATTGCAAATGGTACTTCCACCTCTTGGTGCATTTCTGTGGAGCTTGTTGAGAGAGAGTAGTTGTGGGAGTAGAAGTTGTATAGGTCTTCCATTACTTTATAATAGGTATATGGGTTTGTGTTTGATGTGTTTTGTAAGTAAATAAAGTATTCAGTTGGTGGATTCGTTAAAGCTATAGTTTCATACGTGTCTCTATCTGTGTAATTTATGTTTACACTCTTATTGTTTCTCCAAACGACCGACATTATCTCGGGAACATCTGTATCGTATACGCTCATGAACCCATTTGTACTCGTTTGTCTTTCTACATTATCATTCTTGTGAAGGGAAATCTCTGTGAAATTAGCAAATGACGTCCCTGTTACAACTCCTAAAGTATCCCCAGTTACTGAGCTATTTACTCCACCAGGATATATATTCATTTCAAATGGTGTGCTTTCACTTGTCCTTACCCATATGAACGGCATATCTTTAAATATCCTATACTCAAACCATTGGCTTTCGTTTTCGGAATTTATAAATCTAAGTATTAGTGATGTTGAAGTTGTTTGCACCACACTATATGATGCATCAATGTGACCAATTTTGATATCTGGACTCTTTTCACTAACAAGTTGGACAGATACGGATGGCACCGTGACATAATATAACCACATCTCAGATTGAGAATAACATCCATGACAATTCAATGTATTCATATAGTTGTAAGTATAGAACCTAATTTCACTAGCAGAGGAAGTCAATGTTTTTATTTTAACACCATTCTTGTATACTGTGTATGTATTTCCACTTCTACAAATAGCGTAGTTGTTTGTTGTGTCTTGGTTCGAAGTTAATTCATCCAGTACACTGTCATCTGTAAGCTTCAATTGGACCTTGCGTGTAAAACTATAACTATTCTTCATCCTCAGTCTGAGTGCAACACACTCTCCGCTTTTAATATTTAGGTTGGTTGAATCTGCCCTTGTCCAAGCGTAGCACCAACCATCATCTCCAGTATATAAGTAAGATTTTAAATATAGTGCACCATTCGATTCCTGGCAAGTGGATGATGGACTACACTCACGGTAATTATACGTACTTTTACTTATACTCCACTTACTTGGATCTATAGACCCATCTTCAAAATCATCGTAAAATCCATTCGCTGAAATCATTGATATAAGATCACCTTGATTATCTACGGCGTTTGGATTTCCGTAGTAAATTTTTAAATATGTATCATCTCCAGAGACGTTTTCAGAGTTGAATAAAATAATGGTGCCTCTTGAATTGCACTCTAGTATTTGATAAGGTACCAAATACTCGGGTGAATCTTCAGAGGGATCTCTAAGACTAATTCTAATATCACTACAATCAGATTTCATTTTTTGATTTTTGATCAGCTCATGAGTATCAATTGTTACAGAATAAACTTTATTGGATTGGATAAATGTGTTAATTTTATAAATGTTTACGTATCTCCAGTCTTCCATAGTTCGGATCCATCCCATTTCACTGTCATTCCCACGCAATAGGGAGATTTTGCCATCCTTAATTATCATTAATTCTAGCTTCCCATTATCAATAGCATAGTAATCTTGGTACTCTGTCACCCAGTCATTCAGCTTGGCAGATCCACCGTTCAAATCGTCCAGACCAACTGACAGCGGTGTTGGATCGCCTGGCCCTGGCTGGGCAAAGCCGGGCTTATCAGCTATTGGCTGGGAAGAACCAAAAACAAAACCCAAAACTAGGATAGCCATAATGAGTTGGAAGACCAAAGTTTTAGTTTTCATTTTACCCCCCGGTCTTCTTTTTGTATATAATATAGAATATCAGTTTTGTCAAACCCTGTCACTAGCTTTAATACTGTGTCACGTCTTGACTCATATGGCTATGTCTGACACGTGACATTAGTCTGAAAAATCAGTGAGTCATAGTATTAATGCTGATTTTTGGCTAATGTCTAGCCTTGCCTGGCTAGTGGGGTTTAAAAAG
>CAZZDL010000041.1:0-3405 GCA_964652335.1 Microcaldota archaeon
TAAGAGGGAGCAAACTGGTGCTTTCATACGATAAAGATAGATGCCCAAAGCCAGGGTATTCTGTAGACATAAAATGCCAAGGAGCAATAAAGGCGTTTAGTATTGAAGAGTTTATATCCGCAGCTAAAAGCGGAAAGATAAAACTAAAATCCAGCGGAGGAGGTGGTGGAGCACCGCAGAACAATGCAGAATTGGTAGACAATATATACATATCTGTTAAGTCTGAGGACGGTTCTGCTGTCTCTGGAATAAAAGTCACTGCCACAGATGCATCTGGCAATGAACTAAACCTCGGCTACTCAAATGTGGTATCTACTGCAGTATCCGACTATATTGGAAATGCAATGCTTGTCTTGCCTCACGGGCAGAAATTTTATCTAAAAGGGACTGATCCAACAGGGAACAGGCCTCCCACCGGAATACTTGGACCTTATACATCAGAAAACGGAATGCAATTAAGCTTAACAATAAAATCTGGATTCGACTCTACAATAACAGTAAAAGATGATTCTGGAAACGCTGTCCCATTTGCTAGGGTCTTAATATATTCCTCTAACCAACTACTAGGTGAGTACCAATCAGATACTGGAGGGATAATCACACTAAAACTGGACAAAGGAACCTACAAAGCTATTGGCATTAAAGAAGGTTATGCAATTGGCAGAGAAGACTTCCAGGCTGGTCAAAATGTTGATCTAACTCTAGTAAAATTAGGCACTAATAATTCTGGATCCGTCGTGGCTCATGTGATAAATGCAAATACTCAAAATCCAATGCCAGGAGTAACCGTAAACCTAGAAACCACTGACGGGTTGGTAGTTAAAGTAAGGCAAACGAACGAAGATGGATACATAGACTTTGGACTAGTTGGGATAGGCTCTTATATCCTACATATACCAGCTACAGATACCAATCTGGAATCAGATGAATATTCACAGGTGTTCTATGTAAATGCAAGCCAAGCTCAAACAATAGAAATGTCAATCACACCACCACAGGCTATCTTAGATATAACTACAAATGTAAAAGGTTATCCAAAGGATGGCGTTTATGTGGAAGTATATGACGTAACATACAATAGATTCTTCCCAATGCTAATTGATGCTGGAGAGAGTGAATTTCCAGGAAAACTAACATTGTCTGTGGACAGAGGTTCAAAGATCTACTTGAAGGCCAGTTTCACAGATGAGAAAGGTAGAGTGTATGGGCCTGTTATAACAGATGTATTTACCGCGAATAGCAATGTGCAAATAACAATCAACCTAACAGAGATGACATTAAACCAAACTGCTAGCATTGAAGGGAGTTCCCTTATAGATGGAAAGTATTCAGTGGAATCTGGGAAGAATTTCTACTTAAGTATGCCGATTAACCTGCCCTATTACGATGAACAATCAGAGACTCCGTTTGATGAAGTTATAGTTGAAGTCATGGTTGGTGAGTTAGGGTCGCTTGACGATGCAGATAAAACTCCTCTTGCTATAACTGACTTATACGCGATAGACCTAAACAGCCAGACACAAGAATTGTCATTCTCTGTGGAAAAGTCAGATGAAATGACATCATGGGATGGTCCAGACTCAACAGTGGAAGACACTGAAATAAGCAGGGCAAAGTATGCAAAGATAACTATAAACTCATACTCGGAAAAGATGGTATACACATTAAAGATACCAATCTCAGCCATACTTGTGAAGACAGCCAAAGAGACTAATATCTACTTTAGGACAACCTGGATAAAGCATACAGATGAAGGAGACGTCGTGTATAAATCTAACGAGGAGGGGAAATGGAGTTCATTGCCAGTCATTATAACTCCAGCTGATCAGAGTTGGAAGCTTCTTGTATCAAATAACCCCTATGGATTCTATGGATATAAGGCTTGGCTCTCTACAGATGAAGCTGGAACTCTATCAACAAGGACACTTATAGATAAGGAGTACATATATTTGCATATATCAGCAATGGCAAGCAAAACTATGAGCGCATTTTACATACCTATTGAAAGCACATTTGACCTGGCAGATGTTAGTGTAGTTGAAGTGAAGGTAAACGATAATCCATCATCTGGATCTGTGCAGGAAATAAGTAGCAGGCAATACGCTATTCAAGGAAGCGAGGTGTCAACTGGGGACAGGGTGGATGTTACACTAAAGGTAAAACTTAATCTCGGTATTCCAAGCGGTGAAACAACTACGGGAAGTCTATGGGTCTTTGCAGACTCCGAAGATGCTATTGTCTTGACAATACTCGCTGCTGGAGACAAGATAATTACACCTGTGAATGATGTTGTTGGGAGTATATCTGTGTGGAGCTACACAAGGGAGAGATGGTTATTGCAAGATGACATAATAGATGCATTTAGTCAAAGAAGTGGAAAATGGGTTGCTAACCCGTTATTCATGTCAATAACATTTGAGAACTTGGCTGAAGAAGAAAAAAATTTCTCATTCCAGATTTCATCACCTGATGTCCAGATAATAGCTTATAATGATAGCATTCAGGCCACTGCCCCAAGTAACTATCCGATTAATTATGAAAACTGGACTAGCGTAAATTCCACTAGTTTCGAGATAAATATGTCCCTCCCACCAGAAGGGATACAAACCATCGTGCTAGTAGCTAATGGGACTAACTTTGATGGAAAAGCAAAGAACATGAGCTTTACCATTAATGAAAAAGAATGGGTGTCCAAACTGGTAACTCATTCTTGGTTTGACTTCAATATTACCAGCGTAGTTAGGGGCAATGAATATCCTCATCTTGTATTTGGGGCGGACTACATTAAGGTTAGATTAGCAAAATGGTACAAGAATGAAAACGGAGTAAATAGATCAAAAACAATTGTTCCAGCTATTTATTGGACATTAGATGCAACTATGTATGGTGGAAGTAGCCCAACGACTGAAATAATCACACCTACAGATGATTATTTCCAGGTACCTATGCCTATCTACAATTTCAATTTGTATATTAATAATGCAGTAGTAGCAATGAATAAAACGTATTATTCGCTCGTTGAATTCAAGCCTTCAGGATTCTCACCACTACCATCAAATCATCAGGTGAATATTACTTACGTATGCCCGTACACAACAAACATAAGTGTATACGTGTATCACCCAATGCCATCAGGAATAAGCACAAACATCAAGATAAACGGGAGTAGTAGACAAAGCATAATAGTAAACGGATCTGGATATCTGAATGTACAATTAACCATAACGGTAACAGGTAGTAATGTGCAAACTATAAACTGGTTGATAATAGATGCGAAATGTTTAAACGACATTCTCTGCTACACTGCTCAATACCAATTTTCTGTCTTGCCAGGTCAAACTGTAATATCTAGTAACAAGTTTGTCAGGGAATCAAAATATCCTGAAGATATCTTGGTAGAAGGAG
>CAZZDL010000042.1:0-2888 GCA_964652335.1 Microcaldota archaeon
TTCTAGAACCAGTGGGTGTGAAGGGTGGGATGGTGGGTTTCTAGTTTTTGCTAGTATTCTGCTTGGTTTGGCACTATTGTGACTACGCATGCGTAGTCAGGACAGCCAAATAGACATTGGCCGAATTGCTGTACGACTGGTTTTTGCAATGCTGGATGTGATGACATGTCTTGCCTTTCTATTCTAGCATATATCATGTATGAATGGCCTGGTTGCATTATCTCGTTACCGCTTGTCCTTGACTGGTCATAAGTTGTTATTATGTCTGGGTAGTCTTCATCTGCCCATGTTTGCTTGACAGTAACTAGCAGGTCACCACACGGAGCAAATCCCATAAGCGTCTCTAGTGCCATGTTTCCCATGCTATACAATGGATTGTTTCCTTTGTCCGTTGCTGGTTGCCTTATGTTATAGTTTTCTAGTTCCCTGGGTAATATGTCTTCATACTTATATGTGTACGGTGTTTGTCTCATATACTGTTCTCCAATGAGTCTTCTTATTGGTCTAAACGCAGTTCTTGCAAAATACCACGATTTTATATTGCTTTTCACAGTTGCTGTTATACCAGACTCTAATTTATATGCTCCAAACGGACTAACGAGCATCCTCCATTTGTTTTGGTCTCCATACAAGAGTTTTATCTTATAAACGCGCCCTCCCTCAATTTTTTGTAGTGCTTTTTTGGTTTTTTCTATCTGCTTTTGCAGATCTTCTAGGGCTTTTATGCTCTTTTTTATCCTTTTTGCCTTTCCTCCCATTTCAGCAGTTTCCATAATATTTGATGGCTTAGTTTCTTTAATTTGTTTTAATTCTTCCTCTAAATTTTTTATATTTTCATTGACTGATTCTTCAAGATTGCCCAGTTTCTTGATAGCGTCGTCTGCCTTAGTTGCACCCTTGAACTCACTTATTCCCTTTTCTAACCCGGTTATATCATCGAGATTCTCACTTGCTGTTTCTAATGTTTTTTTCATAGATTTTGCACCTTTTTCTATTACTTTTTCAGTTGACTTACTCATAGCTTCTTCAACGCTTCTCTTCGCGAGAATTTTCGCTTGAGCCAATGTGAAAATGTCTAATCCACATAGCCCAGCACATGCTAGCAGCGCACCACCACAATCTCTATTTTCTCCGAGAATTTTTAAATCATCACTTATCTTGTGTATATCATTAATAGTTATCCCATCTGTATCGCTTCTTAGCATTACTAGTGCGTATGCACCTTCAGAGTCTTTTGATTCTAATTTCCCACTCTCACGAGCTGATTGTATATTCTCGTCGTTTAATTCAACAGGTGTGGCACCACTCCACGCGTATGTACACATTTTTCTAATTAATGACTCAACGTCTTCCTTACTCATAGCAATATTTGATATTTCTGGAGCAATGCTTAGATCTTTCAACATAATTTCATTTCCAGCATCGTCTGAACAGGTTAGGTTTGGCTTTTTTGATGGATCTAATAGGCCTAACGGCAAGGTCAAAGTTTCTTGTTGACATATCATTGTGAACTCATTCATTTCTCCAAACTTGTGATCTTCGCTTGGTATACAGAAGAAGGTATACGGTGTATCTTCATGCGTCTGGAACGTTAGTGTGCATGTCGAATAGGACATGTCTCTAATCTTAAAGCTGATCTCTGGGGATAGGTTCTTTATGCCAGTTAGCTTTACAGTTGTGTAATTAAATGTATTTGGGACTAAGTATGGAGCAAGTCTGTCAAGTACAAACTTGGAAGACGCAGACGTTTTCTGGCCGACTTTATCCTCACAGGTTACAGTAAATTCTGTTACTCCCTCTAATACGTCCATAGGACATTCATATTTCTTTCCGGTTACAGTATTGAGCGTTCCTCCATCAATTATTTGTAGTGTTGTATCGCCAGCATAATTACAACTCCCCTCATATTCTGATGTAGTTTGCTTTCCAGTAACCGGGTCAAAATGAGTTGATTTTGATTGAACGACACAGCTCTGTACCTCGTTTTTTGAATAGACTGGTAATGTTATAGTCACCTTGGCAGTCAGTTTGTTTTTATCCCAATTGTTAACTTTTATACTAAATGATTTCCCAGCGTCCACTATTGGCAATGTAGCACTCGGTGCATCTTCATCTGCTATTAAGTCCCCTTCCTTTGTTGGCACTTTATTGTTTTCAAATACTACGGTTCCTCCAAGTGCCAATCCTATTACCATGACCAAAGCCACAAGGGCATATAATTTTCTCATTTTTGATCACCTTAACCCTGAGTCCATTCATATGTTCCTCCTTCAGCTATTGGCTGGTCAAGAGCAAAGTAGTCTTTATTGTCATCCCCTTTGAACCAACCAAATCCAAACTCTCTTGGCAAGAAAATCCTAGGCACACCAGCAGCATACTTGTACAGGTAAATCTGGCCTAGTCTGCTAACCTCACCAGCGTCATTCTCACATACAACATTAATTGGTATGCGTCTGTTCACAGTGTCCTCACCTGATAGAACAGGCGAGTTACACGTTACATCATATATGTTGTATAATGAATAAGTTTTTTCTTGTACTCCTTGAATTGTAATCTCAGCTTCGAATGTGCTTCCATCGGATGTGTTCGTTACATATATGTTATCTGCGGTTAATTCATTGTTGTCATAAATCCACTCTGTGGTTGGTATGCTGTACTGAATTTCATTAACTGATACTGTAAATGTTCTTAATCTGACAACGTTTTTCCCATTTCTATTTTGTAGTGATACTTCCCCGAGACTTGTGATTCCAGACAGAGATGGACTATCTTCGGCCCTTGTTATAGTCACGTTGACATCCTCTAGCACCAGAGACACAGGCATGTCTCTTACTACATCACAGCAGCCGTCGCTTACATTTCCATTTTTGTTGTCATCTACATCATCA
>CAZZDL010000043.1:0-2833 GCA_964652335.1 Microcaldota archaeon
TGATGATGTAGATGACAACAAAAATGGAAATGTAAGCGACGGCTGCTGTGATGTATATTCTTCAGATATATATTACGTGGATCTGAGTGATGTAAATCTGAAGTTTAAAGGTCAGCTAGGCGCAGCAGGAAATAATGTACACATTGCAGATCTAGTAAAGTTAGAAAACTATGATGAGGAAAGTAAAACTGGAAAAGTCAGGTTGAGCCCATTCTCAGTGAAAATAGATGGAGAAATCTCTGTAGAGGATACTACAACTTTTGATTACAGTAACGGAGTACTCCAAGCAAATGACGTAACAGTGAAGTGGCAGGGTGGGAGTTATACCTGCGATATAACAATAACTGGGGCAGTCGTCGTGAGAGAGAGCGCTTCGTCAATATACAACATCTACGACGTAACATGTAACACGCCTGTCTTATCAGGAGAAGACACTGTGAACAGGCGCATACCAATTAATGTTGTATGTGAGAATGACGCTGGTGAGGTTAGCAGACTAGGCCAGATTTACCTGTACAAGTATGCTGCTGGTGTGCCTAGAGTATTATTGCCTAGCACGCCGTTCACATTGGGTTGGTTCAATTACGATAGTACACAAGCAATCGCCCTTGACCAACCGCTAATAAACGGATCAAGTTATTATTGTAATGTAACCGACTCCGAATGCGTGACTGAATGAATGTAATAATCATAAAAAGGTGAATGAAATGAAAGTGAAGATATTAGCCCTGGTGGCTATGGTGATAATGTCATCTATAGCATTTGCCCTGAACGTTGGGCCTTCCCAGGAAGAAAAGAAGTACTGGGATACCACTTCTGCCCCTACTGATGTTGTAACTCCAGTCAAGGATGCTGGAAAATATTTCAATGTGTCAATTTCTTCATGGGATCCGAATTCTCTCTCTGGAAAGATAACTGTATCTTTCCCAGCTTATTCTTTCACAGAGATGCAAAGCTGTGTAGCCAGAGCAAACAGCACTCATTTAAGCTATTTCACAGATGCGAAGTATACTGATTCCGGAGATATATCATGCAGCCTTACAAATGAGGGAAATGAGATACTTGACGGAAAGAACGCATACAAGTATAAAGTCACATGTTCAAACATACCTGTCCTTGAAGGAGTCATAGACTTTTCCGTCACCTGCCAGGACAAAGTTGGCGCCAAGACATCTGCAGAAACAAGGTTCATAATTGATAAAATGGCGCCGTACGTTGATCCCAACACTATAGAAATGGAAGAATGGGGAGTGAATGGAGAGGAAAACGCAAACTTAAAGCCAAGTATAGAGTTTGACGCTAAAGATCTAACAGGAACTACCAATTGTTGGATAGCATTCCCAACATTCCTAAAAGAGAATAACAGCAGAATTATGTATTATTACACATGTAATCCTTCAAATGAGGAAGGTGACTTTGGAGGAATAAAGACTACCCATATGGTATGCACTCCTGATCCGTACGATGAGTTCCAAACATGGGCAGTAGTACCGGGGGAGGCCTTAGTTGTATGTGTGGACAAGGTTGGAAATACCAACCTAATTAGCAATGAAGCGACAAGGAAAATAAACATAGTTAATTTCGCTACTGAGACAGATAAAATTGAGGATGTAATATTAAAAGCTTGTGATCTGGCAAGGAATAACTACGATGAAGAAACGCTAAATGCATACGGTTTCCATAGCGCATCAGGAAATGGAAGTCCTGAACTGGATGATGGAGGAATTTACACATTTGTTATATTTAGGGGATCTGAAATTACAACTAATAAAGATTGGGCAAAGAAAATAGATGATAAAATCCCTGCTGATATACCTAGACCACAATGCGCAGCCACTAGCGTATGCATGGGTGGAGTAGACGCTATTGCCTTGAGCTTAGCAATACCAAGCGGTGGAGCGTCAGAAGCAATAGTAGAAGAGGGTAAAGCTACGATAAGGCAAGCAATCAAGAACTTATTCAAAAATCTAGCAAGAAGACTAAGGACATTGGCTAACAAAATAACTAAAGGAGCAGTTAAGCCAGCAAGTGAAAAATTGATAAGCAAAGGGAGCAAAACGGTACTTAAACAAGCAAAATCATCGTTTATAGAGGGACTTGAAAAAGCTAGCTCAAAAGAAATAGCTCCATGGGTGGAAAAAGCAGTCAGTAAAGAACTGAAACAATTCTACGCTCAGCTTTATATTGCAAAATCAATTGAAGAAGCAGCAGCCAGGACAAAGGGTGGAGCAATACTCTTTAGGATCCTTGCTGGGAGATTTTTGATTGGTGGATTTCAAGCACTGGCTCAGTTTGCGACTGCAAATCAAGATGAAGGTATTTACGTAGAAAGAATGACAGATTTTGATCCAGACAATGCACACGAAATAGCTAACTTTAGTCCCTCTTGGAACTGGGCAGAATTTGTAGCTGGCCTCATACCATTTGGTAGCTCTGCAGTTAGTACGGCAGCTGCATTCACTGGAGACAAGCCAGACCTATGGATATACGGACCAAGCAAAATAAAACCCGGTGTCACTTACGAGATAACAGCAAGAATAGTTCAAATAAGTGGGCTTGGGTCCACAGATAACCCAATGGCAAACGCGCTGGCTGCATGTTTTGACTCATGCCCAGACTATGTGTGCCAAGTGATGGTAATACCAGATAAACAAACTTATAATAAAGTGGGGAGCAATGGTGTGGAATATTCAGCTGAAGACTTAAAACAAATTAGAGAAGAAACATGCGAATCACTACAAGACACCATCGGCTTCACAATTCCATGCGACAAACTAGACTAGCAAAAACTAGAAACCCACCATCCCACCCTTCACACCCACTGGTTCTAGAA
>CAZZDL010000044.1:0-2669 GCA_964652335.1 Microcaldota archaeon
CAGCGGTGGTTGGTTTGTGTATGCTGGCGTTGGCGATGACAAGACGGAGAAGATTACTCCTGATTCAGTTGATAAGAGCCATGCCCGCACTTACAATTCGGAGATATGTGATATTAATAATAATCAAAATACAACAATAATGCTCTCTCAAAGAGAATACGCATTGGTCACGTTTGACCTGCCTTATGACGGGAATTATAGGCTATGCGTTTATGTAATAAGTGGGCGATTTAACCAGAATTTAACTGGAGATATTCTTTTAGGATCTGGAGAATATTCCTGCACAAATTACCAGCAAGTGAATAAAGGATTTGTTACGATTAATCTAACAAGTGGATTCAGAGGAGAAGCATGCTGGGGGAGGGAGGAGATATGTAAGAATCCGCCTTACATGGAGTTTAAGGGGTGATGTAACCACTTTAAAGTTATACAGATAGAAAGGTTTATAAATGATTTAATTGCTAAGCCTATCTGGTGGGTTGAAATGTGGGAGATGAAACGCGCGTTTGCCTTGGCGTTTGTATTGACAATTGCAATTTTACTTTTCACATTACAATCAGCAAACGCATTCTACTTTGACGAATGTGACAACGACATAGGCTATTCCTACGGCACTCCTTGGCCATACACCACACATCCAAAAACATGTCTTTCTGGAAAACCAGACTGCTGTGGCTGGTACATACAAACCCATGTTCACGATCTTGGCCAAATCCTTGACGGCACATACGACATATACGTCTATTACAGGCCTGGATTCAACGAAGGATGCACAGACACAGTAAAGGTCTATGTTTCTGAGGACAATCAAACATGGACACAAATCGCTTCCAAATCTGTAAAGGCCCATGACATGGATGGAGACGGACATTATCCACAGGTCTGGCAGGAAGGCGTTTTAAACATTGAAAACTACACAGGAAGATTCAGATGGGTAAAAGTAAGAATACCTTACTGTTTCAACGACTATTCTTCTGTGGCTGTGGCCAATGCGAGCAATAACCCACCAATAGCAGGATTCACTGTCAATGCCTCTGAAGGCAAACCTCCTCTTACCGTTGCATTCAATGCGTCAGACAGCTATGACCCTGATGGAGATCCGCTAAGCTATTCATGGAGATTTGGAGAAAAATGGTCTGCACGGGCTAACGGTCAGACGGCTGTTTACACGTACAATAACACAGGAACATACACTGTTCAGCTGACAGTTGAAGATCCAAGCGGGGCAAAGGCAGTTGCATTTGCAGACATAATCGTGACAGACAACCCTGCTGAGAAATATCTAAACATTACTTCTCTTTCCTGTAATGAGGTTAACGGCATTAACTACTGTTTACCAAACTTCACAATGAACTACTCAGGAAACTATGACTACTATGAAGTGGGCATAGACGGCAGTTATACGGACAATGGACAAAACCTTTCCTACGCATTTGAGAATGTGAATGAAGGCAATCATACCATCTGCGTAAGAGGAATGCCTGAAGGATATGAGGTATGCGAAAACGTCACTGTGGACGGGACAGAGCCAAACTGTACAATCACTTCAAAGGAGATTCAAGGGAACGACGTAATAGTCAAATACCAATGTGACGAACCAATACTAAAAACATACTTCTGGTACGACGACCATGTGTGCCTTTCTCCTGGATGCATAGACGACACTCCTGGAATAACTGCATTCAAGGATCTGCCTGATGGATATCATGATCTTTACCTGTATCCATCTGATTATGCAGGAAACAATGCCACGCTTTATTCCAACGCAACCATAAATGCAAATGGGCCGACAACAGTAATCCATTACCCATCTGATGGAGAGGAAATAAACAAATCTTCAGTCACAATCGGCCTATCATCTCCTGATTCAGACGTTCAAAGCATTTATGTAAAGATAAACTCTTCAAGCTATGACTCTGGATGGAGAACTGTTACAGACTCTGCCACACCCAACGCAGTGTATAACTATTCATTCTTCGGCCTTGCCAATGACAATTACACTATATACGGATATTCATCCGATGGCACAAACGATGGACCTGTGGAAACAATAACCATAACAATAAATGCAACAACAGACTCTCCCCCTGCCGTAAACATAACATGGCCTGACTTCTACTATGCAAACAACAATACAGTGAACAGGGTGGACTTCACAGTAGATGAAGACCTTGCAAGTTCTGTCTACTGTGAGGCCTACGTTGACGGGGTTTACGAGGGCAACGACACGGTTTCCCTCAGCAGCGGCTCAGGTTCAGGATCAATATTCTTCAATGATGGAATAATTACTGGAGAAGGAACTCATACAATCAAAGTAGAATGTACTGACAACGCCTCGCAAGTGGGTTGGGAAGAGAAGGAATTCTATGTAGACTCCACCCCTCCAACCGTCAGCTTTGACGGTCCTGATGGAGCTTTCCCATATCCAAATAATCTTCACAATGGCACATATTGGACAAACAATGCAATAATTCGCTTGCATGGCTCAGACGATGCCTCTGGCCTTGACCAATTCCAAGTTGTGGTTTATGACAAGTATGGCACTGTGGTCACAAGTGGGACAACCTCTTCAGAGGGCGAATATCAGCCAAATGTTTCTGCAATGGATGGAAATGCAACCAATTACACTATCTGCGTTAGTGCATGGGACAATGTTGGAAACCCATCGC
>CAZZDL010000045.1:0-2647 GCA_964652335.1 Microcaldota archaeon
TAAGAGGGAGCAAACTGGTGCTTTCATACGATAAAGATAGATGCCCAAAGCCAGGATACTCTGTAGACATAAAATGCCAAGGAGCAATAAAGAGCTTCAGTATTGAAGACTTTATTTCAGCAGCTAAAAGCGGAAAGATAAAACTAAAATCCAGCGGAGGAGGTGGAGGAGCACCGCAGAACAATGCAGAATTGGTGGACAATATATACATATCTGTTAAATCTGAGGACGGTTCTGCTGTCTCTGGAATAAAGGTCACTGCTACAGATGCATCTGGCAATGAACTAAACCTTGGTTACTCAAATGTTGTATCCACTGCAGTGTCAGACTATATGGGAAATGCAATGCTTGTCTTGCCTCATGGACAGAAATTTTATCTAAAGGGGACTGATCCAACAGGAAACAGGCCTCCCACCGGAATACTTGGACCTTATACATCAGAAAATGGAATGCAATTAAGCTTAACAATAAAATCTGGATTCGACTCTACAATAACAGTAAAAGATGATTCTGGAAACGCTGTCCCATTTGCTAGGGTCTTAATATATTCCTCTAACCAACTACTAGGTGAGTACCAATCAGATACTGGAGGGATAATCACACTAAAACTGGACAAAGGAACCTACAAAGCTATTGGCATTAAAGAAGGTTATGCAATTGGCAGAGAAGACTTCCAGGCTGGTCAAAATGTTGATCTAACTCTAGTAAAATTAGGCACTAATAATTCTGGATCCGTCGTGGCTCATGTGATAAATGCAAATACTCAAAATCCAATGCCAGGAGTAACCGTAAACCTAGAAACCACTGACGGGTTGGTAGTTAAAGTAAGGCAAACGAACGAAGATGGATACATAGACTTTGGACTAGTTGGGATAGGCTCTTATATCCTACATATACCAGCTACAGATACCAATCTGGAATCAGATGAATATTCACAGGTGTTCTATGTAAATGCAAGCCAAGCTCAAACAATAGAAATGTCAATCACACCACCACAGGCTATCTTAGATATAACTACAAATGTAAAAGGTTATCCAAAGGATGGCGTTTATGTGGAAGTATATGACGTAACATACAATAGATTCTTCCCAATGCTAATTGATGCTGGAGAGAGTGAATTTCCAGGAAAACTAACATTGTCTGTGGACAGAGGTTCAAAGATCTACTTGAAGGCCAGTTTCACAGATGAGAAAGGTAGAGTGTATGGGCCTGTTATAACAGATGTATTTACCGCGAATAGCAATGTGCAAATAACAATCAACCTAACAGAGATGACATTAAACCAAACTGCTAGCATTGAAGGGAGTTCCCTTATAGATGGAAAGTATTCAGTGGAATCTGGGAAGAATTTCTACTTAAGTATGCCGATTAACCTGCCCTATTACGATGAACAATCAGAGACTCCGTTTGATGAAGTTATAGTTGAAGTCATGGTTGGTGAGTTAGGGTCGCTTGACGATGCAGATAAAACTCCTCTTGCTATAACTGACTTATACGCGATAGACCTAAACAATCAACAAGAGCTAGCCTTCTCTGTGGAGAAGTCAGATAAAATGACGTCATGGGATGGGCCAGATTCTACTGTGGAAGACACTGAAATGAGTAGGGCAAAGTATGCAAAGATAACTATAAACTCATACTCAGAAAAGATGGTATACACATTGAAAATACCAATCTCAGCCATGCTTGTGAAGACAGCTAAAGAGACTAGTATCTTCTTTAGGACAACCTGGATAAAGCATACAGATGAAGGAGACGTAGTGTATAAATCCAAAGAAGGGGGTAAATGGGATTCACTGCCAGTCATTATAACTCCAGCTGATCAGAGTTGGAAGCTTCTTGTATCAAATAATCCTTATGGATTCTATGGATATAAGGCTTGGTTCTCCACAGACGAAGCAGGAACTCTTCCCACAAGAACGCTTGTAGACAAGGAGTACATATATTTGCATATATCAGCAATGGCAAGCAAGACTATGAGCTCGTTTTATATACCGATTGAAAGCACATTTGACCTGGCAGATGTTAGTGTAGTTGAAGTGAAGGTAAATGGTAATCCATCGGATGGAAATGTGCAAAAAACAAGCCCTCAATCCTACTCTGTTCAGGGAGGTGAAGTGTCTACCGGTGACAGAGTGGATGTCACTCTAAAGGTAAAGTTAGATCTTGGCATCTCAAGTGGTGAAACAACAGGGAGTGTAAAGATATTTGCAGATTCTGTGAACACTATTGACTTAACCATACTCGCTGGTGGAGATAGGATAGTCACACCTGTAAACGATGTTGTTGGAAGCATATCTGTCTGGAGGTACGGTATAGGAGGGTGGTTGTTGCAAGATGACATAATAGACGCATTCAGACAAAGCAATGGGAAATGGGTTGCTAATCCCTTATTCATGTCAATAACATTTGAGAACTTGGCTGAGGAAGAGAAAAACTTCTCATTCCAGATTTCATCACCTAATGTTCAGATAATAGCTTACAATGATAGCATTCAGGCCACTGCCCCAAGTAACTATCCGATTAATTATGACAACTGGACTAGCGTAAATTCCACTAGCTTTAAGGTAAATGTATCCCTTCCACCAGAAGGGATACAAACCATCGTGCTAGTAGCCAATGGAACCAGCTTTGATGGGAAAGCAAA
>CAZZDL010000046.1:0-2565 GCA_964652335.1 Microcaldota archaeon
GGATACAAACCATCGTGCTAGTAGCCAATGGAACCAGCTTTGATGGGAAAGCAAAAAACATGAGCTTTACTGTCAATGAAAAAGAATGGGTGTCCAAGCTAGTGACTCACGCCTGGCTTGACTTCAACATTACTAGCGTAGTTAGGGGTGATGAGTATCCTTATCTAGTATTCGGGGCAGACTACATTAAGGTCAGATTAGCAAAATGGTACAAGAATGAAAACGGAGTTAACAAGACAGAAACTATTGTTCCTGATGTTTATTGGACATTATCTAAGACGGCATTAGGTAGGACAATTACTATTACCCCCACAGGTGATTACTTCAAGGTCACAGATGTTATACTTTCGTTAGACTTTTCTATCTCCAATTCAGTATTTAAATTAGAGAAATCATATGAGCCTCCTTTCCTAAGCGCACCACAGCAATTTTCTGTATTAACAGGCAATAAAGAAGTAACTATAGCTACCCAGGGCCCACGCAACGTAAATATAAGCGCATATATCCTCTATCCAATGCCATCAGGGATAGAAACAGACATCAAGATAGATGGGATTAGCAGGCAAAGCATGATAAGTAAAACTGGGAGCGCAATTGTGGATTTAACTATAAGAGTGACTAATAGCAATGTGCAAACTATAAACTGGCTAATAATAGACGTTAAAGATCTAACTGGGAAGCTTCTCTTTACAGGGCAATATCAATTCTCAGTCCTGCCTAGCCAAACTGTGGTGTCCAGTAACAAGTTTGTCAGGGAATCAAAATATCCTGAAGATATCTTGGCAGAAGGAGGCTGTGAGCTGAGTAACGGCAAGATATGTGATGCTGATCAGATAGTAGCCTACATAGGTTACATAATAAACGATGTTGAAAATAGCGATACACACTCTGGAGTATATGGACCGGTAGGATTAGGAAAAGAGAATCTGAATACAAAAACAATCAAAGATATGCTTGCAGAGCTTGGCAAAGAGATGACAGTGTGTTCGCCAAACGAAGATGCGGGGTGTGGAAAGAGAGGCGAAAGAGAGCTAATCCTAAACACCACGCTACTTTCATGCGGAAAGCTATCATTCACTGGAGTACTGACCCCTCAAGGAGACATAAACATTAAAGTAAGTAATAAAGATGGTCCTTGGTGTGACGACTTGTCCACGCATAATGGTCTTGCTTTGCTTGGAATGCTAAACTATGACGGATTATCTAGATCTGAATCACTTATATCGACAAGTCACTTCGAGCTTGGCGGGGATGCGGATAAACTAATCGAAGGATTGAGTAACATAAGAGCACTAGAAGATACATTTGGTTCATACTCTGGAGTTAGCTCAGACGACTGGTCGGCCTTAACAACCGGGCTGAACCCTGCTTACATAATCCAATATGAGGAAACCGATAACATTTCATCATGGACATTCAAATGCGATAGCACGACTGGGGATTACTTCTACATACTAGACAATGGGAACTCTGTTAGCATATATGTAAACTCCACAGCAATCGGCAGTGTAGAGGGAGCTAACCAGAACGTGCTGACATTCCTGTACAACTGGCTAACAGGACAAACTGGTTGTATGGTCTACAGGATTCCAGTAGACATAACTGAAATGAGTGGTAACGAGCTATTTGACTATCAAGTAAAGATTACGCTAGATACAAAGACACCTATATCAGAAGGTAAAATGAACTCAGACTGCTCGGACATAAGAATAAGAGATGCAAATGGAAACGATCTGCCATACTGGATAGAGCCGGGCACATGTGATACTACTGAAACAGTTATCTGGACAAAGCTAGATCTGCCAGCTAGTTCCACAAAGACAATTTATGTGTATTATGGAAATCCAGATCTAGCAAGTGAAAGCGATGGTAATTCAGTATTCATACTCTTTAAGGATTTTGATGGAACGCTTGGAGGTTGGAACGAGATAAAGTCCCCTGAGATAGGAGGGTGGACAGATAGCAACGGCAGTGTGTACACCTATTTCGGAAAAGATGATGACACCGCCCGTATATATACCTCTGTTAGTTTAGAAAGGCCATTCATAATAGAAAGTAAAGGTTATGCAACTCTAAGCGACAACGAAGGTTGTGAAGATGATTACGACTATATAATATTCTTAGGTCACTCAGCACCGTCCATATCTGATTATGAATTCGATTTCGCACACAATAATACCAAACTAGGAATAAAAGTTAATGTCAGCGGGAACTATAACAAGGTTTATACAGACAAGATAGGTAACTGGGACGAGATTTACATAAGGGGAAAGGCTGTACTAACTACCAGTGATATAACAATATACTCCAAGTTTACAGATAGTGATTGGTTCTCTATATCAGTCAATGACGAAAACTACTCATCGTTTACAACTTTAGGATTCACGCTTTTGGACGGAAAGGCATTTATTGATTGGATATTCGTCAGAAAGTACGCTAGCTCTGAACCACTAGTAGACGTGGGAAGTGAAGAAGCCGTAAGTGAAATCTATGACTAGTCTTAATGTACTTACAACTGGCTAACAGGACAGGCCAGCTGCCAATAGAATAGCTTTTAAATGTAGC
>CAZZDL010000047.1:0-2452 GCA_964652335.1 Microcaldota archaeon
CGACTATTTGCATTATTTTGCTTCTAGAAAGTCTATATACTCACTTAATGCATGTAAAAGTTTGCTCTGGTCTATCTTCCCCTTAGCCAGATGAGAGTTTATCTGCTTGTTTAATTCTATGTTAAACTTCACTACCTTTTCTATCTCTAGCAGGCTTAGGTCATTGGATTCTAATGCCTTTTTAACTAACAGCTCTTTTGCCTTTCCTCTTGTTGATATCTCTGACAAAACAGTCTTTAGCTTTACTCCCCTTAGATCTGCTATCCTTTTTAGTATCTCAGATCTCTCAAGGTCATTAGTAATCCATTTGTCTGAATACGAATCATATTTAACAAGATCATAAAACCCATCTTCATGAAAAGGATCCCTTTCCCACTCCTTTCTAACCTCTGTTATCGCCATTACCCTTCTTTTCCTTACTAAATCTCCTGCTCTTCTAACAGCTGCAGTAGAGACGACTATATCAGTGGCTTTGAAGCTGGTAGTCGGGACGCCTAGATCATTTACTACCCTGTCCCATGTATCATATGCAGAAGACCCGTGTATAGTTCCCAGGACTACGTTACCCGCAGCGCCAACTCTCATTGCCTCAAATAATGCCCTAGCCTCTGGACCTCTAACTTCACCGAGGACGAGGACAGATTCCCCAAGCCTTAGCGCTGTTCTTAACGCTGCATCTGCACTTAGCTCATATGACGCGGCTTCATCCTCACTTCCTATGGCTGCCTTTACTCTCACATGCTGAATCTTGAATCCTACTTTCTTCAATTGATCCACAGGCAGCTCTGGAGTATCCTCTATGACTATTATCCTATGCCTAGATTCTATCTCCCCAAGAACAGATGCTAGAAGACTAGTTTTACCAGATCCCCTTGCACCTGTTATTAGCATGGAGGATTCTCCACTTACTAGAAATGATATTAGACCAGCTACTTCAGGCGACATCATTCCTACTCTAATGAACTGGGGAAGAGTCCATGGTTTTGGCCTACTCCTTCTAAATGCAAATCCTATTCCTCCAAATGTGGCTGGAGGATGTAGTCCAGCAACCCTTATCTGATATTCAGGTATCTCAGTGTGGAGTACTGGAGCAGACTCGTCAAACGGCCTCCCAGATATTGCCCTGAACCTGGCTGCTATCCTTTCTAGGTCTATTTGGCTAAGGAGGACGTTGGTTATACAGTCTTCATACTTCTCATGGTATACATATATGAAGTTATTTCCAGGAGAGTCTACATATATATCTTGAAGTCTCTCATCTGCAAGCAGAGCCTCTAGCAATCCATATCCTGCAGAGTACCTAGCGGTTATGTCAGCTAACTCTTCTAGCCTTTCCTGATCTAGCTCTAACTGCCTAGATATTATCTCCTTTGCCATTGATTTGAAGTATTCCCTAGCCCTCCTTGGGTCTATTATTTCTGGCTCCTTTTTGCTTATTTCGTCTAGCGCATTTAGTATTGCCCTACTTTCATCTGCGTGAAGTAGGAATTCTGGTGGGTTTACTGCATATAAGTGCTCTGACTTATTAGGGATCTTGTATATTGAAACCTTTGACTTGCCTACGTAGTACTCCTCCACTGGCCTTAGTATGTCAGGAACTGGCGCGATATGTGAAGTGACAAATGAGGGAATTGTCCATGGGACAAATAGAAGGGAGTACACAGAGTTGTCTAGCCTTTTCTTTGACATTGCAATAGATATTATTGAAGTCTTTTCCAGCATTTTTGCGATCTCTTCCATCTTCTTTTTGTATAGTTTATACTGTCTTCTTTTCTCAAATTCCTTTGGTAGTTCTATGAGGGATTGTTCTTTGGCTATCAGGTATGCCTTGACAGGGTCTTCTACTATCTTTGACTTGACTAGCTGCAAGTAATAGTCCCCCTTGTATACTAGGGGGAATTTTTCCAGCTTTATTGAATCTGCCAGGTCTGACAGCTGTGTCAATAGCTCTATTTGGCTTATGGGATAGACACGCCTAAAGTCGTTTATTATTGAGACGGCGTCTAGTTGTTTGCCTTTTGCTAGCTCTGCTATTGTTTTTGCGACGCATTTTCTACAATTTGGGTCGTTCAGATTTGATGAGTTGGGGCATTCTAGGCAATTAATCTTTAGAATTAGCTTGTCACCTATTCTCTCAAGCTTTTTTTCCATCCCCATCCCCTAACGTGATATTTTTTGATTAACCCCTTTATAAATATAGTGTTTTGTTATCTTTGGGATAGTGAATTTTACTTGATTTTATGTTGGATGTTATGGCCTTCCCAGGGGTTTTTTACTTTCCTCTCGTAGATAGCGCATTATTTCTGTGTCACATAGTGTCAAAGCTTGACATGGATTTGACAGAGGTCTGACACTCATGTCTATTTTCCTGTAGTTCTTGTGACTCACCCTGACACTCGAAACCCTTTTATAATGCGGATTACAAAAGATTAGCAGGGAGAGTGAAAGGTGG
>CAZZDL010000048.1:0-1819 GCA_964652335.1 Microcaldota archaeon
GTACATAGCATTGAATCCATAATCTCCTATCTTCAATCCCGTGGCGAGGAGTTCGTGTCTAGAAAGAAATGACTCAAACTTAGTCCAGATACCAAGCTCACCACCGACCAAGGCAGTACCAGCCACAGTGAATGGACTACTGACTCCCTGCACAAATATCCCGAAGTAGTTTGGATGCTCTGCGGTCCCCATGTTATCCTCCAACTCAAGCATTTGCTCAGCTTTTATTCTTACTATATTTTCAAACGCCTGCTCCTTTGACTCTAGGCCAATGTATCCCGCAATCGAATGGCCCCAAGAGACTATATCAAAAGCATCCTCCCAGCTGAGCATGCCTGTGCTAAAGTAGAGGGCAAGGTCGTCAAACGGTGAAGAACTCCTAATTATCTCTCTCACTTGCTCCTTTTTTATTTCAAGCCTCCATCTGTGATATGCCTCCTCGACTCCAGAGACAAGCCCCCCAGCTTTATCTATCAGACCTTTATATCTCTCCCAACCTTGTCTTTGCTTCAGTTCATCTATGAATCCTTTCAGTTTTTCAGCATCAACCCATGCTGCCGAGAGATTCTGGTGTTTTATCACTTCCATCTGCGTTTCTATGTAAGAGGCGATCGGATCTCTCCCATTATAGATTGGATTAGCATTATTAGAATATCCTTCAAACGTTTCCACGTCTCTTTCCCATTCTTCCCTTGTCTTTATTGGATCCCAAAGCCTTGGATCATAGATAGATCCTCTAGTAACATCTTCATACCTTTCATCCTGGTCAGGTATGCCTCCAATCACTCCATCAATCGGATCTTCCGTCCTTTCAGACGGCGGCAAATCTGATAGATTCCCGTTCAAATGGGAGTACTTCTTCCACAGATAGTACGCAAGAGCGGTTGGGAGTGAGAATACGGACGAGACAAGCAATGCCCAAAATAAATCCTGATTTCCACCATTATCTGGATAAAAGACTTGACGCATATCACCAAAATTAGAAACAATTCCAGGTATTCCATATCCAGAATGGCCTGTGACTGTCGAACCATGGCCAGTTTGATTATTAATCACTGTTCCAGCTACCATTGCTGTTCCAACTAATACAGGAACTCCAACAATAGGTATAACTTTCCACGGATTCTTTGCGACTGTGTCTGTTATCCTTCTAAGTCCATTAAATATATGGGTTCCAACTCTCTTAGCGTAGCCCTTAATCCGATTAACAAAGTGGTTAACCCTACTAATTGTATTCCTGATTTTGTTATGCATGGCGTGCATTATACTTCTCCCTTTGTGAATTACTCTATGAAATAAAGATCTCGCTTTATCTATTGTCCTCCTTACTCTATGAACGACTCGGCTGACAGCATGCCTTACAAACCGAGCAGCAGAACGGACTGCTCGTTTAGCTGAATGAAAGACCCTTCTAACAGACCTTGCCACGTGTCTTATAAAACCGAACAGACCCATTTTCCCCCACCTTTCACTCTCCCTGCTAATCTTTTGTAATCCGCATTATAAAAGGGTTTCGCGTGTCAAGGTGAGTCATGACTAATTGTCAAAATGTCAAGAATGAGTCAAAGAGGAAGTCAGGTAGTGACAAAGATAGACATAGGCTGACAAACATGTACTACGATGTGACACAGAATTAGACAGTTTCATGAGCTCTTGGTCACCTCTCTCACATCATTGCTAGCTTTCCCAATTCATTTTTCAAGTACCACTTTCGTGGGCTTTGTAGAAATCAAAATCTGTGGGCGGGGCCTAGGCCCCGCCCTGGGGCTGAAATGTGGGATTAGAGCGTTAGATAGCTTGTCACTTTGGCCTTGCTGAT
>CAZZDL010000049.1:0-1817 GCA_964652335.1 Microcaldota archaeon
AAATGATTCCGATAGCAAAACCATGGATAGAGGAGGCAGAGAAGGAGGCAGTCTTAGAGGTTCTAGACTCTGGAATGCTGACTATGGGAGAGTGGGTAGAAAGATTTGAAAAAGAATTCGCTAATTACATTGGAGTAAAGCATGCATTAACTACAACCAACGGAACCCAAGCTCTGATCCTGGCTCTAGAGGCCCTAGGAGTAAAGGGTAAGGAAGTCCTAGTTCCTAGTTTCACATTTATATCAAGTGCCACTAGCATAATCCGAGCTGGAGGGAAACCTGTATTTGTAGATGTTGATTCTAAGACATTCAACATTGATGTGGAAGACGCTAGAAAAAAGATAACGGATAAGACCATAGCAATAATGCCAGTTCATTTATATGGCCAGCCAGCAGACATGGATGCTGTTTTGGAACTGGCTGGTGAGAAAGGTCTATACGTAATAGAAGATGCATGCCAGGCCCATGGAGCTGAATGGAATGGAAAGAAAGTTGGTGGACTAGGAGATATCGCTGCGTTTAGCTTTTATCCAACAAAGAACATGACCACTGGGGAAGGAGGCATGGTAACTACAAACAATGACGAGCTTGCTGAGAAAATAGCTATGTTAAGAAATCACGGGCAAAAGGAAAGATATCTGCACACAGAGCTCGGGTGGAACTACAGAATGACGAACATAGCTGCTGCTATTGGGCTGGCGCAGCTGAAGAAGCTGGATAAGGCAAATGAGATCAGAAGGAGGAATGCAAAGTTTTACGACGAGGAACTATCTATTGATGGGATAGAGACTCCTTACGTAGATGCAAGAGCTAAGCATGTGTACCATCAATACACATTAAAAGTTAAAGACAGGGAAGATCTTATCAAAGCGTTTAAAGCTAATGGAATTGGGTTTGGAATATATTATCCACTTGGGATACATCAACAGCCAATAATGCAAAAGCTAGGATTTGGGAATGTAAAACTCCCTGTTACAGAGAGACTGGTGAACGAAGTCGTATCAATTCCTGTCCATCCGTTAGTCATAAGGGAAGATTTAGAGCTGGTCGCGAAGGTGATCAAAGAAAATGTCTAAAAAAACGTTGCTAGTTGTCTTGGGAACTGGAGGCCATACAGCTCAAATGCTAAGGTTAGTGCGGCTACTAGGTGACAAGTTCAATTATGAGTATGTAATTGCAAAAAATGACCCGATATCTGAAAAGAAAATAGAAATACCTGGAAAGGTGTGGAAAATAACTGAGCATAGATCATATAACACACCAATTTGGAAAGCTGTAATAAACACTGCAATAATGACCCTAGAATCGCTGTGTATCATCATAAAAACCAATGCAATTGCAGTGGTGAGTGCTGGTCCGGGTTTAGCAGTCCCAATTAGTTATTTAGGCAAATTATTTGGAAAGAAAGTAATATTCCTGGAAAGCTGGTCTAGAGTATGGCATCCGTCCAGAGCAGGGAAACTTGTGTATCCAATAGCTGATTTATTTTTTGTTCAATGGCCTGAGTTAAAGGAAAAATATCCTAAGGCTATATATGCAGGGAGGCTAGGATAGATGAAAAAAAGGAAGATATTTGTTACAGTTGGTTCAACCAAATTTGATGAACTAGTACAAGTGATTGATGAAATTGCTAAAGATTCTAAATTTGAAGTTTCATTCCAGATAGGGCGTGGGGAGTACATCCCAAAAAATGGTAAGTGGTTTAGATATGATCCAAACATTAGAAAGTGGTATAAATGGGCGGATATAGTTGTTTGCATAGACAGCGCTGGAACTTTGTTTGAGAACCTAGAGCTAGGGAAAAAGATTATCGCTGT
>CAZZDL010000050.1:0-1700 GCA_964652335.1 Microcaldota archaeon
CCTGATATGGCAATATCTGAGGCGTTGTATACAACCAGTTTTGTAATCGCAATTGCCACTACGCTAGGCCTCATGAGTGACTTGTTCAAGTTTAAATGGGGGACAAATGCTATATTGCCTGCGATGAATGCGTTACCTCTAGTTGGATACGCCATGTACGATAATATGACTATTATCTCAACCCCATTCGGGAGCATACAACTTGGGCCTGTCGGATATCTTTTAGCTCTATTACTTGGAGCTACAGGATCTGCAAATGCAATAAACATGATAGCTGGTTATAACGGTCTAGAAGCTGGGATGACTTTGATCATCGTCGCTACGCTAAGTGCCATGGCATTTGTTTCAGGTAATATTCCAGTGGTGATAATTGGATTATTAGGAATTGGTGCGCTACTAGGATTCTTATACTGGAACAAATATCCTGCGAAAGTCTTTCCAGGGGACGTCGGGACCTGGAGTTTTGGATCACTAATATTTGTCATGGCAGTACTTGGGAAACTAGAATTTTGGGCTGTATTACTGTTTGCGTTGTATTTTGTAAATCTAGCGATGATGGGAGTTCACTTAGCCAAAAAAGGTAAAAAAAGAAAATTCGCTAAAGTCACTAAAAGAGGTATCCTAAAATCAGATGTGCCCACTTATACGCTATACTTCTGGCTTATAAATAAATTCAAACTAAGTGAAAAGGGAATAATTATAGTTATGTATTTATTACAAGCAATTGTATCTATAATTGTTCTGGCTATATCTGTTTTCACAGGAGGCATATAAATGGAAACACTAAAAACCGCTGTTATAGGAGTAGGTGGAATGGGGCAGCACCACGCAAGGGTGTATTCTGAACTGGAAAATTCAGAACTTGTAGGTATCTCTGATATAAACCTGGAAAGAGCAAGAGAAATTGCTGATAGATATGGTGGATTCCCTTACAAAGACTACAAAGAAATGCTGGAAAAAGAAAAACCAGATGCCGTATCCATCGCTGTTCCTACCAAGCTTCACGCAAAAATCGGGAAAGACGTTTTAGCGGTTACAAACGCCTTAATAGAAAAGCCAATAGCTGATACTGTAGAAAATGGAGAAATACTAGTGAATGAAGCTGGAAAAAATGGTAGAATATTGATGGTAGGGCAAATCGAAAGATTTAATCCGGTAATTCAATTTTTCAAGGAATGGGCAGAGAGGAAAAAAATACAATACCTAGCGTTGACAGCGTTGAGGCTTGGGATTCCTGTGTTCAGACCCGGTCTAGACACCGGAGTAATACTCGATCTGGCTATCCATGATGTAGATATAATAAGATACCTAACAGGAAAAGAAGTAGATGAAGTAAATGCCAGCGGAGTCAGCTTGCTAGAAACGCCCCCTGGAGAAGATCATGCTCACATATGGATGAGACTTGGAGATGTATCTGCAAGCGTGATAGCAAATAGAATCGCATCTAGAAAGATAAGGAGGTTGGGTATTATATTCAAGGAGGGTTATGCAGAAATTGATTATATCGCTCAAAGAATTAGTCTATACGCCCAATACGGCAGGCCAGATGATAGGCTGTTGTATCATCCAAAAAGAGTAATAGAATTAAAAAGAGAAGAGCCACTAAAAAGAGAGCTCTCTCATTTCTTAGAATGTATATCACTAGGGAAAGAGCCAATAGTATCAGGGAAAGAAGGTCTAGAATCATTAAAGGTCGTACT
>CAZZDL010000051.1:0-1552 GCA_964652335.1 Microcaldota archaeon
AAGAGAGATAGCTCAAGAAATAGATGAGGCATCAAAGAAACTGGTATCCTTTACAGAGGAATTGTCTGCACAGGCTGATGAAGTTTTAAACGGTGCTAATACTCAAAAACAACGAACCGAGGAAACAGCTACCGCAATGGAAGAGATGAACGCTACAGTATTGGAAGTGGCAAAAAATGCATCCTTAGCAGCAGAGAATGCGGAAAAAGCTAGGGAACATGCAGAGATAGGGGGTAAGGTGGTTGATGAAGCAGTTGATGCCATAAATGAAATAAATGAGATGACAGAAAGACTTAAAGCAAATATGGAAAAACTAAAAGGTAAAGCGGATAGTATATCTCAGGTCATCACGGTTATTACAGATATCGCTGATCAGACGAATCTTTTGGCATTGAATGCAGCAATTGAGGCCGCTAGAGCGGGAGATGCAGGTAGAGGATTTGCTGTTGTTGCGGATGAGGTTAGGAAGCTAGCAGAAAAGACAATGAATGCCACAAAGGAAGTGGAATATGCTGTGAAAGAGATCCAACAAGAGGTAAATAGAAATGTCAGCGAGATGAATAATGTGGCAGAATCAGTTTCTAAAGGAACCAAGTTGTCAAGAGAATCTCGTGTAGCCCTTGAAGAAATAGTGAATCTTGTTGTCTCCATTGCAGAACAGATAAGATCAATTGCCACAGCTTCAGAGGAACAGTCAGCTGCTAGTGAGGAGATCACCCGTTCTATAACTGAAATAAGAGAGATATCAGACTCCACTGTCCAGAGTACAGAGCAGACGAGGATGAGTATTCAAGATCTCGTAAATATGTCAGCAGAGCTAAAAGATTTAGTAGATAAGTTGGTGAACAGGTAATTTCGGTATTGTTTCCTATTGATGTTAATGATAAAAGAGGACTAGTTTTGAGTAAGAATAGAAAGGAAAGGAGTTAATTAAAGATATGGCAAGGAGTCGAATGTATCGTCATAATATTAGATGTCCTCATTGTGGGTCCAATTGGTGTATTAAATATGGAAAAGTTAACGGGAAACAGAGCTATAAATGTAAAGACTGTTTTCATCGTTTTATCCCTGGGTCTAAAAGGCCTTGTTATCCAGAAAGAGTAAAGAAGGAGGCTATTCGTCTGTATTGCGAAGGTATGAGTATACGAGGCATTGGTAGGGCATTGGGAATTAGTCATGTAACAATATTTAAATGGATAAAAAAAAGCCCTTCGGGCATTGAAGATATTTAATAAAAGAAGGAAAGAGATGAAGAATGAGGTTATAGAGGATATTTCTATAGATGAGATGTGGACATATGTGGGAGCTCGCAAAGGGAAGAAACGGAAGAGTGTGTGGATTTGGACTGCTGTTTTGGAAGGAAAAAAGATGCTATTTGAAGTGGGAGATAGAAGTGAAAGGACTTTTTTAAAATTACTTGAAAATCTACCATTTTCTCAAAGATATCATACAGATAGTTATGAAGTTTATAATTTTCTTCCTTTTAATCGTCATAATATAAGTAAATATGGGAAGGTAAATTGGAACGAAGGAAGGCATTCTGTTTTAAGGG